>NZ_JAUEPD010000003.1:0-514956 GCF_030403525.1 Pseudomonas sp. WAC2
CATTACCGAGGCACGTCTAGCAACCGATGCCCTGGAAGCCAAGATTGCCGAGCGTACGCAAGAACTGGGCGAAAGCCATACACGACTCATTACGGAAATCTATGAGCGTGAACGTGCGGAAGAGGCCTTGCGCCAGTCTCAGAAGATGGAAGCCATCGGCCAGCTTACCGGTGGGATCGCACACGATTTCAATAATATGCTGACCGGAATCGTCGGAGCGCTCGATCTTATCCGCATGCGTGTCATCAGTGGTCGTACCGATGATCTGGATCGCTACATCAATGCCGCCACAGCCTCAGCCGACCGAGCCTCAGCGTTGACCCATCGGTTGCTGGCATTTGCCCGTCGTCAAACCCTGGATACGAAACCGGTCAATCTGAACGAGCTTATCGATTCCCTGCGTGATCTGTTCGTCCGCACCGTAGGCGAACAGATCAAAATCCGAACACACCTGGACACTGAGCTGTGGATGGCATTCAGCGATGCCCACCAGCTTGAAAATGCCTTGCTCAATCTGGTCATCAACGCGCGCGATGCTATGCCGGATGGCGGTGACCTGAGCATCGAGACCTCAAATGTTACCCTGGACGCCGAAACGGCACGACGTGAAACCATCGAACCGGGCGATTACATTCGTATCCAGGTCAAAGATACCGGCCAAGGCATGACACCCGAAGTCATGACCAAGGCATTCGAGCCGTTCTTTACCACCAAGCCCTCTGGACAAGGTACTGGGCTTGGTCTGGCGATGATCTACGGCTTTATCAAGCAATCCGGCGGAAACGTACGGATCGATAGTGAAGTGGGACGAGGAACAGCCATCACCTTGTTGTTGCCGCGCCACCTCGACCCTGTAATGGAAACTCTCGTGACCGAAACACCCCATGGAATGCCCCGCGCCCAGGAGGGCCAGACGGTACTGGTAGTCGAGGACGAGGCTGCGGTACGCATGATCGTACTCGAAGTGCTGTCCGAGCTTGGCTACACCGCCTTCGAGGCCGGCGATGCCGAACAGGCCATTCCTCTCCTCCAGAGCGACCAGCGAATCGATCTCCTAGTAAGTGATGTGGGGCTGCCCGGCATGAATGGCCGCCAGCTGGCAGAGGTGGCGCGCAAGCACCGACCGAATCTGAAAGTCCTGTTCATTACCGGTTATGCCAAGAATGCCGAGATCCGTAGCCAATTCCTGGGCAAGGATATGGACATGCTGACCAAGCCCTTCGATATCGATGCATTGGCCAGCAAGATCCACGAAATGATTCAGGCGCCCTAAAGTTCGAACCAAGTACCCGCTCGAAAGCCAAGCGGCTCACGTCCTTTGAAGGCACTCTGCCTTCAAAGGAACTCGTTTGGCCCGCGTCTTATCTAAAGGGAACCTTTAGAAGGAGATGTTGCTATGCGCCTCAAGAAGTTTGCATTGGTTCCCCTTGTACTGCTGCCGTTTGCTGCCGGATCTGCTATGGCCGATGCCAAATTCTGGCGTCATGTCGCCACCTCGGGAGCGACAACCGGCTCGACCTACCTGAGCAGCCGTGACGACCACAAGATGGTCATTGCAACCCAGGACGACGCCAGCGCCTTCCTCGCGAGCAATGGTGAAATTCGCGGTCCTTACCTGGAAGCCGCCCTGCGCGAAATGCGCAACGCAACGCCAGGAAGCTCCGCCAGCGATATCGACCTGGCGACCAAGATCCTGACGGCCCAGCAGTAAAACCATGCGGCCATGAAAAAGCCCCGCCGGAATCGCCCGGCGGGGCTTTTTCTTTGAATGGGATCAGTCGTTGGCGGCGCTATAGGCGTCGGCATCCATCAACTTGTCCAGCTCAGCCGTATCGCTGGGCTTGAGCTTGAAGAACCACGCCGTGTAGGCGTCGGCATTGACCTGCTCAGGCGCATCAGCCAGCGCCTCGTTTACAGCGATGACTTCACCGGAAACCGGTGCATAGATATCCGATGCCGCCTTTACCGATTCCACAACGCCTGCTTCCTGACCAGCCGCCAATGTTTTGCCCACTTCAGGCAGCTCGATGAACACAACATCACCCAACGCCTCCTGGGCATGGTCGGTAATGCCGACCGTGATAGTGCCATCGCTTTCCTGGCGGGCCCACTCGTGGCTGGATGCATAGCGAAGTTCAGCGGGAATCGTGCTCATGTTCGGCTCCTTATAAGGCAATCGGCTAATCGTTATAGCCCAAGCGTAGCGTGTCGAATGGTCTGCTCGCCACGCCTGACGTGAAAAAAGCGCAAAATAGCCGATTACCTGTCAACGTGCTCAAATAAGTGTCTTGCCAAAACGTACAAAACACGGCTTGACCACACGCACCGGCAGCCATTTCCCACGAATCTCGACCTCAGCCCGGTCTCCTGTCTCTACCGGTACTCGGGCCAGCGCAATGGACTTGCCCAGGGTAGGCGCATAGCTGCCGCTGGTGATCTCGCCTTCGCCACAACCGGCGATACGTACCACCTGATGCGCGCGCAACACACCTCGCTCCTCCAGTACCAGGCCGACCAGCCGTGAGCGGGGTCCGGCATCACGCTCTTCCTCAAGGGCCTTGCGGCCAATGAAATCACGTCCTTCCGGTGCCCAGGCAATGGTCCAGTCCAGATTGGAGGCCAGAGGAGAGACATGCTCATCCATCTCATGACCATACAAGTTCAAACCGGCTTCCAGGCGTAACGTATCGCGCGCCCCCAACCCCACCGGCCCTATTCCGGCCCCTACTAGCTCATTCATAAAACTGACGACTTCATCCGCAGGCAGGATGATCTCCAGTCCGTCCTCGCCGGTATAGCCGGTCCGGGCAATGAACCATTGCCCTTCCGGCATGGCCTGGAACGGCTTGAGTGAGCGAATCAGCTCGGCGCGTTCCGGCGAGACTACATCCGCAACTTTTTCACGGGCCTCTGGACCTTGAATAGCCAGGATAGCCAGCTCCGGGCGGGGCGTGAGGGTAACGGCGTACCCCTCGGACTGCACGTCCAGCCAAATGAGCACCTTTTCGCGAGTCGAAGCATTGGTAACCAGTCGATAGCCCTGTTCGAGGCGATACAGGATCAGATCGTCCACCACGCCGCCATGGGCGTTGAGCATGATGGAGTACAGCGCCTTGCCCGGCGTGGAAAGACGCGCCACGTCACCGACCAGCAGGCGGGAGAGATAGCTTTCAGCCTGCGCACCGTCGATATCGACAATGGTCATATGAGAGACATCGAACACACCACAGTCACGCCGCACCTGATGATGCTCTTCGACTTGCGATCCATAGTGCAGCGGCATATCCCAGCCACCGAAATCCACAAGCTTGGCGCCCAGGGCCACATGCAAGTCATAAAGCGGGGTGCGCTGTCCCATGGGGATCTCCTTGTTGTCCGGCTGGCTGCAGCGGCCGGCATTGTAGTCGTTCGAGATGACAAGCGGGCGTTTGAATTTCTCCCGTCTGTCTTGATGGCAGACACAGACCGCGGCAGACGCGATCAGTGCCGTGCCGAACGACGAATCAGTCCAATGACCGGCAACAACCCTACCAGGACCAGCGTCAGAGCCGGCAGCGCCGCACGCGCCCATTCGCCCTCACTGGTCATCTCGAAGATCCGTACAGCCAGTGTGTCCCAGCCGAACGGGCGCATCAGCAGCGTGGCGGGCATCTCTTTGAGTACATCCACGAAGACCAACAAGGCAGCCGACAGCGCTCCTGGCGTCAGCAGTGGAAGATACACACGAATGAACAGCCCCAGTCCGCCGATACCCAGGCTTCGGGAAGCCTCCGGTAACGACCGCCGGATACGCGCCAGAGCGGATTCCAGCGGCCCGTAAGCGACTGCCAGAAAGCGGATCAGATAAGCCAGCAGCAGCGCACCCAGACTTCCCAGCAGAAGCGGCTTGCCCGCACCGCCCAGCCATTGAGACATCGGCACGATCAGCTCACGGTCCAGCAGACTGAAGGCTAGCATGATAGCCACCGCCAGTACCGAGCCCGGCAGTGCATAGCCCAGGTTGGCGAGCCCGATAGCGGAGCGAACCGTGCGGCGCGGCGCCTGACGACGAGCAAACACCAGCAGCAACCCTACGCCTACGGCCAGCAGCGCGGCAATCAGCCCCAGCCCCAGGCTATGCAGGATCAAACCGACATAGCGCTCATCCAGATCGAAACGGCCACGCTGCCAGAACCAGACGACCAGCTGCACGACCGGAACGGCAAAGGCGCAGGCAAAAACAAGGCTGCACCAGCCCGTGGCAAGGATTGCCTTCCAGCCTGTCAGCCGATACAGCGCGCCGCTACGAGCCCGCTCATTGGCGGGCCGGGCTACGCCACGCAGCCTGCGCTCTCCCAGCAGCACCACACCGACCCCAAGCAGGAGCAGACTGGCCAGCTGGGCCGCGCTGGAGAGGCTGAAAAAGCCATACCACGTCTTGTAGATTGCCGTGGTGAACGTGTCGAAATTGAATACCGAAACGGCACCAAAATCGGCCAGCGTTTCCATGATGGCCAATGCCAGGCCAGCACCAATGGCCGGCCAGGCCATTGGCAAAGCAATCCGCCAGAAGGCCTGCCAGGGCGAAAGTCCCAGTGTGCGGGCTGCCTCTGTAAGCCCTCTGCCCTGCGCCAGAAAGGCGCTGCGGGCCAAAAGATATACGTAGGGATAGAACACCAGCACCAGGACGACGATGACACCGCCCGTCGATCGCACTGGTGGAAACCGCAGACGCATGTGAAACAGCTCGCGCAGAAAGCTCTGTACGGGACCAGAAAAATCCAGCAGCCCCACGAACACGAACGCCAATACATAGGCCGGGATCGCAAAGGGCAACATTAGGGCCCAATCCAGCCAACGTCGGCCTGGAAACTCGCAAAGGCTGGTCAGCCAAGCCAGGCTTACCCCCAACAGTGTGACGCCCACCCCAACGCCAATCAGAAGCATCACGGTATTGCCTAGCAGGCGGGGCAGCTGCGTACTCCACAGGTGCGACCAGATCTCGGTATCGATGTGCTGCCAGCTAAGCAGGAGCACGCACAGTGGCATGAGCACCAGACCTGCTGCCATGAAAGCAATGACATACCAGCGGCGAGCAGCGAAATGAGACACGGGGTATACCTGAAAGCAGTCCAAGGGCGTGCGGTCTAGGCATCGCCTCAGGACGGTATGGCAGTAGATTCGTAACTGTCAGGGCTGGGCGCACCGCGTGATAGCGGTGCGCTGGATATCAATTCCAGCCGACGCGGTCCATCATCTTGATGGCTTCCGCCTGACGCCGCCCTGCGACCTCGACAGGAATCGTATCGGCCTTGAACTGGCCCCAGCTGGCAACCTCTGCCGAAGCCGGTACGCTCGGGTTGGCCGGGTACTCCTGGTTGATACCGGCAAACAGTGCCTGTGCGTCTGGGCCGGTCATCCATTCGACCAATGCCTTGGCGGCTTCTGGATGAGGCGCATGCTGCGTCAGGCCAACACCCGACAGATTCACGTGCACGCCACGGTCGTCTTGGTTGGGCCAGAACAGCTTCACGCCCAAATCAGGGTTCTGCTTGTGCATCCGGCCGTAGTAATAGGTGTTCACGATACCCACATCGCACTGCCCTGCATCGATAGCCTGCAACACGGCGTTATCGTCCGGGAAAACGCTGGTAGACAGGTTGCGTACCCAGCCCGCCAGGATTTCTTCAGTCTTGGCGGCGCCATGGGCTTCGATCAGGGTAGCCGTCAGCGATTGGTTGTATACCTTCTTGGCGGTACGCAGACACAGGCGGCCCTCCCATTCCGGGCCAGCCAAGGCTTCATAGGTACTCAGCTCGTCCTCGGAAACGCGGTCCGGTGCATACGCAATGGTTCGCGCCCGGAGCGTGAGCCCTGTCCAGCGCCCCGTCGAGGAGCGGTACTGTGATGGAATATTCTGGTCAATGATGGCCGACTGCATCGGTTGCAGGATACCCATCTGCTCGGCCTGCCAGAGGTTGCCGGCATCGACGGTGATCAGGAGATCGGCTGGCGTGTTGGCACCCTCTGCCTTGATCCTGGCCATCAGGGGCGCTTCCTTGTCGGTGATGAACTTGACGCTTACGCCGGTCTGCTGGGTGTAGGCATCAAACACAGGCTTTATCAGCTCATCGATTCGCGATGAGTAGACCACCACCTCATCAGCCGCCTGGGTGACCCCAGCCGTTAGCCACACTGCACACGCAGCAACCACTTTGCGAAACGGCATGTAAAGCACCTCCCTGAAAGACAGGTGCAAATGATAAAGACTCTCGCCTATCGAGCCGTCTCAACAAATGTGTCGAGTTGTGTCATTACCCTTATCAGACACGGGCCAATGTTGGCAGATCGCCGGTCTGGCCCAATGCCTGACGGACAAAGACAGCCTTCGCCTCAAAGTGATCGTTGACCAGCTTGAGACCGGTGTTACGCAGCCAGCGCACAGCCAGACTGTCATTCTGGAACAGGCGCTGAAAGCCTTCCATCGCGCCCATCATGGCAAGGTTATGCGGCATGCGACGGCGCTCATAGCGGCTCAACACACGCACATCGGCCAAATGTTCGCCCCGCTTGTGCGCATGCAGCAGGACCTCAGCCAGGACAGCGGCGTCCAGAAAGCCCAGGTTCACCCCCTGCCCGGCCAACGGGTGAATAACGTGGGCGGCATCGCCAATCAGAGCCAGCCCCGGCTCGACATAACGCTTGGCATGGCGCTGGCGCAGCGGAATACAGACGCGCGGATCGGACTGCTCGATCGCGCCCAGTCGGTTTTCAAATGCACGACCCAATGCGGCGCAGAATGCATTGTCGTCCATCGCCATCAACCGCTCGCTTTCCTTGGGCGTGCAGGACCAGACGATCGAGCACCAATGTAAGTCCCCCTCGCGATCCAGAGGCAGGAACGCCAGCGGGCCATCGTCCGTAAAGCGTTGCCAGGCGGTTTTCTGGTGGGGATGCGCGCAGCGGACACTGGTCACGATGGCGTTATGCAGATAATCCCACTCCCGCGTCTCGACACCGGCCAGACGCCGTACCGCCGAGTGGGCACCATCCGCCGCAATGACCAGCGAGGTACGGACGGCCTGCCCGCCAGCCAGCTGAATCAGCCAATCGTCACCAGAATGACGCAACAGCTCCATGCGGGCGTCAGGCATCAGCTGGACACTGGAGGCCTGCAAGCGCTCCATCAGCGCATCCTGAATGACACGGTTTTCAATGATATGTCCCAGCACATCGGCATGAACGCTACTGGCGGTAAAATCAATGGCACCGGTGCCTGAGCCGTCCCAGACATGCATGCGTCGATAGGGACTGGTACGGCGAGAGGCAATACCCTCCCAGGCCCCGAGGTTTTGCAGGATACGTCGGCTGGCTTCGGACAAGGCACTGACACGCGCCGCAAAGGGCTGGGCGGAGTCGAAGGGCTTTACCGTCATCGGACCGCGGTCCAGGAGGAGCACCTTCAGGCCGCTGCCCTCCAATGCCAGCGCCAGGGCGCTACCCACCATGCCGGCACCGACAATCGCGATGTCTACTTGGGTTTCCACGGTCAAAGCTCCTTTGCAGCGGTTATGGACCTAACAGGACAGGAATGATCAAAACAGGGCATGGGCCGGGCGTGTCCCGAGTCCCATTGCCTGACGGGCAAACGTCCCCTTTGCAGAGGGCCATAGTTCCAGGCCGATCAGCCCGGCATTACGCCCCGCCGCCAGCCACGGATTGCCATTGGAAAACAGCCGCGTTACCTGGTCGGAGAAACCGATGGTCAGCTGCTGATCAAGACGCTGACCCTCCAGGTAATGTTGCAAGGTTGCAAAGTCACCGGGCTTGGCTTCGCTGTTTTCCAGTGCTTCAGCCAACGCGGACACATCCCGTAGCGACAGGTTGAAACCCTGTCCGGCGATCGGATGCAGACTATGGGCGGCATTGCCTAGCACCACAAGGTGTGGCCTTACCTGCTCCTGCGACTTGATCAGGGTCAGCGGATAACTGTGGCGTACGCCTACCTGCCGGAATGTGCCCAGTCGATAGCCGAAAGCCTGTTGCAGCTCAGCCAGAAACGATCGCTCATCGATCGCGGCCAGCCGTTCTGCATCAGCCTGCGGGCGGGTCCAGATCAGGGCGCAGCGGTTTTCAGGCAGCGGCAGCAGGGCCAGCGGCCCGGTATCGGTAAAGCGCTCGAAGGCCCAGCCCTGATGCGGATCACCCGGGGTGATATTGGCAATCAGGGCCGTCTGGTCATAGGTCGTCTGTTCCACATGAATGCTCAGCTGCTCGCGCAGCGCCGAGCGGCCGCCATCGGCCAGAACCGCCAGATCGCAGGTCAACTCACTGTCATCATCCAGGGTCAGTGTATAGCCATCCGGCCCTGCAACCAGACGACGAACCTCGGCAGGACAACGCCACTCGATGATGTCACGGTCCAGGGCGTGCCACAGGCAATGCCCCAGCCAGGCATTCTCGATGACGTAGCCCAGCGCATCAACGCGCTGCTCGGTGGCATCTAGGCGAGCTGCACCAAAGCGTCCACGATCCGAGACATGGATGTGTTTGATCGCCTCGGCGCGCTCGGCCAGGGCCTTCCATACGCCCAGCCGTTCGTAAATCAGACGCGAGCCATAGGACAGCGCCGAGGAGCGGGCATCATAGCTGGGCTGAAAGGCATCACCCGGCGCGAAGGGCTCGACCATCACGATCTTCCAGCCACGCGCCCTTGCCAGCTCCTGAAGCGACAGGGCCAGGCTGGCGCCTACCAATCCGCCACCAATGATTGCCACCGTGCAGCGCTGCATGTCTTCTCTCCTTACACGGCCGCGTCGGACGCCGAAGCGCCACGGGCATCAGCCATCAATCGTTCAATCTCATCGACCGCCTTGGGTACGTGGCGGCTCAAAATTTCGCAGCCGTGGCGGTTGACCACGACATCATCCTCGATACGGACGCCAATGCCCCGCCATTTCTTCGCTACGCGTAGATTGTCTGACGCCACGTAAATGCCCGGCTCAACCGTCATGGTCATGCCCGGCTCCAACATCCGCCACTGATCACCGATGCGATAGTCGCCAACGTCGTGTACATCCAGCCCCAGCCAGTGTCCGGCCCGATGCATGTAAAAATCACGATACGCGCCCTCTTCGACCAGGGTATTGATCTCGCCCCGCAACAGGCCAAGATCAACCAGCCCTTCCGTAATGATACGGACCGTGACCTCATGGGCCTCGTCCCAATGGCGCCCGGGCGCAATGCAGGCAAAAGCCGCCTCGTTGGCTGCCAGCACGATCTCGTAGATAGCCTTCTGTTCAGGCGAAAACCGACCATTGACCGGAAAGGTACGGGTAATGTCACTGGCGTAGCAGTCGATCTCGCAGCCGGCGTCGATCAACACCAGATCGCCGTCCTTGAGCAGCGCATCGTTCTGCTGGTAGTGCATGATACAGGCGTTGCGGCCGGAAGCGACGATGGAACCGTAGGCTGGCATCCGCGCCCCGCCCTTGCGAAACGCATAATCAAGCTCCGCCTCCAGATGATACTCCCTGAGCCCCGGCCGACAGGCCTGCATGGCCCGAATATGAGCATCACCCGACACACTTGCCGCCTCACGCATCACCTTAATCTCAGCCGCGGTCTTGAAGAGACGGGCCTCATGCAGGAGAGGATCAAGTGCAATCAGCTCCTTGGGTGGCTGTGCCCCCTGGTTGGCCTTGGCGCGGATCAGGTTGATCCAGTCCAGTAACTGGCGATCGAAATCCGGGTTTGAGCCCATGGCGTAATAGACCCGCTCCCGCCCTTCGATCAGCCCCGGCAGGATGTCGTGGATGTCGCTGATGGGAAAGGCATCGTCAGCCCCGTATTGACGAATCGCGCCTTCCTGACCGGCGCGCGGGCCCGTCCACATCTCCTGGACAGGATCCTTCTCCCGGCAGAACAGCACGTACTCACCGTGCTCCCGCCCCGGAATCAACGCCATGACGGCATCCGGCTCGGGAAAGCCGGTCAGGTATTGAAAGTCACTGTCCTGACGGTAGGCATATTCAATATCGCGGTTACGCACACGCACGGGTGCGGCGGGCAATATCGCAATACTGCCCGCCGCCATCTCGGCCATGAGCGCTCGACGCCGACGGGCGAACTCGGCCTTCGGAATGCGGATCATGCGAACTCCTTAACGGAAAGCTCGCCCTCGCCCGCCGGGTCAATCCTCAATGGATTGAAGGCTTGGGTGCAGGCGAAGGATTCTTGCCGTACTCGCTATAAAGAATGACAGGCGCCACACGAAGATACTCGGTGACCTCCATGTAATCGTTTTCGCCCTCCTCGGACTCCTCGAGCGTGTCCTGCACCTGCGCGATGGCGGCAAGATCCTGCAAAACTTCTTTGGCTTCGTTGGACAGCTCCGCCGTACGACTGGCCAGCCCAAAGCCGGACAGGAAGCCCTGGCACCATTGCGCCATAGCGGCCAGGCGCTCCTTGAGCGGCGCTTCGTCGGTTGGCAGGAGCAGCACGATGGCCACTTCGTTGGTGGCGAATTCCTGCTGTACCATGCCCAGAAGCCCTATCAATGCTGACTTCAGGCGGTCACTCGGCGCCCCGCCCAGGAGGTCGGTAGCGGCGACGAGCCAGTCGGATTCGTCAAACCCGGCGCCGGCGCAGATACGGCCCATCAGATGGCCATGAAGCTCGGCCGGGGAGACAGGAAGAGCCGCTTCGCTCAATAATTGTGTGAACGCGGCGTATGCAGATGATGTACTCGTCATGGATGGCTATGGTCGTTAGTCGACGTGATGGCTAGAATGAACCTTGTATCCTACGCGTTGACCTTGTTACCGGCCAACCTTGTATAGCTCGGAGCAGCAGCCATCCATGCGCGAGTCCTCGATCGAAAACGATCTCCAAGTACTGACCGATAAAATTGAGCAACTGCTCGAACACATCGAACAGCTTAGGAAAGAGAATCGCCAGCTGCGCGCCCATGAGCGTGGCTGGCGAGAAGAACGCGCCAAGCTAATCGAAAAGAACGATTTGGCTCGACATAAGGTCGAAGCGATGATTTTACGCCTGAAAGCCCTGGAGCAGGACTCATGAGCACCGACACCGTCACCGTCCACATCCTCGACAAGGACTACTGCATCAGCTGTCCACCGGACGAGCGCGCCAATCTTGAAACCACTGCGCGCTACCTCGACGGCAAGATGCGAGAAATCCGTGCCAGCGGCAAAGTGATTGGCGCCGACCGCATTGCGGTCATGGCAGCCCTCAATATCACCCACGACCTGCTGCATCGCCAGGATGGCGTGAACTTCGAAGTCAGCAGCACGCGCGAGCGCGTTCGCGACCTGCTGGACCGTGTCGACCGGGCTCTGACAACAGAGCAGGACGAACGGGGGGTTTGATTCTCGTGGCGAAGGGGTATACTGGACACACTCTCTGGTGTGTTTGCCAGTCGGTCATGTCCCTGAGCCGATAAGCAACACCACGGGGGTCGCTCGCTGGGCTTGTGTGCATGTCCGCACGCCGGAAAGCCTAATGGCCCACGACTTCTCCCACCTTGAACTCTCGGGTTCAAGGGCTACACCGGCAGCGGCATTCCGGGGAGCTACCTTCACTCATGATCAAAGCTTCTGATCATTCTCGTCCGGCCCTGCGTCGACTCCTGCGTCAGAAACGTCGGGCCTTGAGCCCTACCGAGCAAAAGCAGGCTGCTCGACAGCTGCATCGTCAGCTCAGTCATCATCCCTTGTTTCGCCGTGCCCGGCAGATTGCCTTTTATCTTCCCAATGACGGTGAAATCGACCCGCGTCCGCTGCTTCGAACAGCCCAGCGCCGCGGCAAGGCCACCTTCTTGCCTGTATTGAGCCGTTGGCCAGCCACGCGTATGCATTTTCAGCGTGTCCGCTCCCACGAGCGCTGGGTGCGCAATCGCTTCAGGATCGTCGAACCCAGACCGAATCGGCTACAGCAGCGCAAACCCTGGACACTCGATCTGATTCTGATGCCGTTGGTAGGATTCGACGCACAGGGCGGTCGCCTGGGTATGGGTGGCGGCTTTTATGATCGGAGCCTGGCTTATCTCAAACGTCGCATCGCCTGGCGCTCACCTAAATTGTTAGGATTGGCCCACGAATGTCAGAAGGTGGATCAGCTGGCCCTGGCCAGTTGGGATGTGCCGATGAAGGCAACCGTGACGGATAAGGGATGGTACGGGAAGGAAGAGAAGGCCTGAACCCTGCGCCAAACTACAACGCAGGGTATTCCACAGCGCGTTGCGAAGATTCAGCGAGACACTTGCTGAATCACATGAGCGGACGGTGAATTGTCCTGCTGCTTTTCCCAGAGACTTTGGGTATAGCCTGTCGTCACAACGCCCAAGCTAAACAGCGCGACCAGTACCCAAAGCAAGTCCGGCTTGCGTTTCATCTATGTGCCTACCCCTTCATTGGCATAATTAACGACACCGCCGACCTGTTTATATGCCAGGCCGTACGGCTACTCAAAAACCGCGGCATTCTGCGCTAACCAGTTTTCTGACGCAAACGTTGCGTCAACCAACCGTCAGAAAGTCCAGAACCGTTTTGCCAGGAGCAATCTTCGTGCCTTATTGGCTGATGAAATCGGAACCCGATGAGTTTTCCATCCATGACTTGCAACGCCTCGGCAGTGGGCGCTGGGATGGCGTTCGTAACTATCAGGCACGCAACTTCATGCGGGCCATGGCTGCCGGGGATCTCTTTCTGTTCTACCACTCCAGCTGCCCCGAACCAGGCGTAGCCGGCATTGGCCGCATAGAAAATGATCCCTTTCCTGATCCGACCGCGCTGGATCCGAAAAGCCCATACCATTCGTCGAAAGCCACCCTGGAGAAAAACCCCTGGATTGCCCGCGACGTCAGTATTGTCGAGGTATTCGATCAGGTCATTTCACTGGCGCGTCTGCGCGAGGTGGCTGCCCTGAGCAGTTTTGCATTGCTGCAAAAGGGCAGCCGCCTGTCAGTCATGCCAGTAACTGACGAAGAATGGCAGGCCATCCTGGCCTGCCGATGACTTAGGGCTGAACGATCAGGTTGTTGAACAACAGGTCCTCGACCATTGGTTTGCCTTCTTCGCTATTGATGATGTCCTGGACCTGCTTGAGCGCCGCCTGACGCAGCGCTTCACGGGCGTCGGCACCGGTCAGGGTCTCATCGGTCTGCTGCTCGAACAGCATGATGAGCTGATTGCGGATCAAAGGCTCATGAAAGGACACGCGCGCCGAGTCTTCCTTGCTCATCGTCATCAGGGCAATATCGGCCTTGTAGTACTTGAGCTTTGGACCAGAGCCGTAATTACCGACCAGTGCGGGCGTCAGGTTGATGTAGTTGGGTTGCGGGGCGCCCTCTTCGGCCTCCTTTTTTTCCTCCGCCCAGGCTGGCAGAGCGAGTGAGAAAGCAAGTACGAACGCAAGCAGGGCTTTCACGGGGCAATTCCTCGAACAAAAAGAGTGGTGCATAGCCAACCGATAGCTATGCCTGTCACAGCTTATCGACTAAACGGTGCATTTCTGAAGCCATAGGATTCAGATGGGCAACCACCCGAATATGACAGACTATAAAAACAGCCTCTTTAGTTGTCGCGGACAGGTTCCGCCCAGGATGGCGCTTTGAAACAACAGGATAGCACCTGCCTCACGCTTGACCTTTCATCAGCAGACGCTCACACCCAACCTCTCTACCTGAGCATGCATCGGCATCGCCGTGTAGGGCTGGTACTGGTTGCCGCCTTGTCGATCCTGGCTGGCATGACAGATGCCATTGGCTTCTTGTCGGCTGGTGACTACGTATCCTTCATGAGCGGCAATACGACGCGACTGGCCGTAGCCGTTGCCTTGGGCGACAGCACCACCCTCTTGCGGCTGTTCCTGATTGTCGCCCTGTTTGTCCTCGGCAATGCACTCGGAATTGTCGTGGTGCGCGTGAGCGGCCGTCGGGCGTTGCCTCTCCTGCTGCTGACATCGGCCTTGTTGGCCGCGGCGGGCTGGTGCACCGGCGGTCTTCCTGGTTCAGTCTTGCTACCTCTTGTAGCCGCCGTGCTCGCCATGGGCATGATCAACGCCGCCGTGGAACAGGTGAACGGGCAGTCCATTGGGCTGACCTATGTTACGGGTGCACTTTCACGACTGGGACGAGGCCTGGGACGCTGGCTGCTGGGTGAGCGCCACTCAGGCTGGCTGATGCAAGCGATTCCGTGGGGCGGCATGCTAGCCGGCGCCACAATGGGCGCATGGCTCCAACACCACCTTGGCCTCAAGGCTCTCTTTGTCAGCAGCGCTTGGGCGGCCCTGATCGGCCTGGCATCCCTATGGATTCCCAGGCGTTGGCAGTTGCATTACATGCCCAAATAGCCGTTAGGGCGTTACCTCGAAGCGCAAGGTGCCGATCATCTGCCCATCCTCGGTTATGATCTGTACCTGCCATCGGCCGGCCACATCACTCGGGAAGTTCTGCTTGTGTGTCCAGGCCCGGTAGCCAGCCTCGCGGCCTCCGCTGATCTCGAGTGGGATACGGTCGACCTCATCCCCATTATGCAGCCAGACATGGTAAATCCGCTCACTCAGCCCACGGGGCGCGTTGATGGCCGTATAGGCATAGAGACCTTGTGAACGCAGCTGGACAGCACTGATTTCCTTCAGACTCTTACCCGGTTCGCGCTTGAGGTTGTCAAAGCTGCTGGTAACCGCTACATCGGTCAGCCACAGCGTGGCGGGCGGCACCCAGGTGCGCAGTACCCATCCTAGGCCTCCCACCATCAGGCTCAGGCCAAGCACGACAGGCCATTGCCACAGGCGTCGGATCGAGAGCGCCACAAGAATGCTTGGAAACGACAACAACACCGCCACGCCTAATGCCAGCCGGTAGCTCTGCGTGGTGGTCAGTTGCAGGATGATGGGCAGGGACGTAAGCAGAACGGCAAACAACGTCAGCGTGTGATAGCCCAGAAAGATCCAGCGCCGGCTCGACAGCGCTTTGTAGTACAGCGGGTCGACAATCGATACGACAGCCATGGCGGCCAGCAGGCCGGTAAAGATGGCCTGTCCGCTGTTCCAGGTGGTTGTGACAAACAGGAACGGCAGGACAAAAAACAGGCTTTCCTGATGAATCATCTGGGTTGCGTAGCGAAACAGCCCAGGGGGCAGGTTCCAGCCAAACCGCCTAGTCACCCACTGACGCAGCACGTTCTCAACCATCAGCCATAACCAGCTGGCCAACATTACGATGGCCATTACCTTGGCAAAGCCATGCTGGCGATCAACCAGCAGAAAGCTGCACACACCCGAAACAAAGCCTGCCAGGGCAATCAGGCGTGGATAACGGTTGATCAGGACGGTAGCGAGATCAACCAGACGTGATACGTAGCGCTTCCAGGTGGGCATAACGATCAGAACACAGGCGGTTATGGTTGAGACCCATCACGTGCGGTCAAGTGCGGTCCGGCGGGGCAGCATACGCATCCCCTTATAGAACGCCAACCGCGTTCAGTTCACACGTCACAACCTGTGACTGAACGGGCATTAGGACCTATAGGTTCGGAAAGCAACATTTTTGCGAGCGTTTATTTTCGTTTATCGCACAGCGGTATCGGTCATTTTTCTGAAATGAAACTGTAATATTTGCCCTGCACGTCTCTTCTCATAAAAACAACGATCTTCGGAGCTCAAATGCTTGGTATTTTTCGTCCGGCCCCGCATACGGCGCGCCTGCCTTCCGATCGCATCGATCCTGCTTACAAACGCCTGCGCTGGCAAATCTTTGCCGGTATCTTCATCGGTTATGCCGGGTATTACCTGCTGCGCAAAAACTTTTCTCTGGCGATGCCCTACTTGGTAGAGGAAGGCTACAGCCGAGGAGAGCTGGGTATTGCGTTATCGGCCGTTGCCATCGCCTATGGTCTTTCCAAATTCCTCATGGGCATGGTGTCCGACCGCTCGAATCCCCGCTACTTTCTGCCCTTCGGCCTGCTGGTCTCGGCGGGCGTGATGTTCATTTTCGGTTTCGCACATTGGGCAACCTCAAGCGTGACCATCATGTTCATTCTGCTTTTTATCAATGGTTGGGCGCAGGGGATGGGCTGGCCACCCAGTGGGCGAACCATGGTGCATTGGTGGTCCCAGAAGGAACGCGGCGGCGTGGTCTCGGTCTGGAACGTTGCCCATAACGTAGGCGGTGGTCTGATTGGCCCGCTGTTTCTGCTGGGGCTCGGCTGGTTCAATGATTGGCACTCAGCCTTCTACGTTCCGGCGGCCGTAGCGCTGGGTGTTGCAGTTTTCGCGTTCCTGACCATGCGCGATACGCCGCAGTCCTGTGGGTTGCCACCTATCGAGGAATACAAGCAGGACTACCCGGAAGGCTACGACGAGAGCCATGAACGCGAATTCAGTACAAAGGAAATCTTTGTCAAATACGTGCTGAAAAACCGCATGCTCTGGTACATCGCACTGGCCAACGTATTCGTCTATCTGCTGCGTTACGGCGTGCTGGATTGGGCGCCTACCTACCTGAAGGAAGCCAAGCATTTCACGGTGGACAAATCATCCTGGGCGTACTTTCTGTATGAGTGGGCCGGTATTCCCGGCACGCTGCTGTGCGGCTGGCTATCGGACAAACTGTTCAAGGGCAATCGTGGCGCCACCGGTGTAGTGTTCATGGCTCTGGTGGCAGTCGGCACCGTGGTTTACTGGCTCAACCCGCCAGGAAATCCCATGGTCGATATGTTCGCACTGATCGCCATTGGCTTTCTGATCTACGGCCCGGTGATGCTGATCGGTTTGCAGGCCCTGGAGCTGGTGCCCAAGAAAGCCGCCGGGACAGCTGCCGGCTTTACCGGCCTGTTCGGCTACCTGGGGGGCTCGGTAGCCGCCAACGCACTGGTTGGCTACACAGTGGACCTGTACGGCTGGGACGGCGGCTTCATGCTGCTGGTCGCGTCATGCATATTGGCCATTGTGTTCCTGGCCTTGACGCTGCGCCATAAAAACCCGGTATTGAGTTAGGGTAGCGGACCGATCCAGCTGCGGGCTGGATCGGTCCGGCTTACAACCCCAGCGCCTCTCTTGGCGCATAGGCGAACACGTCGGCCCACATTTGGTGAGGATCCATCCCACCTTCGACCAGCGCATCCAATGTGGCATAAACCATGGCAGGCGACCCACTGGCATACACGTGGAGTGACTTCATATCGGTGAAGTCCTCTCGCACCGCTTCATGCAAGAGGCCACAACGTCCCTCCCACCCACACAGGTCACTTACTACCTTGTTCAAGTGAAGACGGGGGTCCTGCTCCCACTCTTCCCAATGGGGTAATGCATAGAAGTCATCGGGATGACGCACGCCCCAATACAGGTGCAGGGGTTGATCGAAGCCGCGCGCACGGCAATCCTCGATGAGGCTGTGCATTTGTGCCATTCCCGTTCCGGCCGCGATCAGAACAAGCGGGCCTGGAGGCAGATCGGCCAGATGCGCATCGCCAAAAGGCAGCTGGACGCGCACCATGCGTTCTCGCTCAAGCTGCTGAATAATCGCCTGACTGCTCTCTTCACGCGTCAGAATATGCAACTCCAGCTCACGCCCCTGATGCGGTGCGGATGCCAGCGAAAAGGCCGACTGCTTGCCATCGTCCCGCTCAAGCATCAGGTATTGTCCAGCGTGATAGCGCGGGGGCTTGCCTGCTGGAGCCAGCAGCCGGACACGGCGTACATCTCCGCCCACATCCTCACATGCCAGGACCTGACAGGCAAAGGTGCCTACTGGAAGCTCGCCCGGCGCCAACACTCCATCCCAATGCAACTCACATGTTTCGAGCGGCTCGGCCAGGCAGACAAAAATCTCACCGTGGTCGATGACATCGTTCTGCTGCCTGACCCGCCCTTCGATCAACAAGGCTGCACAGACATGGCAATTACCGTTGCGGCAGCTGTGCGGACACTCATACCCCAGTCTGTGTGCCGCATCCAGGATGCGCTCGCCAGGTAACGTCTCGAGTACCGCCCCGGAGGGACGTAGCGTGACCTTCATCTCAGGACGCCTTGTGAATGGAAGTGGATGTCTGGGGATAGCTCTGCACGAATCCCATGCCTGCAAATTCCTCTGTATGCATAGCGTTCGACGCACAACGTGCGCAACTTATCCCCGTCGGGCCAACAGTATCCATCAATCGATCCCCAGGCTGGACCAGATTTCATCGACCCGCTTGACCACGGCTTCGTCCTTGACGATAGCCCGCCCCCATTCCCGGTTGGTCTCTCCGGGCCACTTGTTGGTAGCATCCAACCCCATCTTCGAGCCCAGGCCCGAAATCGGCGAAGCGAAATCCAGATAGTCGATGGGCGTGTTGTCGATCATCACGGTGTCGCGCTTAGGGTCCATGCGGGTCGTGATAGCCCAGATCACATCGTTCCAGTCCCGTGCGTTGATGTCATCATCGGTCACGATCACGAACTTGGTGTACATGAACTGGCGCAGGAAGCTCCAGACGCCCAGCATTACCCGCTTGGCATGGCCTGGGTACTGCTTTTTCATGGTGACCACAGCCATGCGGTAGGAGCACCCTTCCGGCGGCAGATAGAAATCAACGATCTCAGGAAACTGCTTTTGCAGGATCGGCACGAACACTTCGTTCAATGCCACACCAAGAATAGCCGGCTCATCCGGCGGACGTCCGGTATAGGTACTGTGGTAGATCGCGTCACGGCGGCGAGTGATACGCTCGACGGTAAACACTGGGAAGCGGTCTACTTCATTGTAATAGCCGGTATGGTCACCGTAAGGCCCCTCATCAGCCATCTCGCCGGGATAGATGAAGCCTTCCAGAATGATCTCGGCGCTGGCTGGAACCTGCAGGTCGCTGCCGATGCATTTCACCAACTCGGTACGGCTGCCACGCAGAAGGCCAGCAAATGCATATTCGGACAGCGTATCCGGAACCGGCGTAACAGCGCCCAGAATCGTTGCCGGATCTGCACCCAGGGCTACCGCCACGGGATAGGGCTTGCCTGGATACTTGGCGCACCATTCACGAAAATCCAGGGCGCCGCCACGATGGCTAAGCCAGCGCATGATGACCTTGTTGCGACCAATGACCTGCTGACGGTAGATACCCAGGTTCTGCCGTTCCTTGTTCGGTCCTTTGGTAACGGTCAGGCCCCAGGTGATCAACGGACCGACATCGCCCGGCCAGCAGTGCTGGATCGGCAAGCGGGACAGATCAACCGCCTCGCCCTCTTCGATCACCTCATGGCAAGGGGCGTCCTTCATCACCTTGGGCGCCATGCTGATGACCTTCTTGTAGATCGGCAGCTTTGACCAGGCATCCTTCAATCCCTTGGGCGGCTCCGGCTCCTTCAGAAATGCCAGCAGCTTGCCAATCTCGCGCAGTTCACCGACATCTTCTGCACCCATGCCCATCGCAACCCGCTCAGGTGTGCCAAACAGGTTGCCTAGCACAGGCATGTCATATCCGGTCGGATTTTCGAACAGCAGAGCCGGCCCCTTGCGACGCAAGGTACGGTCACACACTTCGGTCATTTCGAGGTTGGGCGAGACGGGGGTCTGGATGCGCTTCAGCTCGCCACGCTGTTCCAGGCCGCGGATGAAGTCGCGAAGGTCGCGGTATTGCATAGCGGGAGGTATCTCGGCAGAGAATGAAGCGGAAAGTGTACCGCTCCTGGCCCCCTTTTCGAAAATGAAAAGCCTGCCCAGGATGTGAAAAGGCCGGGAAACCCCGGCCTTTTCAGTCTTACTTGCGCTTCATCGAGTCGAAGAACTCGTCGTTGGTCTTGGTCTGACGCAACTTATCGAGCAGGAACTCGATGGCACCGATCTCTTCCATCGGATGCAGGATCTTGCGCAGAATCCAGATGCGCTGCAGCTCTTCCTCACCGGTCAGCAACTCTTCGCGGCGGGTGCCGGAGCGATTGATGTTGATAGCGGGGAATACGCGCTTCTCGGAGATCTTGCGATCCAGCTGAAGCTCCATGTTACCGGTACCCTTGAATTCTTCGTAGATGACCTCGTCCATCTTCGAGCCGGTATCGACCAGGGCTGTTGCCAGGATGGTCAGGCTACCGCCTTCTTCGATGTTACGTGCCGCTCCGAAGAAACGCTTGGGCTTTTCGAGCGCATGGGCATCCACACCACCGGTTAGTACCTTGCCGGAGCTCGGGATCACGGTGTTGTAGGCACGCGCCAGACGGGTAATAGAGTCCAGCAGAATCACCACGTCTTTCTTGTGCTCGACCAGGCGCTTGGCCTTCTCGATCACCATTTCGGCAACCTGTACGTGGCGGGTTGGCGGCTCGTCAAAGGTGGACGCCACTACTTCGCCGCGCACGGTACGCTGCATTTCGGTTACTTCTTCCGGGCGCTCGTCGATCAGCAGAACGATCAGGTGGCACTCGGGGTTGTTACGGGTGATGTTGCTGGCGATGTTCTGCAGCATCAGCGTCTTGCCCGCTTTTGGCGGAGCGACGATAAGACCACGCTGGCCCTTGCCAATCGGCGCACACAGGTCGATCACTCGGCCGGTGAGGTCTTCGGTGGAGCCATTACCGGCTTCCATCGTCAGGCGCTTGTTGGGGAACAGCGGCGTCAGGTTTTCGAACAGGATCTTGTTCTTCGCATTCTCGGGTCGATCATAGTTAATGGTATCGACCTTGAGCAGCGCGAAGTAACGCTCACCTTCTTTCGGCGGGCGAATCTTGCCGATGATGGTATCACCGGTGCGTAGATTGAAACGGCGGATCTGACTGGGAGAGACGTAGATATCGTCGGGGCCGGCCAGGTAGGAGGAGTCCGCACTACGCAGGAAGCCGAAGCCATCCTGCAGAATCTCCAGCACGCCATCACCGGAAATCTCTTCACCGCTTTTTGCGTGTTTTTTCAGCAGAGAGAAAATCACGTCCTGCTTGCGGGAGCGAGCCATGTTTTCCAGGCCCATGGCTTCCGCCATTTCCAACAGTTCCGTGATTGGCTTTTGCTTGAGTTCGGTAAGGTTCATAGACGTTGCTAACTGAGAAAAGGAGGGAGTAAGAATCTTTTTGGCTTGAGAGGCCTCGCCGCGGCTAACGACAGGATCGCGTTGGTTATTCTAATAAGAGAATCGGCGAAGGCATGCAGAGGGCGACACGCGTTTGTGTCGTTGCGAGATCGAATGTAGCACCCCGCTAGACAGCACGTCTAGTGCTAAATAACAAAAAGCCCCGCTAAACGCAGGGCCTTTGATCGAAAGCAATAAAATCAGATATTGCTATCGAGGAATGCCGCCAGCTGGGATTTGGACAGTGCGCCCACCTTGGTGGCTTCAACGGAGCCGTTCTTGAACAGCATCAGCGTCGGGATACCACGTACGCCATACTTCGGCGGGGTATCCTGGTTTTCATCGATGTTGAGTTTGCAAACCTTCAGTTTGCCCTGATAGTCCTTGGCGATTTCATCCAGAACCGGCGCAATCATTTTGCAGGGACCACACCATTCGGCCCAGTAGTCGACCAGCACGGGACCGTCAGCCTTGAGCACGTCCTGCTCGAAGCTGGCATCGCTGACGTTGGTGATGTATTCGCTCATGGACTTTCTCCGAATTCGGAAACGACAAAAAAAGAACGACCACTATAGCCCTGCCAGCGCTTAACAGGAAGGCACAAGCCATTAAGTCTCTTTATTGGGACAGCTAAAGCCTCTCAATTACACCATTTGGCAGACCGCCGGAAAATCAGCGGGCTGCCTGTACGAATACGCCTTGTTTTGCCCTTCTCAATGAAGCTGCGCACTAGAACGGAGCAGCATGCCTCATCCGCATGGTCTCAACATCGACACGGCACAGCGGGTGCCGAGAAGCTGGATACCAGACTCGTGCTGGTGCCAATAACCAGCACCAACCGTATTCCTTTTAAGATCAAGACAAGGTTGATTAAGTGATTTTCAGCCTAGGCAAGAATCCTTAGCAGGAAGCAGCGGGTCCAGGATGGCATGACACTGATCATGATGCCTTATGAGACACCCTTTGCCGCCAAGTGGGCGATGTGCAGGCGCTCATGCATCAAGGCAAGGTGCATGAACTGGGCAATCCCAAGACATTATTCGTCAACCCCGGGACGCCGGAGCGGGCACAGTTCATCGGTTCGGTTCATTGATCCAGACTACAGCCCATCGACTGAAACAGTCTGACTGCACGTTGAAGTTTGGCAGACCTCTTCGATCGTGGCACGATTGTCGACGTTTATGTATGAGACCGTCAGCATGCCGCATTCATCCGCAGAACCGTTTCCCCTGATTGCTGCCATCGATCTTGGCTCCAATAGCTTTCACATTGTTCGGGCGCGGACTGACCATGGCGAAATTCGTATCCTTGAACGCATGGGCGAAAAGATTCAGCTGGCCGCTGGGCTGGACGAATCACGAATGCTCAGCGAAGAAGCCATGGAACGCGGGCTCGAATGCCTGCGCCGCTTTGCCCAGTTGATCACCGGCCTGCCGCTGGGCGCCGTGCGTATCGTAGGCACCAACGCGCTTCGCGAGGCCAGAAACCGCAGCGACTTCATCATGCGTGCCCAGCAGGTACTGGGGCATTCCGTGGAAGTCATCTCCGGCCGTGAAGAAGCCCGCCTGATCTACCTGGGCGTTTCCCATACCATGCCAGATATGGAAGGCCGTCGCCTGGTGACTGATATCGGTGGTGGCAGCACCGAGTTCATTATCGGCCAACGCTTTGAGACCCATCAGCGCGAAAGCCTGCAGATGGGCTGTGTCAGTTATACCAAGCGGTTCTTCGCAGACGGCAAGATCACGCCGTCTCGCTATGCCCAGGCCTACACGGCCGCCCGGCTGGAATTGATGAACATCGACCAGAGCCTGCGCGAAAAAGGCTGGCAGGAAGCCGTAGGCGCCTCCGGCACCATCCGTGCCGTAGCCCTGGCCATCCAGGCCGCCGGGCGCGGCAAGGGTGAGGTCAATGCCGAAGGCATCGAATGGCTCAAGCGCAAGATCTTCAAGCAGGGCGATATCGAAAAGCTCGATATCGAAGGGGTCAAGCCCGACCGCCGCACCATTCTGCCGGGTGGTCTCGCCATTCTGGAGGCGATCTTCAAGGCGCTGGAGCTGCAGGAGATGAACCTGTCCGAAGGCGCACTGCGTGAAGGTGTGCTCTATGACATGATCGGTCGCCAGCACCACGAGGATGTACGGGAGCGTACGCTGTCGGCCCTAGCAGAGCGCTACCACGTGGACAAGCGTCAGGCCGAACGGGTCGAGCGCCGTGCTTTGAAGGCCTTCGAGCAGGTTACCGAAGCCTGGAACCTGAGCAATCCTTGCTATCGGGAACTGCTGACCTGGGCAGCGCGCGTGCATGAGATCGGGCTGGACATTGCCCACTACCACTATCACAAGCACGGCGCCTATCTGATCGAGCATTCCGATCTACCTGGGTTTTCCCGACGCGACCAACAGATGCTAGCCCTTCTGGTACGCGGCCATCGCCGCAATATCCCGCGAGATCGCTTCGCCGAGCTGGGTGACGAAGAAGGCGAAAGCCTGATCCGCCTGTGCATCCTGCTGCGCTTTGCCATTCTGTTCCATCATATCCGCAGCAACCAGGAGCGCCCCATCGTGACGCTCAAGGCAGGTCCGCGCAGCCTCGCGGTATGCTTCCCGGTCGGCTGGCTGGAGCAGAATCCGCTGACCCAGGCTGACTTCGAACAGGAAGCGCAATGGCTCACGCGGATCGGCTATACCCTTACCGTGTGTTGATACCCGGACTGCTCAGGCGCTCCATGAGAGTCGCCTGCACAGTCCGCGGGTTCTGGTTGCCCGTTGGCGAAATGCGCTGGTAACTCCCGTCCTCCTGCAGCACCCAGCTCTGGGTGTTGTCAGTGAGGTAGGCTTCCAGATCCTTCTTGACCCGTGAAATGAGCTTTTTGCCTTCCACCGGGAAGCAGGTCTCCACACGCATGTCGAGGTTTCGCTCCATCCAGTCCGCACTGGACAGGTACATGCGCTCATCTCCCCCATTAAGGAAGTAATAGATTCGGCTGTGCTCCAGGAAGCGGCCGATGATCGAACGCACCTGGATGTTATGCGACACGCCCGGTACGCCCGGACGCAGACAGCACATGCCGCGAACGACCAGGTCGATCTTCACACCCGCCTGGCTTGCCTTGTACAGCGCTCGGATGACCTTGGGATCGGTCAGACCGTTGACCTTGGCCATGATGTGCGCGGGGCGACCCTCGGCGGCTGCAGCGGCCTCACGGTTGATCATTTCCAGCAGGTTCTTCTTGAGCGTAAACGGCGCATGCAGGAGCTTTTTCATGCGCAGCGTCTTGCCCATGCCGATCAACTGGTTGAACAGCTTGTGAACGTCTTCGGTCAGGGCTATGTCGGCCGTCAGCAGGCTGTAGTCGGTGTACAGCTTGGCGTTGCCGGCATGGTAGTTACCAGTGCCCAGGTGCGCATAACGCCGCAACTCACCATTTTCACGGCGCAGAATGAGCATCATCTTGGCGTGAGTCTTAAAGCCGACCACCCCATAGATCACCACGGCCCCTGCCTGCTGGAGACGGCTCGCCAGTTGCAGGTTGGATTCCTCGTCGAAACGCGCCCGCAATTCGATGACCGCCGTCACTTCCTTGCCGCTACGCGCCGCTTCTACCAACGCATCGACGATTTCCGAGTTGGCACCGCTGCGGTACAGGGTCTGTTTGATGGCCAGAACGCTGGGATCCTTGGCAGCCTGGCGCAGCAGGTCAACCACAGGCGTAAAGGACTCGAACGGGTGCATTAGCAGCACATCGATCTTGCCCAGTACGTTGAAGAGGTTTTCCTTCTTCTGAAGCAGCTTGGGAATGCTGGGCGTCAGCGGGGCGTTCTGCAGCTCAGGGTGGCTGTCGAGTCCCGTCACACTGAACAAGCGCGTCAGGTTGACCGGGCCGTTGACCTTGTAGAGCTCGCTTTCAGCCAGATTGAACTGCTTGAGCAGATAGTCCGTAAGGTTCTTCGGGCAGCTTTCGACTACCTCCAGGCGTACCGCATCCCCGTAGCGGCGGGAGAACAGCTCGCCTCGCAGCGCGCGGGCCAGGTCGTCTACATCTTCGGCGTCCACCGACAGGTCGGCGTTACGGGTCAGACGGAACTGGAAGCAGCCCTTCACCTTCATGCCAGGAAACAGGTCGTCGGCATGAGCATGGATCATCGAAGAGAGGAAAACGTAGTTGTCGCCCGGGCCGCCAATTTCTTCGGGCACGCTGATGATACGCGGCAGCGAACGCGGCGCCGGAATGATGGCCAGACCCGAGTCGCGGCCAAAGGCGTCCATCCCTTCCAGCTCAACGATGAAGTTGAGGCTCTTATTGACCAGGAGCGGGAACGGGTGTGTGGGATCGAGCCCGATGGGCGTGATAATCGGGGCGATCTCGTCGCGGAAGAACTTGCGTACCCAGCCCTTGATCTTCAGGTCCCAGTTGCGGCGGCGAATGAAGCGGATCTGATGTTTGGACAGCTCCGGCAACAGCACATCGTTGAGAATGGTGTACTGGCGTGCCACCTGCTCATGCACGATGTCGCTGATACGGGCCAGGGCCTGATGCGGCAGCAAGCCGTCGGCACCGGCCTGCTCGCGGGCAAAGGCGACCTGTTTTTTCAGACCCGCGACACGAATCTCGAAAAACTCGTCCAGGTTGCTGGAAAAGATCAGCAGGAACTTGAGCCGTTCAAGCAGCGGATAGGACTCATCGAGGGCCTGTTCGAGCACCCGGATGTTGAATTGCAGCTGAGACAGTTCCCGGTGAATATACAGGCTACTGTCGTCAACACTTAAGGCCGGCACGGCCGGTGCTTCTGGCACCGCGACCGCAGGCGTGGTTTCAACGGTGGGCGTAGCGTCGGTCAATGCGGCCTCCTCGGTGCGCGCAGTAGTATCAATGAGTCCTTGGCTGTTCATGGCAGCTCCTTGGGAGCGTTAACGCTCCTGACGTAATTGTTGGGCAGCACGTTTGGCAAAGTAAGTCAGAATGCCATCAGCGCCGGCACGTTTGAAAGCGAGCAGAGACTCCAGAATCACCGCATCGGATAGCCACCCGTTCTGGATTGCGGCCATGTGCATGGCGTATTCGCCGCTGACTTGGTACACAAAGGTCGGCACGCGGAACTCGTCCTTCACCCGGCGCACAATGTCCAGGTAAGGCATGCCCGGCTTGACCATGACGGAATCGGCCCCCTCGGCCAGATCGCCCGCCACTTCCTGCAAGGCCTCGTCACTGTTGGCCGGATCCATCTGGTAGGTCGCCTTGTTGCCTTTGCCCAGATTGGCAGCCGAGCCGACCGCATCCCGGAAAGGCCCGTAATAGGCGCTCGCATACTTGGCCGAGTAGGCCATGATCTGCACGTTGTGATAACCCGCGTCTTCCAGGGCCGCGCGAATGGCCCCTACTCGGCCATCCATCATGTCCGACGGCGCAACGACCTGGGCACCTGCGGCCGCATGGGACAGCGCCTGCCTGACCAGCACCTCGACGGATATGTCGTTCAGCACATAGCCATTCTCATCGAGAATGCCATCCTGTCCGTGGGTGGTAAACGGATCGAGCGCAACGTCGGTAATCACGCCCAGCTCCGGAAAGTGTTCACGGAGCGCACGCGTGGCACGCTGGGCGATACCGTCAGGGTTGTAAGCCTCGGCACCATCGAGAGATTTCTTCTCAGGCGGTGTGACGGGGAACAGAGCGACGGCAGGAATGCCTAATGCTACAAGCTCAGCCGCTTCTTCCAGTAGAAGATCGATGGATAGACGCTCGACGCCCGGCATGGAGGGCACGCTTTCACGGCGATTTTCGCCGTCGAGCACGAACATCGGCAGGATCAGGTCGTCTACGGTCAGCGTGTGCTCACGCATCAAACGGCGGGAAAAGTCATCCCGGCGCTGGCGGCGCATCCGCGTGAATGGAAAGGAACGGCTTACTGAAGTGAAACTCACGGTGTACTCCCGGACTCAAGCAGAGTCATTGTGATGAGTTATAAGTCACTATCATGACCGAATGGTAACAACTGATGACAATAAGGCATGTCTATCAACCCTGTTTAAGGCAGACGACCTCTAGCTTCGGCTTGGCACATCGCTATGCAAATCCCCTGCTTTTAAAAAGGGTTAGACGAAGCGACAGCTTCCTTCCGGCGGCTAACCGAGTTAGGCTGCGCCTTCATTTCGCCCTGTTGTCGTGACGATGCTGCAACAATTCCTCCATGATTTCGGTTATTTCGCCCTTTTCCTCGGCACGTTCTTCGAGGGTGAAACCATTCTGGTTCTGGCAGGTTTTCTAGCCTTCCGCGAGTATATGAACATCCAGACGGTCATCATGGTGGCCTTCATGGGAAGTTATGCAGGCGACCAGCTCTGGTATTTCCTGGGTCGCCGTCACGGTCGCAAGCTGCTCAAGCGAAAGCCTCGCTGGGAAGCCATGGGAGACAAGGCGCTGGATCATATTCGCCGTCATCCCGATCTGTGGGTGCTCAGCTTTCGCTTCGTCTACGGCCTGAGAACGGTAATGCCGGTGGCCATTGGCATGTCGGGCTATCCTCCGGCGCGCTACCTGCTGCTCAATGGTATCGGCGCCATTGTCTGGGCCACTGTCCTGGGATTGGCGGCCTATCACTTTGGAGCAGTGCTCGAAGGGGCCCTGGGCAATCTCAAGCGCTACGAACTGATGGTGCTCGGCGCCCTGCTGGTTCTGGGCGTGGTACTCTGGCTGTGGCGCCGGATACGCGCTCCGAAAAAATAGTTTTTCTTTCTTTTTCCCGCCTCCACCTGTCGGTCATCCTCAAGCTTGGCCGACGGGCGGCCGATAAGGCCATTACCAACGTATTCAGTAGCCTTGCCGTGGCGATATCGAATATATCGATGCAGTGGGATGTCCTTTCGAGTCTGTAATCATGTTGCTTGCCACATCCCTGCCTGACGGCTTCGTACCGGTCGGCTCCGATCATCATCATTTCGTTCTGGTTCTGCTGTCCTATCTGGTAGCGACAGCGGCCGGTTATACCGCGCTTTACATGGCCAGACGCGCCTCGTCGGCCGCCTTGAGTAAGAACCGTTTGCTCTGGTGTGGTGTAGGCGGCCTGGCGCTGGGCAGTGGTATCTGGTCAATGCACTTTATTGCAATGCTGTCCTATGCCTCGCCGGTCAGCATGCAGTACGGCTACAGCATGACGTTGCTGTCGTTAGGCATCGCCGTTGCCGTGTCCTGCGTCGTCATGTGGCTTATCAGCCGTGAGCGGCTTGCTACCTGGGAATACCTGGCAGCTTCGGTCGCAGCGGGCTGCGGCATTGCAGCCATGCACTACACCGGAATGTCCGCAATCAATTCCGTTGGTGTCCAGGTGTACAACCCGCTCCTGTTCCTAGTCTCAATCCTAGTGGCTATCCTGGCGTCTCTGGCGGCATTGATCATGGCGTTTTACGTTCGTAACCAAGCCGGTCGCCATACCCAATTGCTCATGATCCTGGGTAGCTTGATTCTGGGCGGTGCGATCGTGTCTATGCACTTCACTGGCATGGCCGCACTAACGCTAGTGGTCCCGGAAGATACGCCAGTCATGATGATGGCCCATGATGCCCATCATGGGCTTTTGGGGACCATCATTGCATTTCTGACCTTGGTCGTGATCTGTGCAGGCCTGACAGCTACTCGTCTGGAACACCGTTTTCATGAGCAGAGCGTACGCCTGGAAGAGATGTCGACGGCGCTGAGTCAGGTTACGTTGCTCGATCCGCTCACCCAGCTTCTGAACGATTACAGCTTTACTCAGACACTGGCGCGCATCATCAACAAGGCCACCCCCGAGGAAGGCCTTGCCCTGCTTAATCTGGATCTGGATCACTTCAAGCGAATCAATGACAGCCTGGGTTACAACGTGGGCGACGATCTGCTTACCCAGGTTGCCCAACGCATCACGGCCGTGCTTGATAGCACCGTCCACGTCGCTCGTCAGGGTAACGAGTTTCTAGTCCTGGTTCCTGAGGCACAGCCTGAGCACAGTGAACACCTTGCCATGCGGCTGTTGGAGCAGCTTCGTCCGCCCTTCAACCTGAGCGGACAGCAGATAGGCATGACGCTGAGCATCGGCATTGCCCACTATCCCAAGGATGGCCGCTCTGCCAATGAACTGCTGCGCAATGCAGGCCTCGCCTTGGGGCAGTGCAAGCGCAACGGGCGTAATCGCTTCCTGCATTTTGCTCCGGAATTGCAGACCCAGGCGGAGGAAACGCTTCACTTGGAGCAGGAACTGCGTCAGGCCATTACTGAAGGCACGCTGGAAGTACATTACCAGCCTATTGTTACCAGTGATGCGCGGACTACCGCCAGCCTGGAGGCATTGGTTCGCTGGAATCATCCGACGCTTGGTCCCATCAGGCCTGACCGCTTTGTCCATGTAGCAGAGCTGAGCGGGCAAATTGGTGAGCTGGATCATTGGGTCATGCGGCGTGCCTGCCGGGACCTGAAAACCCTGCGCGGGCTGGGTTACAGCGAGCTACGGGTAGCAGTAAACTGCTCGCCTTTAAACCTTACCGATCGGACCCTTCCCAAGCGCGTGGAAGAAGCGCTCAGCGAAGCCGAGCTGCCGCCTGAGGCGTTAACGCTCGAGCTGACTGAAAATGCTCTGATGCATAACCTCAACCTGGCGATTGAGTTGTTAGAACGAATTCGAGCGCTTGGCGTAAAGGTTTCGATCGATGACTTTGGCAGTGGCTACTCCTCCCTGGCGTACCTAAGCAAGTTCAAAGTCGATACGCTCAAGGTCGATCGCTCGTTTGTGCGTGATATTCCTAATCAGCAGACCGATATGGAGATTACTGCCGCGATTATTGCCATGGCGCACAAACTGCAGCTCAGGGTAGTCGCTGAAGGTGTAGAAACAGAAGAGCAGCTGGCTTTTCTACGAGACAATCAGTGCGACTTTATTCAAGGGTATCTGTTCAGCAAGCCGCTATCGCTTACACAGTTGCAGGCTTGGCTGGAGGGGCATGAGCAGAAAAAGTACATAGAGCCAGTAGCCTATGAGCTGCAGACCTAACTCAACCGTACTGACATTGATACAAGCCTCTCCAGTGAAGGCAATTTGAGTCGCTGGCAAGCCACAAGACCAGCCGCCGTGCTTGAACTTCTCACCCGGTCGCTCCCTCTGAGCAAACGAGGCCTATGGCGTCAAAAGCTCAGTTGGGGAAGGCCATGAAGCAAATCTTTGCCGGTACTGTTGTCGTTATTACAGGCGCATCAAGCGGAATCGGACGCGCTACTGCTTATGCCTTTGCCGAACGCGGCGCCCGGCTCGTCCTGGCAGCTCGGCGTACCGAACGGCTGGAAGATGTCGTGCAGCAATGTCGCATTTTGGGAAGCGTTGCCTTCTCCATGACGGTCGACACAACCTGCGAAGAGGAGGTCGAAGGGCTGGCGCGCCAGGCCATCTCACGCTTTGGGCGCATCGACGTGTGGTTTAACAACGCCGGGGTAGGCGTATTTGGCCGGTTTGAGGATATCCCGAGTGACGTATGGCGCCGAGTCATCGAGACCAATGTTTTCGGCTATATGCATGGCGCCAAAGTGGCAATGCGTCAGTTCCGCTTACAGGGCCATGGCACCCTGATCAATAATGCATCCATCGTGGGGCGTATCGCCAAACCAGACTCTACAGCCTATGCCACTAGCAAATTTGCAGTACGCGGATTCTCTGAGTGCCTACGCCAAGAAGTATTGGACCAGCCAAATATCCATATCTGTACCCTGCTTCCTTCGGTAGTCGACACCCCTTTCTTCATCCATGCAGCAAACTTTAGCCAGCAGCGTGTACGCGCCGCGCCGCCAGCTTATACCCCTGAGAAAGTTGCCCGAACCGTATTAGACCTTGTGCAACGGCCTCGGGCCGAGGTCGCTGTCGGCGGCTCAGGCCATCTGGCCAGCACCTTACGACGTCTTGCACCCTCACTGATGACGCGGATCAACGGTCGGCTGCTGCATAAGGGCTTTTTGGCAGATGAGCCTAGCGATGACACTACCGGCACTGTGTTCGAGCCCATGTATGACGAGCACACCGTACGAGGCGGCTGGCGTAAAGGGCCAAACAACGGTGGCGTTCCCTCTTTAGCGGCCCTGGCGTTGTTGGGGCTTCCTCTTGGCGTACTGGCATGGCGTCACTGGAATCGTTCGGATCGTCATTCGTAGCCTTAATCGACACAGACGTTTCGCCTTGCTGGCAACGGCGGGCTGAGGAGATTGCCATGACCGAGCGGACTACGCTCATTCTCTCTGGGGGCAATGCGCTGGGCGCTTATGAGGCTGGCGCTTACGAGACCTTGGAGGCGCAGGGTTTACATCCTGATCAGATTACAGCTGTCTCTACCGGCGCTATTAATGCAGCCCTTATTGCCGGAAGCGCACCGGAAAAGCGGGTAGAGACACTACGCCGCTTCTGGTCAGCGGCCGCACAGGAGACGGCGGCCTGGACCTTCGTACCCCAGTATTGGCCCATAGCCTGGGATATCAAGCGAACCCGGGTCATGCAGTCCTCCTTGCTCGGCAGCCCGGGCATCTATCACCCCCATGCACCCGGCGCCTTGTCCATGTTGCCTGGAATGCCAATGGACACAAGTCTTTATGACTTAGCCCCCCTGCGTGAGAGTCTTAGAAAAGCCGTCGATTTCGGCAGGCTGAACAATGGAGAAATACGGCTGGTTATTGTGGCAGTGGACGTAGAGAACGGAGAGGAGGTGCGCTTTGATAGTACCAAGGCGCCCATCGAAATGGATCACTTGCTTGCCAGCTGCGGCTTTATTCCTTTTTTCCCACCCGTCACCGTGGACGAACGCCGGCTGGTTGATGGTGGAATGAGCTCCAACTTGCCATTGGAAGCCGCGCTGGAAGAACATAGTACGGATAACCACTTGTGTATTGCGCTGGATCTGTTTCGCCGACATAGCCAGGTTTTACAAACCGTCGGGCAATCTGTAGAACGACAGCTTGAACTACTGTTGTCTAACCAGACCACCAAGGCGCTCAAGCGCCTACGACAGGTCCATGAACTACGGCGCCAACTGCATCTGTTAGGTAACTGGCTCCCCGCAGAACGTCGGGAAGATCCGGCACTAGCACCGGCCTTGGCCGAAGGTGCAAAAATCGACAAAGCAACCACGCTGCTCCTGCTCAATCACACCCAAGTCTCGGAAGATGCCGAAATGAGAGCATTCGACTTTTCTCGACCTGTCCTGACCGAGCGCTGGGAAAGAGGCCGTACGGACATGGAGCAGGCCTTGCAAACCCTGGGCACTCAGCGCGCAGCGCCGGGAGAATTTGTGGTGCATGCCTTCAGTGGCGGTGAGCTTAAATACATTGATGGCAAAGAGTTTTGATACTCAGCAGGATGTTGGACAGGGCAGGCTCAAGTGAACAGTCTACTTCAGTTGATAAAACCTCGGCTGTCATGCGCTCGAGTTTAGCCAGGGATAGGATAAACTGGTGACGCCACCTAATGACAATGAGATGTCGTGCATGTCAGATAACAGCCGGACCAGTCCTCGCCTGATCAAGAAATACCCCAACCGGCGCCTGTACGACACGCATACTAGTACCCATGTCACCCTTGCTGACATTCGCCAGTTCGTCATTGATGACGTTCCATTTCAGGTCGTGGACGCCCGGTCGGGCGAAGACCTGACCCGCTCTATCCTGATGCAGATCATTCAAGAGGCCGAAAGCCAGGGGGAGCCCATTTTTTCAAGCGATATGCTCAAAAACATCATTCGCTTCTATGGTCCCTTCCAAGGCATGCTAGGCAGTTATCTGGACAAAAGCATTCAAACGGTAATCGATATTCAGGCTCAGGCAGGAGCGCAGTCGTCAGAGGCCTGGAGTGAGTTCCTGCATAAACAAATGCCGGTCATGCAGAACTTGATGACTCAGTATGTCGAGCACTCCAAAAGTCTCTACCTCAATACCCAGAACCTGTTTGGTCTGTTTAGTGGTGTGCCTACAAAAAAGCCAGGCGAAGGGCCTGAAAACAACAATGGCGACAAGGAATAACCCTGGCCGCCATCAGGTACCGCCTAAGCCAGATTACTTTGGTTTGACCGCCGAGCTAACCGCCTCAGCTGCCTTGGCTGCAGCATTTCGAGCAGCCTGCGCCGGACCCGAAGCAGCACTCTCACTGGCATTGGCAGTCTGTTCAGCCGTCTGGCTGGCATTTTGGGTAGTCTGGCCTGCCATTGAGGCGGCAGACGCCATGGTTTGCTGGGTCATATCCATGGCCTGCTTCATGGCCATCTGAGCGCTTTTGTAAAAGCTACTGGCGTTGTCCATAGTTGATCTGAGTACCGCCATAGCAGGGCCAGCGCCAGCCGGTGCATTCTTGGCGACTTGATCCATCATGTCCTGAACATGCTGTGTCCCAACCTCACCCTGGCGCTCAGCAAACTGGGCCATATCTGCCTGGGCGCTGGACATCAGTTCATAAACCTGTCGATTGAATGCCAGCAGACGTTCGGCCTGGGCTGCCGACTGGCTTGTGAAGGACGCCTGATACTCGGTAAACGATTGAGGATCGCGGACGGAAAGTAGCTTGTTGAACTGATTGAACTGCTCTTCGCTAAGCGTACGCAGTGCATTAAGCTGCAGCTGACTGAGCCGCTCTACGTTCTCAAACATTTTGCTACTGATCTGCTGCAACGCATCGAGATTAGCCTGCTGAGCGCTGTGCATTTTTTCTGAATCGAAAACAGACATGGATAGGATCTCCTGATAATGGGAGGACCGACATGGCCTCGCACGCGACTTCATCAAACTGACGCGCCCAACAATTGTTGCACTGCAAAAAAATCACTGCAACATTTTGCGATGCAAAACACCCAGACGCGCCACTTTGCCGACGTATGGATAATTTGACTAATTTTTAGCGCACACGTGCAAATAATGAGGTGTGTAAAAACTTACCGTCTCGAAAAGCCCTTTTTGCAGAGCAAAAACTCTTCTATTTCAAGGATTTCTCAGAGTCATGACGTGCTATTTCGTTGATCTGATGGTCAGTAAGAAAACACGTAGGCTCAAGCAGTGCCTCATACGAATCATAGGCGCCCGAAAAACGTTTCTTTGCGTGCGAGGGCCCGTATTCTCTGGTGCGCCTCCAAATGAATTCGCTTAGCTCTCTGGTTGGACATGCTCATGGCAAACAATAATCGTATTGCATTGGTCACCGGTGGCATGGGTGGCATCGGCACTGCTATCAGCCAACGCCTCTATAAAGATGGCTTTACAGTGATCGTAGGGTGCAGACCTCAATCAAGCCGTAAACCTGACTGGCTCCGTCAGCAACGTGAAGCGGGGTACGATTTTCACTCTATCGACTGTGATATTGCCGATTGGGAAAGCACCCGGCAGGCGTTTGCCCACGTACGAGAAGGCATTGGCCCTATTGATGTTCTGGTCAATAACGCCGGCATCACGCGGGATGCCAGTTTTCGCAAGCTGACCCCGGAAAACTGGAATGCGGTTATCAACACCAACCTCAACAGCCTGTTCAATACGACGAAACAGGTCATCGAAGACATGTTGGCCAAAGGTTGGGGGCGGATCATTAATATTTCGTCCGTCAACGGGCAGCGTGGCCAGTTCGGCCAGACCAACTATTCGGCCGCGAAGGCAGGCATTCATGGCTTCACGATGGCGTTGGCACGTGAAGTCAGCGGCAAAGGGGTGACCGTCAATACGGTGTCGCCCGGCTATGTCAAAAGCAGTATGACAGACGTGATACGCCCCGAGATTCTCGAGCAAATCATTGGTGGCGTCCCGGTAGGGCGTCTGGGACAGCCTGAAGAGATTGCTTCTCTTGTAGCCTGGCTGGCGTCTGAAGAGTCCGCCTATTCCACCGGTGCAGACTTCTCGGTAAATGGCGGTATGAATATGCAGTAAGGCGCTTAGCGCATTGCGCCTGCTTGCTCCAGTCGACAGACTTAATGTTATCAATAACCTCGTAAGTATTTGCAGGCGCCTTTCGGAAACGACTCGTGCAGGCCTTAACCTTCAACGTGCGGACAGTCTATGGATAACCAGCACTCCTTTACCGGTTACTGGTCAGGGCAAGCACCGTTTATTGCCAGTGTTGCACTTCAACAGCTGCGCCTGTGGGCAGGCAGCAACCCCTGGTTTTCAGGGCATGACCAGAGCGAGTGGTTTAACGTGCCGACTCAGCGTCTGGAGCAATTGCAGGCCGACTATCAGCAGGAGTGGAGTTCGCTTGGGCTACGCTTGATGATGCTACAGCCGTTCAGTTTTGAAGACCGCCGCTTTGCCAGCGGCAATTGGAGCGATCCACTGTTTGGCTCGTTAGCAGCGTTTTATTTGCTTAACTCCCGTTTCCTGCTGCAACTGGTTGAAAGCCTGCCCATTGACTCAGAGAAGCCCCGGCGCCGAATAGGCTATCTGGTAGAGCAGGCCATTGCTGCCAGCGCACCCAGCAACTTTCTTGCAAGTAACCCTGATGCGCTGCGACTGGCTGTCGAGACCCAGGGCGCTAGCCTCTTCACCGGCATGCTGCATTTGATCAGCGACATGCAGGAAGGCAAGCTGCGGCAGAGTGAGAAAGATGCCTTCCAGGTTGGTATCGACCTGGCCTGCACACCTGGCGAGGTCGTCTTCGAGACGCCGCTGTTCCAACTGATCCAGTATCACCCACGCGCCGAAAGCCAGTATGAGCGCCCTTTCCTGATTGTCCCGCCGGTAATCAACAAGTACTACATTCTGGACTTGAGACCGGAAAACTCTGTAGTCAGGCATCTACTGGAGCAGGGCCACCCGGTCTTTATGGTGTCCTGGCGTAATTTTGGACCCGATCAGGCTGATACGACCTGGGAGCAACTGATTCAGGAAGGCGTCATCGGTGCTCTGCGCGTCACCCGGGCGATTAGCGGCCAACGCCAGCTCAACTGCATGGGTTTTTGTATCGGCGGCACCCTGTTAAGCGTAGCCCTGTCGGTTCTGGCAGCCCGAGGCGATAAGGACATTGCCAGCCTGACGCTTTTAACCACGCTGCTCGACTACTCGGAAACCGGTTTGTTGAGCGTTTTTATTGATGAGGAGATGGTCAGTCATCAGGAGCAGACCATTGGCGGACAGGGCGGTATGGTCGGTCTGCGCCGCGGGGAGGACATGGGGAATACGTTTTCTCTGCTACGCCCCAATGAGCTGTGGTGGAACTACAACGTTGATAAATATCTGAAAGGCCAGAAGCCAACCTCTCTGGATTTTTTATACTGGAACAACGACTGCACCAATCTGCCCGGCCCGATGTACTGCTGGTATCTGCGGCATACCTATCTGCAAAACGACCTGAAAAACGGCACGCTTGAGTGTTGCGGCGTCAGGCTGGATCTACGTGCTATTGAGGCACCGGTCTACATTGTGGCTACCCAGGGTGACCATATCGTGCCCTGGCATAGCGTGTATGCCGGTACACGTTTACTCAATGGCCCTTGCCGGTTTGTCCTGGGAGGCTCGGGGCATATTGCCGGCATCATTAATCCACCTGCCAGCAATAAGCGCCAATACTGGACGCAGGAGTCACTGCCTGAGGACCCTGATGCCTGGCTCGCCTCAGCCGAAAAGCATCCGGGCAGCTGGTGGAGCGATTGGTTTGCCTGGCTAAAGCCTCATGCAGGCACTTCTCGCCCCGCTGCGTATCAGGTGGGCAGTGCAGAGTACCCTCCACTAGAGCCAGCCCCAGGTCGTTATGTGATGAAATGACCAAAACTCAAGGGCGAAGACCTACGCCTTAGGCGGGCGGGTCAACCGGGTAAGCAGGCGGTCGAGCGAATTGGCAAAGGCCTGCTTTTCCTTTTCTCCATAGGGCGGCTGACCGCCGCCCATCTGGCCTTGATCGCGCAGGTCCGTCATCAGGTTACGCACCGCCAGACGCTCGCCCATGTTACGGGTATCGAACTCCTTGCCGCGCGGGTCGAGCGCATCCACGCCCTTTTTCACCAACCGATCCGCCAGCGGCACGTCGCTGCAGATGACCAGATCACCCGGTTGGGCCTGCTCGACCAAGTGGTCGTCTGCCGCATCCATCCCGCTTTCCACAATGATCAACCGCACGCAGGCATACGGCGGTTTGATCTGTGGCTGGCCCGCCACCATGATCACGTTGAGCTTGCGCTTCAGGGCAAACTTGAAGACCAGCTCTTTGGCAGCCCGCGGACAGGCATCCGCGTCGATCCAGATATGCATGTAAACCTCTTACGCGTTTCCGACAGAGCCGCCTGACACCTCACCACGGCGTTCGGCATAGCGGCTGCGGGCATAGAGTAGCGCAATGGCCACGATTGCGATGCCCTGGGCGGTCAAGGTGTAGGCATCGGCGTGGATACCCAGCCAGTCGAAATCAAAGAACGGTACCGGACGGGTGCCGATCACACCTGCTTCCTGCAGCGCTGCCACGCCATGCCCGGCGAAAATCACCGACAACAGACACAACAGGACGGCATTGGCGCTGAAGAACAGGCCCAGCGGCAGACGCATGGAGCCTCGCAGGATGACCCAGGCAAGCCCTACCAGCAGAACAACCGCGGTAATCGCACCACCTAGTACCGCCGCATGACCTGCCGGGCCGGCCTGTAGCCACAGGGTCTCGTAGAACAGGATCACTTCGAATAGCTCGCGATAGACCGAGAAGAATGCCAGCATGGCAAAGCCGAAACGACCACCGCCACCCACGAGGCTGTTCTTGATGTAGTCCTGCCAGGCGGCGGCGTTGCGGCGATCATGCATCCAGACACCGACCCAGAGCAGCACCACACTGGCGAACAGACCGGTAATGCCCTCCATCAATTCCCGCTGCGCACCACTGATATTGAGCGCATACGCCGCCACCGCCCAGGTAGCGACACCAGCCAGCATGGCCAGGCCCCAGCCGATGTTCACGCTACGGATGGCGGACTGCTGGCCGGTCTTGCGCAGGAAGGCCAGCACAGCGGCCAATACCAGAATGGCTTCCAGACCTTCACGGACAAGAATCAGAAGGCTGGCGAAAAAGCTCAGCGAGGTAGACATGCCACCACCGCTCAACAGGTCGCTGGCCGCTGCCAGTTTCGTCTTGGCCGTTTCCAGGCGAGCCTGGGCTTCTTCCACGGCAAGGCCATCCTGTAAGGACTGCCGATAAGCCATGAGCGCCTTTTCGGTGTCCTTGCGCAGGGTCGCGTCCAGGTTATCCAGGGCGCTTTCCACCAGTTCGAATCCTTCCAGATAGGCTGCCACAGACAGGTCGTAAGCCTGGTCATGTTCGCCTTCGCGGTAGACCGCCAGGCTTTTATCCAGGGTTGCCCGGGTGTAATCAATCAGCTGGGCAGGGCCGCGTTGCTGCACAGGCGGTTTGGCACGCTGGGCACGGAACGCGGCCGCAGCCTCATCTCCTTGTGCGGCGGTCACTTCGGCAGGTGTGCGGCCCGCCAGCTGCGCCAGATCGAACGAGGCCGCACCCGCTTTCGTCGGATCGGCACTAAAGCTTGCAATATAAGACGCCACATCCCAGCGCTGACGCTCATCGAGTTGATTGGCAAAGGAAGGCATGTCCGTGCCGTCGATGCCCCACGTGACAGTGTTGTAAATATCGTAGAGGCTCAGATGATCCATTCGCGCCGGATCGCGCAGATCGCCGGGAGGGGGTTCTAGACCGATGCCGGCCGGGCCATCGCCCGCCCCGGTATTACCATGACAGACCCCGCACTGTTGGGCGTAGAGCGGTGCGCCACGGGTTGGGTCTGGGGTAATAGCTGGCGCCTGCGCCACGTGGTACAGCTGAGCCAATCGAGCGGCTAGCGCCCTCGCTTCCTGTCCGACCGCATCGCCGTCGGCCTTCTGCGTGATGGCCTCGCGCAGGTGGATGACGCCCTGCTCCAACTCGGTCCGTTCAGGACGCGCCGGCAGACCTTCGATCAGGGTTTGCAAGGTATGCAGGAGATCCAGCTGATCGCGGTATTCCGCTTCCTTGATAACGGCGCCCTTACTCACCGTGGCGGGATAATCCGCGCCAAGGTAGCCCAGGATATGCAAGGCGTGGGCGGCCTCATCCTCGGGCCCAGCCTGCACGGCCGGACTGAGTGAAGCAAGCATGGGCAACAACAGTACAGCAAACAGCTGGTACAGCTTAAACATGAACGGATTCCAAACAAGAATGGATGGCATTAGCCATAGTGTTCTACTTGTAATGCTTTGTTACAAGCCTGCCGAGTCACTGTTTTCAGGTTTTCGTCGGGAGACGGGATTGGCGCAAGGGCGCGCAACGAGATATCAACAGGCGAGAGCGCTCAGCCAAACCGCTCTGGCAAGCGGATCAGCTGGCATGAAAGGATTAGCGGTGTAGCAGACTCAGCTGACAGCTTGCCGAACCGTGGCCAGCAGCCCGGCAGCGCCCATGAATAATCCAGAGAAGACGCGGTTGGTGAGCCGCTGCTGACGTGGCGTGCGCAATACGCGCAGCGCCTTGGCGGCAAGACCGGTATACCCGGCCATAACGATCAGGTCGACCGTGACCATGGTAGCGCCAATGATCAGGTACTGAGCCAGCAACGGCTGACTGGGATTGATGAACTGAGGCAATACCGCCAGCATGAACACAACGGCCTTGGGATTGCTGGCATTCACCAGGAAGCCGCGAAAGACCAGCGAAGAGGCGCTGGCGGTAGCGCCGGGTTTGGGTGCATTGGAAAAGTCCATGGGCGCGGCTTTCCACTGCCGGATGGCGAGGTAGACCAGGTACAGCACGCCGAACCATTTGATCACCGCGAACGCCAATTGCGAGGTTGCGAGCAGAGCCCCTACCCCGGCTGCCACGATCGCAATCTGCAGAGCAAGCCCCAACTGCAAGCCAATAGCGTTCCAGTAACCATGCCAGAAACCATGACGCAACCCCGCCGACATGGAAGCAATGGCGCCTGCGCCAGGGGAAAGACTGATCACCCAGCAAGCTAGCAGAAAGGCCAGCCATGTATGCAGCGCCATAGGGAACTCCTTTTATCAGCGATCCAGGAAGGTGAAGGGTACGTCTGTACCACGCCAGCGGCGAACAGCCTTCTGGAAAAACAGCGAATTGGGAATCTGCAACAGCGCAGCTTCCTCACTGTTAACGCCTTCGGTCATGTCTTCCAGCGTGGTATACAGCATGTTGATCGCCACGACACGTCCTTTCACGCCGGGCTTGTCCGCCGCATCGATGATCTCGACCCGATCGCCCAGCCGGAACGGCCCTACCGTAAAGATGAGCAGCGCGCAGAACAGGTTGGACAGGACGCTCCAGATGGCAAAGAACGCAACTGCAGCCACCGCGATAAAGCCGGAAAGTGCCGCCCAGAGAACCGAGCCGGACACACCGAAGCGTTCTAGAACCATGAGCAGTGCACTGCCCATGATCAGCCAGCGCAGCAAGCCCCGCATGACCAGTACGAACTGCGGCGGCAAGTGATAACGCTCGCCGATGCGGGTAATGGCCCGTGCGATGAAGCGTTGCAGGATATACCCGGCAAGCAGGATAGCCAGGACCTGCACGCCCAGAATGACGCCGCGCTCCCAACCTGCCGGAATAAGAGAATGAAGTTCTTCGATCACGAGGCGTTCTCCAGTTCCAGCTGCAGGCTTTCCAGCCGCTCGAGGGCTTCCAGCCAGCCTTCTTCCAGTTCACTCTCGCGTGATTTCAGTTGTGCCTGTTCCGCCAAGGCCACTCGAAGCTCCTCTTTACGTGATGCTTCATACAGACCACCGTCGCTCAGACGTGTTTCGAGTGCGGCCAGCTTTTCCTGGACCTTGCCCAGCTCCTTTTCGAGCTTGTCTGCCTCGCGCTTGAGCGGGGCGAGCTGCTGGCGCAGCGCAGCCGCCGCCTGGCGCTGGGCACGCTTGTCGACCTTGTCGGCATTGGCATCCGGGGCAGACACAGGTTGCTGGCGGGCGCGAAACTCCACGAGCCAACGGGCATAATCGTCCAGATCGCCGTCAAAGGCCTGTACGCGACCATCGGCGACCAAGAGAAACTCATCCGTCGTGCTCTTGAGCAGATGACGGTCGTGGGAGACCACCAGCACCGCGCCGGAAAACTCTTGTAGGGCCATGGTCAGCGCCAGGCGCATATCAAGGTCCAGGTGGTTGGTCGGTTCGTCGAGTAACAGAAGGTTGGGCTTTTGCCAGGCGATCAATGCCAGGGCCAGACGCGCTTTTTCACCACCGGAAAAATTCAGGACAGCCTCATCGCAGCGATTGCCACGGAAGTCGAATCCTCCGAGGAAATCCCGTAGCGTCTGCTCACGCTCACCCGGCGCGATACGCTGCAGGTGCAACAGCGGGCTGGCCTTGGGGTCAAGCGAGTCCAGCTGATGCTGGGCAAAGTAGCCGATGGCCAGATTCTCACCGCAGGTCAGGCGGCCGCCCAGCGGTTGCAGTTCGCCAGCCAGGGTCTTGATCAGGGTGGACTTACCCGCCCCGTTCGGCCCCAGCAGGCCGATACGGGCACCGGGCGCCAGCTGCAGCTTGACCGGGTGCAGAATGGTCTTGTCGCCATAGCCGAGACGGCCTTCGCTCAGGTCCAGCAGCGGATTGGACAGCTTGTCGGACTCACGAAAACTGAAATCGAACGGCGAATCCACATGGGCAGGCGCCAGTTCTTCCAGCCGCTCCAGGGCCTTGATCCGGCTCTGGGCCTGGCGTGCCTTGGTGGCCTGTGCCTTGAAGCGCGCAATGAATTTTTCCATGTGCGCGCGCTGCGCCTGCTGCTTCTCGTACGCTTGCTGCTGTTGGGCCAGCCGCTCGACGCGGGTACGCTCGAAGGCAGAGTAACCGCCGCGGTAAAGCGTCAGCTTTTGCTGTTCGAGGTGAACGATCTGATCGACCACGGCATCGAGGAAGTCGCGGTCGTGGGAGATCAGCAGCAACGTACCGGGATAGCCCTTGAGCCAGTCTTCCAGCCAGAGGATGGCGTCGAGATCAAGGTGGTTGGTGGGTTCATCAAGCAGCAGCAGGTCGGAAGGACACATCAGTGCCTGTGCAAGGTTCAGACGCATCCGCCAGCCGCCTGAGAAGTCGCCTACACGACGCTCCATCTGCTCCGGCATGAAACCAAGCCCAGCCAGCAGTTTGCGGGCCCGGGCGTCCGCAGTATACCCATCGGCTGCTTCCAGCTCGGCATGCAGGCGCGCCAGGGCATTGCCGTCGTGCGCGGCTTCTGCCGCTACCAGCCCGGTCTGAATATCACGCAGGTGAACATCCCCATCCAGGACATAGTCGACCGCCAGCCGATCGAGGGTATCGACTTCCTGGCGCATGTGGGCAATTCGCCAGGCCGCCGGTAGCTGGCAATCACCGGCATCCGGCACGAGCTGCCCCCGCAGCAGGGCGAAGAGACTGGACTTGCCCGCTCCGTTGGCACCCACAAGACCGGCCTTCTGGCCTGGGTGCAGCGTCAGTTCGGCACCTTCCAGCAAACGCTGTGGGCCACGTTGTAAGGTAAGGTTATGTATTCGAATCATGGCGGCGAGTGTAGAGCCTATTGACCTGGTGAGGCGAGCCGGACAGCACCGGTGCCTTTGGAAACTGGCGAGTAAAGGCGGTTTCGCGCCCGCTGGCAAGCACTCTTCGCTGGCCGTCATGCCCATCGTCAACAGGACCGCCTTGCCTACAGGACTCTTATCATGGAAAAAATGCTCTGGCCCTATGCACTTGCGCTGTATGCCAGACCCGATGTCACCCAGGCCTGCCTGACATTACAGAGCGCCGGCGCAGATGTCTGCCTGCTGCTGACCGGCGCTTGGCTGGGCAACCGAGGCGTGGCACCAATGATTGAGCGCCAGCGGCTATTGGAGATCATGGCGGCCCCCTGGCGGGCAACTGTTGTGGAGCCCCTGCGCGTGCTACGCACTTACTGGAAGCCAGCCGCGCAAACCGATACTGCACTCGCCGCGCTGCGTGAACGCTTGAAACAATTGGAGCTGGACGCCGAGCACGAACTGCTTACACGACTGGAGCAGGCCAGTGTAGGCTGGCCCCTTACTTCCCAGCCTGACCCGGCTGGCTGGCTGACCGCACTGGCTGGCCCGGCGGGTACGGCTGAACCTGGCGCTCTGGATACGCTTATCCAGGCTGCTCTTCATGCATGAGGATGTTGTAGATGTTACGCCTTTCGCTGTTAAGCCTGTGCCTGCTCCTTCCTCTGGCGGCGCACGCCGAGGACAAGGTCAAGGACGAGCTGGCCTATAGCCTGGGGACCGAAATCGGCAACCGCTTGAAAAGCGAGCTGCCGGATTTGCAAATCGACGACCTGATCAAGGGCCTGAACCAGTCCTACAAGGGCGAGCCGCTGGCAATGGATCAGAAAAAGATCGATGAGCTGGTGGCCCAACATGAGGAAGCGATCGACCAGCAGGAGGAATCCAGCAATGTGGAAGCCGCCAGGCAGGCGGAAACCCGCTTTCTGGTCAATGAGAAGACCCGTTATGGTGTGAAGGAATTGCCAGGCGGCGTGCTGGTAACCGTTATCCGCCAGGGCACCGGGCCGCAACCCAAAGCCGATGGCCAGGTGCAGGTCCGCTATATCGGTAAACTGCCTGATGGCAGCACTTTCGATGAACAGCAAACTCCTCAATGGTTCAAGCTGTCCAGCGTCATTCCCGGCTGGCGCACAGCCCTGACCCAGATGCCGGTTGGCTCGCAATGGCGCATCGTGGTGCCCTCGTCACAGGCCTATGGCGATGAAGGTGCCGGAGATCTGATCCCGCCTTATTCGCCGCTGGTCTTCGAGGTCACGCTGGAGGCCACCCGCTAGGATCGAAAAGTGTTCAATAATTTGAACATATCAGCCTTGTAACAAAGGCTTTGTTAAATATTGCTAACACCTCTGGGCTGGTTTAGGGTGGCTGACAGCTTTGCGGATGCGCCAGGCTTCACGGCCACCGCCTCTTCTACCTTGTTTGAGAGGAAACCAGCATGAGCACGCCAACCCGCGCCGAATGGGAACAGCGCTTCCAGAGCCTGGCCATTGAAGGCCGCGCCTTCATCCAGGGCGAATACTGTGATGCCGCCTCCGGTGAGACCTTTGACTGCATCAGCCCCGTCGACGGCCGCTTTCTGGCCAAGGTAGCAAGCTGTGATGTTGCCGACGCCGACCGGGCAGTTGCCAGCGCCCGTGCCACGTTCGAATCCGGCGTCTGGTCGCGCATGGCGCCCGTCAAGCGAAAAGCGATCATCATCCGTTTCGCCGATCTGCTCGAGCAGCACGCTGCAGAGCTTGGCCTTCTGGAAACGCTGGATATGGGCAAGCCCATCAGCGACTCCTATCACATCGATATTCCACTCTCCGCCCGCGCACTGCGCTGGAATGGCGAGGCCATCGACAAGATCTACGATGAAGTCGCAGCCACTGCCCACGACGAGCTGGGCCTCGTCACGCGTGAGCCGGTGGGTGTCGTTGCCGCTATCGTGCCGTGGAATTTCCCGCTGATGATGGCCTGCTGGAAGCTCGGCCCGGCCCTGGCGACCGGTAACTCGGTCGTGCTCAAGCCTTCCGAGAAGTCCCCGCTGACCGCTATCCGTATTGCCCAGCTGGCCATCGAGGCCGGCATTCCGGCGGGCGTACTCAACGTGCTGCCAGGCTATGGTCATACCGTAGGAAAGGCGCTGGGCCTGCACATGGACGTGGACACCCTTGTGTTTACCGGATCGACCCGCACCGCCAAGCAGCTGATGGTCTACGCGGGCGAATCCAACATAAAGCGCGTTTGGCTGGAAGCGGGCGGCAAGAGCCCGAACATTGTGTTTGCCGATGCACCAGACCTGGAGGAAGCCGCCAAGGCAGCAGCCAGTGGCATCGCCTTCAACCAGGGCGAAGTCTGTACAGCCGGATCACGCCTGCTGGTCGAGCGCTCGATCAAGGATCAGTTCTTGCCGTTGGTGATCGATGCGTTGAAAACCTGGAAACCAGGCCACCCGCTGGACCCGGAAACCAATGTCGGCGCCCTGGTGGATACGCAGCAGCTCAATACCGTGCTTGGCTACATCGAAGCCGGTCACGCTGACGGTGCTCAGCTGGTAGCTGGGGGCAAGCGCACCCTGGAGGAAACCGGTGGTGTGTATGTGGAGCCGACCATTTTTGATGGCGTTTCCAATGCCATGAAGATTGCTCAGGAAGAAATCTTCGGACCGGTACTGTCTGTCATTACCTTTGACACGGCTGAGGAAGCGATCAAGATCGCCAACGACACCCAGTACGGATTGGCCGCGGCGGTCTGGACGCGTGACATCTCCAAGGCGCATCTGACAGCCAAGGCGCTACGGGCCGGCAGCGTATGGGTCAACCAATATGATGGTGGTGACATGACAGCTCCCTTCGGTGGCTTCAAGCAGTCGGGCAATGGGCGGGACAAGTCGCTGCATGCCTTTGACAAGTACACCGAGATCAAGGCGACCTGGATCAAGCTATAAGCCGATCGACCTTTTCTGCGCTGCGCTTATCATTGCCCTGCCGCAATTGAGCGTAGCGCAGTACCCTTACCAGCCCAGCCCCAGCGCTCCTATAAGGGGGTAGTTTTGCGTCATCGTTGCTGCTGTCGCGTACCTGTTCAGGGTGGAACCTATGGCGAAGCGAATTAATAAGGCCTGATTTGCTTTGCCGATCACGCTTCTGACTAACGGTGTGAGCAAATCCCTCTCTAGCCTGTCTCTAGCGACAGCGCGTACTATGCGCGCCGGTCAATCCCTTAACGAGCAGGACATGCGTATGAGAGAGTACACTTTGGGTCAGCCTGCCATGCAAGGGGTGGGCTATCAGCAAGCCGATCGTTCTGTCAGCCAGTCGATCCAGGCCGCTATCAATGTACAGCGCAACCGCGTGACCAGTCAGGTCCAGCGGATCAACGATCAGTTGTGGGAAGTTTGGCCCGATGGCCGTCGTAAACTGCTGAATCGCTGAAGCAATGGATGTAAGAAAGCCGTGCCGGTTTGACCGCGCACGGCTTTTTTGTACCTGCCTTTCTGAACGCCACAACCGGAAGGCTTATCCTCGGTAATAGCGCTGCGGTACGAAAGGCATCCTGGCGACCTTAACGGCAACCGGTTTGTTGCGCACCATGGCAAACAGCTCGGTGTCCAGCGCTGCATAGGCGTTGTCGACATAACCCATCGCAACCGGCGCACCCAGGGTTGGGCCAAAGCCGCCACTGGTCACCCTTCCGATCACCGCACCGTTTGCGTCCACCAGTTCCGCGCCCTCACGGACCGGCACCCGCTCCTGTACCAGCAGACCGACACGCTTACGCGCCACACCATTCTGTTGCTGGGCAAAGATGGTCTCGGCGCCAGGAAAACCACCGGCCCTCGCACCGTCTGCGCGACGCGGCTTGGATAGCGCCCAGACCAGACTGGCTTCAACCGGCGTTGTCTGCGTATCCATATCATGGCCGTACAGGCACAGGCCTGCCTCCAGACGCAGGGAGTCACGCGCGCCCAGGCCAATGGCTTGTACTTCCGGCTCGGCCAGCAGGGCTCGGGCCAGCGTTTCGGCGCCTTCTACCGGCACGGAAATTTCAAAGCCGTCTTCACCGGTATACCCGCTGCGGCTGACGATGCAGTCATAATCCAGCAGCGTGACGCGGGCAATGTTCATGAACGTCATGCCGGACACCTGCGGCGCCAGTCGCGCCAGCACGGTCACGGCTGCCGGTCCCTGCAAGGCAAGGAGCGCCCGCTCTTCAAACAAGGGTTCGACATGACAGCGTGAGCCGATATGCTCTTTGAGGTGCGCCAGATCCTGATGCTTGCACGCGGCATTCACGACCAGATACAGGCAATCGCCCAGGTTCGCGACCATGAGGTCGTCGAGAATGCCGCCCTGCTCGTTGGTGAACAAGGCGTACCGCTGCATGCCTACCGGCAGGCCTACGATATCGACCGGAACGAGCCCTTCCAGCGCGGCGGCGGTACTGTCGCCCGTCAGCAGGATCTGGCCCATGTGGGAAACGTCGAACAATCCAGCCTGGGCGCGGGTGTGCTGATGCTCCTTGAGCACGCCAAGGGGGTATTGCACCGGCATGTCATAACCGGCGAACGGCACCATGCGTGCGCCCAGTTCAAGGTGCAGGGCATGGAGTGGGGTTTTGAGCAGTGATTCGGTCATGGGGACTCCTTCATGAGTCGTGCAGTCGCGTCCAACGCGAGCAAAAGGGCCGGTCAGGCATGGCTAACGGCACACCGCGCCAAGCATGGACGTGCCTTACAGTAAAGCCGTAAAAGCCGTAACGGTGAAACCGCGTTGAGACCATGTACCCGGCCAGTTGACAGGCATCACGGCGCTCCATCTCCTTCTGCGGAATAGGCAGGAGGAGATGGGCAAGGTGATACGCATCCGCTGCGGATCACGCGTCCTGATACGCCTCGATCGGCGGGCAGGAGCAGATCAGGTTGCGGTCACCGTATACGTTGTCGATACGCGCCACGGGCGGGAAGTACTTGCCGTTCACCAGCGATGGCAACGGGTATACCGCCTGTTCGCGGCTGTAGGGATGCGTCCATTCGCCGGTCAGCTCGCGTGCGGTATGCGGCGCGTTCTTGAGCGGATTGTCATTGGCATCCAGCGTACCGGCCTCGATGGCACGAATCTCTTCGCGAATGGCGATCATGGCGTCGCAGAAGCGATCCAGCTCGGCCTTGGACTCGCTCTCGGTCGGCTCGATCATCAGCGTGCCGGCTACCGGGAAGGACATGGTAGGCGCATGGAAGCCAAAGTCGATCAGGCGCTTGGCCACATCGTCCACGGTCACGCCACTCGTTTCCTTGAGCGGACGCAGATCGAGAATGCACTCGTGCGCCACCAGGCCGCCTTCACCCGAGTACAGCACCGGGTAATGGGTTTCCAGACGACGGGCGATGTAGTTAGCATTCAGGATCGCAATCTGCGAGGCACGGGTAAGCCCCTTGCCGCCCATCATCTTCATGTACATCCAGGAGATGGGCAGGATGCTCGCGCTGCCATAGGGCGCTGCCGACACTGCACCTTCCTTGCGCTCGAGCCCGGCATGACCCGGCATGAACGGCGCTAGATGGGACTTCACACCAATCGGGCCTACGCCCGGACCGCCACCACCGTGCGGGATGCAGAAGGTTTTGTGCAGGTTCAGGTGAGACACATCGCCGCCAAACTTGCCCGGCGCGCACAGGCCCACCATGGCGTTCATGTTGGCGCCATCGATGTAGACCTGACCACCATGCTCGTGAACGATGCTGCAGATCTCGCGGATCGCCTCTTCGAACACACCGTGAGTGGAAGGATAGGTAATCATCAGCGCGGCCAGATTGGCAGCGTGCTGCTGGGCCTTGGCACGCAGATCACCCACATCCACATTGCCGCGGCTGTCACAGGCCACTACGACCACGCGCATACCGGCCATCGAGGCGGTTGCCGGGTTGGTGCCGTGGGCAGACGACGGAATCAGGCAGATGTCGCGCTGGGTATCGCCGCGGCTTTCATGATAAGCGCGAATGGCCAACAGGCCCGCGTACTCACCCTGGGAGCCGGCGTTGGGTTGCAGGGAGATGGCGTCGTAGCCCGTAGCGGCGCATAGCATCTGCTCCAGCTCGGCGGTCATCTGGGCATAGCCCTCGGTCTGGTCAGCAGGCGCGAAGGGATGCAGATTGCCAAATTCGGCCCAGGTGATCGGAATCATCTCGCTGGCCGCGTTGAGCTTCATGGTGCAGGAGCCCAGCGGGATCATGGTGCGATCCAGCGCCAGATCCTTATCCGCCAGGGTGCGCAGATAGCGCATCAGCTGGGTTTCGGAGCGGTATTGAGAGAAAACAGGGTGCGTCAGGAAGGCGGACTGACGACGCAGCGTTGCCGGCAAATGCTCCTCGGCCTTCGCTAGCAGGCTATCCAGGGAGGGCACCGGCTGGCCATCGCTGAAAAGCTCCAGCAGGGTCATGACGTCTTCGACTGTGGTGGTCTCGTCCAGCGAAACCCCCAGGTCGGTGTCACGGATCACGCGCAGGTTGAAGCCTTTGGCGCGGGCCGCTTCGTGAATCGCCTTGGTTTTATCGCCAAATACCAGCGTCAGCGTATCGAAAAAGGTTTCTTGAGTACGATGGCCTAGTGCATGCAGACCGGTCGCCAGCAGGGCAGTCAGGCGATGAATGCGCGTAGCGATGTGCTTGAGACCTTCAGGACCGTGGTAGACGGCATACATGCTGGCAATGTTGGCCAGCAGGACCTGAGCTGTGCAGATGTTGCTCGTCGCCTTCTCACGACGGATGTGCTGCTCACGGGTCTGAAGCGCCAGCCGATAGGCCGGGTTGCCATGACGGTCAATGGATACGCCCACCACACGGCCGGGCATGTCACGCTTGTATTTGTCCTGAGTGGCAAAATACGCAGCGTGCGGGCCGCCAAAGCCGAGCGGTACGCCAAAGCGCTGGGCCGTGCCGATAGCGACATCCGCGCCAAACTCGCCGGGTGGGGTCAACAATGTCAGGGCCATCAGGTCAGCCGCGACGGCGACCAGGGCACCCGCCTGATGGAAGGCCTCGATGACTTCACGGTAATCGCGGATTTCGCCCGTGGTCATCGGGTACTGGAACAGGGCACCAAAGAAACGGCCGTGATCGTCGATGTCCGTTTCCACACCCACTACGATTTCAATACCCAGCGGCTCGGCGCGGGTGCGGATCACATCGATGGTCTGCGGGTGGCAATGCAGGGAAACGAAGAAGGCCTCGGCCTTGCTTTTGGACAGACGACGGCAGAATGTCATGGCCTCGGCGGCCGCCGTGGCCTCGTCCAATAGGGACGCATTGGCTACAGGTAGCCCGGTCAGATCGCCGATCAATGTCTGGAAGTTCAGCAGTGCCTCCAGACGACCCTGGGAGATTTCCGGCTGGTAAGGCGTATAGGCCGTGTACCAGGCGGGATTTTCCAGCAGGTTGCGCAGGATGGGCGCCGGGGTATGGCAGTTGTAATAGCCCTGTCCGATAAAGGACTTGAACAGCTTGTTCTTGCGGGCGATGCCACGCAATTCGGCCAGGGCGTCGGCTTCGGACAGCCCCTGGGGCAAATCCAGTACGCTGGTGCCCTTGATGCTATCCGGGATGACCTTGGCTGTCATGGCGTCCAGCGAATCGTAGCCCAGCAGGTCGAGCATGGACACGATGTCCAGCTCGCGCGGGCCGATGTGGCGCGAAATGAATTCGTCAGCGGTGCTGAATGAGTCGCGAAAATCGGTCATGGTCACCTCCTCAAGCCTTGATCAATTGAGCGTAGCCGTCTTCGGTGAGCAGCGTGCCGAGTGCTTCTGGATCGGCAGGACGCATGCGGAAGAACCAGCCGGCGTCGAGAGGGTCCTGGTTGACTTTCTCAGGGGCATCGCCAAGCGCTTCGTTGATTTCCAGGATCTCGCCATCGATCGGCATGGCAATGTTGCTGGCAGCCTTGACCGACTCCAGTACCGCTACCTCTTCGCCCTTGGCGTAGGTGCGCAGCTCCGGCAATTGCACGAAGACCAAGTCGCCCAGCGCATCCTGAGCATAGTCTGTAATGCCTACGGTTACAGTGCCATCGGCTTCCAGACGCAGCCATTCGTGTTCTTCGGTAAAGCGCATAACCATTGCAGACTCCTGAATAGGGGTAACCCAGCTGGGCACTAGCTGACCTCCTTTATAGCAAGGCAAATGCCAAGGTCTTACCAATGGCGTAATGCCAGAGCACGCGCGGCCTACAGGAAAATGGGGTAATAAAGGTGGTGTAACGAAAGTGCTACACCCTATGGAAAGAAGTCTGCCAGAGCCCTTGCGAGCCCAGAATGGACAAGGCTTTTCCAGCGGTCGTATCGAATTCATTACAGCGCAATGAATTCGATACAGATTTAATCCAAGATGAAGTGGGGCAGGAAGCGCGAGCTGTCTTGGGTAATCAATGTTGCATCCTCACGGATACCCACCCCACAGGCCGTGTCACCTACCACCCAACTGCCAATAACAGGGTAGTTACCGGAAAAACAAGGCAACGGGTGACATTGCTGCACGATGCTGGGCCCCGCGTACGGGCCCGGCACGTCCAGACGCGTGCCGTCCAGACTGTACAATTCGATATTGGCACCCTCCCGTGAGAACAGCGGCTTGCGCACCCAGCCTGGCGCGACCGGACTACCGGCCTCTTTATCGAAAAAGGCTGGAAGCAGATTGGGATGCCCTTCATGCCGCTCCCACAGCAAGGCCAGAATACCTTTGTTGCTGAGCAGCGCCTTCCACGGCGGCTCATAGAATTGCGTAAAGGAGCTGGGAATAGAATGTCCAAACGCCTCGTCCAGCATGAACTCCCAGGGGTAGAGCTTGAACAGTGACGGGATGAATTCATCGTTCAGGTCCACAAACCCCTGTGACCTGTCCAGCCCGATATCCTCCACAGCGATATAACGCGTCTGAATACCCGCCTGGGTGGCGCAGTCCCGCAGATATTCGACCGTGCCGCGATCCTCCAGCGACTCTCTGACCGAGGCCAGATACAGGGGCTGATGCGGTCGCAAGGCGCGAATCGTCTGGATCAGCTGCTCCTGGATGCTGTTGTACTGATCCGCCCCGGCGGGAAGCCTGCCCGCCTGCTGCATCTGCTCCAGCCATAGCCACTGGAAAAAGGCTGCCTCGTACAGCGAGGTCGGCGTGTCGTAATTCAGCTCAAACAGCTTGGCCGGTCCCTGACCGCTATAGGCCAGATCCATACGGCCATACAGATGGCGGTCCCGACGTCTCCAGCTGGCAGCCGCACACGCCCAGAAGTACTCCGGTACAGCCAGACGCGAGAGCAGTGCCTCGCTGCCAATGATCTCGTCGACCAGTGCCATGCATATCTGATGCAGCTCGGCCGTGGGGGCTTCCAGATCGTTTTCGATCTGCTTCAGGCTGAACTGGTACGCGGCCCGCTCATCCCAGTAGGGTTCGCCGTCAAAGGTGTGGAACAGAAAGCCAAGCTGCTCCGCCTGTTCGCGCCAATCCGGGCGCTCAGTCATATCGATCCGCTTCATGATCCGCTCGACCGTGACGAGTAGGAGGCTGCCCGTGCACCAAAGCCGCCCCGGCTGACAACCCGAGACTCGCTGGTGGCATAGGCACTCTTGTTCAGATAAGCGATACCCGGTCGTGAACCGACCACCTCGTTATTGGCAGTGCGGTAATGCGCCAGGTCGTCCCGTGACTGGTACAGCGGCTGGCTGGGAAAGGTACGCGTGTACTCGCGCTGGCGTTGTCCTCCTCTGACGCTACTGGAATAACCATAAGAGGCACCGCCCGAGGAGGACGATTCGCTCTCCCGCGGCGGGCGCTGGCCCAGCAGAAAGCCGGTCATGAGCGGAACGTAGAACGAAGACCGGGGTTCCAGCAGCTCGCAACCATTGGTGCCAAAGTCGATCTCGCATTCACCCAGGGAGGCGTAACGCGGCGCACTGCGGTGATGGACCGCGCGGGAAGATTCATACTCCGAGGAGCAGAGGCTGGGCGTGAAGGTGCCGTCGCGGATGCACTCGGCAACGGATCGGTACAGATAACCCGGCTTGGGTTGGTCACACCCGGCCAGCATGAGGGGTGTCACTCCAACCAGTACCAGTTGGATGGCTCGGCTACGTTTCATACCGTGCCCTCACCCGCTAATGGCAGCGGCATTGAGCACGCCAATCGATACAGACATCGTCGCCACGAGAATACCGCTGGCCATTTCGTTATTGCTGAGCCGTTGGGGCAGCCCCGGCACGAGAAGGCGCAGCACGACGAATGTAACCAGCTGAGCGACTGCTGCGATTAGGGCCCAGAGCAGGTAGTCCAGCGCACTGACTGATACCCGCATCGCGCTGGCCAACGGCAGGACAAACCCCAGCAACGTACCACCGAACGCCAGGGCCGCCGCTGGCACGTTGTTGCGAATCAGCTGCCACTCACGGTGTGGAGTAAGCCAGCTGAAAGTGAAGGCAAACGCGCCCAGCAGCGCGAGCGAGAGAATGAAATAAATGGCGAACGCCGGCAGACCACTGAGGTAGTCAAGCACGCTGGCAAGCATGGGACACTCCTTGTCACGAATGAGCCGGCAGGCTAAGGCACCTGCCGGGGGCGCGCATTTTCGCAACTTCGCGCCCGTTCATCCATGCTCTCCATCCGCCAGCCGCTCCGCTGGTCACTCCCCCTTGCTACGGTGGACCATGTCCTGCACGCGGGCTGCCAGCATCTCGATCGGGAAAGGCTTGGTGATCATGGCCATGTTTGGCTCCAGGAAACCATTGGCAATCACCGCATTTTCCGCATACCCGGTCATGAACAGGACCTTGAGGTCTGGCCGCGTGACCCGGGCCGCATCAGCCATCTGCCGCCCATTGATGCCCGGTAGACCAACGTCGGTTACCAGCAGGTCGATGCGCAGATCGGACTTGAGTATCTCCAAACCAGAAGGGCCGTCGACAGCCTCCAGCACCCAGTAACCCAACTCACTCAAGACCTCTACCACCAGGCTGCGGACAGCATGCTCGTCTTCGACCACCAGCACGACTTCGCTGGCCTCGGACTGCCGACTCAACGATACCGGCTGCCGGATCTGGGGCTCTTCCCTGCGCTCACCATAGTAGCGCGGCAGATACAGCTTGATGGTCGTACCCCGACCAACTTCCGAGTAGATCTTGGCTGCCCCTTCCGATTGCCGGGCAAAGCCATAGATCATCGACAGCCCAAGCCCGGTCCCCTCGCCCAGCGGCTTGGTCGTAAAGAACGGGTCGAACGCCTTGGCGATAACATCTGGAGTCATCCCGGTTCCGGTGTCGGTCACGCTGATGCAGATGTACTGGCCAGGCTTGATGTCCCGGTCACGGGACGCATAGGCCTCGTCCAGATGAGTGTTGCTGGTTTCGATGGTCAGCCTGCCTCCGTCCGGCATGGCAGCGCGGGCATTGATGGCCAGATTGAGGATGGCGTTTTCCAGCTGATGAGGATCACACAGCGTCAGCCAGAGCGCCCCCGTCTTGACGATTTCCAGCTGTACAGATTCACCCATGGTGCGGTGCAATAGATCGTCCATACCGGTGATCAGGTCATTGGCATTGACAACTTTGGGCACCAACGGCTGCCGGCGGGAAAAGGCCAGTAGCCGGTGCGTCAGAGCGGCCGCTCGACTGGCCGAGGACATGGCCGTACTGGCGAAGCGGTCAAGATCCGCCAATTTGCCCTGCTGAATTCGCATGCGGATCAGGTCGAGCGAGCCGATGATCCCGGTCAACAGGTTGTTGAAGTCATGGGCAATACCGCCTGTGAGCTGGCCAACCGCTTCCATTTTCTGGCTCTGCCGGAGCTGCTCCTGCGCCTGGGCCAGCTCGGCTGCTGCCACTTTTTCCGACTCGATATCACGGCCAACCGCATGGATGTAGCGCGCATCGGGCACTGCGGTCCACGAAAGCCACCGGTAGCTACCATCCTTGTGCCGATAGCGGTTCTCGAACCGCAGTGTGGTATGTCCAAGGGAAAGTTTGCCCACTTCAGCCAGGGTGCTTTCCACATCGTCGGGGTGAACGAAATCCAGCAGTACCTTGCCCAGCAGTTCATCTTCCTGCCAGCCCAACAGGTGCTTCCAGGCCGGGTTGGCGGCCATCACGACGCCGTCAAAGCGCGCGACCAGCATCACATCGGTGGTCAGGCGCCACATGCGGTCAAGGTCTGCGGTACGCTCGGCCACCCGCTGCTCCAGGGTCTCCATCAGGCGCCGGGACGCTTCCTCCGCCTCCTTGCGGTCATGGATATCACTGTTATTGCCCATCCAGCCGGTGACGTTTCCAGCCTCGTCACGCAGGACCTCCGCACGGATATCGAACCAGCGATAGGCCCCGTCCTTGCGCCGTAGCCGTGCTTCAAGCTGATAGAACACGCCTCGGCTGCGGGCATCGAGCCAGACATCCAGAAGTCGTTGGGTATCCTCGGGGTGGATAACCTGGGCCCAGCCCATCGGCATGGCCTCTTCCGGGGTCTGGCCGGTGTAGTCGTACCAGTAACTGTTCAGGTAGCTGAGCGAACCATCAGGATTGCCGAACCAGACGATGGCAGGTGACAAATCGGTCATCTGTCTCAGTCGTGTCTCGCTGACTTCCAGCCGCCGTAAGGTCCGCCGCTGTTCGGACAGGTCCCGGGCGATGGCGGCAATCCCCATGACCTCGCCTCGTTCGTCCCGTGTTGCAAACACCGAGTAGTGAACCGGGATACCGGCCCCAGTGCGATGATCACGGAACCGAAACTCGCCTACCCATTTACCCTCGTTCAAAACGGTCGGGAGAATGGTCGACTCGGCAAAGAGACGGTCTTCAGGCAGGAAATAATCCAGCACATGGCTCTGCCTGACCGCCTCTTCACTGGCCAGCCCGACCATCCGACGTCCGGCCTTGTTGACAAAATAGGCCTGGCCGTCCGGCGCAGCGATACCAATGAAGTCATCCGACTGCTCAACGATCATCATTGCCCGGCGCCAGCCCTCATAAGCGCGGACCTGCTCGCTGTTATCCACGATCGTGCAGATGGCACCCTGTGGCTTGCCATCCTGGAAAATGGCCTGGGCCCGATATTCCACTGGGATGCAGGAACCGTCACGCCGGTAAAAGGCACCCTCCGCCACGTATTCAGCCGTTCCCTCGCGGGCCGTGCGATAAATGGGATAGTCCGCCATCGCCCGGCGTGCCGCCTCATGAGCCGGATCAATCAGCTCCTCCAGGCGCCATCCGACAATATCCTTTTCACTTTCGGCACCGAACAGCCTGACGAAAGCAACGTTGCACAGGGTAACCACGCCGTGCTGGTCGATTGAATAGAATCCTTCAGAAATCGAATCCAGCAGCAGGCGATAACTGTCGCGGCTGGCGCGAAGCTCCTGTGCGGCCAGACGCTGCTCGGTACGGTCACGGAGAATCTTGATGAATCCGTCGACCTGACCAGATGTATTCCTAAGTGGCATGAGTTCGCCACTTGCCCAGAAGCGCTGTCCGCTTTTGAGCACATGCCAGCGCTCGTCCATGCTGCGCCCCTGCTCCAGGGCTGTGTCGCGTTCTTTTTCAGGAATATTGGCAGCGCGGTCTTCGGGTGTGAAGATGATCGCAGCAGGCTTGCCCAGCACTTCCGCCTCTGTCCAGCCAAGCGTACGACGAGCACCTTCGTTCCAGGTGGTGATGTGGCCCTCAAGGTCCATGCAGAAAATGGCGTAATCCACCGCGCTGTCGAGAATCTGTTCGCGCAGGGAAACCGCGTGTTCTGCATACTGCTGCTCTTCAGCCTGGCGGGCCCTGTTTCGCTCGACGGTAAGGCCGTGAATCTCCAGTTGCGCCACGGTTGAACGGGCCAACTCATGAAGCAAAAGGCGCTGCGTAGCATCCAGCCGGCGTGGCACCGTGTCCATGAGACTGAGCACGCCAACAGGCACACCCGCAGCCGTTTTCAGCGCAACCCCTGCATAGTAGGACGAACCGGTACTGGCATTCAGGGCCGATGGCGGAGTAAAGCTCAAATCGCTCCTCGGCTCGCTGAACTCCAGAATATCGGTCGCCGTTAATGCCTCCTCCCAGGGCGCATAAGCCTCGGCCGCAGGGCAGCCGCCCTGCTCTGCGGCCAGCCAGAGCCCTTCTGCATCACATAAGTGGATGACGACTTGCGAAACGGAATAGGTCTCCTGGGCTCGCCGGGCGATATCGGCAAGTTCGGGCAAACGTGGATGGGCTAACAGGCCGTAGCGTTCAAGCGCATCCTGTAGCGCAGCAGGTGGCTGCTCGGGGTCTTGGTGAGCGTTGGTCATGTACAACTGGGTCGTGTTTGGGGGCATAAGCACCGCTCATCCTTGAGAAACTAATGACAGCCCCTCCATGGAGGTCCGTCGCGAACGGTCTATGGCTCATAGACCAGCAAGACGCGGACGAATTCGCCCAGGTCTTCAAACAGTGTCCCTGTAAAAGAACACTCAGCTCTTGCCAGGAATGCCATACTTGCGCAGCCGGTGGGCAATGGCGGTGTGAGAGGTCTTGAGACGGGCCGCCAGTTGCCGGCTGGACGGGTAGTGTGGGTAGAGTTTTTCGAGCAGGGCTTTCTCATAGCTTGAGACTGCCTCATCCAGGCTGTCTACCTCGCCATCTACCTGCCGCGCCACTTCCGTACCGGCAATATCCAGATCGCCAATATCCACCACGGTGCTTTCGCTAATGGCCGCCGCCCGGAAAATGACGTTCTGTAACTGCCGCACATTGCCGGGCCAGCGATTGCTCAGAAGCGCCGGATACGTTCCCGGCGACAGTCGGCAAGGGGGCCGCTGGATCTGGGCGCAGGCCTGCTGCATGAAGTGCCGGGCCAGCACCAGAATATCCTGCCCACGCTCACGCAGCGGCGGCACGTCGAGATTCAGGACGTTGAGTCGGTAGAACAGATCCTCCCGAAAGGTCCCTTCGGCAACGCGCTTTTCCAGATCCCGATGAGTGGCACTCAAAATACGTACATTGACCTTCAGTTCGCGCTCACCGCCCACCCGGCGAAACGTACCGTCGGACAAAAACCGCAGCAACTTGGCCTGAAGATACGGGGACATCTCCCCAATTTCGTCGAGAAACACCGTGCCCTTGTCGGCCAGCTCGAGAAGACCGGGCTTGCCGCCGCGCTGGGCACCGGTGAACGCGCCCGGCGCATAGCCAAACAGCTCGCTTTCCGCGAGGCTTTCCGGCAGAGCCGCACAGTTGAGTGCTAGAAATGGCGCATTGCGACGAGGGCTGACCGTATGACAGGCCCGCGCTACCAGCTCCTTACCAGTCCCTGTCTCACCCTGAATCAGCAGCGGTGCATCCAGCGCCGCGACTCGCTGGGCGCGGGCCTTGAGCGCACGTATCGGTGCCGAGTCGCCCAGGATCGATTCGAAGCCTTCAGCCGGGTCATGGCGCAGCGCTGAAAGACGGGCTCCGATCCGGCTGGGGGCGTAAAGCGTCAGCAGACCACCGGCCAGCCGCTGGGCGTTGCCTTCGGCAGCCTCGCTGATTGGAGTCGAATCCAGCAGGAGTGCCTGCCCGCGCAAGGTGACCTCGCGCATGGGAATCCGAAAGGCCTGCTCCAGCAGTTCCCGCTGCAGGGCTGGATCATCGAACAGCGTAGCCACCGTCGCGCCTTGGGGCGACGGGTCGTCCACCATGGCGGCAAAGGCCGGGTTGGCCAACAGAATGCTACCTTCGCGGTCCACGGCCAGAACCGGGTCGGCCATGGCGGCAAGCAAGGCATCCAGATGCAGCGTACGGCGCTGCCCTGGCAGGATATCCACCACTCGGACAGCCTGTACCCCACGCACCGTGAGCAGTGCACCACGCAGCTCTTCCAGTACCTCGGCACTCAGAGTCGGCGCATCGATGTAGACATTGGGCGGCACCATCTCGACTGCATCGAGGTTGAGGTTGCGCGCCCCCAGAAGCGCCAGCACTTCCTGGGTAATGCCGACACGGTCGATAAAACTGACGTGGATTCGCATGGGGTAGGCGGGGTCTCGAACAGGTATAGCCAAGGGCAAGCCCGTATCGTACCGGATGCCACTTCCCCATGGGCACCCAACCCCAGAATTCCTTGTATTTATTGTTGCTCCGCCTGGCGAAGCGTCTACGCTAGAATGATGGCTCTTTTTTATTAGCCGGGCCGTCCTGCGAGACCTCCATCCTATGAAAGACGAAGACCGTTTGAAACTTGATCAGCAGCTCTGCTTTGCCCTGTATTCCACCTCCCTCGCCATGACGAAGGTCTACAAGCCGCTCCTGGAAGCCGTCGGCCTGACCTATCCACAATACCTGATGATGCTGGTGCTCTGGGAAAGCGACGGTCTCACGCTCAAGGAGTTGGCCAAACGCCTGCATCAGGACTCCGGCGCGCTGACACCAGTACTCAAGCGGCTCGAAGCGGAAGGCTATGTCACCCGCAAGCGCAGCCTTCAAGACGAACGCAACCTCTCGATCGAGCTGACGGCTGCCGGGAAGACCTTGCGTAAGAAAGCCGAAGAAATCAACGGCTCAGTACAACTGGCCTGTGGCCTGGGTAATGATGACATGGGGCAGCTTCGGTCCAGCCTGATTAAGCTACGCGACAGCCTGAATCAATAGAGGCATGCCTAAGCGGCCGCAGCACTGACGCTCCCTCCAACCCATGGAATAACCGTTCGTCGGACTCATAAATAAATAGTTTGCGCGATAATCAATATCGGAATAACTTAATTCCTGTAGACAACGCGGTAACGAGCAACGACTTCCACGTCGTTTTTTAAAGACCAAATGATTATCGCAATAATCAAATTAATCCGAGGACGATGCACATGAACATTCTGTACAAGACTTCCGCAACCAGCACCGGTGGCCGTGACGGTCGTTCCATCAGCGCCGACGGTATTCTCGATGTAAAACTGGCTACCCCAAAAGCGCTGGGCGGACAAGGCGGCGAAGCAACCAACCCTGAGCAGCTGTTTGCAGCGGGTTACTCGGCCTGCTTTATCGGCGCCATGAAGTTTGTAGCGGCCAAGGAAAAAGTGGCGCTGCCCAGTGATCTCAGCGTGACGGCAGAAGTCGGTATCGGTCCGATCCCCACCGGCTTTGCCCTGGACATCGAACTGCGCGTCAGCGTGCCGGGCCTGGATCGTGCCAAAGCCCAGGACATCATCGAGAAGGCCCATCAGGTCTGCCCATACTCAAATGCCACCCGCGGCAACGTGGATGTACGCCTGACCCTCGTCTAAGCCTGACGCGGGACGCCCCAGCGCGGCGTCCTTGGAGAACCGGATCATGAAAATGCTTGCTCAGCTGTTCACTGTTTCTGCCCTTTCCCTGGTCGTTGGTCATGCCCTGGCCGCAGATGACGCCGGCCTTGAACGTACCACCCAAGGTTTTCTGAACACCTTGAACCAGAGCGGGGGTAAGCCTCTCGAGCAACTTTCGCCCAAGGATGCCCGTGCTGTCCTGACGGGTGCCCAATCAGGCGTGAAGGTCGATCTGTCCAACGTAGAGGTGAGCGAGAAGACTATTACCGCTGATGGGCAGAGGATTTCGCTGACCATCGTCCGACCTGCCGGTGTCACCAAGGCACTGCCGGCGTTCATGTTCTTCCACGGTGGCGGCTGGGTGCTGGGTGACTTCCCCACTCACCAGCGTCTGGTGCGGGATCTGGTGGTCGATTCGGGAGCAGTGGCCGTCTTTGTGAACTACACGCCTTCGCCTGAGGCGCATTATCCGGTAGCCATCAATCAGGCCTATGCCGCTACCCGCTGGGTCGCCGAGCATGGCAAAGAAATCAACGTAGATGGCTCTCGCCTGGCTGTCGCAGGCAACAGCGTAGGCGGCAACATGGCGGCAGTTGTCAGCTTGATGGCGAAAGAGCAAGGCACGCCCAAGCTCCGCTATCAGGTGCTGCTCTGGCCTGTCACCGATGCCAACTTCGACACCGGCTCGTATGACACCTATGCCGAAGGGCACTTCCTGACCCGCAACATGATGAGGTGGTTCTGGGATAACTACACCACCGATCCCAAGCAGCGCCAGGAAATTCACGCCTCGCCGCTGCAGGCCACGACTGAGCAGCTCAAAGGCTTGCCGCCCGCACTGGTCCAAACTGCAGAGTACGATGTACTGCGCGATGAGGGTGAGGCATACGCCCGCAAGCTTAATGCAGCCGGTGTGGATGTGGTGCAGGTCCGCTACAACGGCCTTATCCATGACTACGGCTTACTCAACGTCTTCCACGACGTTCCTGCGGTACAAAGCGCCATCACCCAGGCGGGTGATGAATTGCGCAAGCATCTGAAGTAACAGACAGGCCCCTGGTTCGGAATGACTCCAGGGGCTCTGCTCTTTTTTATTATTGCCAACAAGATGCTCAGGAAAAGCAGTATTCACCAATTTCCGCTGAGAACCTATGCTTAGGTGTCGCAAATACCCTTTCCAACCTTATCTTTAGCAACCTAACATCAGCACTACTCTCCTAGGATAAGCGTATCGCCCTTCTGTGGATGTTCGCGCATGTCCTCTTCTTCGCTCACGACAGGTTCATCGGTTGCCGACACCGAAGCGTCCGCTTTCTCCAACCGGCGTGCCGCCGAAATTTCGGCACGCATCGACCGGCTACCCGCCACGGCAACGCTCTGGCGACTAATCGCCCTGCTTTCCATCGGCGGTTTCTTCGAACTGTACGACCTGTTCCAGACCGCCTATATCAGCCCTGGCTTGATACGCGCCGGGCTGTTTGCCACTGGCAGCGCCGGTGTATTCGGTATCGCTGACCAGGCCGCGTTCGCTTCGGCAACCTTTCTGGGCCTGTTCGTAGGGGCAAGTCTGCTGAGTCCCATCGCAGACCGTTTCGGCCGCCGGCGCATCTTTACCTTTGCGCTTATCTGGTACACCGCGGCTACGGTGCTCATGGGTCTGCAAAGCACAGCACTAGGCATTATCGTGATGCGGTTCTTCGTCGGTATCGGGCTGGGAATCGAGCTGGTCACTATTGACGCCTATCTATCCGAACTGGTGCCCAAGCGCATCCGTACGTCAGCCTTCGCCTTTGCCTTTTTCGTCCAGTTCCTGTCCGTACCCGCGGTCGCCCTGATGTCGGCCTGGCTGGTACCGCAGGACCCCTTCGGGATTTCCGGCTGGCGCTGGGTTGTACTGGCCAGTGCAGTATTCGCCTTGTTTATCTGGTGGCTGCGCTCACGCTTGCCCGAGTCGCCCCGCTGGCTCGCGCAACGTGGCCGTCTGGACGAGGCGGATCAGGTTTTGTCGACCCTGGAAGCCCGTTGTGCCAGGGACATCAAGGCCCCACTTCCCGAGCCGCACGTCGAAGCGGTTACGTTCGAGACCCAGGGGCGCTTCACCGAAATCTGGCAGCCGCCCTACCGCCGCCGCGCCCTTATGCTGATCGTCTTCAACATCTTCCAGGCCATTGGATTCTTCGGTTTTGGCAACTGGCTTCCAGCCTTGCTGTCTGGCCAGGGCGTCAGCGTTACCCACAGTCTGACCTATGCCTTCGTGATCAGTCTGGCCTACCCGTTGGGGCCTTTGTTGTTCGTAAAGATCGCCAACCGTTTCGAGAACAAATGGCAGATCGTGGGTTCATCAATCGGCACCATGCTGTTCGGCACCCTGTTCGCGTTTCAAAGCTCAGCCACTGGTCTGATCGCATGTGGGGCGATGATCACCCTGTGCAACGCCTGGCTGACCTTTAGCTTCCACTCCTACCAGAGCGAGCTGTTTCCCACGCCCATTCGTGCCCGAGCTGTCGGGTTCTGCTATTCCTTCAGTCGCCTTTCCACGGTCTTCAGCAGTGTACTGATCGGCCTCTTTCTCCAACACTTCGGTACGCCGGGCGTGATCACGTTTATCGTAACCAGCATGCTGATCGTGATGATCACCATTGGCGGCTTCGGACCCAAGACTCGCAACCTGGCACTGGAAGATATCGCGCACTAACAAAAACGCCGTACAGGATCGCTGTACGGCGTTTTCAAGAGCGCAGGCCTGATCAGGACTGCATGGCGTCGCGGATATCCCGAGCCAGCTCACGTACGCGGGACTCCTGAGTGTCCCAGGAACACATGAAACGGGCACCACCGCTGCCGATAAAGGTATAGAAGCGCCAGCCACGGGCACGCAACAGCTCCAGTGCCGGCTCGGAAAGCTGCAGGAACACCGAGTTGGCCTGCACCGGAAACATCAGGCTCAGCCCGGGCACGTCTTTCACCAGATCAGCCAGGAGCTGGGCGCAGTGGTTGGCGTGTTCGGCATAACGCAGCCAGGCATTGTTTTCGAGGATGCCCACCCACGGCGCGGAGAGAAAACGCATCTTCGAGGCCAGCTGGCCAGCTTGCTTGCAGCGGTACTCAAAGTCTTCGGCCAAGTCACGGTTGAAGAACAGGATTGCCTCGCCCACCGCCATGCCGTTTTTGGTTCCACCAAAGCAGAGTACGTCAACGCCGGCCTTCCACGTCACCTCGGCCGGTGTGCAGCCAAGGCTTGCCACCGCGTTGGAAAAGCGCGAGCCGTCCATATGCAGACGCAAGCCGAGGTCGCGGCAGGTATCGGCTACTGCATTCAGCTCGTCGAGGCTATACAGCGTGCCGACTTCTGTGACCTGGGTAATGCTGACCGCTCGGGGCTTGGGAAAATGAATATCCTTGCGCTTGGTGGCAATCTGGCGAATGGCATCAGGCGTCAGCTTGCCTTGGGTGGTCGGGGCCAACAGGAGTTTGGAGCCGTTGGAAAAGAACTCCGGGGCACCGCATTCGTCCGTCTCTACGTGGGCCGTCTCGGCGCAGATCACGCTGTGATAGGACTGGCACAGGGCCGCCAGGGCCAGGGAGTTTGCAGCAGTACCGTTGAAGGCAAAGAAGACTTCGCAATCGGTTTCGAACAATTCGCGGAAATGATCTGCGGCGCGGGCCGTCCAGGCATCATTACCATAGGCGGTATCGTGCCCGTGATTGGCTTCGGCCATGGCCGCCCAAGCTTCCGGGCAGATCCCTGAATAGTTGTCGCTGGCGAATTGCTGACTATGGTCGTTCATGGGTATTCCTTGAGAACCACCCGAGGAAGCCCGCTTGTGGCCGACTTCCATGGCGGTAAATAAACGGACGCTTATAGCGGCCGGGTTCGAGTGTCCAACCAATCGCGCGCCGCACCGCTGACCAGCGGACGGACACGCTCACGCACCTCGGCGTGGTAGGCGTTCAGCCAGGCGATCTCATCTTCACGCATGAGCGTACGGTCGATACAACGGGTATCGATCGGGCACAGCGTCAAGGTTTCGAAACGCATGAACTGGCCGAACTCGGTTTCAGGCTCGGCCACGTTGAGCAGCAGGTTCTCAATGCGCACGCCCCATTGCCCGGGCCGGTAGATACCGGGTTCGTTGGACGTGATCATACCTTCCCGCATGGCACTGTTGGGGGATGGTTGACCATAGAACGTGATGGATTGCGGCCCCTCGTGTACGTTCAGGAAGTATCCTACCCCATGCCCGGTTCCATGACCGTAATCGATGCCCGCTTCCCAGATGGGCGCACGGGCAATCGCATCGAGCATCTGCGACGCGATGCCTGCCGGAAAACGCGCTCTGGACAACGCGATCATGCCCTTGAGTACACGAGTAAAGTCACGCTTCTGCTCGTCGTTGGGCGTGCCAATGGGCACAACGCGGGTGATATCCGTCGTGCCTCCCAGGTACTGACCGCCGGAGTCGATCAGCAGGAGGCCGTCGCCCTCGATAACAGAATGTGCCTCTTCTGTTGCATGGTAATGGGGCAGCGCGCCCCCTGCGTTATAGCCTGCAATAGTAGAGAAACTCAGGGAGACAAAATTGGGACGGCGTGCACGGGCAGCGGTCAGCCATTCATCCACCGTCAGCTCGGTCACCCGCTCTCCCGCCTCAAGTGCCGCCTCGAACTGGGCGAAGAATTCGCACAAAGCCGCGCCATCCTGTTCCATGGCCTCACGCACATGCTGTGCTTCGGCTGCCGTCTTGCGGGACTTGAGCAGAGTGGATGGATTAATCGCTTCGATGCGCTTGACGCTGGAGGGCACGCCTTCCACCAGGCCGTAGGTGACGCGCGCCGGATCGACCAGCAGACTTGACCCGGCAGGCAGCGTCGCCAGAGCATCATGGGCCGCGTCATAGGCGGCCAGCTGGATACCGGCTTCGTTCAGTGTGCGCTCAAGAGCCGTCGGAATTTTCCCGGCACCGACGAACAGCTGCACCTGACCCGGCCCGATCAACGCATGGGCCAGAAAGACCGGGTTGTAAGACACATCGGCACCCCGCAGGTTGAACAGCCAGGCAATATCATCCAGGCTGGAAATGAAATGCCAGTCAGCCCCTTGCCCGGCCATCGCCTTGCGTACCTGCTCCAGCTTTTCAGTGCGGGATACCGGTGCGTATGGCGCCTCGTGAGCGTATACCGGCGCCGCAGGCAATGCGGGCCGCTCGGGCCAGATACGGTCGATCAGGTCGATAGTGGTGCGTAGCGAAATGTTCTTATCGGCAAAAGCCTTGCGCAGCGCCTCGGCGGCACCCAGCGACAGCACAGCCCCATCCACCGCTACGGTACCACCCGTTGGTACATGCTCGGCCATCCAGTCGATGTGGGCCTGCATGCCGCCAGCCACCAGCTTCATCAGTTCCACGCCCGAACCTGCCAGCTCAGCCTGGGCCTGTTCCCAGTAGCGGCTGTCCGTCCAGACGCCAGCAAAATCCTTTGCCACGATCAGCGTACCGGCCGAGCCCGTGAAACCCGATAGCCATGACCGCCCTTGCCAACGCTCGGGCAGGTACTCCGACAAATGCGGATCGGCGGACGGAATCAGGCAGGCATCGACGCCCTCTTCATGCATAACCTGACGCAAGGCGGCCAGACGATCAGGAATGGAAACGAGGTCTTGATGGGACATGTACTCTCCGGTAGGCAAGGGATGCAGTTGAAGCAGTCCTGCAATAAATACCGCAGATATAAAAAAGCCGCATCAAGGGATGCGGCTAAAACATGAAAAACCAAAGGAGCAGAATGGTTTTTCCTTGAGAACCTGCGCTATCGACAAGCAGTTGCGTCACGCCTGAAGGCAATGGAGATGCACATCCTCACACCGTGAGCATGGTCCATAAGGGGGGAAACTTCTGGCAGTGGCGGAAACGCTCCGAAAACGAGCAGGTCCTGAAGACGACGTTTGGCGCGGCGGGCGCCTGGGCCAAACGGGATTAACGCTGGGAAACCTGCTGGTCTTGCTGGGCTTTCTGAGTCTGTTGCGCCTGCTGGAAGCGCTCCATGACAGCGTGGTTCTGGTTGACGAGCTTGTAGTTCTGCTCGTAGGAATCACGGGCAAAGCTCACCTGGGTAAAAGCAACAGCAGATACAGCAAGAATCGAGGCAGTAAACAAACGTAACATGATGAACTCCTGACACCCTTGGATTGGGTTCATCACTAGGATAACGCGTAACAATTATTGAAAAATATCGCCTGGGTACATAGAGATTTACCAATTGCGCAAGTATTCCAGGCGAGGCAGGCTCAGATGGCCCAGTAGGAATGCATGGCTACGATGTCATCGTCGTTGCTAAACCGTCTGGGTAGCTCTTCCTTGAGGATATCCACCCACGCCTTGATCTTGGCATCCAGGAAGCGTCGGGACGGATACAGCGCATAGACACTGCGCTCACGCAGGCGATACTCGGGCAATACCCGCACGAGTCCGCCTTCCCGCAAGGCCGGTGCAGCAATAAAGCTGGGCAACAGGCACAGGCCGAGTCCGGCCTTGGCCGTATTGGCCAGTGCATCCGCAACGTTTACCTGATAGATCGAGCGGGGCTTAATCGACGTTTCTTCGTCCGGCTTGGTAAATACCCACTCCTCGGGAAATGTCGGGTCCTGAAGCAACAGGCACGTGTGCTGGTCCAGATCGCGCGGATGATGGGGCGTGCCCCATTTGGCCAAGTAATCGGGCGAGGCACAGACGACGCTATAGACCTCACCAAGCCGTTGGGCGACCAGTTCGGAGTCAGGCAGATGCCGATCCATGGTAATCGCAACGTCGTAGCCTTCTTCGATCAGGTCAGGACGATTCTGGGACAGGGTGAAATCCAGCGTGACATCTGGATAGCGCTCGGCATAGAGCGCCGCCAGAGGCGCCAGGTGTTCGGTTCCCAGGCCAGTCAGGGAGTGCACGCGCAACCGGCCGGAAGGCTTAAGGTGTGCACCACTGGCCTCAGCCTCAGCTTCGGCTACCGAATCGAGAATGCCCCGGCAGCGCTCCAGATAGCGCTCCCCAGCCTCCGTTAGCGCCAGCCGGCGGGTAGTACGGTGTAACAACCGTGTTTGTAGATGCGTCTCCAGGTCAGAAATCACCCGGGAAACCTGCGCCGTCGATAAGTCCAGCAAGGCCGCAGCGGCCGTAAAACTGCCCGCGTCGACCACCCGGGTAAAAATCCGCATGCCTTGTAACGTATCCATTATTGTTGCCTGCTCCGTAACGCTGTTTCGCTTAGCAGCCTATTTATTTCCAGATGTTACGCTTTTATTCTTGTCCATGTGAGCTGCAGTACTGCCGGTGCTCTTCTCGTTAGCCCTGACGAGAATCTTTTAGCACTGGGTTTCTCCCTCCCGTACCCTGCTGCAGCTCCGGAGATAGCTCCTTGTGGCATGCTGGAACCGCCCGACCCCTCCGGGGCGGTTCAGCTGCCGTTTTTTCCTTCTTTTCTCATTGCGCTTTGCTTGGTTCGCGGATGCGATACCAGGTCACGTATAGCGCTGGCAGGAACAGCAGCGTGAGCAGGGTTGCTGCCACAATGCCACCGATCATCGCATAGGCCATCGGCCCCCAGAAGACCTCCCGGGCGATGGGAATCATGCCCAGGCTGGCGGCAGCGGCTGTCAGCAGAATCGGCCGACGTCGATGATTGGTCGCCTCGATGACCGCATCCCAGGGATGACGACCATCCTGCTCGAACTCATCGATCTGGGTTACCAGGATGACCGAGTTGCGGATGATGATCCCAATCAACGCCAGCACCCCCAGAATGGCCACGAAGCCCAGCGGCGTTCCCGTGGGCACCAGCGCCAGTACGACCCCGATCAGCCCCAGCGGCGCCACACTGGCAACCAAGAACATCTTCTGAACGCTTTGGAGCTGGATCATCAGGAACGTGGCCATCAGGAACAGCATGAGCGGGATCACGCTTGCAATAGGCTTTTGCGCCTTGCCGCTTTCCTCTACGGTACCGCCTACGTTGACCTGATAGTTGAGTGGCAGGTTACCTTTGAACTCATCGATCTTGGGCTGAAGAGCCTTGATCAGATCCGGCGCCTGGATGGAGCCTTCAATCGTGGCTTTCAGCGTAATGGTCGGCTGCCGGTTACGCCGCCATACCAGCGGCTGCTCCATCTCGTACCCCACCGTGGCAAAGGATTTGAGCGGAATCGAGGTGCCCGAGGGCGTCACGATCTGCAGGTTTTCCACGGTCTCGATAGAGCTGCGCTCGGCATCTTCAGAGCGCCCTACCACGTTGACGAGGTAGATGCTGTCACGCACCTGGGTAATAGGCGTACCACTCACCACGCCGTTCATGATCTGGGCCACGTCCTGGGACGATAGCCCCAACTGGCGGGCACGGTCCTGGTTCACATCGATTTTCAGCATCCGCCCCGGCTCGTTCCAGTCGAAAAGGATATCGCTGATATGCGGGTTGGCACTGATGGCGCTGGCCAATGCCAGTGCCTGCTTACGCACCTCGGAAATGCTTGGACCACTGACGCGATACTGGATCGGCCGTCCTACTGGCGGCCCCATCTCCAGAGGCTGAACATACCCATCAAGCCCCACGAATTCGTTCTTGAGCCGCTCCTTGAGCTTAGGAATGAGTCGATTACGGGCCTCCAGGTCCTTGCTGACAATAACGACCTGTCCATAAAACGGGTTATTGAGCTGCTGATCCAACGGCAGGTAGAAGCGCACCGCACCCTGTCCTACATACGAACTCCACCGGGCAATGTCTGGGTCTCCCTTGAGGGATGCCTCGAAACGATCCATTTGCGCACGGGTTTCCAGCACGGAGCTGTTCTGCGGCAGGTTCAAGTCCACCAGAATTTCCGGCCGATCCGAGGACGGGAAGAACTGGTTCTGCACGAAACGCATGCAGAACAGCGCGGCCGCAAAGAGCAACACCGTCATGATGATGGTCAGCCAGCGGTGCCGCATGGACCAGACCAGCGAACTCTGGGACCAGCGCGCCAGCCGTCCCGGGCCTTTTTCCTTTTTATGCTTGAGCGACTTGGGTAGCAGATGCACCCCCATCACCGGCGAGAACAGCACTGCCACGATCCACGACAGGATCAGCGCTACGGCAATCACGGCAAACAACGTAAAGGTGTATTGCCCCGCGGTACTCTTGTTGAGGCCGATAGGCACGAATCCCGCCACGGTGACCAGCGTGCCGGTCAGCATCGGAAAGGCCGTGTGGTCATAGGCGTAGGTGGCCGCCTTGTGGAGCGAGTCGCCCTCTTCCAGCCGGGTCACCATCATCTCGACGGTGATCATGGCGTCATCCACCAGAAGGCCCAGGGCAATGATCAAGGCGCCCAGGGAGATCCGCTGCATGGTGATACCGCTGTATTCCATGAACAGAAACACCATGGCGAGCACGAGAGGGATTGAGCAGGCTACCACCAGCCCGGCACGCAGACCCAGGCTGATAAAGCTCACCACCAACACGATGATGACCGCCTCGAACAGCGCATGGGTAAAGCTACTGGACGCCTTCTCCACCACCTCGGCCTGGTTGGACACCTGATGCACGCCCACCCCGACCGGTAGCTCACCGGTAATCGCCTTCATCCGTTCGGACAGCGCCGCACCAAAGGTCTGCACGTTGCCGCCCTTGCGCATGGCAATTGCCAGGCCCAGGGCCGGCTCGCCGTTGAAGCGGAACAGGGATGTAGGCGGATCGGCGTAATCACGGTGGATGGTGGCCAGATCAGCCAGACGGTAGAAGCGGTCATTGATCCGAAGGTTGACAGCCTCCAGGTCTTTCTCTGACTTGAATTCACCGGAGGTACGTACCGAAACGCGCTCCGGACCGGCCTCGATTACGCCGGAGGGCGTCACGGCATTCTGTGCCTGCAGGCTCTGCATGATCTGTCGCTGATCGAGCCCCAGTGCGGCCAGTTTTCGCGTCGAGAAATCCAGGTAGATGACCTCGTTCTGCGCACCCATGAGTTCAACCTTGCCCAGGTCCGGCACTGCGCGGATGTCCAGGCGCACCCGCTCTACGTAATCGCGCAGCTGCCGGTACGAGATACCGTCGCCAGTAAAGGCATAAATGCTGCCGAATACATCGCCGAACTCGTCATTGAAGGCCGGTCCCTGTATCCCTTGCGGAAACTGCCCCTGGATATCAGAAATCTTCTTACGGACCTGATACCAGATATTGGGAATTTCCTTGTCGCTGGTGGTATCGCGCAGGTACACAAACACCGTGCTCAAGCCCGGCCGGGTAAAGCTCTTGGTGTAATCCAGCGAATCCAGCTCTTCGAGTTTCTTTTCGATCCGGTCGGTGACCTGCTCCAGGGTTTCCTGGGTGGTCGCGCCCGGCCACTGGGTCTGGATCACCATGGTCTTGATGGTAAACGAGGGGTCCTCTTCGCGGCCAAGGTTGAAGTAGGAATAGGTTCCCATCAACAGCGCGACAAACATGATGTACCAGATAAAGGACTGGTGACGCAGCGCCCAGTCAGAAAGGTTGAAGGATTTCATCAGCGCTGTTCCACATCCATTTTTACGTCTTGTCCAGGTTTGAGGCTGTGTACGCCGGCCGTCACGACCCGCTCGCCCGCGTTCAGGCCGTTATCGACCGTAATGCTCCGCTCATCTCGGGTCAGCACATGGACCTCGCGCAGTGAAACGGTTTTGGTGTCAGGGTCGACGATCCAGACGCACGTTTTGCCATCCCGCTCGAGCAATGCACTGGCCGGCAGCTCGGTAAGCTCACGGGGCGCATCATTGGTCAGCGTTACCGTTACCAGCGAGCCCAGGCGGAACGTTGGGGGCAGTTCGGCCAGCGTGAGTCGTACCCTCCGGGTTCGCGTCATGGCGTCGGCCTGAGGCGCCAGCTCACGGATGCGGCCGGTGGTAGAGACCGAAGGCTCCAACTGCGAGGTGATGGTAAACGTCGTGTCGGCCGGCAGTGTCTCTGCCAGCGCTGCCGGCAGGTCTACAACCGCCTCCTTTACTTCGGGACGCGCCAGGGTGACTACCTGCTGACCAGGGGATACCACCTGCCCGGTTTCGGCATGCCAGGCCGTGATCACACCATCGAAATCGGTATACAGCTCACTGTATGAGAGCTGGTTGCGGGCCTGATCCCGGGCGGCCTGGGCACGATCACGTGCAGCGCGAGCCGTATGCAACTGGGCCATGACCTGATCCAGCTGCGCCTTGGACCCGACACCCTTGGCATACAAGGCCTGCTGCCGCTTGGCATCGGCCTCGGCGTCCATCCACTGTGCCTGAGCCTGGGCCAGATCACCCTCGCTGCTGCGGTAAGCATTCTGCTGATCGGTCGGGTCCAGCGCAGCCAGCAAGGTGCCTTTCTTCACCACATCGCCCACATCAGCCTTGCGCTGGGCAATGCGCCCGCCTACGCGAAAGCTCAAGGTTGATTCATACCGTGCCTGAATATTCCCAGTAAAGGCACCGAGCGCGCGTGCCTGCTGGGGTTTGGCCTCAACGAACAGTACCGGGCGGACCGGAGGCGGTGGCTCCTGCTTGTCGGAGCACGCGGCCAGCAGCGCCACGAGGCCCAGTAGAAGAACACGTACCCTGCTCATGACGACGCTCCCTGTTGAGCCTTAGCGTTATCACCAGGGTGGATGGCAGCAGGCTGAACAGGGGGTACATGATCCGTGACCTCGACGACTTCGACCTTGAGTCCGTCATAAAGCAGCTGACCACCAGCCGTCACGACGCGGTCATCAGGTGCCAATCCATCATCGATCATGACCTGCCCGGTGATGTACCGGGCAACTGTCACCGGTTTGAGGTGGGCGCGGTTGTCAGCGTCCAGTACCCACACGGCGGGCTTTTCCACGGTGCCATTGAGCGCTGTCCAGGGCAGCACAACGCGCTGCTTGCCTGGCGTACCCAACGACGCCGTAACGGTTGTCCCCAGCGCCATTTGCGGCGGGACCTTGTCGAGCAGCACCTTCACACGCACGGTGCCGCTCTGCTGGGAAATGACCGGCGAAACCTCGCGTACCTGGCCGGTAGTACGCACCGTCGGATCATTCAACAGGGCGACCTCGATAGGCTGGTTGCCCGGATCGCGGGCAAGTAACGATTCCTGCACATTGAAGACGGCATCGCGGTCGCCCTCCTGCGCCAGGGTAAAGATCGGCATGGATGCCTGAACGACCTGCCCGACCTCGGCCTGCCGCTCGGTGATTACGCCGCTGGCGGCCGATACCAGATTGGCATAACTGAGCTGCTTGCGTGCATCGTCCAGCTGAGCACGCGCAGCACTCAAGGCACTTTCTGCGCCCTTCAGGGCAGCCAGGGCCTCGTCATATTGGCTTTGGGTGGTGTAGCCCTTGGGCATCAACGCCTTTTGCCGTTCGAACTGCACGCGGGCAAGATTCGCCCTGGACTGCTGGGAAAACACCTGCGCTTCGGCGGCGGCTACGTTGTTGCGCTGATCCTGCGGATCGAGACGGGCAAGGACCTGCCCCTGCTTGACGTGATCACCCACATCGACCAGACGCTCATTGATCTTGCCGTTGATACGAAATGACAGTGTGGTCTGGATACGCGCCTGCACATCGCCTGTCAGGGTGGTGGTAGTCGCTACCTCTTCCAGGGCTACACGCTGGACTCTTACGTGAGGAGGATTGGGGGCCGGTTGTGAATCGTCCGAGCAGCCTGCCATACCGGTCAGGGCCGTCCCTAGCAGAAACAACGCGGAAGTGCGCTGAAACAGGGGTCTAGCGCGCCGCGAAAAGAAAAGCATTGCCAATTAACCTCCCTCACAGTCCATATGCATGCCAGCAGTCGACGTGGCGATTTACCCGCGAGTCGTCCATCAAGGTCTGCTGCGCAGGGGTTGTTCTGGTTATAGGCGACTGACTTTAAGCCTCAGGCAAGGTTCCGGCAATTCAATAGAAGCCCGGGCACGGTGCTGAAAAACGCGCACGCAGGAAAATCCGGCAAGGCAAGAGGCCGGCTAAATAGAGAGGAAAGAGAAGAAAAACGCGGGAGGGATGTCATGGGAGCCGCTATCGATGACGGCTCCCGACAGGTCTTGCCGGTTATGGTGTGCGTAACCGTAACACTTAACGCCAGAACGGCTTGTGCAGTTCTTCGTAACGCTGGGCTTCAGTGATACCGGCGTCGGCCAGCATACGGGCATCCAGGCGGGCCAGCTCGTTGCGGCTGACGATACGACGATGCCAGACCGACAGCGTTGTCAGAACGCGCAGCACCAGCGAAGTATCGGATTTAGAAGCGTTTGAAGCGGTAAATGAGTTGGAACGTAGGGTGTGTTCCATGATGCTTTCCTTCCTGCTTATGACAGGTAGCTAACTATTTAAGATGCGCACATTGTCGTGCCGCGGAAGTGTTACCGCCATAAACAGTCAGGAAGAATTGTGCAGGAGCAGAAGCAAAAAAATGGAAACTGTTATGGTCCAAATTGGGTCAATCTGTAACGCAACGCACCATAAATGGGCATTTTTGCGTTACCGATGGAAACAAGACTTGCGTTTTCATAACAGCATGGCGCGTTTGGCGCCGAGAGATAATCCTTTTTTACCCAAGCGCCGCAGAAATGTCTACCTTTTTGCCGCTTCGTCTCAGAAAAAAGCCCTGAAACGGTGCGTAGCTCTTTCTGACAGGACTTGCCACTATGCCGAGAGCAACAGAACAGATCAGGCAGTCTCGCACGGTATAAATCAGACGTGCCGGCGTTACAAAAAGGGAGTAGCTATTAATGAAGAAATCCAGAAGGAAAGACCGGTAACGAGCCCTCGTTACCGGTCCTGGAGGATTAACGGCTTTGCGAGGCCGTCATCAGGGTAGCGTTGCTACGATCCCTGGCGCCTAGCCAGGAACCGATGGCAACCACAACCAAGGCCAGCAGGCCGGTGGCCAGGATTTCCATGCGGTGCGCTTCTGTCATTAGCATGATACCCAGCGCCATGATGATGAAGCCGATCACCAGCCAGGTCAGCCAAGGGAACAACCACATGCGGCACTCGATGGGCTGACCACTTGCGTTCAGCTTGCGACGCATGCGCAGCTGCGACACGGCAATCACCAGATAAACCAGCAGGGCCACTGCACCAGAGGTTGCCAACAGGAAGCTGAACACGGCCTCCGGCATGGTGAAGTTGGCGATCGTCGTTGCAAAGCCCACAGCAGTGCTCGCCAGAACGGCGGCACGCGGCACGCCGCCGGCAGCCGTCCGACCAAAGGCAGCCGGTGCATCACCCCGGCGGCTCAGGGAGAACAGCATGCGCGATGCCGTATAAAGCGCCGAGTTCAGGCAGCTCGCCACTGCGACCAGCACCACCAGATCAACGATCAGCTTGGCGTGGGGAATAGACAGAAACTCCAGCGCACGCTGGTAGGAGCCTACTACCGGAAGCTGTGGGTCCTGCCAGGGCACGATGGAGATGACCAGGAAGATCGAGACGATATAGAACAGACCGATACGCCAGATGACCGAGTTGGTCGCCTTGCCGATCTGCTTGGAAGGGTTTTTCGACTCGGCCGCAGCAATGGTTACGATCTCGGTCCCCATGAAGCTGAACATGGTGGTCAACAGTGCCCCGATGACGGCATTGAAGCCGTTGGGCATGAAGCCGCCATGGGCAGCCATCAGCGTACCCAGACCGCTGACTTCGCGCCCTGGCAGTGCTCCGACCATGGCCACTGCGCCCAGTACGATGAACGCGATGATCGCGAGTACCTTGAGCAGCGCGAACCAGAATTCAAACTCACCATACTTGGCGACGCTGAAGAGGTTGGTCACCGTCAGAAAGGCTGTAATCGCCAGCGCGAACTGCCAGGTGGCAATTGCCGGAAACCAGGCATTGAGGATGGCCGCAGCCGCCACTGCTTCGAGCGGAATCACCAATACCCAGAACCACCAGTACAACCAGCCGATGGTAAAGCCGGCCCAGCGTCCGATGGCCTGATGGGCATAGGACGAAAAGGAGCCGGTATCTGGCGAGGCCACGGCCATTTCACCGAGCATTCGCATCACCAGCACCACAAGGGTTCCAGCCAAGGCATAGGCCAGCAGCACGGCAGGCCCTGCCGCGGCAATGGCATGACCTGAGCCCACAAAGAGCCCGGCACCGATAACACCGGCAATGGAAAGCATGGTGACGTGGCGCGGTTTCAGCGCCGGGGAAAGGGAGGTTCCATCCGAAGAAGACTGTTTCGTTATTGTCATAATAATGCCTGTCACTTGCTGAAATGATTTAGCGCAAGGCTAAGTAACCCTGCCATATCAGCGATACTTGGACGGCTTTTCAACTCTATAAACGACGTTTCCCTGGCTCTGGCGAGGAATCAGTCACAAAAATGTCGCATATATGACTTATTCAACAGGCCTGCGACACCATGAAGCATTGTCTTCAGGTGCAACCCGAGCCACGTGGCAGGTTCTAATGAAGCACCGTCCATGAAACATCGCCATGAGTCCGCTTCCTGCCCATACGGCTACTGATCATCGCCTGCAGGCCATGCACGAACAGGGTTTCGTCTTGCTGCATGGTGTGCTGAGTCCCGCTCTGGTCGACGAAGTCCGCGCGGCCATCAATCAGCTGGAGCCCATCCACTGGGACTACACCGGTCTCGTTGACCATTACAAATGCGTTTTCAATCGCGATCCCGTATGGCTGCCTTACCTGGATCTACCCGGCGTGATCGAACTGGCCGAAGCGTCCCTAGGCGAAGATTGCCATATCATTGGGCAGACAGCCTGGCGCTGCCATCCTGGCTTTATCGGCGCAGACCTGCACGTGGACTACCTGGCGATGACACTGCCCCGGTCCCTGCTGGCAGACCCGACATTTGAACTGCCCATGCAGATCTGTACCGCCCAGGTCTATCTGGATGAGATCACCGAGGACCTGTGCCCGACGCTGGTCATTCCAGGCAGCCACCGCGCAGGTCGTAAACCATTGGAAGGCGAGACAAACTGGCAAGGCCGGGAGGCGCAGCCGGTGCTCTGCCAGCCGGGCGACGTGCTGTTTCTGCGCAGCGAGCTGTGGCATGCCGGCAGCCGCAACCGCACCCGTGACCGGACCCGCTATCTTCTCCAGATTCATTATGGTCGGCGCATGGTGGTTCAGAAGTTCTCACCTTACCTCGCCTGGCAGTTCAATCCGGCGGTGCTGGATGCCTGTACGCCCCGACAGCGACGTCTGCTCGGCGAGCATGAACCGGCAGAATACGACTGAGTTGACATCGAAATATTCTGTTACACGAATCGTTGATGTGCTTTTGACCGATTTTTGACCTGCTCCCCTGCACCTTAGGGCCAGTGAAGTGCCATCCATGCGCTCAGCTTTCTCTCCCCCATCGAGCCCTTGAGCAGGGAACAACAATGAACAAACTTCCACAGATTACCCTTGCATTCTGGGTCATGAAAATCTGCGCCACGACATTGGGCGAGACGGCCGGTGACCTGCTGTCAATGACCCTGGATGTAGGCTATGCCTTGAGCTCGCTGATTCTGATCAGTGCGTTTGTGGTCACCTTAGTTGCTCAGCTATCAGTCAAACGCTATATCCCCCCGCTGTACTGGGCGGTGATCCTGTCGACCAGCACGGCGGGCACAACCATGTCCGACTTCATGGATCGAACCCTGGAGCTGGGCTACGCCACCGGTTCGGCCGTGCTGATCATGATCCTAATCGCAATTTTCGTGCTGTGGCGCCTGAGCGGTACATCGTTCTCGGTCGACAAGATCCATACCTTCAAGGCCGAGCTGTTCTACTGGGTTACGATTCTGTTCTCTAACACGCTGGGTACCGCCCTGGGTGATTACCTGGCCGACGACTCGGGCCTGGGTTTTGCGGGCGGCGCGCTGCTGATCGGCAGCATTATCGGTGTGATCGTACTGGCCCACTTTTTCACTCGCCTCTCGACTGTTCTACTGTTCTGGATGGCGTTTATCCTCACCCGTCCGTTTGGCGCCACGCTGGGCGACTTCCTGACCAAGGCGCATGACAAGGGTGGTCTGGATTTGGGTACGGTCGGCTCCTCCGCCATCCTGGGTGCCATTCTGGTCATACTCGTAATCGGTGCTTGCGTGGCGCAAAACCTTCGTGCCCGTCAGAGCGCTTTACCGACTGCCCTTTAGCGCAGCGCGCCTTGAGTCTGCACAAAGGCTCGAGGCTTGCTGGTTCACGCTTTTGCGATATCGCCCCGTGGACGAGGAGTAGAAGAGACCAATGACCGGTCCCACCTGTATCGTGATATATCGCCGACCGGAGCCTTTTCATGTTGTTATCTGCCTACCGCACTTGCGCTCGCCTGTTGATCGGCGCCTTGTTTCTACTGGGTCTTGCAGCCTGTAGCACCCTGGGCCAGCGTGATCCGCTGCGAATTGCCGTGGCAGGCATCGAGCCGCTGCCAGGGCAAGGGTTGGAAATGCGTTTCAATGTGAAACTGCGTGTACAGAACCCGAACGATACAGCTATCGACTACAACGGCCTGGCGCTGGACATGGACATCAATGGCCAGCCGCTGGCCAGCGGTGTCAGCAGCCAGAGCGGCAGCGTACCCCGGTATGGCGAGACGGTACTGACCATTCCGGTTACCGTCTCGGCTTTCTCGGCCGTACGCCAGTTCTGGGGCTTTGCCGAGCATACTCCTACCAAGAGCGTGCCCTATACCATCCACGGCAAGCTGGCAGGGGGCCTTTTGGGAACGGTACGGTTCAAAGACAAGGGCGAGTTGACGCTGCCTGAATCGACAGGGGCCGGCACCTGGTAGGTATAGATAACTCCACCGGAGGGTTTGCTGGGAAACGGGTCGGTCAAGACCAGACCGGCCTCGCCACAAACGAAACGGAACCAGGTTCCGTCGCTGAACACCTGGAGTTGTCGTTCTGCCAGACCGCGGCTAGGCTCAGGCTCTCCTTCAAGGCGAGCCGTACCGATGAACATCGATACAGAGTCTGGCGCTGCAGTCTATTCTCCCTTGACCCTGGCCCTGTATGACGTCTGGGTGCTGGGGATTTCCAACCGCTTTGCCTGGCAATGCAGCACACGGAGCGTCTTATTACCGTTTTTCAATCGCCATGTCGGTACGCAGCATCTGGACGTTGGCGTGGGGACCGGCTTTTATCTGGCAAAGGCAGATCTGCCAAACACCGCTGATATCACGCTGATGGACCTCAATACCAGCAGCCTTACCGCTGCCAAGCGCAGGGTGGACCGCGCGGCGACACAAATCGTGCGGCACGACGTCATGCAGCCCTGGCCTAATCCGGCTCGGTTCGATTCCATTTCGCTTTTCTATTTATTGCATTGCCTTCCAGGCACCCTGACTGACAAGGCGCGCGTTTTCGCCAACCTGAAGCCACACCTGAAGCCTGAGGGCGTCTTGTTTGGAGCAACCATCCTGGGCGACCGAGCCGGGCATAACGGGTTCGGACGCACACTGATGGATATCTATAACCGCAAGGGCATCTTTTCCAACCGTCATGACGACGTGCCAGGATTGAAAAGCGCTTTAAGCGCTCATTTCGAGCAGGTGGATATCACTGTAGAAGGCAAGGTGGCGTTGTTTACCGCTCGCCGCCCCGTCAGCTGACAGGCCTTACGAGGCGGCCTAGGCAGATGGATGCTCATGGCGCTCGGCCGCCGGACTGTGGTCAAAGTAACGTTTGTACTCGCGGCTGAACTGGGATGCGCTCTGATAGCCAACCTGAAGTGCTACTTGGGCCACATTAAGCCGCTGGGCCACGAGCAGTTGCTGTGCCTTGATAAGCCGCAGCCGCTTCAAGTACTGCACAGGTGACACCAGGGTGCTGCGTTTGAAGTGCTCATGAAACGCCGACGTGCTCATGTTGGCGCAGCGGGCCAGCTGATCGACGTTCAGCGGCTCGGCGTAGTGGTGATGCAGATACGTCAACGAGGCCGCGATCCGGGCAAACTGCCCCCGCTGCTCGACCAGTGCTTTCAGTGCCCCGCCCTGCGGCCCTCGCAGCGCCACGAACAAGACCTCGCGCAGGCGCATCGCGCCCAAGATCCGGCATTCCAGCGGATCGTGAAGGCACCGCAGCAGCCGCTCCACCGCCTCCCGCATGGCGGTGTCGAGTGGGGAAGACACCATGGACTCTGGCGTCTGCACACGGGCCGGCTGAACCTCTTCCGGTCCCATCGCCAGCACCAGCTCCCCCAATACGCTTCGGTCAATGCCAATGGACACTCCCAATAAGGGAGCCTCAGGTGTTGCGAACGTCTCACACTCGAACGGCACGGGCAGCGCCTGGACGAGGTAATGGCCTGCACCGTACTCCAGGGTTCGCTCGCCGAGATAGGCCAGCTTGCTGCCTTGCGCCACCACCATCAGGCTGGGCTCGTAGATCTGAGGCGATCGCGACACATTGCTGCACGCCGTCACGATTCGGACCTGCTCCATGGACGTTGGTAAAAACCCTTCGCGCGTGGCAAGTGGCTGAATCAGGGAAACCAAGGTGGCATTGGCATCAAGATGGCGGGTCAACTGCATGGAAACGGCACCAGTAGGAGAAACAGGCACAGCCATAATCGCAAAAACAAGGAAATAATAAGCCTATAACTATCAAATGCTGGAGGAATAGGCATAACGTCAGGAGGAATCGTCATGACCTGTTCTCCACACTTCCTCACAATAGGCTTATCCCTTTTTCGATGAGTCTGCTGCGGCTCCGTCATCGCCCTACGGCAGTGTGCTCTTGCATTGGCGAAGCGGCAGCCGGACTCCAAACGTTGTCCTTTGTATTGTGAGGTTTTGCATGACTAACGCATTCGGCTATGCCGCCCTGTCGCCCACGACGCCTCTCGTTCCCCATTCCTTTGTGCGCCGCTCGCCACGTAAAGACGATGTGGCTATCGAAATCCTGTACTGCGGCGTGTGCCACTCAGATATTCACCAGGCCCGTAACGAGTGGGGTATTGCTGTTTATCCGCTGATGCCTGGCCACGAAATCGTAGGCAGAGTGACCGCGGTAGGTGCCGATGTCAGCCGCTACAAGGTGGGCGATCTGGTTGGCGTAGGCTGTATGGTGGACTCCTGCCGTCATTGCGAAGCGTGCCAGAAGGATCTTGAGCAGTACTGCCTGGAAGGCCCCACCATGACCTACGCCTCCCCGGATCGCGTGGATGGCAGCAACACCATGGGTGGCTACTCCGACAGCATCGTGGTCAGCGATCGCTTCGTTGTCAGCATTCCTGAAAAGCTGGATCTGGCTTCCGCAGCACCCATCCTGTGCGCCGGTATCACCACCTATTCGCCGCTCAAGCACTACGGTGTAAAGGCAGGCGACAAGGTAGGCGTGCTGGGCATGGGTGGCCTGGGCCACATGGGCATCAAGTTCGCCAAGGCCATGGGCGCGGAAGTCACCGTGTTTACCCGTTCGCTATCCAAGGTGGATGAGGCCAAGCGTCAGGGTGCGGACCATGTAATCGTTTCTACCGACGAGGCCCAGATGAAGGCCGCAGCCGGTCGTTTCGACTTCCTGCTCGACACCATTCCGGTGCAGCATGACCTGAACCCCTACCTCGAAACCCTGCGCTTTGACGGTGTGCATATCCTGGTCGGCCTGATCGAGCCCATCGAGCCCGCCGTTCATGCAGGCAACCTTGTCATGAAGCGTCGTATCATTGCCGGCTCGCTCATCGGCGGAATGGCGGAAACCCAGGAAGTGCTGGATTTCTGCGCCGAGCATGGCATTACTTGCGATATCGAGATACTGGATATCCGCAACATCAACGACGCCTACGAACGCATGATCAAGGGCGACGTGAAATACCGCTTCGTCATCGACATGGCGACACTGAAGGCGACACAGGCCTGATGCTGAGGCGGGGCAGCCCAGGCTGCTCCGCTACTGCTCAAACCTTAATCGCACAATCCGCTTTCACACCTGCCAATTCAGCCTACACTCTGGGCACGTCTTCTGATGCAGAACACGCATGCCTACAACAATACGCACACTGTCTTTCACCGCGCTGGCCATGCTGGCCTTTGCGGGCAACTCCCTGCTTTGCCGTCTGGCGCTCAAGCACGCTGAAATCGACCCGACCAGTTTTACAACGCTACGCATTTTTTCAGGCGCACTCGTGCTGTGGCTTCTACTACGCCAGCAGAACGGCAAACCGGCCGGCAACTGGCCTTCGGCAATCTATCTCTTTATCTACGCGGCGGCCTTTTCCTTTGCCTATACGCACCTGGAAGCAGGTACGGGTGCACTGCTGCTCTTTGGGGCAGTGCAGGTCACCATGATCAGCCACGGGCTGCTACGCGGTGAGCGGCTGAACCGTTGGGCGACGGCAGGGCTGCTTCTTGCGTTGGGTGGACTAGTCGTCCTGCTCCTGCCCGGTGCGACCGCGCCTTCGTTGACGGGTGCGCTGTTGATGCTGGCATCCGGCGTAGCCTGGGGGCTCTACTCTCTCAAGGGCCGAGGGGTTACCAGCCCGCTGGCCGCCACTGCAGGCAACTTTCTGCTGGCGTCTGTTCCAGCACTGCTCATCAGCCTGGCCTCGATTGCCTATAGCCATTCGGATCTGATGGGAGTGCTCTACGCCATACTCTCGGGTGCCGTTACCTCGGGACTGGGATATGCGCTCTGGTATACCGCCCTGCGAGGGCTGGGCTCATTGCAAGCCGCTACGGTACAGCTCAGCGTACCGGTACTGACGGCCCTGGCTGGCGCGCTGCTGTTGGGCGAAGCCCTGACGTTACGCCTGTTGCTCACCGCCCTGGCTGTGCTGGGCGGTATCGCGTTGGTGCTTAATACCCGGCAGAAGCCTTGAACCTCTGCCGGAAAGTTTTACGAGCGCTTCATCAGCCTCAGCGCCATCAGTCCCAATCCTGCAATCGCCACTGATGACGCCACCGGGTGTTTAGACATTTTCACGTAATAGCTGCGTGAACGGTAGGAGCAGCCCTGATGCGTACCACGCTCATGCAACCCGTAACCCGGCTCGTACAAGGCATTGTCCTCCCGGCTGCGAGAGGGGCGATCGGCATACTGGGAGTGGTACATGATCTTATTCATCAGCTTATCGGTCAGCCGTGGCGACAGCGCCGACAGCCATGCCAGGACCTTGGCCTCGCTGCCCACGAACATGTCCCGCTTGGGATTTTCCGCAGCGAACAAAATAGCCTCGGCCACCGCCTCCGGGGGATAGATCATGCCCCGGTGTGCCGGCTGGTTGGGCATATAGCTACGGGCGTGCTCGTTATAGGGCGTATCGATTCGCGCCGGATGCACCAGCGTGACCGAGATGGGGTACTGCTTGTGTTCCAGCTCCATGCGCAGGGCATCGGTCCAACCGTGCAGGGCATGCTTGCTGGTCGAATAGGTCGACTGGACCGGCGTTGCCCGGTCACCGAAAAAGCTGCCCACATTGATGATCGCACCCGGGCCGCCGCGCTTGATGAAATAACTGGCCGCCAGACGCGAACCGTAGACGACACCCCAGAAATTAGTGTCGAACATGCGCTTCATGTCTTCGATGGTCACTTCCAGGCAATCGCCAAAAATGGAAACGCCAGCGTTATTGACCCAGGTATCGATATCGCCAAACGTCTCGATAGCCTGCTCAGCAATGCGGGAAACATCCTCTTCCTTGCCAACATCCGCCACCACATAGGCCGCCTGACCGCCCTGCTGCTGAATCTCGGCGCACAATTGCTGGAGCGCCTCTTCATTCCGCGCCGCCACAACGACCTTGGCACCAGCACGCCCAGCCATGCGGGCTGTGACCAGCCCAATGCCGCTGGACGCCCCGGTAATCACTATCACCTGTTGGCTGAGAGGCTTGAGAGGTAGCTTCGCCATGTTCATCTCCTGTCAGAAAGGTATCTATAGTCCTGACAGGAGCCTCGCAGGAGGGTTCGCCTGATTTCAAAATGCCAGACTACCGGAGCGTGTGCAGATTCAAGGTGCGCTCCACTTCACTCAATGCAGAGTCATCATCCATCAAAGGGATGGCCTTTATGGCCTTGCTAGATGAAACGGGTTGAGTTATCTGCTCATTAACGGTCTCGTGCAGAGAGGCATTATCCAGCGACATAGCAGGCTTGGGTTTGCTTGAAACATAGCCTTGAGGAATAAACTTCTGGTCGAGGCATTGCTCCCGTAGCGCTGAATTGGACAGGCTTTTGCAGCCTTTGCCATTGGACAGCCCACCCGCATTGCATGCCAATTTCTTATCTGGGTCCTGCACAGAGAGGCAATCAAGCGAACCGAAAGTCTTGCCTAGTATGGTCACCAGCGTCTCCGCAGACGCCGTAGTGGTAATACCGATTGAAAGGACAAGACCTAGCAACCTAGCAATGCAACAACGCATCGGCACCTCCTTAAGACTTTATGGATAATTTAGCAGTTACAGACCATAGCCGTTTAACGTGACGACAGCTGCTTTCCCATCGAAACCGACCGTATCCCGTAGCCCAGCTCCTCATACAGCCGCTGCGCGTCCTCATTGAAGGCCCACACGGTGAGGCGCATATCCACTGCACCTTTCTCCTGGGCCCATTGCTCGGCTAGAACCATCAACGTACGGCCAACGCCCTCTCCCCGGCGCGTTTCGTCCACACAGATCGAGCCTACGTGGGCATAACGCATCGGATTGAAAAAGGAATGCGTTTCACTGATGAGGTAAACGCTGATGAACCCGATCAGTTCACTGTCCTCTTGCGCCACAAAGGTTGTGGCATTCGCCGCCCCAATCGCGCGCCGCCAATTCGCCTCGTCACGTCGCACGTCTTCGGCCGATGCAAAGATCTGCGGCCAAGCCTGGTGGTGCATGTCATTGAGCAGCTGCCCCAGCCTGGAAATATCAGCGATGTCATCGGGTGTCGCTTCACGGTAGAGGGGCATTGGAGGTCTCGCAATCACATCTGATAAGGAAGCGGCCACCTCTAGAGGAGGCCATGAGGCATTATGTAGCCTCGCCATCAGCCTGCCGTGACGGCATTCTGATCTTGCTGTGTCGTCATAAGGGCAGCATCAATCGGGCCAAATGACCTATGCTGTACGTCATCACTCTTCACAACTGCAAGGAAGAAACATGAAACAGAACGGCTTTCTCCCGGCGCTGGCCTTTTCGACCATGCTGCTGACGGGAGCCGGCCTGTCCACTACGGTACAGGCACAAACCGCGCCTGGCGATGCACAGGGCAAGCCTACCGCGACAGAGACCTACGGTGACTGGTCGGTGATCTGCCGGAACGTTCCTGAAGAAGGCAAGGTTTGCGCCATGTCTCAGGTTATCAACAACAAGGATGGGCAGCGCATGCTGGCCATCGAGCTGCGTCCCGAAAAGGATGGTCTGGGCGGCTTCATGGTGTTGCCCTTTGGCGTTGCCGTAACCAAAGGCGTGCGCTTGCAGGTAGACGACCAGGACACCCGCACGGTGGATTTCCATACCTGTCTGCCAGTAGGCTGCATCGCCCCACTGGACTTTGACAACAACCAGCTCAAGGCCCTGCGCAAGGGCAAGGCGCTTAATGTAACGGCGGCCATCGCCACCGGCGGCGAGGCCCACGGCCCGCTGTCACTCAAAGGCTTTACCAAGGCAGCCGAGCGCACCCGTGCGCTAATGAAATAAGCTGACCGCTCTGGAAGGAAACTGTCAAAGACAGTTTCCTTCATACTCGCGTGCTTGCCTGGCGCACGCTTACCGACCTTAGAGCGACGAGCCATGCACTCAGATAGCGTTACCGCACTCGTCACACAGCTCTTTGGCGCAGACGTACTGGTGCCCGTCGATGCACTGATCATCATGGGCAGCCCGCACCATATCGATGAGATTGCACAGGCAGCGAACATCATCATCCAGATAACCAAACCCAGCGTCATCATTCCGAGTGGTTATCAGGGCGAAGCCGAGGCCTTGGCCCATGCCTGCATCAAGCGCGGTGCCCCTGCTGAGCGTTTCGTACTAGAACAGCAGGCGCGTCACACAGAAGAAAATGTCAGGTACTCATTGGCGCTTGTAAATAACCTCCCTGGCAAACAACGCGTAGGCTATGTTTGCAAGAACTACGCAAGCCTCCGATGTCGACTTACCTTCGAGCGTTACCGCAACGGCCATGAGTGCTACGGTTTTACCGTCAATCTATTCGAAGAAGCGCTGGAAGATTTTCAGCGTAACCCTCTTTTTAAGCAAAAACTGGCTGGCGAGCTGAAAAAGGTACTCAATTATTCAGCGCGAGGCTGGATAGCCCCGATCCCGCCAAATGCACCTTATACACGAGCAGATATCGAACAGCTCTATGTTGCGCTGGCGGCCTCCCAAGAAGCTTTACCTATAGCGCTCCGCTAACGTTCAGCGCCAGCGGAAACCGCTAAAACCCTATATAATGTCAGGTTTTTATCGCCCACCAAGGAAGTCCAGTGAGCACATTGCCGCCCTGCCCTCAATGCAACTCCGAATTCACCTACGAAGACGGCACCCAGCTCGTTTGCCCAGAGTGCGGACACGAGTGGTCTGCCACCGAAACTGCGGCAGCCTCCGAGGGCGGTAAGGTCATCAAGGATTCAGTGGGCAATACGCTGCAGGACGGCGATACCGTTACGGTCATCAAAGACTTGAAAGTGAAAGGCTCATCCCTGGTCGTGAAGGTCGGTACCAAGGTCAAGAATATTCGTCTGGTTGAAGGCGATCACGATATCGACTGCAAGATCGACGGCATTGGCGCGATGAAGCTCAAGTCGGAATTCGTGAGAAAGGTCTGATGCCTCGCTGATCCTGACGCCCTTGGTTAGCGTGCCCTGTAAATAGACAGGGCACATCAGGCCAAGCCACGCTGCATTACTGAACCGGCAGGAAGTTCATGAATAGCAGGCTTTGTGCGTAGCTCACCCCCAAGCGCCGATAACGCTCGTCCAGCACCTCGCTGATAAGATCGAGCCGCGCCACAATCTTGCCAAACTCCACCGCAAAGCTCAGGTTGCGTCCATCCTTGGACAACTGATTGGCCAGCAGTAAACGCTTACCCTGCAAGTCCTTGCGTTGCCCCAGCATCCAGGTTGCCTTTTCGATATTGCGGGCAGCATTGTTGATAAACTCGGCGCTGATCGTATCGGTGATATAGAACTCCATCCGACCGCCGTGGGCGGTAATCAGCATAGTGCCGATGGCATAGATGAACGCACCGGCCCGGTCACCCTGAAACTCGGGACTCAAGGCATAGCTGAGCGCCTGAATATCCCTCAGGCCATTGAGCGAAGGCAGGTCACGGTTCTGCTCGATAGCCGTCTGGATGAACTTTTCTGCCGCCTCGATCGTTGGCTGACCCGTCTTGCGCCACTCGGCCGGATTGCGGCGGTACAGCTTATCCAGCAGTCGATAGAGGCTGTTGAGGTTGTCACGCATCGCCAGAGTGGCCATACGATCTACATTGGTCTGGAAGAACTCGCCGGCATCAGCCGAATCATCCTTATTCATGATGTCGGAATGGCTGAGCTGCCCGCAGCCCCCCAGCGTGAAGAGCAGGGAAACCACCAGCAGCATTGTGTAGCAAGGACGGTACAGCCGTACGCGTCGGATCAGCGCAGCGAGCGGAAAAAAACGGGGAAACACAGAGATCATCGGCTTTCGTCAATTACTGCCCGGACGCTTAGTCCCGCGCAAGGTAGGCCAGTTCAGCCGGACAGTAAAAACGATGCGCTCACCTAATGCTGTGCGATACCCCTAGGAAATAAAGATCGGTCCTTAAAAGTGCTGATTCGCAAATGCTGCGTTTAATCGACGCACGGTTTTCAACTCAAACAATTAGCAAAAAATGTCAATTACGACACAACTGAGCAAAATCTGTCGCAATTAGGCAGTCCAGCAGTAGCGAAAAACCGCCAACCAGCGACATTAGTGGCGGATTACCGCCAACGTTTAGCAAAAGCTCTGCCGCCTCGTTAAGAGGGCTAGACCGATGGTACCCAAGAGACTTCCAGGCGGTGCTCTAGAGCGCCTGTCTTGAAATCATTGTGACATGGTATTGCACACCAGCGATCCCTACCGTTTCTCGGCATATTGCTTGCCCTATGATTTGTAGAGGCGAACTCTGCATGTGCTGTCTAAGGTCGTTAATGATTAACGAATTCTGATATACATGCTGCCCTCACTGCCTCACCAATAATCACAAGAAAGGAACACAGGTATGTTCAAGATGACCCTCAAGGCGTTGGCCTGCGCCCTCGCGCTTGGTGCTGCTGGACTGGCCCACGCGGCAGATCCCATCGTAATCAAGTTCTCCCATGTCGTAGCCGAGCACACACCCAAAGGGCAAGGCGCTATTCTGTTCAAGAAGCTGGCGGAAGAGCGGCTGCCCGGCAAGGTCAAGGTCGAGGTCTACCCGAACTCGTCTCTGTTCGGCGATGGCAAGGAAATGGAAGCGCTGTTGCTGGGTGATGTGCAGATCATTGCGCCGTCACTGGCCAAGTTCGAGCATTACACCAAGCAGATACAGGTATTTGACCTGCCCTTCCTGTTCAATGACATGGCCGCCGTGGACCGCTTCCAGCAGAGCCCCGCGGGGCAGAACCTACTCAAGTCCATGGAAGACAAGAACATCACCGGGCTGGGGTACTGGCATAACGGGCTGAAGCAGCTGTCTGCCAACAAGCCTTTACGCGAACCCAAGGATGCCCGTGGATTGAAGTTCCGTGTCCAGGCGTCTGCCGTGCTTGAAGAGCAGTTCAAGGCAGTGCGCGCTAACCCGCGCAAGATGAGCTTTGCCGAGGTGTATCAGGGCCTGCAGACCGGTGTGGTCAATGGTGCTGAAAACCCTTACTCCAACATCTACAGCCAGAAGATGTATGAAGTGCAGAAGTACATCACCGAGTCCAACCACGGTCTTCTGGACTACATGCTGATCACCAATACCAAGTTCTGGAATGGCCTGCCTGCCGATGTGCGCAGCGAGCTGGACAAGATCGTTGTGGAAGTCACGGCTGAAGTGAACAAGCAGGCTGATGCCCTGAACCAGGGCGACAAGCAGCGCATTCTGGATGCCAAGACCACCGAGATCATCACCCTGACGCCTGAAGAGCGGGCCAAGTGGCGCGATGCCATGAAGCCGGTTTGGCAGAAGTTCGAAGGCGAGATCGGTGCTGACTTGATCAAGGCCGCTGACGCGTCCAACCAGATCTAAGCACACCCCTGTAGCGCAGGCGAGCCCAGTGCCGCCTGCGCAGTGACAGATGGGCGGCCCTCGGCTGGCCCGTCTCACGTCTGCCCTGCTTGGCGGGAGATCAATCGATGAGCGCCCTACGACGTATCTGGGACCACTTCGAGGAAGGTTTCATTGCCTTTCTCCTGGCGGCCATGACGCTTGTGACCTTTACCTACGTAATCCTCAATAACTTCTATACGCCTTTCTATACCCTGGGCGATTACCTGGGCGGCAACGAAACGGTGCTGGCCATTGGTGACAAAATCCTCGACATGGCGCAGTCCATGACCTGGAGCAGCGCCCTGACCAAAGCCCTGTTCGCCTGGCTGATCTTTTTCGGTCTGGCCTATGGCGTGCGCACGGCAGGCCATATTGGTGTCGACGCACTGGTCAAGCTGGCCAGCAAGCCGGTTCAGCGCATCATTGGCCTGATCGCCTGTCTGTGCTGCCTGGGTTATGCGGGCCTCATCGCCGTTGCCAGCTTCGATTGGGTCCAGACTCTGCTAGGCGCCAGCATTGGCGCAGAGGACTTGGGCCATTTCGGGATCAAACAATGGCATATCACCCTGATCGTGCCGTTCGGCTATGCCATGGTATTCATTCGCTTCCTGGAAATTCTGGTCAGGATCATACGCAACCAGCAGACCGGCCTTGGGCTGGCCGACGAGGCCGCCGATGCCTTGAAACTCAAAGAGCATGAGGGAGAGAAACCATGACCGTCATCTTTCTCTTCGTCGTGCTGTTTGCACTGATGTTTATCGGCGTTCCGATTGCCGTGTCGCTGGGTCTGGCCGGCTCGGTCACCATCATGCTGTTCAGCCCTGACTCGGTTCGTTCACTGGCGATCAAGCTGTTCGAGACGTCCGAGCATTACACCCTGCTGGCGATTCCGTTCTTCCTGCTGTCTGGCGCGTTCATGACAACGGGCGGTGTGGCAAAGCGGCTGATCGATTTCGCTAACGCCTGCGTAGGCCACATCCGCGGCGGTCTGGCCATCTCGGCCGTACTGGCGTGCATGCTGTTTGCGGCCCTGTCCGGCTCGTCTCCGGCCACGGTGGCGGCGGTAGGTTCCATTGCCATTGCCGGCATGGTCCGCTCCGGCTACCCACAGGCTTTTGGTGCGGGAATCGTTTGTAATGCGGGCACCCTGGGCATTCTGATTCCACCGTCCATTGTGATGGTGGTCTATGCGGCGGCTACCGAGCAGTCGGTGGGCAAACTGTTCATGGCCGGCGTGATCCCCGGTCTGCTGCTGGGCGTGGTGTTGATGGTGGCGATCTATATCGTCGCCCGAAAGATGAACCTGCCCGCCTTGCCTCGTGCGTCGCTGCGTGAGCTTCTTACCACGGCGCGCAAGGCGATCTGGGGCTTGCTGCTGATGGTGATCATCCTCGGCGGGATCTATTCGGGTATGTTCACCCCGACTGAGGCCGCGGCCGTCGCGGCGGTCTATGCCGGATTCGTGGCCCTGTTCGTGTACAAGGACATGACCTTCCGCGACTGCCCAAAGGTGCTGCTGGAGTCCGGCAAGCTGAGCATCATGCTGATGTTCATCATTGCCAACGCCATGCTGTTCGCCCATGTATTGACCACAGAGCAGATTCCTCAGCAGATCACCGCCTGGGTGGTTGAAATGGGCCTGCAACCCTGGCAGTTCCTGCTGGTGGTCAATATCCTGCTGCTGGTTGCCGGTGCGTTCATGGAGCCGTCGGCCATCATCCTGATCCTGGCGCCGATCTTGTTCCCCATTGCCATGCAGTTGGGGATAGATCCGATCCACTTGGGCATCATCATGGTCGTAAACATGGAGATCGGCCTGATCACACCGCCGGTAGGGTTGAACCTGTTCGTAACATCCGCCGTGACAGGCATGCCGCTGGCCAACGTCATCCGCGCGGCCATGCCGTGGCTGATGCTGCTGATCAGCTTCCTTCTGATCATCACCTACATCCCGGCGATCTCGCTGGCGTTGCCCAACTGGCTGGGCATGAGCTGATCGCTTACTGTGCCCACTCTTGCAGCCCGGCTTTTATGCCGGGCTGTTTCATTTCGTTTAAAAGAAGAGAGGCACGCGGTCAAACAGATGCAAGCGGTGGAAAAATAGCTCATCTGCCCACAACGCCTGATGCAGCAGCACGATGATCCAGAAGACGGCCTGATAGCTCACCTTGCGGGTCTTGTGGCGAAAGACCTGTTGCGCCACAAGACCACCCGGCCAACCGCCGGCCAGCTCAAGCATGTGCAGGGTTTTCTCAGGGATACGCCGCTGCGCCTTCAGTGCGCTCTGCTTGTCATGCCAATAGAACAGGAAGGCCATCAGGCTTGCGCTGCCATACAGGGCCAGCGGGAAGAGGCTGTATCGTGTAGACAGAACATGCAAACTTCCCCAAACAGGCAACACGCAAAGTACCGCGAAGAGGGCGAGCTTGACCGGCAGGTCCTGGACACCGTCATGGCGCTGTTGACGTGGACGTGGTGCCTGAGCAGGCCGGGAAGCCGTTCTGGCAGGCGTGGATCGTTGACGGATGGACGGTTTGTCCAGCGTCATGCCTGCATTCAGACGAATATGCTCCGCCCGCAGACGCCCTTTGCCGTCAGGCCCCGCGACATACAGGACCTCGTCACCGGCTACCGGCCGCCGATCACCCCGTACCGCTGAAATATGAGCGAACACCTCATCCCCGCCCTGCTCCGGCCGGATGAACCCAAAGCCCTTTTCGTCATTCCAGCTCTTCAACGTCCCGCGCTGTTCCATCGTCCGCTCTGCCTGGAAAAAGCAGGCATGCTACCGGAACGACAGAAGTCAGTAACAGGGCGGACAGTGGATGGGTATTGCGTGCCCCTACCCATCCGCTTACCTCTAAGTACTTCGGAAACGCATCCTCCGCTCAACCCTTTCGGCTGTCTTACTTACCCGTTCAGCTCAGGCCTCCGGCGTCAGAAATCCGATCAATGCCTGCGTTGCCTCGGGAATAGACAGGCGCGCTGTGTCGATTTCGCAATCAGCATCATAAGGTGGCTCGTAGGGACTATCGAACCCGGTAAAATTGTGGATTCTTCCCTCCCGCGCGGCGCGGTACAGCCCCTTGGGATCACGCCGTGCACACTCCTCAAATGATGTGCTGACGTACACGCAACGAAACTGGCCCGGCTCGAACAAGGCCCGCGCGGCATCACGATCGGCCTGGAACGGTGAAATCGCCGAGACGATCACCACCAATCCCGCCTCTACCATCAGCTTCGCCACCTCGGCTATTCGCCGGATATTTTCGCTCCGCTCCGCCGCCGACATCCCCAGGTCACGGCATAGCCCATTGCGCAGGTTATCGCCGTCCAGCACGTAGGCATGCAGCCCGCGCTGGTGCAGTGCCAAATCAAGACTGTTCGCCAGGGTAGACTTGCCCGCACCGGAAAGCCCGGTCAGCCACAGGCAACAAGGCTTTTGCCCCAACGCCTGTGCACGCGCCGAGGCGGGCAGGGTCAGATCATAAGGCCGGATACAGCTTCCCATCAGTGTCCTCACGCATAACCTAATAATTCGAAGTCACGTGCATACACCCGGCGAATCAGCCGCCGTGTGCGCGCCGTACAAAAGGCATGTGCAGGCCCCGCCTCCCGCTGCCGCGACGGATTGATATGTGGCAGCGTCGCCGACAGGTCCAAGATATCCGTCAGTCGAGCGAAATCTTCCTCAAGCGACTCCTGGCGCCCAATGAAATCCATTGCCAGTCGCCCCAGGGAATCTGTCAGAAAGTCGGTCTGCGGCGCGAAGTGAATCTGCCGTCGGATGTTGTCCTCATGCAGCCACTGTGCGACGAACGTATTGAAATTGTCATAACGCGACATCAACCGCCATGCAGAAAGATCGCGCGCGATGGGCTCATTTCCCCTTAAAAAGGCAAATGCCGAATACGCCCGCTCCAGCGGATGGCGCACAAAGGTAAATTTGAAACTCTGCTCGAAGGCCTCGGGAAACTGCTGCTCATACCAATACAGCGGCAGATGCCCCGGTCGCCAGCCATCGAACAAGGCCTTGCACAGGCTGCTTCCGGCGCACTTGGGCACATGGATGAACAGGCAGCCTCGGTCGGCAAATGGTTTGGGAAAGACTACCTTCCCCGACATTACCTTGTTCACCACCTGCCGATCGATCACCGAAAGGCGGCCCAATAGAAAGCTTCGCTGAGCCTTGGGAATAAGCTTCCATAGATACCGCTGCAACATACCTGTTTGTACCGCCTGAATTCTGCGCCAAGCCACCCGCAGATACGCATGGCTGATAAGGCTAAAAGGCTAGCAGAGGCCCTCGCCATTTAAGGTTTCGAGTAGGTAAAAGCCATGTAAAGGCGCTGATACAAAAGCGATCTGCCTCACACGGCTACTTTTGTTCTGAATAGGCGTACAAACCGCTCTACAGTGGGCTTTCGGCCATTTCGCCTGCTATACGGCTGTGTATCGCCTGGGTAAAGCCGGCACGACAGCTAAGAGGGCTGTGCTTAGATAGCTCAACAACACGACAAGGACCGGGTATGAAACAAGCACCCCTTCTTTCTACAACTGCACTGGCGTTGGGCCTGTTTGGCAGCGTTGCGCTGGCCGATCAGGAGCCGCCGCCCCTCGGCCAGCATGACCGTATGCCGCCGCCCGCGGCGTTTGAAGTGTGCGAAGGTAAGCCTGTCGGCGCGCCAGTCATGCTCACCCTGCCTGACGGCAAGGCACTCAAAGGCGTCTGCAAGGACTTCCAAGGCCGGCTCGCCGCCATGCCTGAGCATATGCCACCGCCCCCCAAAGACGGCGCCCCGCCCGGCTCTCCGCCAGACGCGCGATAGCCTCTATAAAAAACCGCCTCTAAGGGCGGTTTTTTATAGCTAATCCAGAGTGCGTCTAAGCGCCCCGACCTTTCCGGTACTTCTGAGGCAGGTGCGCCTCCAGCCAACGGCGCAGGGGGCCGATCAGAAAACGTTGAATCAACAGCCCTAGGCCAATAACTACGATCAGGTGAGGAATAAGGCTCCACAGGGGAATGGTGACCACATCGCCCAACACATCGCTGACGGCATCACTGATCGCGTCGCTAGCGGCCTCATGCGCCTGGGTAAAGAAGGCCAACAGATGCCGCGTCCACGGGTCGATCAGGCTGATCATGGGTGTGTGGATGGCAAAGATGCACAGCGATGCCTCACCCAGCCGCCGGGCCAGTTGTTGCAGGGAGGCACTTTCCGGTGCGCGGAAGGTAGCGCAGGCCAGCAGTAGCAAGCCTTGAAAAGGCGTCAGCAGACCATTGTGAACCAGATAGAACCAACGGCGCCCGTCCTGCTGCAAGAGCCATGCGCCAATGAAAAGACCGCTCAAGCCAACGGCAATCAGGCAGTACCGGTAGCGCTCTGCCAGTTGGGCCAGGGAAGGCTCCTGCAAGGCGCGATAAAGAATGATGCCAATCAGAAACTCCGGCAGGCGAATTACCGGGTTGCGATGGATAACGCCTACGGTCACATAGTCATAGGCATGCAGCCAGGTCGCCAGCAAGGGCACCAGCAGATAGGCGCCCCATAACGCGAGCCCTATCAGTATCCACCGGCGCGCCGCCATCAGGCGTGGTGCGAGCAAGGGGAACAGGATATAGAAGAACAGCAGGGCAGAAATGGACCAGGTCGCACCGTTGAGCCAGAGAAAGCGCGGCTCCCAGGACTGAAGCAGCAGGATCTGCATCAGGATGTGAACACCTGCCATGAGCCAGGAGATGGGCAGCAATTCCTCCAGCCCCTCGCCATCCTCCAGCGACGCGTAGGGATGCTGGTTGTAATACACGGGCACACCGTCTGCCGAGGGGGCATTCATCGCCAGTACACCCAGCGCGATGGCCAACGTCATCAGGTGGATGGGATAGAGATTGCACAATCGCCGCGCGATAAAGCCGGCCTGGCTGCCCTTCATTTTGCCCTGATCATCCAGGCAGACATGCGCCAGCAGAAAGCCGGACAACAGGAAGAAAGTGCTAGTCGCGTAAAAGCCCATGCCGACGAGCTTTTGAAAAAGCCACGGTGCGTCACCGTACAGGCCGCCCAGGTGGTAGACCACCATGTAAAGGGCCATCAGAAAACGAAGCCATTCAAGGCCGTAGTAATGCTTGGTCATAGTGAAGGCGAAACGATCAAAGCAGTCATCGAACCGTCATTATGCCAACATTGGACGCCGGCTCGTTGCAGGATGTGTTAGCGCACTGAAACACCTTGGCCACGCATCGACCGCCTTCCCTGAAACATCAATTTCCGCAATGGTCGTTATCTCTGCGCTTCATTTCTAGCATCAAGCGATTGATTCGATAATGAACGTATCGAATCTTCTTGCTGAGGCAACCATGAACACGCTTATCCAACACGGTAAGGCAGCCTTGCTGATCGCGCCCCTGTTACTGGCGGGCTGTGCAATCAGTGCCCCGTTTAACGCAGCCCCCGAAAGCAACACAGCCCAGGCACCGGCTAGAACCCAGGGCGGATCGCTGATCGTCAATCGCATCGAGCCCGCTGCCGGGCAATACGTCCTGAGCCTCGCGACAACAGCGCAGCACCCCTCCTACTCGGATTGCAGCACTGCGCTGATCACTTCCGGCACGGACCAGTTCCAGGCCGATGTCGTGCAACGCCAGCAGTACACCAAATCGGACTACAACGTCACGTACGACGTGACGCTAAGCAACGCTCAGATGCAGCATCTGGCAGGTAACGACACTTTGAACGTTCAGCTCTGCAATGTTCAGTACTCGGTGTCACACGCACAGATCAATGACCTGCAAGCCAAGTTTCTGGCCGTGACCAAACCGAGTCCTCAGGCCTGAACATACCCACCGTTGCCCAGTGTTAACGGAAAAAAAAACCGCCCTTAGAGGCGGTTTTTTGTGTCAGCGGAAAGGGTTATGGCTTTGCCTCTCAGAAGAGGCTGCCAGACGCACGCATGTCTCTGTGGAGGCTGGCTGAAAATCCGACAAACGAGACATAGCACACACTTTAAATTAAGCGTATGTTAGCGAAATCCTGCTCTCACGGATCGAGCCATGCCAAGCAAAGGAAGTGCGTCGCCTCAACAGAACCACCTCGCCGTCCTCATCGATGCCGATAACGCCCCGGCGGCCATTGTCGAAGGGCTGTTCGAAGAGATCGCCAAATACGGCGTCGCCAGTGTGCGGCGTATCTATGGTGACTGGACCGGCCCACAGCTGGGCAAGTGGAAGCAGGTCCTGCTCGACCATTCCATCCAGCCCATGCAGCAGTTCGCCTATACCAAGGGCAAGAATTCGACTGACAGCTCTCTCATCATCGACGCCATGGACCTGCTCTACACACGGCGCTTCGATGGATTCTGCCTAGTCTCCAGCGACAGCGACTTCACGCGTCTGGCCATGCGCCTACGCGAAGAGGGCCTGACGGTTTACGGTTTTGGCGAGGAAAAGACGCCCAAGCCCTTCGTCGCCGCCTGCGACAAGTTCATCTACACCGAAATTCTGCGCGCCGACGCCGAGCCCTCCCCGTCCGACAAGGCGGGTACGCCAGGGCAACCCGCAGGCGAAGAACCCAAACCTGCCGCAAAACCCAAACCGCAGAAAGTCCCGGTGGACTTTATCGCCAAGGTTATTGACGACCTTTCCGACGAAGACGGCTGGGCCAGCCTGGGCGTGCTCGGCCAGAACATCACCAAACTCCGCCCTGCCTTTGACCCGCGCTTGTACGGCTTCAAGAAACTCAGCGAGCTGCTCAAGGCCCAGCAACGCCGTTTCGAGGTACAGGAAGACGGGACCAGCAGCCGCCGGACGTTATATGTGCGGAATCGACAGGGGAAGAAAGGCCAGAAATAGGCGGCAGTGCTCGGCCCTTTCAATGAGTATCGCATGCTCAGCCTACTACTCGACCCGACCCGCCCTACAAAACGCACCGTACCGAAGATTGGCGTTGAGCGAAGCGAACACAAGCAATACTAAAATGGCTTCATACATAATTTTTAGATTATGAATTTTCGCAGAAGAAGTAGAAATGACAGTTAAAATTAAAAAACTAGAGATATATAATTTTAGATCTATTAAAAGCATTTCTTTAAAAGCTAGCGACCTATCAGTACTAGTTGGCAATAACGATGCCGGCAAGTCTAATATACTGAGAGCCTTAAACCTCTTCTTTAATGGCGAAACAAACCCTGACGAGTATCTAAGATTCACTATAGACCACAATATCCATAGTACTCACAACAGAAAAGCCAAAGAAATAAGGATTAAAATAGAGCTAGAGATCCCTGACTCCTATAAGAGTGTTAATGGGGATTATATAATTTGGGAAAAAAGATGGCGAGCATCTGGAGAAATAATTAACGACGCTGGCTATCTTGGCATAAGGGAAACCACAGGCCCTAGAGGTGGAAAAGCATTAGAGCAAGTAGAGATACCAGCACGCTCAAACTTACACACTCTACTAAGGAATATTCAATTTGTATACGTGCCTGCCATTAAAGATAAATATTATTTCTCAAGTCTGCGAGCAAAAATTTATAACGTTATCGCAGAAGTTGCCTCAGACCGTTTCTTAGAATCTAGCGGCGAATTTGAAAGCAGTATCTCAGAGCACTTAGAAGAACTTACAAAAGAAGTCTCTTCTTCAATAGGATTTAACTCTAGGCTAGCTTTACCCAGAGATTTAAGTCATATCTTTGAAAGCTTAGATTTCCTAAGTGTAGGCCATAACATATCTTTAGATGAGCGTGGTGATGGCGTAAAAACAAGACACATCCCAATAATATTAAAGTTTATGGCTGATAAAATGCATACTTTACAAGTAAGGGGAGCTCAGCCATACACGTTCATTTGGGGTTATGAAGAACCTGAAAACAATCTTGAGTTAGCCAGTACTATAAAGATGGCAGATCAGCTATGCGGCTATATTGGAAATGGCATATCGCAAGTAATACTGACAACACACTCGCCTATATTTTACAACCTCCATCGTGACAAAGTCTATGAAGATATAGATATTTCTTGCCACTATATATACAAAGAAAAAGATGAGGACGGCACAAAAGAAGCTTCTAACCCTAATGATCTAGATGACTTTATGGGCACAATGAAACTGTTCGCTCCCCGGATTATAGAGTTGACTGAAAAAATAAGAAAAGAGAGTCAGGCTCTAGCAGAAGCCAAAGAGCAACTAGAGCAGCAAAGCGCTAGATTATACGTGGAAGGAGAAAGCGACAGAATAATAATAAAAAAGGCTTTAGAAATATTCTCTCCTTCAAAAGCAAATAAAATCATTGTTACGACCAAAGAAAGTGGCGCGGGGCATAGTTATGTCCAAGATATGCTTACAGCGTGGAGACATACTCATAAGCATCACCCAGACAGACCTAAGGCTGCTGGCATTGTCGATGCAGATAAACCAGGAAAAGAAGTTAGAGTAGCATGGAACGAATTTTCTGGAAACTGCCAATCGGCCAAATGCTTTCAACTTCCTCAGCCAAAATATATAAACCCAATAAAGGCAGCCGGATTCAACATCCCTGTAGTCCTTGAAACTCTCTATCCAAGGAATATTTGGGAATCAGAATTAGAATCCAATCAATTAGAAGAAACAGACCTACTTGGCATTATAAGCGAAAGTGTAATTAGAGAGTTAATTTATAGCGGCAGCATAGAAGAAAGAATCCAGGCGGAGTGGTCCATCTACATAAAGAAAACCTTTAAAAATTCCAGAAAAATACCTATTGCAAAAAATATAGCATCTAAAGATGACGAGACCGTCAAAGAAACCCTTTCTGAATTTGAACCACTAATCAAAGAAATCGTTGACTACCTATTTAATTAAAAGGGCCAACTTTATTACAGTCGGCCCCTTTAAAAATAGCTATCTACTACTCGGAAACGCAAACTGCGCAGCTTCATGCATAGCACGCTGCGGCCAGCGTTGGGTGATGGTTTTGCGGCGGGTGTAGAAGCGTACGCCGTCCGGGCCGTAGGCGGCGAGGTCGCCGAAGATCGAGCGCTTCCAGCCGCCAAAGCTGTGGTAAGCCACCGGAACGGGTAGCGGGACGTTGATGCCGACCATGCCCACTTCGATCTCGTCGCTGAAGAGCCGTGCGGACTCGCCGTCGCGGGTAAAGATGCAGGTGCCGTTGCCGTATTCATGGGCGTTGATCAGCGCGATGGCGTCTTCCAGGCTGTTGACGCGTACCACGCATAGCACCGGGCCGAAGATCTCTTCTTTATAGATGCGCATCTCCGGCGTGACGTGATCGAACAGGCAGCCGCCGAGGAAGAAACCGTTGTTGTGGTCAGCAACCTTGAGGCTGCGACCATCAACGACCAGCTTGGCGCCCGCCGCTTCGCCGTCCTGCACATAGCCGGTGACTTTTTCCAGCGCGGCCTTGGTGACCAGTGGGCCCATGTCGAGGCCTTTGCAGGTGCCGGGGCCAACCTTGAGGCTCTGGATTTGTGGCGTCAGGCGCTCGATCAGCGCATCGGCAATCTGGTCGCCCACACACACTGCTACGGAGATGGCCATGCAGCGCTCGCCGCAGGAGCCGTAGGCAGCGCCCATCAGTGCGCTGACGGCGTTGTCCAGGTCGGCATCAGGCATCAGTACCGCATGGTTCTTCGCACCGCCCAGGGCCTGGACGCGCTTGCCGCGGGCCGCGCCTTCCTTATAGATGTATTCGGCAATCGGGGTGGAGCCGACAAAGCTCAGCGCCTTGACCTCAGGTGCCTGGATCAGCGCATCCACGGCGTCCTTGTCGCCATGTACCACGTTGAGCACACCCTTGGGCAGACCGGCTTCATATAGGAGTTCGGCAATCAGCAGCGTAGAACTGGGGTCGCGCTCGGAAGGCTTGAGGATAAAGCAGTTGCCGCAGGCAATCGCCAGCGGGTACATCCACAGCGGCACCATGGCCGGGAAGTTGAACGGCGTGATACCGGCAACCACGCCCAGCGGCTGGAAGTCGGACCAGCTGTCGATGGCGGGACCGGCGTTGCGGCTGTACTCGCCCTTGAGCAGTTCGGGCGCGGCGGTGGCGTACTCGACGTTCTCGATACCGCGCTTGAGTTCACCGGAGGCGTCTTCCAGCGTCTTGCCGTGCTCTTCGCTGATCAGCTGCACGATGCGCTGCTCGTTCTGCTCCAGCAGTTGCTTGAAGCGGAACAGGACCTGGGCGCGCTTGGCCGGCGGGGTGTTGCGCCACGCGGGGAAAGCCGCCTTGGCAGCGTCGATGGCCTTTTGCACCGTGTCGCGGCTAGCCAATGGCACCTGATGAATGACGTCGCCAGTCGAAGGGTTGTAGACATCTGCCGTGCGGCCGTTCTCGGCAAAGGCTTCGCCGTTGATGAGGTGGTTCAAGGTGGTCATATGGCTTCCTTGTAAAGGCGGCGCTTCGGGTAACGGTGGCGCGCCGCTGTACGAAAAATAATCAGGCCGTGGCGTTGAGGGCTTCGCCCACGGCATCGAACAGGCGATCCAGTTCTTCCGGCGTACTAATAAAGGGCGGGCCGAATTGCAGGGTATCGCCGCCGAAGCGGACGTAGAAACCGGCCTTCCACAGTTTCAGCGAGGCCTCGTAGGGGCGGACGATGGCATCGCCGTCACGCGGGGCGAGCTGGATCGCACCGGCCAAGCCGTAGTTACGGATATCGACGATGTGCTTGGCACCGCGCACGCCGTGGATACGCTGCTCAAAATGCGGGGCTAGTTCAGCCACACGCTGTACGAGGTTGTCCCGCTCCAGGATTTCCAGCGCAGCCAGACCTGCCGCACAGGCGACTGGATGCGCGGAGTAGGTGTAGCCGTGACCAAACTCGACGGCGTAATCCGGCGTGCCCTGGTTCATAAAGGTGTCGTGGATTTCCTTGGTCGCTACCACTGCGCCCATGGGGATCACGCCGTTGGTGATCTGCTTGGCAAGGTTCATGATGTCGGGCGTGACGCCAAAGCTGTCCGCACCAAACATGGCGCCGGTGCGGCCAAAGCCCGTAATGACCTCATCGAAAATCAGCAGGATATTGTGCTGGGTGCAGATCTCGCGCAGTCGTTGCAGGTAGCCCTCTGGCGGAACGATCACACCGGCCGAGCCGGACATGGGCTCGACAATAACCGCCGCAATATTGGATGCATCGTGCAACTCGATCAGTTTGAGCATTTCGTTGGCCAGCTCAACGCCGGTCTTGGGCATGCCCTTGGTAAATTCATTGCCCGGCAGCAGGGTGTGCGGTAGGTGGTCTGCGTCCATCAGCTGGCCGTACATCTTGCGATTGGCGCCAATGCCACCCAGGCTGGTGCCAGCAATGTTTACGCCGTGATACCCCCGAGCGCGGCCAATCATTTTGGTCTTGGTGGCCTGCCCTTTCAGACGCCAATAGGCACGGGCCATTTTTACGGCCGTGTCGGCGCATTCAGAGCCGGAATTGACAAAGAACACGTGGTTCAGGTCGCCCGGTGTCAGGCTGGCAATCTTTTCAGCCAGCTTGAAGGACAGCGGATGGCCGTACTGGAAGCCCGGCGAATAATCGAGTTGCAGGGCCTGTTTGCCTACCGCCTCGGCAATCTCCTTACGCCCGTGCCCAGCGCCTACACACCACAGCGCGGAAAGGCTGTCGTACAGCTTACGGCCCTGATCATCCGTTAAGTAGGCACCTTCAGCCGCCACAAGGATGCGCGGATCTTTTTTAAAGGCACGGTTGGCGGTATAGGGCATCCAGTGATGGGTCAGGTCGAGTTCGCTGGCAAGCGGTGGCGATACGGTCAGGGGCTGGTTCATGCAGGGCCTCGGGGTACAAGACATGAGCTGGACGGGGCAATAGGAATCGTCCCGACGAAAGCCTCAGCTTGAGCCTGACCTTGGATGAGTTAAAGCGTATTCTTCTTACGTTTACTCAAGAAAAAACTCACCTAATGAGCGCACCTCGCAAAGCCCCGCTTGGCCAAGTCAGCGATTTCGATATCCGCCTCCTGCGTCTGTTCAAGACGGTAGCGGAATGCGGCAGCTTTGCAGCGGCAGAAAGTGCCCTGGGTATCACCCGCTCGGCCATCAGCCTGCACATGGGCGATCTGGAAAAGCGGCTGGGGATGCGCTTGTGCCAGCGCGGCCGCGCCGGGTTTGCACTCACGGATGAAGGTCGGGAAGTGCTGCGAGCCAGCCAGAGCCTGCTGGCTGCACTGGAAGGTTTTCGCAGCGAGGTGAACGCCCTGCATCAGCAACTGCGGGGCGAGTTGAACATCGGCATCATCAACAACCTCGTCACCTTGCCGCAAATGCGCGTGACCCATGCGCTGCGCAAACTGAAGGCATTGGGGCCGGGTGTGCGGGTAAACATTGGCATGATGACGCCGGGCGAAATCGAACGTGGGGTGCTGGACGGACGGCTGCATATTGGCGTGGTCCCGCTGATCAACCCGCTGTCCGGCCTGGAATACACAGCGCTCTATGAAGAACGCTCGCAGCTGTATTGCGGCCATGAGCATCCTCTGTTCCACCGGCCCGATGAAGAGATCCCGGACGAGGCGCTACGCATGGCCGATGCTGTGGCGCCGAACTATCGATTGACGGCCGAGGCATTGGAGCGACACCAGACGCTCAACTGTACGGCCACCGCGTCAGACCGCGAAGGGATCGCCTTTCTGCTGCATACCGGCAGCTATATCGGGTATCTGCCAGATCATTACGCCGCCAGCTGGGTGATGCAGGGCGTCCTGCGGCCGCTCAAGCCGGAGCGTTTCTTCTACTCCATTCCGCTCTGTGCCGCGATGCGCAAGGGCCGCCGCCCCAACCTGATCCTCCAGCGGTTTCTGGAAGCGCTTGAGCATACCCAGGCCTGAAGGGGCATCCAGCTTTATCCATACGTTTTAAAGGGTCATCAGGAACCTGCCTGCGGCGCGCCGGTCGATGGTGAGGCAATCTGTCGCAGATCCGCACAAATTGTTACACTTAAATGCTTAGCTTACTAACATTTAAAGCCTGATGGCTGATGGGAACCCTCATGTCCGTTGATGATACGTCTAACGCCCGCCGCGACTTTCTACGTAAGTCTCTAACCCTGATCCCCGTGGTGACACTTGCCACTACAGGCGGCGCCAGCCTGGCTCTGGCCGAGACGAAGGAGCGACAGCGTGACGAGGACAAGCCGGGCCAGAGCGCCCGCGCAGACGCCTATCAGCCTACCTTTTTCACACCGGAAGAATGGACGTTTATCCACGCTGCCGTCGCCCGGCTGATTCCGGCTGATGATCGTGGCCCTGGTGCGATAGAAGCTGGCGTACCCGAATACATCGACCGGCAGATGAACACCCCCTATGCCCAAGGGGCGAAGTGGTACATGCAGGGGCCTTTCCAACCCGATGCACCTTCAGAGATGGGATACCAGCTCAAGCTCAATCCGCAGCAGGTTTTCCGCCTGGGCATCAAGGCCGCGGATGACTGGTCGCGCCAGCAACACGGCAAGCCGTTTGCCGAACTGGATACCGGCACCCAGGATGCCGTACTTCGTCAGTTTGAAGCCGGTGAGGCCGAGTTCGACCCGCTTCCTGCCAAGACCTTTTTTGCCGCCCTGTTGCAAAGCACCAAAGAAGGCTTTTTCTGCGATCCGATTCATGGTGGCAACAAGGACATGGTGGGCTGGAAGCTGGTGGGCTTTCCCGGCGCCCGTGCCGACTTCATGGATTGGGTGGAGCGCGACGTGGCGTACCCCTTCCCGCCGGTTTCCATCCGCGGCGAGAGGGCTTGATCCATGGCAAAAGTGATGCAGAAAGCCGATGCGGTAATCGTGGGCTTTGGCTGGACCGGGGCCATCATGGCCAAAGAACTGACCGAAGCGGGTCTTTCCGTGGTCGCGCTGGAGCGTGGCCCGATGCGCGACACCTACCCGGACGGCTCCTACCCACAGGTGATCGACGAGCTGACCTACAGCATCCGCAAGAAGCTGTTCGCGGATACATCCAAGGAAACCGTCACCATTCGCCACAACGTGAGTCAGACGGCACTGCCCTATCGTCAGCTTGGCGCCTTTCTGCCCGGCGATGGCGTAGGCGGTGCGGGTCTGCACTGGTCCGGAGTGCATCTGCGGGTCGACCCGGTAGAGCTGCGCCTGCGCAGTCACTATGAGGAGCGGTACGGCAAGAACTTCATCCCGGATGGCATGACCATCCAGGACTTTGGCGTGACCTACGAGGAGCTGGAGCCGTACTTCGATTTTGCCGAAAAAGTCTTCGGCACCTCCGGTCAGGCCTGGACGGTAAAGGGCGAGCTGGTTGGCAAAGGCAAGGGCGGTAACCCCTTTGCACCGGACCGCTCCGATCACTTTCCGCTCACGCCGCAAAAGAACACGGTGTCAGCGCAGCTGTTTCAGAAGGCCGCCTGGGATGTGGGCTACCACCCCTATGACCTGCCCTCGGCTAATACTTCCGGCCCCTACACCAATCCCTACGGCTGCCAGATGGGGCCGTGCAATTTCTGCGGATATTGCAGTGGGTACGTCTGCTACATGTACTCCAAGTCTTCGCCTAACCTGAACATCCTGCCGGCGCTGCGCCAGGAACCCAAGTTCGAACTGCGCGCCGATGCCCACGTGCTGAAGGTCAACCTGACCGACGACAAGAAGCTCGCCACCGGCGTGACCTATGTGGACGCCCAGGGCAACGAGATTGAGCAACCGGCCGATATCGTCATTCTCGGCGCTTTCCAGTTCAACAACGTGCGGCTGATGCTGCTTTCAGGCATCGGCAAGCCCTATGATCCGAAAACCGGCGAAGGCGTGGTCGGCAGAAACTTCGCCTACCAGAACATGGCGACCATCAAGGCCTACTTCAACAAGGACCAGCACTTCACCAACCCCTTTATCGGTGCGGGCGGTAATGGCGTGGCGGTGGATGACTTCAATGCTGATAACTTCGACCACGGCCCTCACGGCTTTGTAGGTGGCTCGCCGTTCTGGGTGAACCAGGCGGGCACACGCCCCATCGCCGGTGTAAGCAATCCTCCGGGCACGCCCAATTGGGGCAGCCAGTGGAAGGCGGCGGCCGCCGATTACTACAACCATCAGCTGTCCATGGATGCCCACGGAGCGCACCAGTCCTACCGCGATAACTACCTGGATCTCGATCCGACCTACAAGGATGCGTATGGAATGCCGCTCCTGCGCATGACCTTCGACTGGAAGGAAAACGACATCAAGATGACGCACTTCATGGTCGACAAGATGAAGCGCATCGCCGAAGCCATGAACCCCAAAGCCATCAACGTACAGGTCAAGGCGCCGGGAACGCATTTCAATACGGTCAGCTATCAGACCACCCACCTGAACGGCGGCGCCATTATGGGCACCGACCCCAAGACGAGCGCCCTCAACCGTTACCTGCAGAGCTGGGATGTGCACAATGTGTTCGTTCCGGGCGCCTCGGCCTTCCCACAGGGGCTGGGCTACAACCCGACAGGCCTTGTGGCAGCCCTCACCTACTGGTCGGCACGCGCCATTCGCGAACAGTACCTTAAAAACCCTGGCCCACTGGTGCAGGCATGAGGACGTCGACCATGAAAGCACTCATCTCTGCACTGGCCCTGGGTCTGATCGCCCTGCCCGCCCTCGCTCAAGAAGCTGGCCCGGATCAGGCCGTGATCAAGAAGGGCGAATACCTGGCTCGCGCCGGTGACTGTGTGGCCTGTCATACAGTAGCCGGTGGCAAGCCCTTCGCTGGCGGTCTACCCATGGGAACACCCATCGGCACCATTTACTCGACCAACATCACGCCGGATAAGGAAACCGGCATTGGCAATTACAGTTTCGAGGATTTCGATAAGGCCGTACGTCACGGCATCGCCAAGGAAGGGCATTCGCTCTATCCGGCCATGCCGTATCCCTCTTATGCACGCGTCACCAAAGAGGACATGCGTGCCCTGTACGCCTACTTCATGCACGGCGTTCAACCGGTGACTCAGCCCAACCAGGACGTGGCGATTCCCTGGCCCCTGTCGATGCGCTGGCCCCTGGCTGTCTGGCGCAAGCTGTTCGCGCCGGAGGTTGCCGACTTCAAACCGGCGCAGGGCATGGACCCGGTGGTTGCCCGTGGCGCCTATCTGGTGGAGGGCCTGGGTCATTGCGGTGCCTGCCACACACCCCGCGGCATTGGTATGCAGGAAAAAGCCCTCAGCGATGCCGACGGCAAGGACTTCCTCGCGGGTAGCGCCCCGCTGGAAGGCTGGGTTGCCAAAAGCCTGCGCAATGACCACAAGGAAGGCATTGCCCGGTGGGACGAGGCGCAGCTGGTGGAATTCCTCAAGACAGGCCGCTCGGATGACATGGCCGTCTTTGGCGGCATGACGCAGGTGGTTGAGCACAGCCTGCAGTACATGAGCGACGAGGATTTGACCGCAATCGTCCGTTACCTGAAGACGCTTTCGCCGGTCCATCCGGACGCCCCGCCCTATCAGCGCAACAATGCCGTTTCGGAAATGCTGGTAAAAGGGGATGAAAGCAAACGCGGCGCAGCGGTCTACATCGATAACTGCAATGCCTGCCACCGCTCGGATGGCCTGGGCTACACCCGGGCTTTCCCGGCACTGGCCGGTAACACCGTGGTGCAGACGGAAGACCCGACGTCCCTTATCCACATTGTGCTGGAAGGGGGCAAGCTGCCGGGTCTCAAGAGTGCTCCCTCGACCATCGTCATGCCTGCCTTCGGCTGGCGTTTGAGTGATCAGCAGGTAGCGGATGTGGTGACCTTTATCCGGACCAGCTGGGGCAACAAGGGCGGCCCGGTGGATGCCGATGCCGTCGCCAAACTGCGCAACAGCGATAATCGCACCACCTCGGGCGATGACATCGGGCAAACGGCGTATAGCAATCAGCCGGAGCAAAATCCAACGCCCCGGTAATCGGTCGCTGACGGAACGCAGGCAGACATGAGAGGCCTGCGGTCCGTCAGTTTTCTTCCTGATGGATCATTCTTCGTTTTGAGCAGGCCTTAACTGTCGGTAACCTTGCAGCCTGCCTTTACGCCGGTGATCACGTGATTCCGCTCCATAATCTGCCTGCCTCTGCGCCGCCCGCCAAGCCCGAACCCAGTGTCACCTGTGACACCTGTGCGGCCAAGTGTTGCCGTCTGGAAGTCATGCTGATTACGGATACCGGCGTTCCCATGCGCTTTATCGAGGAAGACCAATGGGGCTCGATGACCATGGCGCGCCTGGACGACGGCTGGTGCGCCGCGCTGGATCGAGAAACCATGCGATGCAGCATCTATGAGAATCGCCCTTTAATCTGCCGCGAATTCGAAATGGGTGGAGACGACTGTCTGGAAGAGCGCAACGCCTTCTGATAACCAGGGTACGCCCTAATGGATAGGCTACTCAGCGAGCACATTCGCTGTATGTAAGGCTGTATGCAAGGCATTATGTGCGCTCGAGCGTTTTAGTGGTCTTTGTCCACAGAGCAATCGACAGGCACGGCATTTTCAAAAGGCGAATCCGCTTCCAAATTGAACAATAGTTGTACACCGACCGAACCGATGCCCTTTATGCACGTCAATATCGACCAGTTGAAATGATCCTTGCGTTCTGTTCCACGGAGAGGAAGCCCAATGCGTTTTAAGGCCTTTTGGATGGCTTTGTCACTTTTACCCCTGAGCTGTCTGGCAGATATCAAAGTTGACCTGGCCGATTACATCGCGCAGGCATCTGAACCCAAGCGGACCGAGACGTTAGCGCCTATCATTGAGCAATTCGGCAAGTCGCTGGGCTGCTCCTTCTCGATGGACCCACGCAATATCATCCCCTACCAGCTGGAGGGAAAATCGGTTTTCCTGGCGGTGTACGAGCTGGATGTCGGCTGCAGCGGTACGCCTACCGCAACTCGGCCGCTCATGGCCATCCTGCGCCAGAGCCCGGGCGGCGATTATTTCATCGATGCCGACTACTCGATGCCCAAGCAGAGCTCAACAGAGCTTCCCAAGCATATCAGTAGTCTTTTTATCCGAAACGATGACCTCTGGTATCAGGGACTCACCTTCAAGGCTGCCGATGCGTCCTGCTGTCCGACACTGGATGTCACTGGCCGTATTGCCCTGGAAAATGGCGTCTGGAAAGAACATCAGCGCATGCCGCTGGAGCGCATTCCAAGCACTGTAACGCCATGATCTTTAGCCTGGAGCTGTTTATAATTTAACCAGCCCCGGCAAGCCTACCTGACTGTTTTGCAACATGATTCAGCAGGTGGGAAAGTCAGGATCGGCATTTGACGTCACGGCCTGATTTCACCAAGCTACCGGCTCACTTATCGACAAGAACAGTTGACGTGCTTGCCTATCGTTACCCCTGGCGGCTCATGGCCTGTGCCGCCGTATCTCTATTAGCCTTGCTGGCCGGTTGTGACGACGGCTCCAAGTTCAAGCAAAAGCCGCCGCCCAAACCGCCGGAAGCTGCCACCTACACTCCTGTCCGCTGGGAGGATCTTCCTGTCACCAGTGACGCCGACCTTATGGCAGGCTTCAAGGCTTGGCAGGCAGGATGCGAGAAGCTCAAGAACAACGAGGCCTGGAGTGGACCGTGTCAGGCAGCTGCGCAGGTCCCGTATGACCCACGCGCCGTACGGGACTTTCTCAAAAGCCAGCTACAGGTCTACAGCCTGCGCTCTCTGAAGGGCGAGCATGGCCTTATCACGGGCTATTACGAGCCGGTCTATCACGGCAGCCTTATGCAGGATGAAGCCCATCCTGTGCCAGTCTACGGTACACCTATCGACCTGATTACGGTCGATCTGGCCAGCATTTACCCCGAACTCAAGGGCAAGCGCCTGCGAGGCAGGCTCGAAGGTCAGACGCTCAAACCCTACGACGACGCCGCCACCATCATGCAGCAGGGTGTAAATGCCCCTGTACTGGCCTGGCTGCGTGATCCGATGGACCTGCAATTCTTACAGATCCAGGGCTCGGGTCGTGTTGAACTGGAAGATGGTCGCCAGTTGCGTATCGGGTACGCAAATCAGAACGGATATCCCTACAAGCCTATCGGCCGCTGGCTGGTGGAACAGGGGCTGCTGCAAAAGGAAGAGGTCAGCATGAGCAAGATTCGCGAGTGGGCCACGGCCAACCCGGATCGTGTGCCGGAACTCTTGGGCAGTAACCCGAGCTATGTGTTTTTCAGCCAACGCCCGGACAGCAACGAAGCACCCCGCGGCTCGTTGAACGTTCCTTTGACGCCCGGCTACAGCGTAGCCATTGATCGCAAGGTGATTCCGCTGGGCAGCCTGCTCTGGCTGTCCACCACCCGCCCGGATGGCAGCCCCGTGATTCGCCCGGTAGCCGCACAGGATACCGGTGGCGCCATTACAGGAGAGGTCCGTGCCGATCTTTTCTGGGGAACAGGTGATAATGCCGGCGAGCTGGCCGGGCATATGAAGCAGGACGGCCTAATCTGGATGCTTTGGCCAAAAGGCGCTCCCTTGCCGGACGCAGCGCCTAAACCTGCGGTTACGCCTGAAAAGCCGCAGAATCCAACGAACACAGAGAACACCCCATGAGCGACGAACTGACAATTGAAGATATCCAACTGGGCGAAGGCAAGGAAGCCGTTAAAGGTGCCCTGATCACGACCCAGTACCGAGGCACTCTGGAAGATGGCACCGTATTCGACTCTTCATACGAAAAGGGTCGGCCGTTCCAGTGCGTCATCGGCACGGGCCGGGTCATCAAGGGCTGGGATATCGGGTTAATGGGGATGAAGGTGGGCGGCAAACGCAGGCTGTTCGTGCCGGCGCACCTGGCCTATGGTGAGCGCCAGATTGGCGCGCATATCAAACCGAACTCGAACCTGATCTTCGAGATCGAGCTGCTGGAAGTCCTCACCCGGGACGATTGATTCCGTAAAGGGCTGCGAGCAAACACATTTTGCCTCGCAGCCCTTTTCAGCCCTTACACGTCGAACGGCGTGTTGGGCAAGGCACCTACGATCCGCAGGCTCAACCCCTCATATCCTTCCAGATTGATCGTCAGCTCACCGTTGTCGGTGAGATCACCTTCAACCGTCTCGTTGATCATATCCACGACCGGCCCCGGCGTAACGTTGGTCAGGGTGATGGTTTCCTGGATCGAGGTGGCGCCAAAGTTGAGCGCGGTAATCTGAGTGCCACGCCCGGCGGGCAGCTCGTGCACCATGACCAGAAGTCCCGGCGAGGCGACATCCGGCACCGCAATCTGGTGGCTGGACGCAATGCCATAGGCCTGGCGTACCGAGAGGATGCGCTTGAGCTTGTTGGCAAAGGAGTCCGGGTCGGCCAGCTGCTGGGTCAGACTGCCATAAAGGTTGACCGCCTTGGGCAGACCTTCACCGGAATGGGTCGCCTCGTTATTGGCATCTGCCAGATCATAGGCACCGCGCTGAATCCATCGTGTATCGCCATCGCGCATGCGGTCTTCCACCAGACCGAACGGCAAGGGCAACGCCCCTACCAGATCCCACCCCGACAGGGCGAATACACCAGGTTGCAAGGCGTTATACATGGCGAGGAGCAGATGGACCCGCTTGATCCGTTCCTTGTCCTCGTCGGTCATGCTGTCCAGTTCGCGGATGCCTAGGGCTGCGGCAATCACGCTCGCCGTGGTGCAGGCTACGCCGTTGGTGACAAACCGCAGGTTGTAGGGCGCATGCTCACCGCTAAGACGCTCGTACATGACCTCACGAATATGCTCGCGCAAGATGCTGCCGCGCCAGGTCTGGCCCTGGTAGACGAAATTGGTGTCGGCATGCAAGGTCCAGAAGTGCACCAGCTCCAGGGTCAGCTCATCATGGTTCTGCAAGGCATGGATAAGCGACGCTGGGTCGATGTTGAATTGATGCATGGTACGCAGCATCAGGCGCAGGAATTCGGTATCGCCCGTCAGCACGGCGTGGTGGTAGGCCGGACGGGTGATGAAGTCGTAAGAGAGATCTGCGCCGCCCTGCCCCATGGCCGCGATATCGTCCACGGTCAGGTTCAGCTCCTGAAAGCTGAAGCCGCCAGCTTTACGGACCATGCCGCCAATCAGTTGGTTGCCGACGATGGACAAGGGATGCCCTTCAGACCAGGCTTTGTCGTTGGCGCGCCGTTCAACGCCTAGAAAGCCATTGGCATCCAGACGCAGCCCGCGTGCACCAAGCACATCCAGCGAATGCAGTGCATCGCCAATGATCAGCTGCTGTGCAGCGAAACTGGGGTCGAGCCAGTTCAGGGAGGGTTGACCTTCCTTGAAGTAGTGCAGGTATACCCAGCGCCGGTTTTTACCATCCACACCGGTAACGACCGGTGTAGCACTCCAGTCAGTCTCTTTCACACCCGGCTCGAAAAAGATGACGCGCTGGAGCTGGCCGACGATATAGCACTTCTCTTTCAGGGCATCGACGACCTCGGGCGACAGGTTAACTGCATCACGGCCTTCCGGCACCTCCGGCAGTAGCTCCCAGTCCTCCGGCTTGATCTCCACCATATGGTAAAGGCCCGGATAATCTTCATAGCCCAATTCGGCGAGCCGAAAATCGGCGCCCTTGCCAGTGTGAGCCGGGATGATGTCGTCCACGACTACCGCGTTGTGGGCAGAGGCCATTCGGCTCAGGGCGATAAACTCTTCTTCCGTTCCGTAGAGCGGGTCGATGTCGAGGCTGATCCGGTCGAAGTTGCCGTCGATGGTAGGCGTAATCTCCCGTCCCTTGAGCCCGCCGGACAGCTTGGTCGGCCCCGTATGGATCGCCTGCACGCCAATGGAAGACAAGGCATTCCATAGCGGAGCGCTCCCCAGTGTCTTGATGACGGAATCGCCTGATCCGGTGATCACTGAGCTGGGGTAGGCCGTGAACCAGACGGAGGCAATGGCCGTGGCCCGACGCGGACGCGTTTCAGCATAGGGATGCATCCAGAGCCGCGCCTGACCGCCATACGCCTTGGCACGTTGACGAGCCTTGTAGAGCATCGACTGGTTGACTAACCATTGAACGTATTCTGGATCAGGCGCGTTTACCTGCTCTTCTATGTCTGGCGCTGTCATATCGGACCCTGAACAGTGAATTTGTAACTTGGACTGCGCCGGTTCGCGTTTGTATCCCAACCCTTATTGCCCCTCGCCGCTCCGGTACCTGAACGGTCATTGAAGAGCCCTCAGGCGTAAACCCCATCAATATGCAGTCATAAGACAGACGCTTACATAAAAAAGATGGTTCTGCGGCACGAAAAAGCGCCAAAATGACTGGAAGACACGGAAATTTTCGCCTTATCTGCTATGAAGGCAGAACCATGACCATGGAGAGTGCTATGAGTCCCAACGATCGCATAACCAACGGCCCGGATTCCGTATCCTATACGGCAGATTCGTTTGGCTCGAAAAAGCGTCTTGCCGCACGGGAAACCATCCTGAGCGACAGCAACGTTCTGGACTGCACGGTCTACCGCCCGGACGAAAATCCGGAAGTTGATGCCGACGATCTGGGTGACGCCAAGATCCTGTTTACGGGTGAATTCAAGGTGCCCGAGGACTGGGACCAGGAAACACGCGACGATTTTTTTGGCGACATGGACCCCGAATTGTTTTCCACTGCTCGCATCGAGAGCGAAGCCGAGCCGGGCACGGCAGGTTTTTTTACACCTGAGCCGGGTGACCTCGTGGCTGCCATGCCAGGAGCCGGAGTGGTCGAGATGTTCTATGTGTACGACTACTGTGAAGACGAAACCGGTCGCCATTATGTGCTGGTACGTGAAGTAGACCCAACGCTGTAAGCCTCCCTGCACCCTGGCTTGCGCCTCTCAGGCGCGAGGCAGGTTTGCCTGTCCATTTTTCAACCCTCGCGCATGAACGGGCCCTACCTGTAAAGGCCCGGCCTAGCCGCTCTAGCTCAACGCTCTTGCCTGGACAGACCATTCGCCCATTATTGCCTTGGTTGGGGAACGATGCGTACAGTCTGTACGTCTATCCCGGTCACAACGATTCAAGCATCGCATCAGGTGCTTACCCGGCAGATGCCCCGGCGGGCACTGCTGCCTTGCCGTTTCGATCACCGCTTATTCCCATTCTCAGGAGCCAGCCATGAATCCGAACGACCTCTCCACGTCTCGCCGTAAACTCATGCAGGGTGCGGCTGTCACGATTGCCGCCGCCGCAGCGGCCCCCGCCTTTGCTCAGACGGCCAATGGCAAGGTTGCAGCCGACCCGGCCCCGTTGAGCGATCCCAAGAGCGGCCATCCCCGCCCTCCGTTTCAGGAGCAAACCCAACCCTGGCCAGGGCTGGCCAGCAAGATGACGCCTCGGCCAGATCACGGTGAAGAAAGCTACAAAGGCAATAACCGCCTCGCCGGCCGCAAGGCCCTGATCACCGGGGGCGATTCGGGTATCGGCCGTGCCGCAGCCATCGCTTTTGCCCGCGAAGGCGCGGATGTAGCCATCAACTACCTGCCGGATGAGGAGCCTGACGCAAAGGAAGTGGTTCAGCTGATCCAGCAGGCCGGCCGCAAGGCGGTAGCCATTCCCGGTGACATTCGCGACGAAGCATTCTGCCGCGAGCTGGTGGACCGCGCCGTAAAGGAGCTGGGTGGACTGGATATCCTGGTCAACAATGCTGCGCGCCAGCAGAGCCACGATTCGATTCTTGACCTGAGCAATGAGCAGTTCGACTGGACGCTCAAGACCAATCTGTACGCCATGTTCTGGATCACCAAGGCTGCCATTCCGCATCTGCCGGAAGGCGCTTCGATCATCAACACATCATCGGTCAATGCCTACGATCCTTCGGCCAATCTGGTCGATTATGCGTTGACCAAGGCCGGCATTGCCAATTTCAGCAAGGGGCTGGCCAAACAACTGGCGGACAAGGGTATTCGCGTCAACGCCGTAGCGCCCGGCCCGTTCTGGACACCGTTACAGGTCTGCGGAGGCCAGACGATGGAAAAGCTCAAGAGCTTTGGGGGCGACACCCCGCTCAAGCGCCCCGGCCAGCCTGTGGAAATCGCACCGCTTTACGTGCAGTTGGCTTCCACCGAGGCCAGCTATGTCACCGGACAAGTCTTTGGCGCCTCCGGCGGAAATGGTCAGCCTTAACTGAGTCAAGCCAGCCAGGCGGTTTTGCCGCCTGGCTAACCTGCCTAGTCCGATACCGACTCGGTATCAAGTAATTGCCTCTTTTCGACGATGTTTACCCTACCGGCTATTGATTTCCTCAGGCCGTGTTCTGGCAGCCATCACTGACGCCCACCGCCTGGGAACTTGTCAGCCTTTCACCCAGGATTCTGTGATGCAGATACTCCTCAGTAGCTTTTTTTGAAACCACTCTCCAAGCACGCCAGTCTATCCCTATGAGCCCCATACGCTCGATAACGTGAGCTCAGTAAGGCATTAGCAATGTCACATGGGCAGTCAGTTTCTCTGTCTCAGCATGTGTTCTTACCGAGCCCACCCAGTATCAAGGCACCTTGGACTGCCTCGTGATTAACCAAGGATTGGATGAGCGTCACGGCTTAACGTGTAAAGAGAATCCTATGATAAAAGACTCATCCCCCCTCGCCTCGCCTGCAAGTGCAGCGCCTTCCACAACAGACGCACCCACGAACCACAAGCGCAAGATGCAGATCATCACCACGATCTCAACCTTTGGCGGCTTGCTGTTTGGGTATGACACCGGCGTCATCAATGGCGCGCTTCCCTTCATCAAGGAAGACTTTGGCCTTACGCCTTTTTCTGAGAGTCTGGTGGCGTCTTCCCTAGTCTTTGGCGGTGCCATCGGTGCCGCTATCAGCGGTCGCCTCTCCGACGCTCGTGGCCGACGCAAGATCATCCTCTTGCTGTCGATCATTTTCATCCTTGGCACATTGGGCAGCACCCTTGCGCCCAACGCCGAGATCATGGTGCTGGCCCGCTTCATCCTGGGGCTTGCCGTTGGTGGTGCCTCGGTCACCGTTCCGGTCTACCTGGCGGAGATGTCGCCTGCGCACAAGCGCGGGCAGATGGTGACGCGCAATGAATTGATGATCGTGTCGGGCCAGTTACTGGCCTTTACCTGCAACGCTGCGATTGCCCACTTCTTCGAGGGCAGCCATATCTGGCGCTGGATGCTGGTCATTGCCACGCTTCCAGCCGTGGTGCTCTGGCTGGGCATGCTGGTCATGCCGGAGAGTCCCCGTTGGCTCGCGTCCAAAGGCCGCTTCGGCGAGATGCTGCGTACGCTTAAAGAAGTTCGCGCCGAGCATCAGGCCCACAAGGAGGCCAAGGAAGTACGCCAAGCCGCGCAGGAGGACTCCAAGGCCAAAGAAGGTAGCTGGGAGGACCTTAAAACGCCCTGGATTCGCAAGATCTTTCTGATTGGTATAGGTATCGCCGTCGTGCAGCAGATCACCGGCGTCAACTCGATCATGTATTACGGCACCCAGATCCTGAAGGAGTCCGGCTTTGATACGCAGGCGGCGCTCACAGCCAACATCGCCAACGGTGTGATCTCCGTACTGGCTACCTTTCTAGGCATCTGGCTACTGGGTCGGGTCGGTCGTCGGCCGATGCTGATCACCGGCCTGATCGGCACGACTACGTGCCTGCTGTTGATTGGTCTGGTTTCGATGAACATGGCGCCAGGCACGGAGCGCGCGTTTATTATCCTGGGCCTTACGGTCAGCTTTCTGGCCTTCCAGCAAGGGGCCATTTCACCAGTGACCTGGTTGATGCTGTCTGAGATCTTTCCCATGCGTATCCGGGGCCTGGCCCTAGGCTTTACCGGCGGCGTGCTATGGCTGACCACATTCCTGGTAGGCTTTTTCTTCCTGCAGTTGGTGGCGTGGTTCAGTATCTCCACGACGTTCTTCATGTTCTTCGCGTTCGGCCTGCTAGCCATTGCGTTCGTGGTCCGTTATTTACCCGAGACCCGGAACAAGACGCTGGAAGCCATTGAGGAGGAGTTCAAGAAGGCCTGATACGAAAGGCTCGCAGGGGCCTATATGGCCCCTTTTATTGACGGTCGGTCCGGGATATTCCCTTGCCCTCTCCGGCTCCAATAAAAGACGATGTTGACGGGTAGTCACCGGGACAGGCGAATGAGTGCACACGTGTTGCAGGACGAGCTGTTTTCCACTTTCGACCCCAGGGAGCGACTCGATAACCAGCGGAGCCGCCTCGACGAGGCATTGGCCACGCTGGATGAACACCGCCTGCTCAACACGGCGCCAAATTCGCTGATCGACTACTTCATCGCGGCCTATCGGATAGAGCCGCCAGCGCTGCGCCGCCATGAGTGGCAGGCTGAAACCGATGACCATGCGGATTTCGAGGGCAATGCAGCCAGCCATCGACTCGATATCGACATACCCTTCGATGGCGACGCGGAGTGGTTTGGCGCACAGGCCGGTCCCTGGACGGGTACGTCAGGTGCCGTACGGATCAGCGGGCAATCCCTGGTTCTGACCTTCGAGATCAAGCGCGGCGCGGAGCAGGCGGCACGCGCGCTGATCGACCGTGAAGTCAACGAGATCGAAAAAGCGCTCGCCTGGATTCGACAGGAGGTGAATGCCTACAACGACAGCCTGCAGCTAACGGTTGAAACCACTATACAGACACGTCGCCAGCAGATACTGGCGCATCAGGAGCTTATCGCCTCGCTGGGCATACCGCTGCGCAAGCACTCCGACTCGTCTGTAGACAGACTAATAACGCCAGTGCCAAAGACCTTACCTGCATTTCCGCCCATGTCGAACGAGGCTGAGCTGCCTGAACTTACGCTCACGCCTGACCATATCGGGCAGATAATAGATACCCTAAGCGGGGCGATTAGGCTGCTCAGCCATAGCCCCTCGCTGTATGCCTCAATAAATGAGGAGCGGCTGCGGGATTATGTACTCGTACCGCTCAATGGGCAGTTCGAATATGCCGACGGCAACAACCAAGACATCTTTGAAACACTCGGTCACAGCACTATTGGGCTGCGCTCCGGAGTACGGTTTGCTTTGCTTGTTCAACTCCTCTTTTGGACAAATGCCAAGGCATTTACACAGGTAGCGGAACAGGTACTGAACCATCCGCTGTGCCGTGGCGCCAGCATTATGCTGCTGGTTTTCAGCCGTACCCGTACCATTAGCCGCCCCTTGAATGACATTCGCTCAGCGATGAGTGCACATCCGCTGTGCATAAGCGCAGCGAACGAGCAGCCTGAAGACAGCTGCTCGTTCACACTACAACGGCCTGGCGCACCAGATCATTCTGTACATCTCTGTGTAAGGATCTTCAAGGCACCCAAAGCGAAGCCCGGGCCTGCCAGAGCCAAGCGAACTACACACAAAAACACCACAATCAGCCAAACCCAGGCACGGTTTGATTTCTAGGGATTGCGTCCAGGTTGTATAGCGGGATAGCGCAATTGCTGCTCTGTTGTATTGACACTACGGCCTATCGACAGGAGAAAGCGAATTACCCCAACTACAAAGGCGAGAGAGGCCTAGCGGACAGGCTCATCCCAAGTAAAAAACACGCATTAGCGGCTTCTGGTAAAAGGTCTATGTGTAGCAGGCTGTCAGGCAGGTCGCTTTGTAATCAGAAGGTTTCCGTTTCAGCGGTTTCTTGTTGACCCTGCTTAATATCCTGTCAAGCTGCCGCGCCTGTCTTGATCATCCTTGGCTTGATCAAGCGCTTCCTGCGCTTTATCCGAGGCTTACTGCCTAGGGGTGTCCAGGCGCTGATCACAATGATGACTTTAACCACACTTGTAGATTTTCATTGAATTGCTGTCTAGTTAAATAGCGGCTGCTTCAGCACCAGTTACAAAATGCTTTGTACCATTGTAGTGCCGCGGCTCAGGCCCTAGAGACAACAAGACAATAAGGACTCCGTCAGGAATGACAGACTCGATAGCAGATTCCTCCTTATTCTCTCTGGCCTTCCTGGCCGGTGGCGGCGAAATGGGTCGCCAGATGCGTGACCATAACTGGTCCGCCTCGCCTCTTGGACTGCCGCAGCAATGGTCCCAGTCCTTACGGACCGCGGTAAGCATCATGCTAAATTCGGGACATCCCATGTTTCTTACCTGGGGACCCGAGCAGATTTTTTTGTTTAACGATGCCTACCGTCCTGTTTTAGGTGCCAAGGTCACTTGGGCAATGGGAGAGCGATTCGAAAAGGTCTGGGCCGATATCTGGCACATCCTGAGCCCTGCCGCTGAGCGTGCCCTGGCGGGCGAGGCAACCTGGTTCGAGAATCAGAAGCTAGTGATGCAGCGGAATGGTTACGCTGAAGAAACGTATTTCAATTACTCCTATAGTCCCATCCGAGATGAGACCGGCGCGGTCGCAGGCATGTTTTGCGCGTGTACCGAGACCACAGAAACTGTGTTTACGACACAGCAGCTGCGAGAAGCCGAACAGGCGCTCAGAGAGGCAAATAAGGCATTACAGATCGAGAGGGAAGCTGTCAGGGCGGCGAATCGCCGCCTCATGGCCGAGACAGAATTCCTGCGCCAACTATTTGAGCAGGCGCCTGGTTTTATCTTTGTAATGCGCGGGCCCGATCACGTCTTCGAACTGGCTAACGCGGCCTTCCAAAAACTGATCGGACATCGGGATCTTCATCAGAAACCGGCGCGTCAGGTCTTACCCGATATTGAAGGTCAGGGCTTTTTCGAGCTTCTGGATGAGGTTTACCGGACAGGTGAAGCGTTCGTAGGCAAGGAGCGGCCTGTCCAACTGAAACGCAAGCCAGACAGCCCCAGCGAAGAGCGCTTTGTCGACTTCGTTTACCAGCCGCTCATCGATGCCGAAAACAATGTAATCGGCGTGTTTTGTGAGGGCTCCGACGTCACGGAACGCGTACTGGCGGAAAAGGCGTTGCGTCAGCTGACCGAAACGCTTGAGGAACAGGTCCAGACCCGTACGCGAGAGCTTCAGCAGGCAGAGGAAGCCTTGCGTCAGGCGCAGAAAATGGAAGCCGTAGGTCGGCTGACCGGGGGCATCGCCCATGACTTTAACAACTTGCTGATGGGTATCAAGGGAGCACTAGGGCTTATCGAAAAGCGCATCGCTGCCGGCAGGACCGGTGAGGTAGACCGCTTTATTACGCTAGCCATGAGTTCAACTGACCGTGCGGCTGCACTGACACACCGGCTATTGGCTTTTTCGCGTCGCCAGCCGCTGGCGCCTAAAGCCGTACGGGTCAATCATCTAGTGGCCTCTATGGAAGACTTGCTACGCCGCACGCTAGGAGAAAGCGTTTCGCTTGATCTGCGGCTGATGCCGGATCTATGGCCCATCTTGTGTGATACCAATCAACTGGAAAGCGCCATCCTCAACCTGGCAATCAATGCACGTGATGCCATGCCTGATGGTGGTCGTTTAATTTTGGAAACCGATACCGCACAGGTTGAGAGTGATCAGGCACAAGCCCTTAACGTACAACCGGGCGAGTACGTGTACGTGCGGGTCATCGACAGCGGCGTTGGCATGCCTGCCGAGGTGATCACCCATGCCTTCGAGCCCTTCTTTACGACCAAGCCGCTCGGCCAGGGCACCGGGCTGGGCCTGTCGATGGTGTATGGCTTTGTCCGCCAGTCTGGCGGCTATGTAACGATCGACAGCCAGGTCGGTGTAGGCACCCAGATCGCCCTGGCGTTTCCTCGCTGTCAGAAAGAGTTTGATCTCGATGATCACGTACCTGCCAAGCTCTCGAATATTCCTCTCGTTGAGTCAGACAAGGTTGTACTCGTGGTCGAGGATGAAAGTAACGTGCGTCTGCTGGTCGTCGAGACATTACGCGAATTGGGATATCGCACCCTGGAAGCCACCGATGGCGGCGCAGGCCTTATCATCCTGCAATCCAGCACGCCCGTTGACTTGCTAGTTACTGACATCGGCCTGCCTGTCATTAATGGCCGCTTAATGGCCGAAGCTGCTCGGGAAGTCCGTCCTGATCTTCCTGTTCTCTATATGACTGGCTATGCCGAAACGGCTGCAGCCGAAGGCTTACTTCAGCCAGGCATGGAGCTCATCACCAAACCGTTCGATATGGAAGAGTTTGCTACACGCATTCATGAGATGAGCAAAGGAGCCATCAAAGCCTCTAGAACCCTGGGCCAATAGCCATCGGCGTCTAGAAAGATTTAGACGTACTGCCGACAACCCGCTATCCGTCAGGCCGCGGGCTGGGGCTGTCTTCGAAAAGAGGAAACGAACCAGTCCTTTAGCAAGGTGATTTAAAGACTTACTGGAGTGCCTTTGTGACGACGCATCCCGATATGTGGGATGTCATCTTCAAGGTAGATGTCTGTAACCGGCTCGAAGCCGTAGCGGCCGTAGTAATCCTGCAGGTGCGCCTGGGCAGATAAATAGATGGGAAGACCGGCCCAATGCGCCTCGCAAAAGGTCAGGCCCTGCTTCATCAACTCATGCCCCAGCCCGCGACCCCGTGCGGCGGGCGCGGTTACGACGCGGCCAATCACTACCTGCCCGTCATGCAGTACCGGATCCAGTACTCGCAGATAAGCCACCAGCGTATCGCCTTCCCAGCCCATGAGGTGATAGGTATTGCCGGTCAGGTCCTGGCCGTCCACCTCTTGATAAGGACACTTCTGCTCTACCACGAAGACCTCGGTACGTAGCGCAAGAATGGCATACAGGGTCTGAACGGTGAGATCGGTTTGCGGTGTGGCGATCCAGCGGATGGACATGGGCTACTCCCGGACAAGGTAATCGCCGCATTGTCGATCACCTTGTTCTCAGGCACCAGTCCTATGCCGGCAGCATTTCCTGGCTAGCTAAATCTGCCTCCAGTTCGCGTGCCACAGCCTTCAGGTCCAGCAATGTAGCGCGCCAGCGATTGAGGCCGGAGCCGATGCTTACCAGCGTTCGCGCCCGCTGCCCAACGGAGAGGGAATCACCCGTCGGGGTTTGCCAACCCTTTTCGAGCATGCCGGGATCGAAATCGTTGAACGTCTCGATCGCATCGATCTGGCAGACCGCAAAGCCAAAGGTCATTGCCTCGCCAGTCACCAAAAGAATACGTGAGCTTTCGGTTGCCTCGCGCGGCGACGAATTGATCAGGCTGCTCAGGCAGATCAGCGAGACCTGTTGCCCCCGGACGTTGATCATCCCAATCAGATGTCCCTGAGCTTGCTTGAGACGCATGAACTGCGTGGGGATATGAAGAATCTCATCCACCTGATGCAGCGGCGATGCAAACTGGATACCGGCCTCGTATACCAGACAAGCCTGCCGGGATCGCGCCTTGGGCACGATACTGGAGGCCTCGCTGCTGCGGCCCTTGGCGTTTTCAAAGATCTTGGAGAACGCCTGGATATCTTTGCGACGCAGCAGCGCCGTATGGTTGAGCAGCAATGCATCATGGCCATCTTCGCCGCTCATGACCCCGGAAAACATGGCGGGGTGCTGCAGGCCGAAACGCGGCATAGGCACAAGATCGTCCGGGTTGCGCCGCATCATGGCTAGGAGTTCGGTAAAGGCAAAACCAAAAGCATGGCCGTTGGCTGTCATGACCAGCAGCTGTTTTTTGGTCTCGCCGGGGACCTCTTCAAGCCCTAGGATACGGGAAAGATTGAGCACTGGAATCGGGGTGCCCCGCAGCTCCGTGACACCCAGGCAATACTCGCTCTGAAAGAACGTGGTATCGATCCGGGGATGTTCGACCAGCTCACTGACTGCCGTAGCCTCCAGGCAGAACCTACGGCCATCACAGCCCAGCAGTATGTAATGCTTGAGCTTGAAGCGAGCCGTACGGCCGCGCTCACGCAACTCCTGTGCATGATCGAAGGCCATGAACAACTCCGGCAGCGATGCCAGCGCCTCGATATCAAGCAGGTAGATGATGCGCTCGCCCTGGCTGCCGCCCATGAAAAGGCGCGGCAACAAACCCTGTCCACGCTTGTGGGTGCCCAGTTCGCTGAGTTGCCTTTCATCGATGTGGATGACATCCGCCACGGCGTCAATCCCAATCCCGAAACGTCCTTCCTGATAATGCAGGAGTGCCACTTCGCTGGGCATTCCGTCCTCCCCAGCCGGTGTGAGCCCGAGCAGCACGTGTAGGTCCACCAGCGGGACCGCGCGGCCCCGCAGGCTGAACACACCGCACATGTAAGGCGCTACCGGCGGACGTGGCTGTACCTGGTCAGGCCAGCGCACCACTTGTTGCAGGGCCGATGCCGGAATGGCGATCTCGATGCCACCGACACGGACTACTCCGTATGCGCTGCCAGTCATGATGGCGGTCATCCACGCTGTCCAACACCGGACGTGACGTTATTGAGGTCACGAATCAGCTCGTTCACTTCACCTGCCGTCGTCAGCTGGTCGCCCGTCGAGGCGTTGATGGCATCGATGGAGCGCGTGGTACGCACTACACCCTTGGCGATACGCTCGAAGGCTTCGCCTACGCTTCGGGAGATTTCATTACCCACCGTGATGCGCTTGGAGGACTCCTGAATCAGCTTGTTGATCTCCTTGGTCGCCTGGGACGATTTCTCGGCCAGCTTGCGCACCTCGTCCGCCACGACCGAAAAGCCCAGGCCATGTTCGCCCGCCCGCGCCGCCTCGATGGCTGCGTTGAAGGCCAGCATGTTCGTCTGGCTGGCGATGTCGCTGATCACCTGAATGATGTCCTGGATGTCCTCAGCAGACTTGGCAATAACGGCCATGGCTTCAACGGAGCGCTTGAGCGTCTCGGCGCCTTGGGCGGCCTCTTCCTGCGTCATGCGCGCCAGCCCGTTTGCCTCACCAGTGCTCTGGGCAATGTGGTTGATCGATTGCGTCAGGTTTTGCACGGAGCTGCTCATGGCTTGCGTCTTGGCCTTGACCAACTGCTCCATTTCGACCTGCTGGGTAATGTCCGTCGCGAACTTGATGACCTTGTATGGCTGGCCGTCGGCATTAAAGATCGGGTTATAGGTCGCCTGGATCCAGATCTTCTGTCCGAACTTGCCCAGGCGCATATAACGGTCGCTGAAGAACTGCCCCTGCCCCAGACGCTGCCAGAAGTCCCGATACGCGGTTGAAGTGACGTAATGCTCCTCACAGAACATGCGGTGGTGCTTGCCGACGATCTCTTCCAGGCGATAGCCCAGGGTCGACAGGAAGTTCTGGTTGGCATGGAGAATGTTGCCCAGCAGATCGAACTCGATGACCGCCTGGCTACGATCAATAGCTGCAATCTTGCCTTCATACTCGGCACTCTTGATCTGCAAGGCCGTGATATCGGTAGCGAACTTCACGATCTTGTAAGGCTTGCCCTCGGCGTCCAGGATCGGGTTATAGGTCGCTTGAATCCAGATTTCACGCCCTTCCTTACTGATGCGCTTGTAGACACCTGTGTCGAACTTACCACGGCCAAGCTTTTCCCAAAGCAGATGGTACGCAGTGGAGTTGGCATGTTCTTCGTCACAGAACATGCGGTGATGCTTGCCCTTGATCTCTTCCAGGCTATAGCCCAGCACAGACAGGAAATTATCGTTGGCCCGCAGCACATGGCCGGTCAGGTCGAACTCGATAACCGCCTGGGCGCGTTCGATAGCATTGACCTTGCCCTGGTGGTCGGTGCTGCGTAATACAGCCTCGGTCACATCGGACGCGAACTTGACCACCTTGTACGGTTTGCCATCGGCATTGAAAATCGGGTTGTAGGTCGCCTGGATCCAAACCTCCCGGCCGCCCTTGCCCAGGCGCTTGTACTGCCCTGCATCGAACTCGCCGCGGCCAAGCTTTTCCCAGAACTGGCGATAGGACATGCTGCTGGCGTATTCGGCATCGCAGAAGATCCGGTGATGCTGCCCGGCAATCTCCTCAAGCCGATACCCAAGGGCGTCGAGGAAATTCTGGTTGGCGCGCAGGATGGTGCCGTCAAGGTTGAACTCAATGACGGCTTGGGAGCGATCAATCGCTGACCAGAGTGAATTGAACTCCGCCGCCTGGGCGTCAGCGTTGAAGTCTTGGGGGGCATTCATTGGTGTTCTCCGGTAGCGGTTGGTGAGCAAAAACCGCCCTATGGTTTTTGCGATAACAATGCTATCGGCTGAGCAGAAGCCAGCTTGATACAACCGCCCGTTATTTTGTCGCCTTGGCGCGACTCTTCGTCTTGCTGCCCATACGAGCGCTCTGAATAACGCGTGGAAAAAGCCCGTACTTTGTTCAGCCAAGCGGCTAGACAACCCCTTTACTCAAGAGTCCGCTCTGCCTTCACAGGGGATTTTCTTTTGGATTGTTATACGTGTAGCCGATTGCGCATCGGTAACTGATGGCAAGGCCCACGCAGACGTTTTCTGCCAGTGCCCTTGTCATTCGGACAGGTAGTGGCATTGGCGACCACTCAGGCCAGACCCAAGCCCTATGATGGCTATGCCCCGCCCAGCCAGTGGCTTGTGCTCGCCCGTTGAACGCCGGGGCAAAACGCCGTTGGCAGGGCGGTTATATGCGTCTGGAAAACATCAAGCCGCAAGATGTCCGTTTCACGCTATACATTGGCTTTTTAGCGCTATCCCGAAAAGCATAATCGGGTTAAGTTCTAACCTGTGATATTTAATATGCATGCATTAAATATTTATTTGAATATATTATTCAACCAATGCTTAACTTATCCTGAAGCAGAGCAAATCTACCTTAAACACTTATCAAGTCTGCATCCCATTGATTTCGAATAAAAAAGCCCGCCCTTAAAGCGGGCTTTTTTATTTCACACACATATTAAATAGCTTCAAAAAAGTGCCAAGCGCACCAAGTTAGAGCAGCAAATTATACTTATGGATGAACATATCCTTATATTTTAACGCCAACGCCTTAAAACATAAGGAATATATAAAGCTGGCATATCCATTGCTCTCGTATTCATATCGTTATATAGCCCTCGGAAACTTCCATGAATACGAAGATATTGGTAGATAGTCGCGCGCCAGGCAGCGCTCTGGGCACTCGCTGGTTTCAACTGGCCGCAGGCGTTGTCTGCATGATGGCCATTTCAAGCCCGCAATATGTCTGGACATTGTTTACGGCGCCATTGACCCAAAAGCTGGGTGTCTCACTGGCTCAGATCCAGATTACCTTTTCCATTCTGATCGTCCTGCAAACGTTTTTCTCGCCGGTACAAGGTTTTCTGATCGACCGTTTCGGCTTACGCAAACTGATCGCCTTTGGCTGTGCGCTCACAGGGCTGTCCTGGATTCTGGCAAGTCAGGCCAACTCACTCGCCATGATCTACCTGACCTACGGCCTGATGGGGGGCTTGGGAACCGGCATCGTGTATGTGGGCATCGTTGGCTTGATGGTTCGCTGGTTTCCTGATCACCGGGGGCTGGCAGCCGGTGCGGTTGCCGCAGGTTACGGCATGGGGGCGATGATCACGACCTTTCCCATCAGCAATAGCCTCGCAGCGGCTGGCATGGAAAATACCCTGGTCACCTTTGGTCTGATCCTGGGGATTGTCGGCCTGCTCGCCGCACAGTTCCTGCGCCAACCGCCAGCCGAGTTGGCAGAGCGGATTGCCGACACCAGCCCTGCCTCCAGCACCGCACCGGACGTTGCACCCAAGGCTATGCTCAAGACGCCGCTGTTCTGGCTCATGTTTGCCATGTTCGCGATGATGTCGACCTCGGGCCTCATGGTAACGTCGCAGATGGCCAGCTTTGCCAAGGATTTTGGCATGACCGGTGTCATGGTCTTTGGCATGGCTGCACTGCCGCTCGCAATGACCATTGACCGTGTCTGCAATGGCCTGACCCGCCCACTGTTTGGCTGGATCTCGGACCGATATGGCCGTGAGAACACCATGGCTTTCGCCTTTTTCGCAGAAGGCATTGCCATGACCCTGTGGCTACTGACCAGCGATAACCCTGTGCTGTTCGTATTACTGTCCGGTGTAGTCTTCCTGGGCTGGGGCGAAATCTTCTCCCTGTTTCCCTCCACCCTGACCGACACCTTTGGCACCCGCAACGCCACGACCAATTACGGTTTCCTGTACATGGCTCAAGGGATCGGCTCCATCTTTGGTGGCCCGATGGCCGCCCTGCTCCACCAGTCCACAGACAGCTGGATGCCGGTGTTCGCCGTGGCCATCAGCTTTGACCTCATTACAGCGGCTCTGGCCCTGTTCGTGCTCAAACGCATGCGCCGTCAATGGCTCGCCAAGAACTCCAGCGTCGCTTAACTGAAGTGGCTGGGAGGCTCCAGATAAGCGGAGTCTCCCCCTCTGCTCTCCCGGCGGGACCCTTTGTTCGTCAAGGAAAAGAAGAATGCTTAATACCACTGTTGCTGCCCGCGGAATCGCCGTCGCTCCTCACAGTCTTGCTGCTCAATCGGCCCTGGCCGTGCTGCGTGAAGGTGGCAATGCCATCGAGGCCATGGTCGCCGCGGCGGCCAGCATTGCCGTTGTCTATCCCCATATGAACAGCCTGGGTGGGGATGGCTTCTGGCTGATCGTTCCGCCTGAAGGTGATCCGGTTGCCATTGATGCCAGCGGCCCGGCAGGCAGCCACGCCACCCTCGAGCATTACGCGGGTATGGATCGTATTCCAACACGCGGCCCGAAAGCCGCGCTTACCGTTGCGGGCACAGTTGGTGGCTGGCAGGAGGCGTTGGCGGTTTCCGGGGAGCTGGGCGGTAAGATGCCATTACCACGCCTTCTGGCTGATGCCATCCATTACGCCGCAGAAGGTATTCCGGTCACGCTGTCCCAGCATCTTGCCACCTCCAGCAAGCGGCACGAGTTGGAGTCTGTTCCCGGCTTTGCCGAAACCTTTCTGGAAAATGGCGAGGCACCCGTAGCCGGAAGCCTATTCAGACAACCACGACTGGCCGCCACCCTGCATCAGCTGGCGGAAGAAGGGCTGGATACCTTCTACCGTGGCGCCCTGGCAGCCAGTATCGCCCATGATCTGGAGGCGCTGGGCTCTCCTGTTTCACGCAATGATCTGGCCGCCTACTACGCCCGCCGGGTAAAGCCACTGGCGCTTCAGCATAGCGCCGGGATGGTCTACAACCTGACACCTCCATCCCAGGGTCTGGTTTCCCAGCTCATTCTTGGCATTGCCGATCACGCCGGGCTGGACAGCTGCACGGCCGACAGCGCCGAGCACATTCATACGCTGGTCGAGGCGACCAAGCTGGCCTTCCGGGTACGCGATGAGCACATTACCGATCCCGAGCACATGACCATTGACCCACAGGCGTGCCTCACCTCGGATTATCTTGAAGAACTGGCCAGGGCCATCGACCCGGAAAAAGCGGCGCCCTGGGGCGAAGGCAAAGGGCCGGGCGATACCATCTGGATGGGGGTGATCGATGGGAACGGGCTGGCCGTTTCGTTTATCCAAAGCATCTACCATGAGTTCGGTAGCGGTGTGGTCTTGCCAGCCAGTGGCCTCAACTGGCAGAACCGGGGCGCATCGTTCAGTCTGGACCCCAACCATCTGCTGGCCCTCATGCCTGGCAAGAAGCCCTTTCACACCCTCAACCCCGCCGCGGCACGGCTCAAGGATGGAAGGGCCCTGGTGTACGGCACCATGGGTGGCGATGGCCAGCCGCAAACCCAGGCAGCGGTTTTCAGCCGCTACGCCATCTTCAATCAGCCGCTCCAGCAGGCAGTCACTGCGCCCCGCTGGCTGCTGGGTCGGACCTGGGGCGAAAGCACCGATACGCTCAAGCTCGAGTCCCGCTTTACGGCAGACGTGTTTGACGCACTACGTGCGCGCGGTCATGACGTGGAAAGCCTGCCCCCCTTCAGCGAGACCATGGGCCATGCCGGTGCGGCCGTACGCCATCCGAGCGGCGTATTCGAGGGCGCGTTTGATCCCCGTAGCAACGGCGCGGCAGCAGGGTACTGATATCAAAAGACCGGGCCTGGCCCGGTCTTTTTTCGTCTGTGTTACTGGAACTGACTGCGGTTTTCCGGTGTGATCAGCTTGAAAGGCACCCAGTTCACAGGCTCGACCCGCTCACCCCGGATCATGTGCAACGCAACCTCTACGGCACCGTTGGCCTGCCCTGCCGCATCCTGAAGTACGCTGACGGTCAGCTTGCCCTGATCCATCATCTTGAGTGCATCCGGTGTGCCGTCGATACCGCCGATCAGGTAGTCCTTGGGATTCTTGCCTGCCTTCTCCAGCCCCATCACCGCACCGATGGCCATCTCATCGTTATTTGCGGCGATGATGTCAAAGCTGACGCCCTGCTTGAGCCAGTCCATGACAGTGCTCGCCGCCTCGCTACGCTGCCAGTGGGCAATGGTCTTCTGTACGATCTTCATGTTCGGATATTTGGCCACAACGTTTTCTACGTCTTCGGTACGAATTTTCGAAGCCTTGTTGCCTGGATCGCCAACCAGAATAACGACGTTGCCCTTGTAGTTGGCCCGGCGCGCCAGCTCTTCCATCTGCAAGGTGCCTGACTCGATCTCATTCGAACCGACGAACGCAGTCTGCGGCGCCCAGGCGGCTGGCTCGGGATTACGGTTGATGAAAACCAGCGGGATCTTCGCCTCGTTGGCGAGCCGGGTCATTTCCGGTGCGGTCTTCATGTCCACCGCGGTCACGATGATGGCATCCACCTTGGAAGCGATCAGGTTGCGAATCTGGCGCATCTGCAAGGTGCCGTTGTCCTGTGCATCTTCCATGAAGACATCGGCCTCCAGACTGCTGGCGTGGCGCTGTACGTTATTGCGCAGCAGGACCTGGAAGTTGTCGTTGTTCTTGGCGACACCCACGCCGATTAGGGGCGTGGCGGCCTGGGCCAGACTGCTCAGGAGCAGGCCGGCACCGAGTAGAGAGGTCATCCAGTGTTTCATGTTCGCCTCACACGCTGAAATGATGTAGTAGCCGACGCTGCACCTGAGCCATCTCAGACAGGTCCTGGCTGCTTTGTGCGGTACGCTCGGCACCCTCGGCGGCCAGCTGGGCCGCATCGTTGATGTACGTGACCATGCGGCTGGTTTCCTGCACGGTCGCGCTCTGCTCTTCAGTGGCCGCCGCGATCTGGATGTTCATGTCACGGATGCTGTTCACCGCGCTGCTCATGGAGCCCAGCAGCTCATCTGCGCCGGAGGCCAGGCGAACACAGTCGTTGGACTGGGTCTGGCTCTCATTCATGACCTTCACGACCGAGTGGATCTTGCCCTGCATCTGCTCAATCATCTTCTGAATCTCGCTGGTGGAGGTCTGTGTACGACTCGCCAGCGAGCGCACCTCGTCCGCCACCACGGCAAAACCCCGGCCCTGCTCACCGGCCCGCGCCGCCTCAATGGCCGCGTTGAGGGCCAGAAGGTTGGTCTGCTCGGCGATGGTGCGAATCGCATCCACAATGCCATCGATCTGCTTGCCGTAGCCCTGAAGCTCGTCGGTTTCCAGCGAGGCCTTGTTGATCTGATTGGCCTGCAGGCGAATGCTGCTGATGGTTTCGGCGACGCGCTCCTGCACCTTGCTGGTCAGCTCGTGGGTATCGTCCACTGCCTGACGGGTGTCGTTCGCCCGTCTGGCGACTTCATGCACGGTACTTTCCATCTCGGTCATGGCCGAGGCGGCAGAGTTGAGGCGGTCGCGCTGCTCATCCACGGCACGTGTGGTGCGCTCGCTGATCTCGGCATTACTGTCCGCCGTCTGCGCCAGACTATCGGCCGAGCGGGTCAGCTCACGCAGCGTGTCCTGCAGGGAGGCGGTCAGCTCGTTCAGGTAGCCGCCCAGCTCGCCAAACTCATCCTTGCGGGAAACATCGAAGCGCACGCGCATGTCACCGCTCGTGACCTGCTTGAGCACCTCGCGGAAGGTTGCCAGCGGACGCCGAATGCTATGGGATACCCAACCACCGATCAGGACGGCAGCCAGAACAGCCAGGACGCAAGCGACCAGCAACAGGCTGCGGCTGGTGGAAATGGTCGAATCGGCACCGGCCTTGGCACTGTTGGCCACGGCAACGGCCTGACTGCCAAACTCAGCGATCTTGCCCAGCACGGCTTGCAGATTGCCGTCTACAGCCTGACGCTGGGCTGCAACCTGCCCTGCCAGCGCTGCGTCCTGCTGGTAGATGTAGAAAAGGCCATCGTTAGCGGTCAGATCCCTTAACAGATGGTTCACCATCACCGTCACAATCCGGCCAGTCCGACCATCCTGCGCGACAAACGCCTTGAGTCGATCACGGATGACCTCATCCTGAAGCGTCAAGCCGCGCTTGAGCTTGTCGATGTCGGGAACGACGGCATGCCCGGCAAAATGATCGTAGACCTTGCCCACTTCCAACAGCAGGCTCTCAGCCGCCGCTGCGCTGTCAGCAGAGCCATTGGCGCGCTGCCGAGCCATATAGTCCCGCAGCATGTTGGACAGCCGCGTGCCTTCCTGGGTCGCAAAGCCTTGCAGCGTACGCGCCTGAATGTTTTCCGCGACCTGGTGGCCGTGCAACTTCATCAGCGTGGCAGCCTGCTCGGCATAGGCTGTACTCAGCTCACGCTGCTGAGTCAGGTTTTCCTTGAGCTCGGGACGATCACCAATATAACGCGCCGTGGTTCCCAGGAGCTCATTGAAACGTCCCAGGCTCTCATCGAAGGGCTTCTTGCCTTCGGCAATCTGTTGGCCGTCACGGCTGATAAGAACGGCCAGTACAGCCTGATTGGCGCGCAGGATATGCACGTTGAGCTCACTGGCCGCCTGACTGAGCGGCGCCGATTGCCCGGTAATGATGGAAAGCCGGTCACTGATGGAGTGCGTGCTCTGGTAGCTGATGCCCACAATGGAGAGCAGCAGTACTAACAGCAGCGCAAAACCACCAATCACACGTTGGAGGATGGTCATGATAGTAACCCGTACGTTTATCGTTATTCAGGGGTTAACAACACTGCGCGAGACGCCAGAATCGAAGGCATTCCGGCTTTTCACTTCCAGGCTATCGGCTTGGCACTCTGCGGACTGAAGCGGCTGAGGATCATTTTCAGCGCTTTTTGGAGGGATTGGAGATCAATGGCAGCCGTTGGCCAGCAGGCAACCGCAGGCTAGAGCGGATACACTTCCGGTGGACCAGTAAGTTCTGGCGACGAACGGTCATGCCTGTTCTGAACGCCTGTCCCAGCGCACAGTGCGGTCTCCATGCGTCAGGGGCCTGTACCTGATATCCAAGGCACGAGCACAACGCGTGCAGTCCGCCTCGGCAGCCGTTATAAGGAAAGGGATTTGCCTCTACCTCACAGGAGCCACCATGCAACTGATCGGAATGTTCGACTCGCCCTACGTCCGTCGCGTAGCCGTCTCGCTGAACCTGCTGGACCAGCCCTTCGAGCACAACCCCCTTTCGGTCTTCAGCGCCTTCGAGGAGTTCCGGTCAATCAACCCGGTCGTGAAGGCACCGTCACTGGTGTGCGATGACGGCACGGTGCTGATGGACTCGACATTGATCCTGGATTACGTGGAGGCGCTGGCGGCCGAGTCGGGACGCACCCTCATGCCACACGATCTGGCCGAGCGTCAGCATGCGCTGCGCATCATCGGGCTCGCCCTGACCGCCTGTGAGAAAACCGTCCAGATCGTCTACGAGCGCAAGCTGCGCCCGGCTGACAAGGTGCATGAACCCTGGATTGACCGCGTAACCGGGCAGTTGCTGGCTGCCTACGGTACGCTGGAAGCCGAAGTGGCGAACCGCCCGCTCAAGGCAAGCGCAGACGACATCAATCAGGCTGGCATCACCACGGCTGTAGCGTGGCGCTTTACCCAGCACATGACGCCCAACGCCGTTATTGCCGACAGCTTTCCACACCTGCGCGAGCTGTCGGCGCAGGCGGAAACGCTCGACGCGTTCAAGGCAACGGTCTTTGTGTAGGACTACTGAGTGATGGAGGCAGGCGAACCATGGATGGACTTCTGAGTGTCATTGGCAACTTCATTTTGGAGTTCGTTTTCGGCATCCTTTTCGCGGCCATTCTGTTCTGGATCGGCTGGCCCATCGTCAAGGTTCTGACCTTGGGTCGCTATCCTCATGGCCAGAAATGTCTGGACGAGACGATGCAAGCCAACTGCGTTCGAGCCACTGCTATCGCTGCGCTGGCCGTGTCACTTATGGCCGCGTTGGGCCAATTCCACCCCTGAGCCGCATACAAGGTCTACATGAACATCATCCGCAGCAAGCACTTTACCGCCAGCCGAGCCTGGGGAGCGCTCGACATTGCCAACATGGGCGGAATCACTACCCGTCTGCACTGGACGGATCAGCCCTACAAATGGCATGTCAACGATGGCGAGGAGGTCTTTGCTGTTCTCGACGGCGTTGTCGACATGCATTACCGCGAAGCCGGAGAGGAGAAATCCGTACGCCTGGAAACAGGAGATGTGTTCTTTGCCGGAATCGGCTGCGAGCATGTCGCACACCCTCAAGGCGAGGCGCGCATTCTGGTGGTGGAGCGCGAGGGCAGCGTCTGAAAGGACTCGTATGCTGATACGCCAGACGGAGCTTGCCGACCTTGATGGCTTTTACAGCCTCTTCGCCTCCGTCTGCGCGGAGGGGCTGTACGCTCACCGGCAACTGCCGCCTGCCCGGGAGCGTATTCTGAAAAGCCTGATGCAGGCTCTGGCGCATGGCTGGCCCAATCAGGTAATCGAGCATGAGGGCCAGATTATCGGCTCGGGAGAAGTCTTTCCGGCCAGTGTTTGTGGTCAGAAGGACCGGGATGATTCAGTGGGTTTTCTGGGCATGCAGATTCACAAAGCCTTTCGTAACCAGGGGTTTGGCACACGCCTGCTGGGCACACTTATCGAAAGCAGCCGGGCATTCGGCTTTATCGCGCTTGAGCTGGATGTCTACACATCCAATCGGCGGGCCATTCATATATACGCAGCGCACGGGTTCAAGTGGCAACACGACCTGCCCGGTCGCGTCATGCCTGATGGACGGGAAGATCAGCCACAGCGTATGCGACTTGAGCTTGCCTGGTGAGGTTTATCTGCCAAAACGCTACAAAACCGGGTGATGTTCCGGTTATAACGCTCAGGCGCTTATAAGAGATAAAAGTCCATGAGCATCCTGACGTTAGAGGCAGAGCGGGTCCGACTGATCATCCCCACCGAGCGTGATGTCGTGCGGCGACGGCGGTTCGAGCTTGAAAACCGCGAGCACCTGCGCATCTGGGAGCCCTTGCGGGAGGAAACCTTCTACACACCCGAGACGGTTCGCCAGCGAATTCGCCTGAACCTGCAGGATTTCATGGCCGGTGCCTCCTGCTGTTTCAGCATTGTCGACAAGCGCACCGAGGCGATCATCGGCTGCTGCAACTTTTCCAATATCATCCGGGGCTCGTTTTTGGCCTGCCACCTGGGTTATTCCATCGCTGAAAGCCATCAGGGCAAGGGGTTCATGTTCGAAGCGGCCAGGACCGGCATCGATTACATGTTCACCCAGCGCAGACTGCATCGCATCATGGCCAACTACATTCCCCATAACGAGCGCAGCGCGCGGCTGCTCAAGCGTCTGGGTTTCGAGCGTGAGGGGTACGCACGGGCCTATCTCAAGATCAATGGCGTCTGGGAGGATCACGTCCTCAACGCCTTGATCAACCCGGCCAGCAGCGTCTAAACCATTACATACCCCAAGGACTGCGATGACTCCTCCCTTGCTACGCACCATTCCTGAACAGTTTGAAACCGAACGTCTGCTGCTACGGGTTCCCCGTGCCGGTGATGGTGCCATGGTCTACGCAGCCGTGGTGGAGTCGCTTGCCTCGCTGCGCCGCTTTCCGGCCTCGCTGCCGTGGGTGATGACAGAGCCATCAGTCGATACGTCCGAAGCCTACTGCCGCCTTGCGGCATCGAGCTTTATCGTACGCAAGGATCTGCCGTTTCTGTTGATCGACAAAACCACCGGTATGCTGGTGGGCTGCGCCAGCTTTCACCATATCGACTGGAACGTACCCAGCATGGAGATCGGTTATTGGTGCCGGGACAGCCAGTGCCGACAGGGCTACATCACCGAAGCGGTCAGCGCCATGACGCACCTGGCGTTCACTGACCTCAAGGCCGAGCGCATCCAGATCCTGACGGATGAGGAAAACCTTGCCTCCTGCCGGGTCTGCGAACGGGCAGGCTTCAGCCTTGAAGGGACACTGCACCATGAGCGCAAAGCACCGGACGGCACGCTACGCAACACCCGCGTATATGCCCGGATCGCCTGAACTGTGATGCCATGGAGCTGATCGTATTCATAGGCATCCAGGCCGCGGGCAAGTCGACGTTTTACCAACGCTGCTTTTTCGACACGCATGTCCGTATCAACCGGGACATGCTGCGCACCCGCCACCGAGAGCGGCTCCTGCTGACGGCCTGCCTGGAAGGCAAACAGAAGGTGGTTATCGATAACACCAATCCCACTGCTGCAGAGCGGGCACGCTACATCGAGCCCGCTCGGGCGGCCGGCTTTACTGTGATCGGCTATTTTTTCGAGCCGGACCCGCGCGGCTGCGAGGCGCGAAATCGGGCACGCGCCCGCCAGGTGCCGCCAGCGGGACTCTTCGGAACCCTTAAACGGTTGGAGCGCCCACGCTTCGAGGAAGGGTTCGATGAGATCCATCGCGTTGTGTTACAGCCGGATGGCCGCTTTCTGGTTTCACGGTATCAGCCGCCAGACAGGGCTGATCTAGCGCCAACATCCTCTGTGCCGGACGCTTGAGCACTCTGGCCCAGCCTGTCTGTTTTGAAACGGCATAGACACTTTTCTACCCGGCGAACGATCCGCGGCTACGCTGTTCCTTATCTATTCAAGAAACGTATTAGCCAGCCCTACTGTAGAACGAGCTGATGAGAGGAGCAGCGGATGGTCGAGATCGAAATCGAAGGCAATAACGTCGTCTTCACCGTCAAAGGCATTCACAAGCTGTGGGCACTCAAGAGCCAGCTGACGATCCCCCAATCGCATATCCTGGCGGCTCGCCAGGACGATACGGTCCTGCAGGGCTGGAAAGGCTGGAAGGCGCCGGGCACCAAGATTCCGAATATTCTGACGGCCGGGACCTTCTACCTTGAGGGCGAGCAGGTATTTTGGGATGTCAGCCATGCGGAACGGGCGATCATCATCGACCTGGAAGATGAGCAGTACAAACGTCTGATCATCGAAGTCGAGCATCCTGAAGGGGCCATCGAGCTATTGTCTAGCCTGATCGAAGCCAACAAGGGCAACGTCTGAATAGGCGCGATTCAGGTACTGCCGCACGCTGGATCAACCAGAACACTGCCATACTCTGGAGGTGCTTTCATGGATAGGGAGTTGCAATGGCCTGCAAGGACGACGGACACTCACTCGAAACCCGCATTATCAGCCTCCTGGCCGCCCTGCCATTTGCCCTGGTAACAGCGGTGCTGCTATGGCTTGCGCTCAATCAGGGGCTGGCTTTCACGGGCGGATTTCTCGGAACGGGATACTTCTGGGGCTGCCTGGGATTATTTTTGCTGGCAGCATTCATCTGGCCCACCCTGTTTCCCGGTTGGCTGGGTATGATCTGGCGTGGCTTTATCCGCCTGTATCACTATTGGGTCTGAACAAGAAAATATCCAAGGACTGATCATGTTTCCAATCGATATCTGGCTCGCCTATACCGCAGCCTGCGCGTTGTTGATCCTGTCTCCCGGCCCGGACAATCTGCTTGCCATTGGCCGTGGCCTGAGCCAGGGTAGCCGGGCCGCCATCGTTTCCGGACTGTCCTCAGGCGTTGGCATCCTGTTTCACGTCACAGCCGCCACCTTCGGCCTGACGCTACTGATGAAAACATCAGCCGTGGCGTTCTGGGTCGTCAAGCTGGTGGGCGCCGCCTACCTGCTGTGGCTGGGGATCAAGGTATTGCGTTCGCGCAACCTGATCACCTTCACCCCGGCTGCTCACCAGCCGCTGAAAACCATCTTCCTTACCGGGCTGCTGTCGGCTGTGCTCAACCCCAAGCCGGGCCTGTTTGTCCTGGCCTTTCTACCCCAGTTCGTAAGCCCTGCCCGCGGCTCCGTGACGATCCAGATGCTGGTCTACGGCGCCTGGTTTGCCTTGCTGACCTTTATCGGCTTTTCCATCATGGGCTCCTGTGCCTCGCGGCTGGCCCGCTGGCTGAAGCATCGCCCACGCGTCGTAGGGGGTCTCAATTGGGGCGCGGGTATTGCCTTCATCACGTCCGGCCTGACCGTGGCGGCCTTGCAACAAAGGTAGCCATATGCACCCGCCTCTGGAGCCTGCCCTTTACGAAACGGTCCGCCTGCGGCTTCGCCCATGGCGTGACGAAGACCGTCTCCCCTACGCTGCGCTGAACGCCGATCCAGAGGTACGTGAATACTTTCCGGGTATACTGGATTTTGTCGGCAGCGAGGCCGAGCGTGAGCGTATCCAGGCCAAGATTGCAGAACAGGGATGGGGTTTCTGGGCGGTCGAATTGAAAGAGACCGGAGCATTCATCGGCTTTACCGGCCTGAATGCTTCAGAAGGTCTGCCCTGCTCGCCGTGCGTGGAAATTGACTGGCGATTGGCCAGGGCCTACTGGGGAAAGGGATATGCCTCAGAGGCCGCGCGTGAAGCCTTGCGCATCGGGTTCGAGCAACTGGCGTTAGACGAGATCGTCGCCTTTACAGCCTTGAGCAATCACCGCTCTCGAGCCGTGATGGAGCGGCTCGGAATGCGAAATACCCAGGAAGACTTCGATCATCCCCGTGTCCCTGCTGACCATCCCTTGCGCCGGCACTGCCTGTACCGGCTCACCCATACGGACTGGCAACACCGCCTGACCTAAAGCGGTTTACTCGTCCAGCTTCTTGTCGCCCTTTTCTTTGCCCTCGTTGGAGTGGTGCTCGATCACCGCGTTGATTTCCGCGCCAAACAGCAGCACTGCTGATGAGATGTACAGGTATAAGAGCATGACGATAATCGTGCCGATCCCGCCATACATGGCGTTGTAGTTGCCAAAGTTCTGGACGTAAAAGGCAAAGCCCAAGGAAGCGGCAATCCAAACCACTACAGCGAGCACCGAGCCGGGTGTAATGAACCGAAAGTCCTGCTCTACATCGGGCGCTGCGTAATAAATGATCGCCACGGCCAGCATCAGGAGGATCACAGCAACGGGCCAGCGGATCCAGGTCCAGACCGTGATAAAGACCTGTTCAAGGCCAATGTAGCTGGTCAGCCAATTCAGGAACTGCGGGCCAGTAACCATCAGGGCGGCAGCGCTGATGAGCATCAGCGCCAGCCCGATAGTATAAAACACCGACAGTGGTAACCGCTTCCAGACGGGTCGTCCTTCCTCGACATCATAGGCCATGTTCAGGGCCGTCATCAGCGAGCGCACTGCCGCAGAAGCTGACCACAGCGCCACGATGATCCCTACCGATAGCAAGCCGCCCTGCTGATTTTGCTGAAGCTGATCGATCACTGGATTAACTTGCTCCAGTGCCTGCGCCGGCAGGACATAGTTGGCCTGCTCGCGTAGCCAGTTGAAGAAGTCGGGCAGATGCAGAAAGCCCACCAGCGAGATCAGGAACAGAATGAAAGGAAACATCGAAAAGAACATCTGATAGGCCAATGCCGAAGCATAAGTCGCCATATCGTCTTCATTGAATTCCTTGACCGCCCGCTTGAGTACGTCCAGCGGGCCCAACCCACGAAGACTGAATCCCAACATCCCCATCTCCTCTCATACTTTATCTACAGGCAACCGGACTTGGCTGTTTGTAAAGGTGAAGGCATAGCCTTGTAGGGGGTAGACCGGACTGAGCGGCAGATGTCACCGCAGAAGAATCAAACGACTGTTCGCGCCTTCCCGCCATAAGCCGAGCAATCCGATACTGTGACGGCTGTTCGTTCGTGAAAACAGGCAAACAACTCCTGGAGGGATCGTCTGTCCCACAGGGAGACCCTCATTGAAAGGAGACGAGCAATGCGTTACGAACTGCATTACTGGCCCACCATTCAGGGACGAGGCGAGTTCATCCGCCTCGCGCTGGAAGAAGCCGGCGCTGACTACGTGGATGTGGGCAATGGCTCCGAAGAGGATGGCCTGGGCATGCCTGCCATGGAATCCTATCTGAACGGTGAGGCAACGCCCTTCCCCCCCTTCGCCCTGCCGTTTCTCAAGGCGGGCGATCTGATCGTCTCCCATGTTGCCAATATCCTGCAGTTCCTGGGACCCCGCCTCGGGCTGGCTCCGGAAGATGAAGCCTCACGCCTGTGGGCCCATGGTCTGCAGCTGACTATTGCTGACCTTGTAACCGAAGCCCACGACATTCATCATCCCATAGGCTCCTCGTTGTATTACGAAGACCAGAAGGCGGAAGCCAAGCGCCGTGCAGAAGGGTTCATCAAGGAACGTATCCCCAAGTTTCTCGACTATTTCGAGCACGTTCTAGAGGATAATCCCAAGGGAGATCGTTATCTGGTCGGAGACTCGCTCTCCTATGTCGACCTGTCGCTCTTTCAAGTCGTGAGCGGGCTGCGCTATGCCCTGCCCAAGGCCATGCAGCGGATCGAGGCGGATATGCCCAAGGTCGTCGATCTGGTCTCCCGGGTAGCCCAGCGTCCCAATATCAAGGCCTATCTGGCCTCCGATCGACGCCTGCCCTTCAGCGAAAACGGCATCTTTCGCCATTATCCTGAGCTCGACGAGGTGTGATCCAACTGAAGGCTCGACAGATCCGGGCCTTTAGTCCAACCGTTTCCATCGGGTCTGAACAGGCCAGACGTGTGCGATCTTTTTGGCATCAACCACCTGCACGCCTTGATTCTCCCGCCTGAGCAGCGCATCGTACGCGACTCTCGGATTCTGTCTGAAAGCGCCTGTTGCGCTGCCGATCATCAAGGAGAGGCCCATGCGGACATTAGCCAAGACCCGCCTGTCGATACTTGACCTTGCCCCCGTCACGGCTGGCCAGTCGGTAGGCGAGGCCCTGCGCAACACCCTTACCCTGGCCGAGCAGGCCGATCGCTGGGGTTATCACCGTTACTGGTTGTCCGAACACCACAACATGGACGGTGTAGCCGCCTCGGCCACCGCCGTGCTGATCGGGCAGGTAGCGGCTGCTACCCGCCGTATCCGTGTGGGGGCAGGCGGTGTCATGCTGCCGAACCATACCCCCCAGTACGTGGCCGAGCAGTTCGGTACGCTGGAAATCCTGTACCCAGGCCGCATCGATTTGGGTATAGGTCGCTCTCCCGGCGGGGATTACGCCACCATGGAAGCGCTGCGGGTCAACATGATCACGGCGAGCCGGGAGTTTCCTGAGCGCGTCCGTGAACTGCTTGCGCTATTCAACGAGGGCACGGAATCAGCCTTGAATACGCCGCCCTTCACCCGCGCCCCAGGCGAAGGGCTGAGCGTTCCGATCTGGATGCTGGGCTCCAGCCTGATCAGTGCTCGCCTGGCCGCTGAGCTTGGGCTGCCCTATGCGTTTGCCGCGCATTTTTCGCCGGCCCGCCTGCATGAGGCGATAGCGGCCTATCGCGAGCATTTCAAACCTTCTCTGCACCAGCCGCGTCCGCGGGTCATCGTGGCTGTTCCCGTCATGGCGGCGGATACCCGGTCAAGAGCCAAGCGTTTGATGCACTCCCTGTATCAAAAGGCGCTGGATGTCGGGCGCGGCCGCTCCAGCCGGCTGAAGCCTCCGCCCGAAACGATGGAGTGGACGCCTCAAGAGCGGCTGGCCGTGGAAGACCAGTATGCAGCGGCCATCATTGGAGGCCCTGATGAGGTGCGGGCAGGTTTGCAGAAATTGCTGGAAAGCACCCAAGCCGATGAACTCCTGATTCATACCGAGACCTATGACTTTAAGGAGCGCCTGCGGTCCTATGAGATCGTCTGGCAGGCGAAGCAGCAGGCCTTGCTGGAATCGTCCTGAAACCCAACGGCCTTCGTGGCCATTTGCCACAGCCAGGGTCTACTCAGCCTAAACGAGGCGCGAAAGTGGTAAGCTGGCTATCTAAGTAACGTCTGGATTGATCGTCTGGAGAAATACGATGACCTTGAATGAACTGAACAACCTGCCGGGCGTCACGGCCCAGCCTGACGCGGCCACCGCCGAATACGTCTACAACCACACCATGGTCCGGGTAAAGGATATCGAGAAGTCCCTGGACTTCTATACCCGTGTCCTGGGCTTCACCATGCTGGAAAAGAAAGACTTTCCGGCTGCCAAATTCAGCCTGTACTTCCTGGCACTGATTGCCGACAAGTCCCAGATCCCGACGGATCCGGAAGAGCGTCACCGCTGGCGCAAGTCCATTCCAGGCATTCTGGAGCTGACCCACAACCACGGCACCGAAGACGATGCGGACTTCAGCTACCACAGTGGTAACAGCGATCCGCGCGGCTTTGGCCACCTGTGCGTTGCCGTACCGGACATCCACGCTGCTTGCGCGCGCTTCGAAGAGCTGGGCGTTACCTTCCAGAAGCGCCTGACCGACGGCAGCATGAAAGACATCGCGTTTATCAAGGACCCCGATGGCTACTGGATAGAAATCATCCAGTTCACGCCGGTCGTGTAAGACCTTCAGGACGGCGCCCCGCGCCGTCCTGCCTTTTTCCGCCGTACCCTCTGGCTTAATACCTGCTCAAGATATACTGTATATTCAAACAGTGTATCTCTGAGACAAGGTCATGACCCATCAAAAGCCTCCACGCGGTCGGGGGACCGGTAGTAATCCGCACAACCGCTATGCCCCTACCCGGTCGGAAGCCTATGACGATGGCTGGTTTCAGGATATTCCTCCCACCCAGGCAACCGAGATTCGGCTGGAAACGGCCAAGACGGTTATCTCGCGCAATACCTCGCCGGACATTCCCTTCGAACAATCCCTTAATCCCTATCGCGGCTGCGAACATGGCTGCATCTACTGCTATGCCCGTCCAACCCATGCCTATTGGGATCTCTCGCCCGGCCTCGACTTCGAGACCCGGCTGATTGCCAAGACCAATCTGGCCGAAACTCTGGAGAGGGAGCTGTCCAAACCGGGTTATGTCTGCAAGCCCATCGCCATCGGGGGTAATACCGATCCTTATCAGCCTATCGAACGCGAGCAGCGCCTGACGCGCCAGGCGCTTGAGGTACTACTCCGGTATCGGCATCCGGCTACGATCATCACCAAGGGTACGCTTATCCTGCGTGACCTCGACCTGCTGGGCGAGCTGGCGGCCCGTGGCCTGATCAAGGTCGGGATCAGCCTGACCACACTGGACGATGAGCTGAAACGTACCTTGGAGCCCAGGGCAGCGGCCCCGTCCGCGCGGCTCAAGGTTATTCGCACCCTGCGTGAGGCCGAGGTTCCGGTTGGCGTCATGTGCGCCCCGATTATTCCAATGATCAACGACCGCGAACTGGAGCATCTGCTTGAAGCGGCCCATGACGCCGGAGCCCGCTCGGCAGGGTATGTTCTGCTGCGCCTGCCGCGGGAAGTGGCTCCCTTGTTCGAGGAATGGCTTGAAGCTCACTATCCGCAGCGTGCGGCCCATGTCATGAGCCTGATTCGCCAGAGTCGAGGTGGTGAGGTCTACGACAGTCGCTTTACCACGCGCATGCATGGCGAAGGGGTATTTGCCGATCTGCTTGAGCAGCGATTTCGTATCGCCCTGCGCCGCCTGGGCCTGAATCGTCGCGAAGCACGCATCTCACTGGACTGCACTCAGTTCAGCCCTCCCGGTCAGCAGATGCCACTTTTCTGACCCTTGCTGGTAAAGCGTGCGTAATATCGGGAAATATCTGAGATAACCCTGAAAACGCTTTATTCAGACACGCTGAAAAGAGAACGGCAACTTTCAGCCTTTACCGCTTGTCCTTACTACACCCTGCCTGGCCTTATAAGGTTTGGCGCCAGCATTTTTGTAGCTATAACTCCAATACGGTGCGTACTTTATCGCTGCGTGCATGATGCCTTGAATATCTGAGCGCCATGGTGAGGCCAGTCCATAGGCTGGGTCTCCAAGCCTTGCGGGTTCTTTTTGCCCCAGCCCCACATGGAGCCACCGCATGCATGAAATGCCCCTGATTACTACCTTGGCCGCCGGCTTGGTTCTGGCCTTTTTTCTGGGCCTCCTCGCCAACCGCCTGCGCCTGCCTCCTCTGGCGGGCTATCTTCTGGCCGGCGTACTGGCCGGCCCCTTTACGCCAGGCTTTGTAGCCGACAGTGATATTGCCCATGAGCTGTCCGAAATCGGTGTGATTCTGCTGATGTTTGGCGTAGGCCTGCATTTTTCCATCAAGGACCTTATGTCGGTCCGCAAAATCGCGATTCCCGGTGCCATTGGACAAATTGCCGTAGCCACGCTTATGGGGATGGGCCTTGCGCACCTCCTGGGCTGGGGGTTGGGTGCAGGGCTGGTCTTTGGCCTGTCACTCTCGGTCGCCAGTACCGTGGTGCTGCTTAGGGCAATGGAGGAACGACAGATGATGGAAAGTCGCCGCGGTCGCATCGCCGTCGGCTGGCTGATTGTGGAAGACCTGATGATGGTGCTGGCACTGGTTCTGCTGCCAGCGCTCTCCGGCATGCTGGGCGGCAAGGCCGCCGAAAACGACACTAGCCTGAGCATGCAACTTCTGCTGACGCTGGTGAAAGTGAGCGCCTTCGTAGCGCTGATGCTGATCGTGGGTCGGAGAGTCGTCCCGTGGCTACTCAAGCGTGTTGCCCGCACCGGATCACGGGAGTTGTTTACCCTCGCCGTACTGGCACTGGCCATGGGGATTGCCTTTGGCTCATCGGTCCTGTTCGGCGTGTCCTTTGCACTGGGTGCCTTTTTTGCCGGCATGGTCCTGAACGAGTCGGAACTCAGTCACGAGGCAGCCGACAATTCCCTGCCGCTGCGTGAAGCCTTTGCCGTGCTGTTCTTCTTTTCTGTCGGCATGCTGTTCAACCCGGAAGTGCTGCTCTCGCACCCGCTGCACCTGTTGGCCACGGTACTGATCATCATCGTTGGCAAGTCCCTGGCTGCGCTGATCATCGTACTGCTGGCCCGGCGCCCACTTAGCGTAGCCCTGACCATTTCAGCAAGTCTTGCTCAGATTGGTGAGTTTTCATTCATCCTGGCAAGCCTGGGCGTCAGCCTGGAGCTGCTGCCTGAGGAAGGCCGTGACCTGATTCTGGGCGGTGCGATCATTTCCATCATTCTGAACCCTGCCCTGTTCAGCATTATCGACCGTCTCCAGCCATGGCTCGAGCGACGCGAAGGGCAGGCGCTTCCCAATGCCAAGGCGCCCCACGCGCCCGAAGTAGTAGAGCCGCCACCCATTACCGAAACCGATCATGTGGTTCTGGTCGGCCATGGCCGGGTTGGCAGGCTGGTCAGTGCTCGCCTGCGCCGTGAACACATGCCGTTCGTGGTGATCGAGAATGATCGCGATCATATCGAGGAGCTGCGGGCAGATCAGATCAGTGCCGTGCTGGGTAATGCTGCGCAGCCGAACGTGCTTCAAAAGGCTCATATCGAGCAGGCGCATACGCTGCTGATCGCCATCCCGAACGGGATTGAGGCCTGCGAGGTCTCGAGGCGTGCGCGAGAGCTGAATGCGTCCCTCAATATCGTTTCCCGCGCCCATTACGACGAGTTGGTGCAGCACCTGCAAGAAAGTGGCGCTAACGTTGTTATCATGGGCGAGCGCGAGATTGCCCGAGGCATGTTTACCGAGCTGGGCCTGCCCACCCAGGAGCGTGGAGAAGATCTGCATCCGCATCCCGGCTAATGGGCGACAGCGGGAGCCCACCGGCTCCCGCCCTGTCTACTTGAGTGACTTGTATTCGCCCTTGGCAGCCTCACGGTAGTCATAGGTCGGATAGAACTCCGTATGAAAGGAGCCCCAGGCGCCCTTTTCCACCGCCATGTTCACGTCCGGCAGTTTGTCCGGCGGTACGCGCAGGGTCACGATCTGACCAATTCCCATCACCACATACCAGGACACCACCTCCGTGCCCAGGGGCGGAAAATTGTCAAAAAAGCCCTGACGCCTGAGCTCCTGCTTGGTTTCGGTCAGCGGCTTGGACTGGTCGTGCCGCAGGATAATGGTCAGCAGCACGCCTGAAGCCGTGCTCCCCGACGCGCCTGTATCGGCTGGCGAGGCTGGCGAGGCTGGTGACGATGCAGGCATCGGTTGAGTGGTCTTTTCAGGGCTGGACGGTGGCTGTGACGGCTCGGCCGCCAAGGTCAGTGTGGCTAGCAGGCAAGCCGGAAGGGCAAGGGCGATACGTCGGGCAAATCTCACTGCGGGTTCTCCTTGAAGGGCACATCGAGCCCTCTGCACAGCGTAGTTCAGCCTTGAGCATCCTTCCTGTCGGCAAGCCAGGACGTATTCTGTTACAGCTGCCTGGCCAGCAGCCACTGGTAGATTCGCATGTCCCGATAAGCCAGGCGAGCAGCGCCTACATGGCCCTGCCCCTGATCCAGATACAGGCGATCTCCCTCCTGGGCGGTCTCGGCCGAGGTCAGGCCCAAGCGGCTGATGAAGGCGGGCGTTGCCCGGCGCGTCACCTCGCCGACACTGATCCAGACCGGTCGTTGAGGATCGGATTGAGGCACGCGCGTCAGGTCTACCGGCCATAACGCCGCCCAGAAAGCAGGTTGGGAGAGCGCCAGATCGAATACGCCGTTTCCACCAAAGCTGAAGCCGGTGAGATAAGTCCGCCTGCGATCACCGTAATAGGACTTTTGCACGTCCACCACAATACTGCCGACCTCATCAATAAAGCGATGCCAGCGATCACCCTTGGATGGCATCTGTGGCGCCACCACAATAAAGGTCTCCCTTACCTGTTCCGGATTGCCCGGGTTGAGCGGACCATGCACCGTCAATGCCTTATGGATCGGCATGGGTGCGCCCTCATCGTAGCCATGCAGAAAACAGAGTACCGGCCAACCTCCCGTGGGTGGCAGGCCCTCGGGCACGGAAAGCAGATACGGCAAGGCAGCCGACTCGATCAGCTGGATGTCAGGCAACGGCATAGGGCCTCCAGAAAAACCAGGCGTGTAAACGGTTGGACCTTGCGTTCCACCCGACACTCACCCCTGCCCATGCCGCCGGTCTAATGGTGGACTGCCGATCGCTGGAACGAGCCGAAGGCCTCTTTCTGTGGTCAGGAGTTATAGCCACTACCTGAATTACAGGAGGAACCATGCAAAAGCTGAAGGTTGATTGGGATACCACCCGTGACGTACTACGCGCAGGCACCCGTGAGGACAGCGTCTCGGTACGCACTATTGCTGTAGACGTTGCCCGCCGTCAGGACACATCTGCCGATGACCCTCAAGTCATCGAAGCTATTCTCAAGGCAGCAGATGAGCTGGTCCGCAACGGCTTTATCGACGCGCCTTATCCGTTCGAGAAAGATTCGGAGGTCAGAGGTATCAAGCCGCTGGGGCAAGAGCTGTTCGAGTGGATGGAGGATGAGCACAAGTGGAATCGGCTGCGCCCTGCATTGGAAGAGGCCCTGCAGAGTGGTCTGGGCGCCGATCATCAGTACCTGAGTGCTAACGCGCTGGACGCGGCCATGCGCGGAATCGGTGTCCGCTGATCGGATTTCGCTGGGCAGGTTGATGATCTACCTGCCCGGTATCTTGGTACTGCCGTACTGCTTTACCTGATAACCCATTACACCTTTATCTCACCTCAAGCCGTGCAATGTGGCGCAATAGACATTTGCTCACTTCAGCATTGAATAAAAATGTTTTATCTGTGAACTATTCCAGATTTAACCCCTGCCTTAAAAAATCCAATAGCTCCAAAAACCCCTTTTAAGCAATTAGCCACCACATGATGGCTATTTGATCGCAATAAAATTTGGAAATATCTTCAAACTGTTCCTTTGACTACTTTTTCTTCAGGGTGAATTAAGCTTCGCGCTCTAGGCTTGCTTCAAGCCTGGGGCATATGCCCAACGCTACGTGGTCCGGAGGGTTTCGGGATTAAGCTGTAACCAGACGTTGGTGGGCAACGTCTGCTTCAAGCAGTACCCGATCGGACAATGGTTAGTTGTTTCGTCCACGTAAAGAGGTTGGACCATGAACGAGAAAAACATGAACGTCCCTTGTGCGGATGACGCCTTGCAACAAATTGTCGATGGCTTCAAGCGCTTCCGAAAGGAAGTGTTCCCAGAACAGGAGGAGTTATTTAAAAAGCTGGCCAATGCACAATCGCCACGCGCCATGTTTATTACATGTGCCGACTCGCGCATCGTGCCTGAGCTGATCACCCAGAGCTCCCCAGGCGATCTGTTCGTTACCCGTAACGTTGGAAACGTCGTTCCGCCCTATGGGCAAATGAATGGCGGTGTTTCGACAGCCATCGAGTATGCCGTTTCGGCCCTTGGGGTTAAGCACATCATCGTGTGTGGTCACTCCGACTGCGGTGCCATGAAGGCCGTGCTGAACCCGGACTCACTGGAAAAGATGCCTACGGTAAAAGCCTGGCTTCGCCATGCCGAGATCGCCAAGACCGTCGTAGCGGACCACCAGTGCTGCGAACACAGCCACGGCGGTGAGCTGGATTTCCTGACCGAGGAGAACGTTGTCGCTCAGCTGACCCACCTACAGACGCACCCGTCTGTGGCGTCACGCCTGGCGAGCGGCCAGCTGTTCATTCACGGCTGGGTCTATTCGATCGAAACCAGTGAAATCAAGGCATACGACGCTATCGAAGGCCGCTTCCGTCCCCTGGATGGAGAAGGTCCGATGCCAGTCGCCACGCCACGCCCCCGTTTGAACTCAAACTGATCCAAGCCTTCGGCGCGCCTTGCGCGCCGAAGTCGCCAGCACCTCAATAAAAACAACATAGCTGGTCATTTTCAGACGAGGCCCATGGCTGCCTGCAGTTATGGGCGCTGTCCGTCTTCGTGTGGGTAAACGACTTTGCCAGATCCGGTTAGGGAGGGCTCTGGCACAGGTTGCTATGCGTTTTTACGGAGGATAGGACCATGCTCGGAAACACTTCTGCAGCATCATTCAAGCAGACCTTTCCACGCGATGCCTTGGCCTCGCTGGTAGTCTTTCTCGTTGCCCTGCCCTTGTGCATGGGCATCGCCATCGCCTCCGGAATGCCGCCAGCCAAGGGCTTGGTGACCGGCATCATCGGTGGCCTTATCGTCGGCTTTCTGGCCGGCTCCCCCTTGCAGGTCAGCGGCCCGGCCGCAGGGCTTGCCGTACTGGTATTCGAGCTAGTCAACCAGCATGGCATGAAGGCCCTCGGGCCGGTGCTGATCCTGGCCGGGATCATTCAGGTCGCAGCGGGCTTTGCCCGGCTGGGCGCCTGGTTCCGCGTCACCTCGCCTGCCGTGGTGTATGGCATGTTGGCCGGTATCGGTATTCTGATTGTCTTGTCCCAAGTCCATGTGATGCTCGATGCCTCACCGCAAGCGTCGGGCCTTTCCAACCTGGTCGGTTTTCCGAAGGCCGCTGTACAGGCAGCCGGTGAATGGGGCGGACACGAGGGCAGCGGTGCCTATGCGGCCATGCTGGGTATCGCCACCATCGCCATCATGTGGCTTTGGGAGAAGAAACGGCCACATTCGCTACGCTTTTTGCCAGGCGCGCTGATCGCCGTAACGGCAGCTACGATGGCCAGCCTCTGGATGAACCTGGACGTCAACCGGGTCAACGTGCCGGACAACCTGGGCGACGCCATTGACTGGATCACCTTTGCCGACCTGGGCATGCTGACCAACCCGACACTGTTCATGGCAGCGGTTGCCATGGCGTTTATTGCCAGTGCCGAAACGCTGCTGTCCGCCGCAGCGGTTGACCGGATGCACCAGGGGCCCCGCTCCCAGTTCGATCGTGAGCTGTCAGCCCAGGGCGTCGGTAACCTGCTGTGCGGTATTGTCGGCGCGCTACCTATGACCGGGGTGATTGTACGTAGCTCAGCCAATGTTCAGGCTGGCGCTAAAACACGTGCATCGGCCATTATGCATGGTGCCTGGCTGCTGGCGTTCGTCGCTGCGCTGCCCTTCGTGCTCAAGCAGATCCCGATTGCCAGCCTGGCAGGCGTCCTGGTCTATACCGGCGTAAAACTGGCCAGTCCTTCGGCGTTGCAAGGCCTGAAGCAGTATGGACGTACGCCTATCCTGATCTATGCCGTGACGGCGCTGACCATTGTCTTTACCGACCTGCTCACGGGTGTCGTTCTAGGCTTTGCCCTGTCGGTAGCCACCCTGGCGTTCAAGGCCTCACGCCTTAAAGTGGCTCTGGTCTATGACAAGGAAGACGAGACCCAGGCAGAACTGCGCATGAGCGGCTCGGCCACCTTCCTGAAGGTGCCCAAGATCACTCAGGTGCTGGAAGGCGTTAAGCCGGGTACGACCCTGCATGTACCACTGGATCGCGTGAGCTATATCGATCATGCCTGCATGGAGCTGCTGGCAGACTGGGAACGGACCAATGAGTCCAATGGCGTCAAGCTGATCATTGAGCCTCGCGCGCTCAAGCGTCGTCTGGAAGGTCGCTACCATAAAGCGGCTTCGCTGGGCGGATCACCCTCGACAGGCGCCGTGCAGACGGCCGCCTAGCCTGTATGTCCGGCGGGTACAGAGGTGCCCGCCGGATAGTTGAAAGCAAATGCCTTGTAACAGTCAGAACCGGATAAAACTGTCTGAAAGGCGGAAGAAGGCCAGACAGGCATACCTGACACACCGTCATCGGGCAAATGCAGGAGAGATCAGCTGATGCTGTCGCGCAAGGCCTTGCCGGGCTTGAAAGCCACGGTATTGCTGGCGCGAATCTTGACCGGTTCACCGGTTTGCGGGTTCTTGCCTGTACGGGCTCCGCGATGGCGGGGAAGGAAAGTACCGAAGCCTACCAACGTGACGTTATCCTTGCGGTGCAATGCATTGGCAATTTCATCAAGCACGGCATTGAGAACGGTATTGGCCTGTTCCTTGGAAAGACCGACTTTTTCAGCGATGGCGCTGGCGAGTTCCGGTTTGCGCATAAAGATGCCTCTTGTAGGTGTTTATTGTTGTTGTATCCGTACTCTCCACTCCTTGTCTGGAGCGGAGCAGCCGCGTTTAAGCAGGCACTCTGAGCATGGCACGGCCCAAACCCGCGCGCCAGTCGCATTCAGCGCTTTTTCCATACGACTGACGCGTCTTGAATGTAACGTTGTATTTCAGTCATTACGCCAGAACGGGTGGTAATTGCTTGTTTAACGCCAATTTTTCGCTGACGGCTGCTCCGCTCAAGGCATAACCCAGCAATTTACCTTCACTATCAACGCACAACGCCTTGATATCCGCTCCACTTCCTTCAACCCGCCATTTACCCTTGGCCCCTTTGTTGACCAATGCGACAACCAGCGGGCAGGCTGGCGTTTTCACCGTTACCGGCATCGGACCATAGGTAACTGCCGTAGGCTTTCCGGCCAGCGTCTGGGCCAGAGCACGGGCACAGGCCATCAACGGCATCACATACATCAGGCTTTGCCCTTCCACTTCGGCGCAGTCTCCCAGGGCATAGATGTTTTCATGGGAGGTACGCAGCTCGCGATTGACCACAATGCCGCGCTCGACCTCAAGGCCTGCCGCCTGCGCCAGATCAACCCGCGGTTTGAGACCTACAGCCGACACCACTACGTCGCACGGTAGAGTCGCACCATCGGAAAGGTGCGCCAGATACCCATCCCCTTCGCGCTCCAGTCGTGTCACCGTCTGCCCCAGGTGAAACCGCGCGCCAATGCTTTCCAACCCGCTCTGAACGGCTGCTGCCACCTCGGCAGGAACAAGATTGGGCATGACCTGCTCACACGGTGCGACCACATCCACGTCATAGCCGCCGCTTCGCAGGTCATTGGCAAACTCACAGCCAATCAACCCGGCCCCCAGAATCAGCACGCGCTGCTTGCCTTCAGCTGCCTGACGAAAACGGGCGTAGTCCTGCAGGTCGTTGATTGGGAAGAAAGCGTCCTCGCACCCTCCTGCAACGGGCACCTGAATAGGTTCAGCGCCCCAGGCCAGGACAAGATTTTCGTAGCGAACCTCTTCCTCACCTAGCCAGATTCGCTTGTGGCCAGGATCGATAGCCGTGACGCGGGTATTGGTAAAGATTCGGGCATTGAACTGCTCAGCCATTGCACCCGGTTCCGCCATGACCAGCTCATCCGGCTGCTTGTTCTTGGCGTAGCCGTTGGACAGCATGGGTTTAGAATAGGAGCGACCATCATCGGCCGTAATCATGAGTAGAGGCGTCTGGCTATCGAGCTTGCGCCATTCCTTGGCCAGGTTGTAACCCGCCAACCCTGTGCCGATGATGACCAGGGGTAAAGTTTCGCTCATAACGTTCTCTCTGCGTCGGTTCAGGCGTGGCGTCACCAGGCGCCCCGCTCAGATAGGTTCACGCATTATTGAATGTGTCGCCGGGCCTGTCATCAGTACAAACCCGGGACGAAGACAGCAACCGGCCGGCCGCTTGGGAAGGAGCAAATCAGGCGATCTCGATCATTTCAAAATCGGATTTGCCGACGCCGCAATCCGGGCACATCCAGTCTTCTGGAACATCCTCCCAACGGGTCCCAGGCGCAATACCATCATCCGGCCAGCCTGCCGCTTCGTCATAAATGTAACCGCAGACAATACATTGCCACTTACGCATCGTTATCGTGTCCTTAAAAACTCATCAGGGCTGGTGATCCGGTGAGGCTCTGGGCATCACACGTGTCACCGGTTCTTCTCAGCCTATCGGAAACGTATTTTCTCCTCTAGTTCATCTGTCCTGCGTGTCACGCATGACCACTAGCGCACAACAGGCGCGCGCCTGTATACAAACGCTACCGGCGGATATCGTCCAGCCATTACACTGCGCATGCTCGTCAGCTGCCGCGAGCCGCTTAACCTGTGTTGCCCTGTAAACGGTGGGTGCCAAGCGCTAGCCACCGAGACAAGAAAGCCAACAAACAGGCTCTGCCTGTCTGCACTTACCGGTAACGAACATGACCCGTCGCTTCAGTCAAACCAAACGCCGCGCTGTTGCACACGCCATTCTGGCCATGGACAACAGCTGGATTGCTCACTTCGGCGATTTGGGGCTAAGCGATCTCAGCTACTGTGACCTGTTCATCAACATGTGGCAGCGGCAGGATCAATCCCTGCGCAAAACCGATCTCTATGCGTTCATGCCCAGCATCAGCCGGCGCACCGCCGTCAAATATGTCCAGCATCTGATCGACCGGGGCTATCTGACTGAAACCAATGGCGATGTTGACCGTCGGGTACGCTGGGTCAGCCTGACGCCGGATATCGTCGACCGGCTGGAGCGTTTCTGCGATGCCGCCTGCGAGCATTTCGGCAAGCTGAACAAGGCGTAACTCTCGCCGGCACGCGCTGTCCTATTACCCTCTGCACCACAAGGAGCGCTCATGCGCTGGGGGACCTATTTTGCCGTGCTGGGCGCCATCATCAGTGTGGGTCTGGCATTGGGCATCACCATGCCGCTGGTATCATTGAGGCTAGAAAACTGGGGCTACGGCCCGTTCGCCATTGGGTTCATGGCGGCCACGCCGGCCATCGGCATCATCGTGGGGGCCGGTATAACTGGAAGCCTGGCCGCTCGTATCGGTACGCCGCGACTGATGCAGCTCTGCCTTCTGGCGGGTGCGCTGTCCGTACTGCTGCTGTCCCTCCTGCCCTATTACAGCGTCTGGGTACTGCTCCGGTTACTGCTGGGCGTTATTCTGACCATGATCTTCGTGCTCGGTGAAAGCTGGATCAACCAGATCATCGTTGAACAGTGGCGCGGCAAACTGGTGGCGTTGTATGGCAGCGCCTATGCCCTGAGCCAGCTGACCGGCCCCCTGGTTCTGACCCTGATTGGCACTGAAGGCAACGGCGGTTTCTGGATCAGTACCGCCCTGCTCATCATAGGCTCCCTTGCGCTTGTAGGCCGCAGCGGTGCGCCCAAAGCCAGCGATCATGGCTCCATTGGCCGCGGCCTTTTGCGCTTTTGCCAGCAACTCCCTGCCATCGCCTGGGCTGTTGTGCTATTTGCCGCCTTCGAGGCCATGATGCTGACACTGCTGCCGGTGTATGCGTTGAACCAGGGCTTTGACCAGCGTACCGCCCTGCTCATGGCCAGCACGGTCGTGACCGGTGACGCCCTGCTACAACTGCCTCTAGGCGCACTGGCTGACCGCGTTTCGCGCACCGGCCTGTTCAAGGCATGTGGTGTCACACTACTGCTGACCAGCCTCGCCATGCCGCTCCTGCTGCACACCACCTACATCTGGCCATTACTGGTGATCTTTGGTGCCAGCGCTGGTGGTATTTTCACCCTCGCCCTGATCCTGATTGGTGAGCGTTACCGGGACGCCGAGCTGGTCCAGGCCAATGCCCGTATCGCCCAGCTCTGGGGCTTCGGCTGCCTGCTCGGCCCCTTAACCACTGGAGCCGCCAGCCAATGGCTAACCGGCCACGCCATGCCTTTGCTGCTGGCTGCGGGGGCGCTGGTCATGATCATTATCGTGCAGATTCGCGGCGCTTTACCGGTGACCGAAGCTGAGTCCTTCGAAGGTTCAAAATGAGACAGGCTTTACTCAATCTTTACTTACCTGTTCTCAGCCTAGCAGGCTCAACGAGATACCCTTAGGTGACTAGCCATGGATATTTTTGATGTTTTCAAGCGAGCCTATTACCGTCTTACGCCGTTCCGATCACCTCAGACTTGTTGTTCCGTCACTAGCCGAGTCGCTGAATTTTTGGGCGGTTGCCCTTGGCTTCACGCTCACTCGCCAGAGCAAGTCCCCCTGTGATGAAGCGCTTGCGAGCACCCAGGCGACCGCTGTTGCCGAGCTGGAAGCTCATGACTACCGTGTGCTGCTGATCGAGCAGCCTATTCCTGCGTATCAGCTACCGGAGCCTGAAATCCCTGCGGTCGTTCCCCTCCTGTTTCAGGTCCATGACCTTGAGGCGCGACTGGTGCACATTCGCAAGGCAGGATATGAGGCGCCAGCGCCCCGGATTATCAGTCAGGGCCCCCGGGAAGGCTGGCAAGTCGTGACGATCCACGGGCCCGATCGGGTTGTGGTTGAGCTGATGCAGCCCGGCTAATCCGGATCGTACCCATAAAAAAGCCCGCCGGTTCAGGGCGGGCTTTTTGTTATCGAAGCGATCAGAACGCCGGAGCAACCGCACCGTTGTACTTGTCTTCGATGAATTTCTTGGTTTCCGGGCTGGTCAGGGCCTTGGCCAGCTTTTGCATGGCATCGCTGTCATTGTTGTCCGGGCGGGCAACCAGCAGGTTGGCATAAGGCGACTCCTTGCCTTCCAGCAGCAGCGCATCCTTGGTCGGGTTCAGCTTGGCTTCCAGCGCATAGTTGGTGTTGATCAGCGCCAGGTCCACCTGGTTCAGCACACGCGGCAGCGTAGCGGCTTCCAGCTCCTTGAACTTGAGCTTCTTGGGATTGGTAGCGATGTCACGCGGGGTCGCCAGGATATTGGAGTTATCCTTGAGCGTGATCAGACCGGCTTTTTCCAGGAGCAGCAAGGCACGGCCACCATTGGTGGCGTCGCTGGGGATGGCAACGGTTGCGCCTTCCTTGATCTCATCCAGGCTTTTGACCTTCTGGGAGTAGATGCCGAACGGCTCCACATGCACTTGAGCGACCGGCACCAGATCGGTTCCGCGGCTCTTGTTGAATTCGTCCAGGTAAGGCTTGTGCTGATAGAAGTTGGCATCCAGACGCTTCTGGGCTACCTGCAGGTTGGGCTGAACGTAGTCAGTGAAAATCTTGACGTCCAGGTCCACGCCTTCCTTCGCCAGCTGGGGCTTTACGAATTCCAGAATCTCGGCATGCGGAACAGGCGTTGCCGCCACGCTCAGCTTTTCTGCCGCATGGGCAGTGACGGCGGCAGCCAGCAGGGCAGCAGCGGCAATCAGTTTCTTCATGGTCAAACTCCTCGGCAGATTCAAAAGCATGTCAACGACACGCGGATCAGTCCAGGAGATGGGGGTTCAAGGTCTACCCCTCAACCCCTCTCCTTATACCCGATCAGGTCATTACGATCAGAACGCGGGAACAACGCCACCCTGATATTTCTCCTGAATGAATTTCTTCACTTCAGGCGTGGTCAGGGCCTTGGCCAGCTTCTGGATGGCTGGATCGTTGGCTTTTTCCGCACGGGTGTACAGGTAATTGGCGTAGGGCGACTCGGCGCTTTCGATGAACAGCGCATCCTTGGTCGGCACCAGCTTGGCCTGCAGCGCATAGTTGGCGTTGATCAGCGCCAGGTCCACCTGGTTCAGTACGCGTGGCAGCGTAGCGGCCTCAAGCTCCTTGAACTTCAGGTGCTTGGGGTTATCGACGATGTCGCGCTGGGTAGCAGAGATGTTGTTCGGGTCTTTCAGGGTGATCAAACCCTGCTTGGCAATCAGCAGCAGCGCGCGACCGGAGTTGGTCGGATCATTAGGAATGGCAATGGTCGCGCCATCCTTCAGTTCGGAAACCGACTTGATCTTCTGGGAATAGGCGCCAAACGGCTCGACATGCACCGCTACGACCGGCACCTGATTGCTGTCCTTGTTGCTCTTCTGGTAGGACTCGTAATAGGGCTTGCTCTGGAAATAGTTGGCATCGACCTGCTTCTGGTCGGTCTGGCGATCCGGCTGGATATAGTCGTTGAAAACCTTGATCTCCAGATCTACACCTTCCTTTGCCAGCTGGGGTTTGACCAACTCAAGGATCTCCGCGTGGGGAATAGGGCTCGCTGCCACCTTCAGGGTCTCGGCATGAGCCGCTGTCACCAGACCAAAACCAAGCGCAACGGAAAGCAGGGTACGTTTCAGAGACATAGCGGATTCCTTTCGAAAATAAGAGGGAACAGCGTGTAATGCTAGTGTTTTCCGCCGGACCTTGAGGCCCGGCGGACAGCCTGTTAGCGGCGGCTGAACTTTACAACCAGGCGGTCACCGACCATCTGCAGCACCTGTACCAGGATCAGCAGAAGTACGACGGTGACCACCATGACATTGGTCTGGAAGCGCTGGTATCCGAAGCGGATCGCCAGATCACCCAAACCACCGCCACCGATCACGCCCGCCATGGCCGTGTAGGACACCAGCGCAATCGCTGTAACGGTTGCAGCGGCGATCAGGCCAGGCAGGGCCTCGGGCAGCAGGGTACGGGTCACGATCTGCCAGAGGCTTGCGCCCATGGCCTGGGTTGCCTCGATGATGCCACGATCCACTTCGCGCAGCGCCGTCTCGACCAGACGTGCCAGGAAGGGCGCAGCCCCCACCACCAGTGGCGGAATAGCACCCTCGACGCCCAGCGAGGTGCCGATCAGCCATACGGTAATCGGGATCATCAGAATCAACAGGATAATGAAGGGAATCGAACGCAGGACGTTCACCAGGAACGACAGCAGGCCATACACGATGGGCTGTTCCAGCAACTGGCGCTTGCCGGTCAAAAAGAGCAGAACGCCCAGCGGCAAGCCGAGCAGTACGGTAAACAACATCGACCAGCCCAGCATTTGCAGGGTATCGAGGGTAGCCTGCCAGATTTCGGCCCAGTCGATATCGGCAAAAAAGGCGAGAAAAGCGTCCATCATCGAATGACCTCCACGGTTACATCAGCGGCGTCGAAACGAGCCAGAGCGGCGTCCAGATCCCCTCCTACGAGGGCAATGGTCAGCTGGCCGTAGGGTTCTTCGCGAATACGGTCGATTCGACCGCCCAGAATGCTGTAATCCACGCCGGTTTCCCGGGCTACCTGACCCAGGAGGGGCGCATAGGTGGCTTCGCCACGGAAGGTCAGGCGCAAGATACGACCCTCCACATGGCTATAGGACGACATCAGATCGCCCTCGTCCACGTGTTCGGCCTCGAACACAAAGCGCCGAGTGGTGGCATGCTTGGGATGCAGGAAGACATCCGCCACCGTGCCCTGCTCGACAACTGTGCCGGCATCGAGTACCGCCACGCGGTCACAGACGCGACGGATCACATCCATTTCATGGGTGATAAGCACAATGGTCAGACCCAGTTCACGGTTGATCTCCGCCAGCAGTTGCAGCACCTGTCCGGTGGTCTGCGGGTCGAGAGCACTGGTGGCCTCGTCGCACAGCAGGATCTTTGGCCGCGTCGCCAGCGCCCGGGCAATGCCGACCCGCTGTTTCTGGCCGCCGGAGAGCTGTGCCGGGTATTTGCGGGCATGGTCAGTCAAGCCAACACGGGCCAGCAATTCATCCACGCGCGCGTTGATCTCTGCGCGGGAATGTCCGCCTGCCAGCTCAAGCGGCATAGCGATATTGGCCGCCACGGTCTTGGATGACAGCAGATTAAAATGCTGAAAGATCATGCCGACACGACGGCGGAAGGCACGTAGACCGGCGCTGTCCAGCGCGGTGACGTCTTCGCCATCCACAATGATCCGGCCGCCGCTGGGTGCTTCCAGCCGGTTGATCAGGCGCAGCATGGTGCTCTTGCCGGCCCCGGAGTGGCCGATGAGGCCGAAGACTTCGCCCGCCTCGACGCGCAAGTTGGTCGACTGGAGCGCCGGCACCTGGCGACCTGAAACGAGGTAGGTCTTTTGAACGTTCTGAAATTCGATCACTTAACGCGAAACCTTGTGGGTATTGCTGTAGGCGTGGTCAGCCCTGATAAGCGGCTGTGCCTCCTGATTTATCGATATGACGCTGGCAAAGCGCCCACATAAACGCACAGTTTACCGCGGCTGTTTATATCTTCTTAATATTTGTTTTCTAAATGCAGCAGTAAAAATGGCATATGAACGCGGCGGCGGACTATAACGTACCCCTGCCGCGAACACCTTACCTTGTGTCGAGTCACAATCAGTCAGACGCCATGTTCAGCGAAAACGCTCCCGACATGGACCGCTCCGCCTGTCGAGCCAGAGCGTCTACGCCGCCTTCAGGCACTGTGGAGAAGCAAAGCGCTTCTACTGCAGGGTGAACATATCCTCCCTACAGGCGACTAACCCTGTATAGCCCCGACTACCGTCCTGCCGTCTCAGCAGCCGCTGCGGCCTGCATGGCATATGAATGTGAAACTTTTGTTACAGCCTGGCCAGGCAGCCGGGAAGCAGTTGCGCCGGGAGGGCGCCTGAATGCTGACACTACTAAACCTTCTTTCTGCGGTGGCCCTGCTGGTATGGGGAACGCACATCGTCCGGACCGGCATCATGCGGGTCTACGGGGCGAACCTGCGTCGCGTACTCAGCCGCAGCGTACGTCACACCCCGCTAGCCTTTGCCGCTGGCATTGGCGTTACCGCACTCGTGCAAAGCAGCAATGCCACGGCGCTGCTGGCAACGTCCTTCGTAGGCCAGGGGCTTATGACCCTCAGGCCTGCCCTTGCGATCATGTTGGGCGCCGACGTAGGGACGGCACTAATGGCCCGTGTGCTCACCTTTGATCTGTCGTGGCTTTCTCCGCTGCTGATCCTGGTGGGCGTCATTCTTTTCATTGGTCACAAGCAGTCCCGCCCCGGACAATTGGGCCGGGTGGCGATCGGGCTGGGACTGATCATTCTGGCGCTGGAGTTGATCGTAGCGGCCGCAACACCCATGACCCAGGCTGCAGGCGTCAAGGTGCTGTTCTCCTCACTGACCGGAGACGAAATGCTCGACGCCCTGACCGGGGCTCTGTTCGCCATGATTTCCTATTCCAGTCTTGCGGCTGTCCTGCTGACGGCAACGCTGGCCGGTTCAGGCGTCATTTCGCTGAAAGTGGCTCTCTGCCTAGTGGTGGGTGCCAATCTGGGCAGCGGTCTTCTGGCCATGTTGAGTGCGTCTCGCCAGACACCGGCCGGTCGACGGGTAGCCCTGGGCAGCCTGCTGTTCAAGCTGGCCGGCTGCGCGCTGGTACTGCCGTGGGTCGACACCGTGGCCGACTGGATGGACAACTGGGAACTGGCGGCCGCAGAGCTGGTGATCGGCTTCCATGTACTCTACAACCTCGTCCGCTGTGTGGTGTTCCTGCCCCTGACACGTCCGATGGCGCGCTTCTGCACACTCGTCCTGCCGGATCGGCCGCAGGCAGACATCACCATGAACCCACGTCATCTGGATACGTCCGTACTGGATACCCCCGCCCTGGCGCTTGCCAACGCCGCCCGTGAGGCGCTGCGCATGGGCGATGTGGTGGAGCATATGCTCACGGAGCTGATGGCCTTGATAAGCGGTGGCACCAAGGCCCAGGGACGGGAAGTCCGCCGCCTGGATGATGATGTTGATGCGCTCTACACCGCCATCAAGCTCTATCTGGCCCGTATTCCGCGAGAAGATCTGGGGGATCGGGACAGCCGTCGCTGGGCGCAGATCATCGAACTGGCCATCAACCTTGAGCAGGCCGGAGATATCATCGAGCGCATGGCCAGTGATTTGGAAAACAAGAAAATCTCGGCCAATCGCTCCTTTTCCGAGCAAGGCCTTGAAGAACTCGCCGCATTGCACGGCCACCTGATGGCCAACCTGAGGCTATGCCTGTCAGTCTTTCTGTCTGGCGATGTCGACTCGGCCCGTCGCCTGCGGCGTGCCAAGCAGCGCTTTCGCGTCCTGGAGCGGCGGTACGCCCACGCCCATGTGGAGCGCCTGCACCATCAGGTCGTACAAAGCATCGAGACCAGCTCGCTACACCTTGGCCTGCTGTCAGACATGAAGCGTCTCAATTCGCTGTTCTGCAGTATCGCCTATGGCGTCCTGGAGCAGGCGGAATCCGGATATGAGACCGAGCACGCAGCTTCAATGGAAACCCCACCCGACCTTCATGAGTCGTAGCCTTCGAAACGCACACCGTGGCGCAAGATAGCGCTACTCTACTCACCTTATCCGGCAGGTCTTGTCATGTCCTGCCGGAACCGATTGACGCGGCCAAACCGAACAGGCCCAGCGCTCACTGATAATAACGACCAAGGAATTATTGATGACCCAAGCCGCTCCCCTCGTTGAACAGATCCAGAAGGGCGAATTGCCCTGCTGGCGTATCCGTATCGGCCGTGCCGAAGCCGTCATTGCCTGCCAGGGCGCCCATATTCTCAGCTTCGGCCTTGATGGTGAGCCGCCGATCATCTGGGACAATCCGGATGCCGAATTCATTCATGGCCAACCCATTCGTGGCGGCGTACCGGTCTGCTGGCCCTGGTTTGGCGATATCAAGCGTAACCCGCCGGCCGTTCAGCACATGCTGACCGAGGTAGAAGGCGCCCCGCAGCATGGCCTCGTTCGTCAGGCAGGGTGGGCAACCGGTGACATGGATGTGGATGTGGACCGCGTCCGCCTGGACTTCCACTACCAGACCTCTGCCGCCCACATGCCCGGCTGGCCCCACGCCGCCGATTTGACCCTGTCGGTTGAGGTAAGCGATCGTCTCACCATGACGCTTACCACCCGCAACATCGGTGATCAGACGCTGACCCTGAGTCAGGCCCTGCATACCTACTTTGCCGTGAGCGACTCCCGTCAGGTCGGTATCGAGGGCTTTACCCACGCTGACTACTACGATTGCCTCGACGGCTGGCAGCGCAAGCGCCAGAACGGCGAGCCGGTCATCGACCAGGAAGTGGACCGCGTCTATCAGGGTCTGCCCTCCCGCCTAGGGATTCGTGACCCTGAGTGGAATCGCCGTATTTTCATCGAGACCAAGAACACCTCGTCCGCGGTGCTATGGAACCCCTGGATCGAAAAATCCAAGCGTCTGACACCATTCGCCGATGATGCCTGGCAGCGCATGCTGTGCATCGAGACCGCCCGTGTCATGGACGATGTGATGGTGCTAGCTCCCGGCGAGACCGGTCAGATCAGTGCCACGCTCTGGAGCGAACCGCTCTAATCGTTCTGCTCTGCCTGCCGCTCCGCCAGGGCTTTCAACCGAGCCTGGCGGTCGGCGACTGGTAACGCTGCCAACGCCCGGACACGTGCATAAAAGGCTGGCCAGTTTCCAGGATGCTCGGCATACAAGGCAGCAAAGGCCGGAACCCACTGCTCATACAGCCCGAACGGCAAGAGCTTTGCGTTATTTAGCGGACCCGCCATCCAGGCATCAAAGCGGTGATCGCCTCGCCAATGCGTATCCCTCAGCTGTGCATAGTCACGCCGCATCGTCTCAAATACCTTGCCCTTTGCTTGTCGCATCGCCTCGGCTGCAAGCGGCTGAGCATAAAGCGACTCAAGCTGCTTACGTGTATCCAGTATCAGCCCTACGAACTGCCGGTACCGTTGTTCGCGGAGCGGATCAGGTGGCGGTAACCCTTGAGCCGCACGCCATTGGCGAAGCCCTTCCTGCTGGACAAAGTTGGCATAGGACTCATTAAAGGTCGTGTCGTCCTGCACATAGAGGTTCTGATGGGCCAGCTCGTGGAAGATCGTTGCAATCAATTGATCGTCATCCCAACGCAGCATGCTGCTGAGCAGCGGGTCATCGAACCATCCCAGCGTCGAATACGCTGGCACACCTGCCACATAGGTATCCCACCCCTTGGCCTTGAGCGGCTCTGCCGCCTTTTGCGCTGCCTCTTCATGGTAGTAACCGCGATACGCCACGCAACCGGCAATGGGAAAGCAATGCGTCAGGGGCGAGAGTGAGAACTCCGGTGCTGCAAAGACATTCCAGACAACGTAGGGCCGGTCCAGCTTTACGAACAGACGATAGCTGCGGTTATCCGGCAAGCCCAATTGCTGACTGGCGAACTCACGGGCGCGCAGGGCCAGCTCAAGGCGACGCCTCAGGGCCGGATCGGTAGAAGGATCATCAATGACCTGGGTGATGGGTGTGCGCTGCCATAACAAGGCCGCCTGCCCCTTTGCCATCTGCCCGTAATATCCGACAGACGAGCAGCCGCACAGCCAAAGGGCCGCGATAAATGGAACCCATCTCAAGCTTTTAAGGTCGACTTGGGCTAACCAGAGACGGGACATGGTAAATAACCTGGAGCGCCGGTATGAGGAGGCGACACTCTAGTATGAGTATCGGCCCCATGGAAACCGGCACTGAGGAAGGAAGCCGAGAATCCTGCCCCGTTGCATTACCTTTGTCTGGAGCTCACTCATGCGTCGTATTCTCCTGTTGTGCCCTGCCCTGGCACTGACTGCCTGTTCCCTAATGCCGCTGCCCAAGCCGGACCCTTCCCAGGCCTGGATCGACCTCAAGACCGAAAAACCGGATCTGCTCCAAGCCCAGCAAGCCGATCGCCAGACCCTTGAGGACGACCGTTACTTCCAGGTGCAACCCGGTAGCCATGATCTTCAGGTGCGCTACCAGTTCAAGGTCGATCCGGCCAATATCGGCCCCAGTGCCACGCCCCTGGTCCGCACTTGCCTGCTCAATGTCCATTACAAGGATTTCTCGGCGGGCGAACGCTATCGGCTACAGGCTGAGCAGGCCGGATTCCGCGCCTGGGCCAAGCTGTACGATGCCAGTCAGCAGGAAGTCGCACGAGGTGGAGAAAGTCGCTGCGGCGATGTCTAATCGATACTCTCAGACTCGCTCGGGCTAAAGGCCATGAAAAAGCACCTGTTGTTCGCCGCCGTACTGCTGGCAGGCTGCGCCAGTCCCCTTCCGCCCAAAGACCCCAACATGGCCTGGGTGGATCTGCACATGCAGATGGCCTCGGTAGGCAACGTGCTGATGGCGGATCGTCTGGATGGCAAGCGGCTCGACGATGGACGCTATTTCCAGGTCTCGCCCGGCGCGCATGAGCTACAGGTTCGCTATCAGTTCGAGCTGGGTGGCATGGTTCCGGGCGGCGGCATGATGGGCTTTGGCTACGAGCCGGTGGAGATCAACTGCTACATGATCGTCCAGTACGGTGATTTCAAGGCAGGCGAACGCTACCGCATCGAGGCGTCAGCCTACATGGACCAGCCCCGGCTGGAGCTGCACGATAGCCGGGGGCAGCCGGTTGGAACGGTTCGTCAGCGTCAGTGCATCCCGCTCTAGCCGTCGTTACGCTGGTAAATGATCTTCTTGGTGCCGTTTTCACAGCTGCCCACCACCATGTTGGGATCGGTGACGTCTGCGTTCGGTACGATTTCCAGCGTGTACGAGCTGACTCCGGCGGCCTGGATCTTTACCTCGATCTCAGATTTGAGCTGATCGCATGGTAACGGTGCCGCCCAGAGCGGGGCTGTAAACAGGCTGGCTGCAACGAACAATCCAAGCGTTTTCATAGGTTTCACTCCTTGAGCGGGCAATGCCCTTCTTGATTTTGACTAGGGCCGTCACATTGAGTTTCTAGTACCCCGTCACGGAAAGGCACCACGCGGGGAACCAGCCTACCGGGGGCTCTTCCAATAGGGTGCAAATTTTCCCTTAAAGGTAGCCCAATGCTGGATTGGTTACGCGAGTACCGTGACGTCCTGACCCTGTTCATCTCCGGCTGCACTTTGCTGGTATGGATCTTTTATGCACAGCTGCTGCTGAGCGGCTTCAAGCGCCAGCGTCAACCGCGGCTCATTATCAACCGCGGCGCCGGCAAGGGGGTAGGCGCCCTGTGCCTGCTTTCCAACATGAGTGCCGAGCCGATCTTCATTAACCAGCTGATCGTGCACCTGCACACCTCGCGCGGTACGCTCAAGGCGGATGTGACGGATGTTCGCGAAAGCAGCGAGGATGATTTCGATCAGGATGCCGAGCTGTATAAAGCCACCCGCCAGGGACCGCTGAAAACGGGTGACTTTACGCACATTGGCACCTTTCAACGATTGATCTCCCGGGTAGCCGCTGCACACGATCTGGAACTCAATGGCATGCACCCGCCAGAAGGCTGGGTCTTTGATGGTCTGGAAATCCACGTGATCGCATTTTATGGCTCCGACAGGCACCCCATCGGTGTACGCCGCCGCTTCCGCCTGGGTCAGTACAAAGGGCATTACTGTTCACTGATTGCCGAAAGCCGGCAGACAGAACAGTTCACGACCCGTCGCCAGCGCCGCATCGTTCGCAAGCACTGGATGGCGGAATTCGAAAATTGATGACTCAGCCGAAAAACCAATAGCAGACCAGGATGGACGCCAGCACCCCGGCGCCATCGGCCAATAGTGCGCATCCGACAGCATGGCGAGCCCGTTGGATACCTACCGAACCGAAGTAGACGGCCAGCACATAAAAGGTCGTCTCGGTACTGCCTTGGACAGTGGCCGCAATCAGGGCTGGAAAACTGTCCACACCTTTGGCCTGCATCGTCTCGATCAGCATGGCGCGGGCGGCGCTGCCCGAAAACGGCTTGACCAGTGCTGTAGGCAGCGCATCGACAAAGCGGGTGTCCCAACCCAGCCAGGCCACTGCATGGCGAACACCGTCAAGAATGATTTCCAGTGCGCCTGATGCCCGTAACACGCCCACTGCGCACAACATGGCAACCAGATAAGGCAATAGGTTCTTGGCGACCTCGAACCCTTCTTTTGCACCCTCGACAAAGGTTTCGTAAACCGGCACCCGCTTGAGCGCGCCAAAGATCAGAAACATCAGAATCAGGCCGAACAGCACCAGATTACCTAATAGCGACGATAATGCCGCCAGGGCCGTTGCCGACAAGGTGACCAGAATGCTCATGAAGCCGCCCAGAAGCAGTGCGCCGCCACCCAGCCACGCCAGGACCACCGGATCCCACAGCTTGAGCCGTTGCATGAACGAAACGGATAGCAGCCCGGCCAGCGAGGAGACACTGGTCGCCAGCAGGATAGGCAGAAAGACCAGGGTTGGATCAGGCGCACCCTGTTGGGCGCGATACATGAAGATAGTGACGGGCAGTAACGTCAGGGAGGATGCATTCAGCACCAGAAATAGAATCTGTGCATTACTGGCCGTTTCCGGCTTAGGGTTCAAGTCCTGCAAAGCCCGCATGGCCTTGAGGCCAATGGGCGTGGCCGCATTATCGAGCCCCAGGCCGTTAGCTGCAAAGTTGAGCGTAATCAGCCCCAGCGCCGGGTGGCCGGCAGGTACTTCCGGCATCAAACGGCGGAACAGCGGCCCAAGGACATAGGCCAGTTTTTCGACCAGACCGGCCTTCTCGGCAATACGCAGGATACCCAGCCAGAGCGTCAGTGTGCCGAATAACAGGATCATCACCTCTACCGACAGCTTGGCCATGGCAAACAGGCTCTCGACCATAGCTGCAAACACGCCTGCATCGTCTCCGATCAACCATCGTCCTAGCGCACTGATCGCCGCCACGATGAAAAAGCCCAGCCATAACCCGTTCAGCATGATGCATCTCCCCGAAACCAGCCGGGAATGATACGAGGGTTGACTCCCGATGGCGAAGGTCGAGCAACCCTGCGCCTGTAAAAAGTCGAACGCTTCGATAGGTATCAACCAGAATTGAGATGGTTCAGGAAGAGAAACCTGCCGACGATTCCTGACCGCTGTTGTCCTTTCTTAAGCCATCAAAAGGCCGTCACGCGGCCCTCTGTTTTAACCAAGGAGACGACATGAAGAAAGTTCTGGTTCTGTACTACTCCATGTATGGACATATCGAGCGCCTGGCTGAAGCCCTGGCAGAAGGTGCGCGACGTGTACCGGGCGTTGAAGTGACGATCAAGCGCGTCCCCGAAACCATGCCTGAAGACGTGGCCCGAAATGCTGGCGCCAAGCTTGATCAGGCAGCGCCGGTCGCCACGCCTCAAGAGCTGGCTGACTACGATGCAATCATCTTCGGAACACCGACCCGTTTCGGCAACATGGCCGGCCAGATGCGCACCTTCCTCGATCAGACGGGCGGTCTGTGGGTGAAGGGTGCTCTAGTAGGCAAGCTGGGCAGTGTGTTCGTTTCGACGGGAACCGGGGGCGGTAGTGAGACTACCATTACGTCCTTTTGGAACACGCTAGCGCACCACGGCATGCTGATTGTCGGTATGCCTTATACCGATCCCATGCTGGCGGATATTACTGAAGTGAAGGGAGGTTCGCCTTACGGCGCAGCCACGCTGGCAGGAGCCGATGGCTCTCGATTGCCCAGTGCGAAGGAACTACAGCTGGCGAGCCATCAGGGCGAGCATGTCGCCAAGCTGGCGGTAAAAATGCAGTAACCCAAAATTATGTCCCCCAGGCGTTTTAGTCCTCAAGACCCCACGGTCGAGGCCCAAAACGTCTGGGGGATATATCGTCCAGCCTGGCTCGTCTCAACGAAGGTACTCCCTGTACCCTGAGGATGCTCCTCTTACCGCAAAGCACCCAAGCCCCTTGGCCTATAACGCCCCAACAAGTCGGGGCGTGTGTTCGGTCAGGTCATTAAACCGGCCTACGGCTACGATTTGATGACAATCGCAGGCCCTGTGTCAGGGTCGGCGGCGACCGAAGAAGAAGGACACCACAAACAGGATCAGGAACAGAACGAACAGGATCTTGGCAATACCTGCTGCTGTACCGGCGATGCCGCCGAAGCCCAAAACACCTGCGATGATAGCGATGATTAGAAACGTGATAGCCCAGCTCAGCATGATGATTCTCCTCGTCTTACTTTTCTCTGGTTTCTAGTTTGGATTTCTAGTTGATTATCGAGAAACACTTACTTTCTCAGGCCAGGCCGACTGTCTTATCCGAGACTCTCTGGCACCGCTTTCCGAGAAAGATAGGCTCCTCGGTATGGATACTTCTAAATCGCGTGTGTTCCGGCTATCCGTCTGTTTTAACGCACGGCCGATCAAAATCATGCTGGCTACAAGGCCCAATAGAACTATCGCACTGGCGAAAGTCAAAGCGAAGGTTGTGTAGGTCCCGGACATCACAAGCGTCTCCTTAGAAAACCCAGCGAGTCTGACGGGGGAAACGGTCAACAGTAGATTGAGCCGGAATAGCTTTTTGCTGCTCGACGCTTACATGGCTTGCCAGGGGCTTGGCCGCCGGTGCCTTCACTTCAATGTGAGGTACGGCTTGCGGAGCAGCAACGGGAGTGGAGGTATGGCCAGTGGTGAACAGCACTGCTGCTACACCTGCGAAGAATGCCGAACAGATCATATTGTTACGTGCAATCTGGCTGACCATGAGTTTACTCCTTCAACTGTTGTTGGCCGTTTCAGGCTCTATGCAAGAGATATTGCAGACGGCATGCCAAGTTTTTTAATAAAAAAAATCCCTTAAAATCAATAACTTAAAAATTATATCCGCTTTCTGCCGCTTGCATACTGCAAGATGCAGGGTTTCAAGCATTGCGTTTTGCATGATGCCTATAGAGAAAAACTGGCCGTCCTGGCGAACTTCTCAAGCCAAACGGCCTCTACTTGTGTTGCCTTCCTTACAGGAAAAGGCGAAACCTCAGCGTCAGTGCCTCGTTGTCTGTACCGAATTCCTGGCCGGATCGGTAGTAAGGCTGGTGTTTTTCGAGGCTTCCCTGCAATTTGCATGGCCCCTCCTCCATCTGCCCCCTGTCAGCGCGTCATGACATCTCATCAAAAGACTTGCATCGTTCGTCGTGCATATTGCAACTTGCACGATTTACAACTGACTAAGGCACAGACCTCCCGCCCCCTTCTGTTTATATAGGTGCGGGATGTACCTACGGAGAACATTCCATGGATCAACCGAGCGGAAGGATTCTTCTCGTCGATGACGAGGCAGCGATCCTGCGTACTTTCCGTTTCTGCCTTGAAGATGCTGGTTATAGCGTCGCTACGGCCAACTCGGCCGCTCAGGCCGAAGCCCTGCTGCTGCGACAGGTATACGACCTTTGTTTTCTCGACCTACGCCTGGGCGAGGACAACGGTCTGGATGTATTGCAACAGATGCGTATCCAGGCACCCTGGATGCGGGTAGTCATCGTTACCGCCCATTCGGCGGTGGATACAGCGGTCGATGCCATGCAGGCTGGTGCTGCCGATTACCTGGTTAAACCTTGCAGCCCTGATCAGCTGCGCATGGCCGCGGCCAAGCAGCTGGAGTTTCGCCAGCTGTCCGCTCGCCTTGAAGCGCTCGAAGGTGAAGTACGCAAGTCCAGCCTGGGTCTGGAATCCCGTAGTCCGGCCATGATGTCGATACTGGAAACGGCCCGACAGGTCGCTACGACCGACGCCAATATTCTTATTCTGGGCGAATCCGGTTCCGGCAAGGGTGAGCTGGCCCGCTCCATCCATGCCTGGAGCCGCCGCGCCAAGAAAACCTTTGTCACCATCAACTGCCCGTCCCTGTCCGCCGACCTGATGGAAAGCGAGCTGTTCGGCCACACCCGCGGCGCGTTTACCGGAGCCAGTGAAAGCACCCTGGGTCGCGTCAGCCAAGCCGATGGCGGTACTCTGTTTCTCGACGAAATTGGTGATTTCCCGCTTGCCCTGCAACCCAAGCTGCTGCGCTTCATCCAGGATAAGGAATATGAGCGGGTGGGCGATCCGGTCACGCGCCGTGCCGATGTACGCATTCTTGCCGCGACCAACCGCAACCTCGAGCAGATGGTGGCCGAAGGTGAGTTCCGCGAAGACCTGCTCTACCGCCTGAACGTGATCGTGCTGACCCTGCCGCCGCTTCGCGAGCGCAAGGAAGACATCATTGATCTGGCCGAGCGTTTCCTGGCCCGCTTCGTCAAGGACTATGGCCGTCCGGCCCATGGATTCAGTGAGGAAGCCAAGGAAGCGCTGCGCAAGTATGACTGGCCCGGCAACGTCCGCGAGCTGCGCAACGTAATCGAGCGCGCCAGCATTATCTGCAGCAAGGATCTGGTGGACGTTACCAACCTTGGCCTGACCGAACAGCCCAGCTCCGCCAGTAGCGCTCCGCGTGTGGGTGAGACCATGAGCCTGGAAGCGCTCGAGAAGGCGCATATTGCGGCGGTCATGGCGACAAGCGAGACGTTGGATCAGGCCGCCAAAATTCTCGGCATCGACTCGTCGACGCTCTACCGTAAACGCAAGCAGTACGGGCTATGAAGCTTCCGATAAAACTTAGGACACGCCTGTTCCTGAGCATTTCCGCGCTCATTACCGTTGCGCTGCTCGGACTCATTATCGGGTTGGTCAGTGTCCTGCAGTTCTCCAATAGCCAGGAGAGCTACAACAAGCACACGCTGCTGTTCATCAACGCCTCACTGGGCATGCGACAGGAGCTGAGCAACGAGCTGTACTCGCTCATGGATGGGGCGCCGGACGCCAATCAGCTTCGCAATCATGATCAGGAGTTTCGCAACTACCTGGCCACGACCCAGAGCCTGGTCAGCCATCCGGACGATATCCAGCAGCTGAGTCAGCTCGAGAGCAAGTACAACCAGTACTACAAGATGCTGGGCAATCCACCGGATGGATACTCTGCGCTCAGGGAGAACAAGGTTTTTCTGGACCTGGTCAACAGCCTGCGCAATCAGGTGTATGACCTGCAGACCAGCTTTATCAGCGACATGGACAGTACCCAGCAACACGCCCATAACCGGGCCACGCTGATTGCCGTCCTGCTGGGGCTCGTCGGGCTGGCTATCCTGGGGATTGGATTTGCAACGGCCAACACCATTGCACGTCGCTTTGGCGGCCCCATCGACTCGCTGGCCAAGGCAGCCGACCAGATCAGCCAAGGGCATTTCGACATTACCCTGCCGACCTCCAAGGTGACCGAGCTGGCCTTGCTAAGTCGCCGCTTCGGTTCCATGGCCGAGTCCCTGCGTCAGCTGAGCCAGACCAACATTGAGGCCCTGGTGGCCGGGCAACGTCGTCTTCAAGCGGTGCTGGACAGTATCGACTACGGCCTGATCATCCTTGACTACCTCGGACATATCGAACATGCCAACCCGGTGGCGAACCGTCAGCTAGGTTGGGATGACGAGCGTCAGGGTCAGCTCCTGGGCGCGGCCCTGCAACGCCCGGATATCGACGAAGCCGTCCAGCGTGTCCTGTCCGGCAAGACGCTGGAAGCTGTTCCGGAAGATTTGCAGATCGATATTGCGGGTGAGACACGCCTGCTCGCCTGGACAGTCACGCCGGTCAACCATGCCGACGGCCGCAGCGTTGGTGCCTTGATGGTCCTGCGTGATGTGACTGAGCAGCGCGCCTTCGACCGGGTCCGCAACGAGTTCGTCCTGCGAGCCTCCCATGAGCTACGGACGCCGGTAACCGGCATGCACATGGCCTTTGCCCTGTTGCAGGAGCGCCTGAAGTTTCCCGAAGACTCGCGTGAGGCTTACCTGCTGCAGACAGTGGATGAGGAAACCCATCGTCTGGTCCGCCTGATCAACGACCTGCTGGACTTCTCACGCTATCAGAGCGGCCTGCAACGTCCCGAGAAGGTCCCGAGTGAAGTTAGCGAGCTGCTCGATCAGGCCCGCGCACGGCATGCCGATGCCGCTCGGGACAAGTCGGTCGAACTGGTGGTGGAACTGCTGCATACCCCGCTTCCCCGCGTCACGCTGGACCCGGTACAAATGGGCCGGGTGCTGGACAACCTCATTAGCAATGCCCTTCGCCATACGCCTGCGGGCGGCCGCGTCTCGCTTCAGGCCATGCGTCAGAACGATCGCCTGCTCATGGCTGTACAGGACAACGGTGAAGGGATCGCCTATGCCCAACAAGGCCGGGTATTCGAGCCGTTTGTGCAGATTGGCTCCAAGAAAGGCGGTGCCGGTCTTGGCCTTGCGCTCTGCAAGGAGATCATTCAGCTCCACGGCGGGCGCATTGGCGTCGTCTCGCGACCGGGACAGGGAACGCAATTCTTCATGACCCTGCCGACTTGAACGCAAAAGCCGCCCACCGGGCGGCTTTTTTCATGCCTTGTCTTCCTTGGGCACGTGCCAGTTGATCCAGGCCGCCAGCAGACCCAATGCCGAAGCCAGGGCCAATCCCAGACGAGGCGCTCCCTCCGGCCACAGATGCAGCAAGATGGCCAGCGCGGCGGCGCCCAGGGCCATGCCAGTTTGCCGTGCAGTCGCCTGCATGCCTCCTGTCGCTCCGGTCCGGGAAGACGGCGTGGACGTCAGCATGACCCGGTTGTTGGGCACCTGAAAAAAGCCGAAGCCCAGCCCGCCGATGATCATGAAAGCCACCAGTGGGCCTTGCCCTTGTGCCAGCGGCCAGACCGCGGTAATTCCCAATCCCAGGGCGATACCCAATCCACCCAGCATGCACAGTGTCTGGGGGCGGTAACGATCCGCCAGACGCCCGGCGACCTGAGCGGCCACGGCCACCGTCAGCGGCCAGGACAGCATCAGCAAGGCTACGTGTACCGGTGTGAGCCCCAGCTGATGCTGCAGGTAAAACGGAATAGCCAGAAAGCACAGCATTTGTGCAGCGAACGAGCAGATAGACGCCATGATCGCATGGCGGAACGCTGAGTGTTCAAGCAGATCCACCGGCAGCAGCGGCGCCGTCTGACCCCGCTCACGGTGTAGCAACCCCCACAGGCAGCCGACCGCCACGAGCAATAGCGCAGCACCTTGCAGGGGCTCTACTGCCAGTCGCTCAAGCCCACCGATGGCACCGCAGAACAAGCCGACATTGAGCAGTGCGCTGAGTGGATCGATACGGCGCTGCGCCCGTGGGTTATCCGGCAAGGCCTTGAGCAGCATCAGGACAGCCAGTCCTATCGGCAGATTGATCGCAAACAGCCAGGGCCATCCGCCCAGGGCCAGGATCCCGGCGCCCAAGCTGGGTGCCAGGGCTGATCCCAGGGCAACGCAAAGCGCATTGATACCGATGCCCCGTCCCAGCAGATGCCTGGGATAGGTCAGCTTTACGATGCCAGCGCTGACACACATGATGGCAGCAGCCCCAATGCCCTGAAGTGCTCGCGCCAGCACCAGCCAGAAGAGATCCGGCGCCAGGGCACACCCGAGCGACGCCAGGCTGAACAGACAGACCCCGGCGCCGAATACACGCCGCAGACTGATCCGCTCGGACAACGCTGCCAAGGGCAGCAGCAGGGCCACCAGCGCCAGCTGATAGGCACTGACGATCCAGACTGACTGCGCGGCGGAAACATCAAGTGCCTGGGCAATGGTAGGCAGCGCCAGATTGGCAATGCCCGAATCCAGAACCGTCATGCTGATGGCCGCCAGCAGCGCCGCAATGGCCTGATAGCGCCGGGGCGTTGGCAGGCCATCAGTGCCCGCCGGGGCTGAGGAAGAGGTGATTGTGTTCAATCTTCAAGCTTCACGTGCTGATCGCTTTCGCCGCGCTTCCAGTAGCCGGCTGCCTTGACCCATTCGCGAGGCAGTCCGTGCTGTTCAATCATCACCTGCCGAGCGGCGCGTGCAGCACCGGCTTCACTGGCGATCCAGGCGTAGCCTTCACCTGCGGGCAGTTGCAATCGCGCCAGCGAGTCCGCCAGCGAATCACTCGTCGTCTCACGGTAGACCCAGATCAGCGTCACGGCCGCCTGACTCGGCAAGGGGATTTCGCCGCCTGGTCGGGCTACCTCTACCAGCGCAATAGCTGTCTTGTCGGCGGGCAGCTCCTCAAGACGGCGTGCCATGGCCGGCAGGGCCGTTTCGTCACCAGCCAGCAGATACCAGTCAAAGTCGCTGGGCGGAAGCATCGAGCCTCTGGGACCGCCAATCACGATCTCATCGCCCGGCTGGGCCTGGGCAGCCCACGCGGTGACTACACCTGTTTCGTGCAGGTAAAAGTCGATGTCGAGTTCACCGGTAGCAGAGTCATAGCGGCGCGGCGTGTAATGGCGGCCCACAAGCCTATCCAGCGGAACGCTGCGGATAGGCGCCCCATCGGCTGGGAGAAACAGTTTGATATGGTCATCGAAGGCCGGGCTGTTGAAATCCGCGAGATCCGGGCCGCCAAAGGTCAGGCGCAGCATATCGCCACCCAGGCTTTCACGGCGGACGACCTGGGCCCAGCGACGTTTGAGTTCATGGCGGACGCGCTGAAAAACGTGACGTGTACTGGAATCTGCCGTGCGGCTATGAAATGATGCAGTCATTAAAGAGGACCCATTCATTGAGGTTCCTCACTATATTCAAGATAAGTGATGCACCATGTCAACCATTTTTGAAATTGCCGAAGCCCTGCACGACATCAAGCGCAGCATGCGTCAGCATCTGGATAGCGCGCTGCAAGCCTCGGGGCTCTCGTTTGCCCGTTATAAGGTCATGAGCCTTCTGGATAAGCTAGGCCCCTGTCGCCCCGGTGTGCTTGCGGAACATTTGAAGCACGCGCCCCGCACTCTGACAGATGCCATTGATGCGCTGGAACGTGACGGACTGGTTCGCCGTGAGCCCCACCCGGATGACCGCCGGGCGGTCCTGGTGCACCTAACTGATGCGGGCCGGCATGCGCTTACGCTCGCGCAGGCACCCCGTCGGCAGGCGTTGGAGGCTGTCTTTGCACCGCTTGAAGCCGATGAGCAGGCGCAGCTGCTGCGCCTGCTAGGCAAGGTTCGTGACGCGAACCCGAAGGGAGGTTAACGGCCCGTTGGCAGGCTGAGCAGCAAAGCTGCCGTCTGCAGATCCGGCTCACCGTCGAATCGACCTGGGCGGTACTTCATCTGGAAGGCCGCAATCACATCGCGGGTCGCCTTATCCAGCAGGCCGGTCTGCGGTACGGCATAACCAACACGGGCCAACTGCTGCTGGAACCACGCAGGCGGAGGGAGAACGCCACCCAGGCTGGCCTGCCGCTGTGCGACCGTGGCCGGGGTTGGCCAGTTGATGATACCGGCAGCGGCCAGACGCGCCCAAGGGAACATCGGGCCCGGGTCCTGCTTGCGGGACGGTGCGATGTCGCTATGGCCAATCACGGCATTCGGCCCCAGGTGGTGGCGCTGCTGGATATCCTTGAGTAGCGGGATAAGCGCCTTGATCTGCTCTTCCGTGAAGGGATACCACTGACGCCCTGTGGGCGTGTCACGGAAGCCCAGGTTTACCATCTCGATCCCGATTGACGTGGCGTTGAGCCAGGTCCGCCCTTCCCACTCGCTTTCCCCGGCGTGCCAGGCACGGCGATTTTCGTCGACCAATCGGTAGATCGTGCCGTCCCGGTCAATCATGTAGTGGGCGCTTACACCGCCATGGGTCAGCATGGCCAGGGAGCGTTGTGAGTCCGATGCGGTGTAGTGCAGCACGATGTACTGCACACGGCTGTCCTGATCCTTGGCCGTGTGATCCGTATTGATGCGAAGCCCGCCGGCACAACCGGCGAGCAAGGTGCTGAAGAGCAATAACAAGGGCAGTAGCAGACGCATGACGCAAGAACCTCGGACAACTTTTGTAGGGTATGGCAGGCCGTCAGGCCAGCTCGATTCGGTTCCGCCCTCCGCGCTTGGCGCGGTAAAGCGCCTGATCCGCACGTTCGAAAGCCTGCTTGCTGCCTTCGCCTGTCTGGAACGCCGTGAGGCCGGCTGAGCAGGTTATGGTGACGCGCTCGCCCTTGAAATGGAACGGGCAGGCTTCAATGGCCGCACGTAACGCCTGAATCAGGGGCTCGCCCTCCTCCACGGACGTGTTAGGCAACAGGACGACAAATTCCTCTCCACCGAAGCGCGCGATAAAGTCGGTCCGCCGTAACTTCTTGCTTAGCTGGGTACCGATGATCTTGAGCACCTTGTCTCCCGCCAGATGGCCGAAATCGTCGTTGACCCGCTTGAAGTGATCTACGTCGATCACTGCCAGCAGCAGACTGTTATGGTAACGCTGCCAGAGCGAGACTTCGGCATCCAGGCGCTCGGTCCAGGCTGCACGGTTAGGCAGGCCGGTCAGCGGATCGGTCAGGGCTTTCTTGCGCTGCTCTTCGACGTGGGAGCGATAGTTGTTGGCCTCCTGCTCCATGCTGACCACACGCTCCGAAAGCGTTTTCAGCCGCTCGGCCATTTCCAGCTCGCGCGCCTCACGCTGCTGCTGATACTGCTCCATATGAGTCAGCATGCCATCCAGGCGGCTTTCCAGCGCCTTTTTCACATTATCCGGCTCAGCGGCTTCCTGCACATGAGTCTGCAAGTCACTGACCTGCTCACGGAGCTCTTCGCTGAAGGAGCGCTCTTGCTCACGAGCCTCGTCATGGCCTTCGTTGACCTGTTGCAGGTGATTCTGGAAGCTGTCCAGGCGCTGATTGAGCTGCTTGAGATAGCCCTCGAACTCGCGGTGACCCTGGTCGTTGAGCGAAAGCACCAGGCCCGACAGGTCATCCAGCAACGGCACCAGCTCATACCAGTTCAACCGTCCGAACATGCGCTGTCGCAAGGCTTCAGCCTGCGGTTTGTGGCTGTCCGGCAGCTGCAATTCGTCCAGCAGATGAATCAGCGTCGCCTCGATATGCGGAGCGATAGCGCTGTATCCAGGCTCTGGCGGTGGTGGCAGATCAAAATGGGACTCGTCTGACGTAACTTCAGCCGTAGCCATTTTAGACTGCTCGGCCTCAGCACTTTCCATGACTTGAGACGGCTCTTCTACTGTGGCTTCTAGCTCGGCGGGCTTCTCGTCTTCGACAGTAGCGGTTTCAACAACGGTTTCTGCTGGCTCAGCGACCTCAGGCTTATCGCCCTCAGCCTCAATAACTGTGCTGGATGGCGTCTCGCTGGGTACATCCGGTGCGATGGCAGCAATCGGCGCAGCCTGAGCAGTAGGCTCGGCAAGCGGTTTCTGCTCGACCGCAGAGCTGGCTCCCTCGATCGGCGCAGTGATAGGCGAGGGCTGAGGCGTCTCTGCTACGGGCAGTACGACTTGCTCAGGCGTAGCGGGTGCCGCTACAACTGCCAGGTCGGCAGCGCTCGAAGCCGGCTCGTCATCCAGGTCGTCTTCGTCATCCGCCTCGTCATGCCGGGCCGGTACGGGTTTGGCAACAACAGGCGCCTCCTCCTTTCCCTTACCCAGCAGCCGCTCCAGAAAACCAGGCTTATGGGGCTGGGCATTGGCCTGAGCCTCCAGGGCCTGACGCTGCAGTCGGCTCAACTCGATCACCAGCTTGGGAAAATCACCTGGCTGCTCGGCTGAATTGGCCGCCTTCTTGGCAAAGCGCTTCAGCGACTTGCGGATATCCCGAGGCAGCGGTAGCGCCATCAGCATATGAGACAGGTCCGCAAAGGCCTTGGCCGCCTGCTCGGCGCGCTCGCTACGGCGACGCTCCGACTCGAGTACAGTTTTTTCCAGACGCGGGATCATGCGTGAGAGCTCGTCGTCCATGTTCTCGTGGCGCAGGATATTGCGCAGATCATGGAGACACTCATCCACAGCCTTGTCGTTGCCTTCGGCTGCGATACTGGTGCGGGTCAAGCCACGGCGTACCAAGTCAAGACGCGCTTCCCAGCGCGCCTCCACTTCTTCCTGGCGCTCGACGACCTCCAGGTACTTGTTTTTCCAGCGTTCGAGATCGTCCTGGCTCATGTCAGGCCCCGGGAGAAGAGCATGGGTAAATCTAAAGCGTTATGCATGTTTTAGCAGACGCCACAGGTTGTATCGCTTCGATAAGGTTCATGGCAGTAGTAACGGCCGAAATAACCCGGCCTTTAACGTACACAGCAGAAGTGTGATACAGGTTGTAAATAGCGACAGGTTTACGCCGGCTGGTTGGGCAGCATAGAAGATCCAGCCAGCAGCGCCGCCTGGAAGGGCCCGCCAGAATGGCAGGCCCGGCAGGGTATTACTTGGCGGCGCGTTCCTTCTGGATCAGGAAATCAGCCACTTGCAGGGCCTGGTCCGGACCACCTGCGCTACCCAGGTCAAAGCGGTATTTACCGTTGACGACCATGGTCGGAACGCCGCTGATCTGGTAGGCCATTGCCAGTTTCTTGTCCTTCTCGACCTGTCCCTTCACGGCGAAGGAATTGTAGGTGCTCAGGAATTTCTCGCGATCAACACCCTGATTAGCCAGAAAGTCCGCCATCTCCTCAGGAGTGGCCAGCTTCTGTTGGCCGTTATGAATGGTCGCAAAAATCGCCTCATGCACCTTCTGCTCGACGCCCATAGCCTCCAGCGTCACGAACAGCTGGCCATGAACGTTCCAGACACCACCAAACATGGCCGGCACGCGACGGAAACTCACATCGTCAGGCAGCTTTTTGGCCCAGGCATTCAACGTCGGCTCGAAGGCATAGCAGTGCGGGCAGCCATACCAGAACAGTTCGACCACTTCGATCTTGCCCGGTGTAGCCACTGGGACCGGGTTGCTCATTTCCGTGTATTGCTTGCCAGCCTCAATCTCCTGGGCGTTGGCAAACGTACCAAACAGGCCGGAAAAGGCTAATACAGCGGTAAGAATCAGGTTACGCATTAATCTACTCCTGGGCTGAAAGGCCATGCTGCGAAGCCCGCAGCAGGCAGGCCACGCCGGATAAAGCCATGCTTCAATCGAAGCGTGCGACGGGGTCTGCCATTGTAGCGGTCATAACCACCAAAATGACGGCTGGTGCGGCGCTTTTTAACGTGACATTCAGGCTTGATTCAACTTCTCAACGCGTCCACCTAAGGGGACGCACCATAAACAGCTCTAGTGCAATCCTTCAATATAGGTTGCCAAGGCTGAAATATCCTGGTCAGACAGCTTGCTGGCAATGCTGCGCATCATCATGGCTTCGCCATCATTGGTGCGCTGTCCTTCGCGAAAAGCGGTCAGCTGCTTGAGGGTATAAGCGGCGTGCTGGCCTGAAAGTAATGGAAAACCGGCCTGGCGATTGCCGACACCATCCGGCGCGTGACAGCCCGTACAGGCAGGCAGACCCGTTTCCAGACGTCCGCCTCGATAAAGCGCTTCGCCAGCAGCTACAAGCGCAGGGTCAGCGGCACCGATCACCGGCTTCTGCGAGGCAAAATAGGCCGCCAGGTCTTCTATATCCTGATCGCTCAGGCCTGGCATGAACGCCATCATTTCAGGCACGGGCCGGGCGCCGCTCTTGATATCGTGGAGCTGTTTGATCAGATAGCGCTCGCCCTGACCGGCAATCTTGGGAAAATTGGGTATAGGGCTGTTACCATCGGGACCATGGCAGGCGCCACAGACCATCGACTTGCTTTGTCCGGCGGCAACATCGCCTGCGGCCTGGGCCGTCATGCTGATTCCCAGGGTGAGCAAAAGGCTCACCATCAGTGTTTTCATCCGTCGATCCATTACGCCTGTGTACGGGACGCAAGCCAGCCTGCTCGACCCCAGGCATACTATGCGTACAGAATCTGCATCATTCTATAGAGACGGCTCCGCTGAGCGAAAGCGGGAGTCGCAGCGCTGCGGCGCCATCGAGACCTACTATGACGTTCAAAAACCCTATTATCGGCCTTTGCCAACAAGCGACCTACCAGATTAGCGCCACCCGGGTGGACCAGTGCCCGCCGGATATTGGCTACGAAGTCGCCTTTGCCGGCCGCTCTAACGCGGGCAAATCCAGTGCACTCAATACCCTGACCCATGCCAGCCTGGCCCGTACCTCCAAAACCCCTGGCCGTACCCAGATGCTCAACTTCTTCCAGTTGGATGAGGAGCGACGTCTGGTCGACCTGCCTGGCTATGGCTATGCCAAGGTCCCGATTCCGCTCAAACAGCACTGGCAGCAGCACCTAGAAGCCTATCTGGGCAGCCGTGAGAGCCTTGTGGGTATCGTCTTGCTGATGGATATACGCCACCCACTGACCGAGTTCGACCTCCTGATGCTGGACTGGGGCAAGGCAAGCCATATGCCGATCCATGTTCTGTTGACCAAGGCCGACAAGCTGGCTTTTGGCGCAGCCAAGAATGCACTGCTCAAGGTGCAGCGCGACATCAAGAAAGGCTGGGGCGACAACGCCAGCGTACAGCTGTTCTCAGCTCCCAAGCGTCAGGGGATCGAAGAAGCCCACAAGGTATTGGCTCAATGGCTGGGGCTGCTTGAGGACGAAGCGGCCAGCGACGTGGAATAAGCACAGGAACATGGCGCACTGAATTGTGGGTGCGCCATAGGCTGACAGCATATGTCCATCGAAGCGCTACCGCTCTTGTTCAGGCAAAAACCTCTGCCGCACTTTTCCGGACGCAAAAAAAAAACCCCGATCTTCATTGGGGAGGGGAAAAGATCGGGGTTTAAGTTCGGACCGCTAGGGCGGGGTCCGTTAATCTGCCAACACTAAACAGCAAAGGAGCATCGAAGGGCTTCTCCAAGCCATTCACAAAATCAGACAGAACGGCTTCACAAAAGTTCTCCGTTCATCGAAAAAATGTCATAACCGCTTGTTATTTTTTCGAAGGCTCATTCCTGAACCTCAAGATGATGGCCAATTCGCTCCTTTTAGCCACTATTTCGCCATAAAACGCTGCAAAAGGCCCCAGCGGAGCCTTCTGCGTTGCCCTCTTAGTGCGCCTCGTCCCAGTTACAGCCAACGCCTGCTTCCACCAGCAGCGGTACGTCCAGTTCAGCCGCACCACTCATCAATGGGCAGAGTTCTTCACGTACGGTCTCGACGAGATCTTCCCGTACTTCCAGTACCAGTTCATCGTGTACCTGCAAAATGACGCGGGCATCAATACCCGAACGCTGTAGCCAGTCATCCACACGCACCATGGCGCGCTTCATGATGTCTGCCGCCGTGCCCTGCATGGGCGCGTTGATCGCCGCACGTTCGGCACCACGACGGATGTTCTGGTTCTTGGAGTGAATATCCGGCAGGTACAGACGGCGGCCAAACAGCGTTTCCACATAGCCCTGATCCACGACCTGGGCTCGGGTTCGCTCCATGTAGGCCAGCACCCCGGGGTAGCGCAGGAAGTACCGGTCGATATAAGCCTGGGCCTCCTTACGATCCACGCCGATCTGCTTGGCCAGGCCAAACGAACTCATGCCGTAGATCAAGCCGAAGTTGATCGCCTTGGCGCGGCGGCGCTGCTCATGGGTTACCTCGTCCAGGCTTACGCCCATGACTTCGGCAGCCGTGGCACGGTGCACGTCCAAATCGTTCTGGAACGCATGCAGCAGGCCTTCGTCCTGTGCCAGGTGCGCCATGATGCGCAGCTCGATCTGCGAATAGTCCGCCGCCATCAGCTTATAGCCTTTGGGCGCGATAAAGGCCTGACGGATGCGGCGGCCCTCGGCAGTACGGATCGGGATATTCTGCAGGTTCGGATCAGACGAAGACAGCCGTCCCGTCGCCGTCACCGCCTGATGATAGGAGGTGTGGATGCGCCCGGTATGCGGATTGATCTGCTGGGGCAGCTTGTCGGTATAGGTGCTCTTGAGCTTGCTCATCGACCGATGCTGCATGATGACCTTGGGCAGCGGATAATCCTGGTCGGCCAATTCCTGCAACACGGCTTCGGCCGTGGACGGCTGGCCGGACGCGGTCTTGGATACCACCGGCAGGCCTAGCTTCACAAACAGGATCTCGCCGAGCTGCTTGGGCGAGCCCAGGTTGAACTCCTGGCCGGCCAATTCGTAGGCCTCTTTCTCCAACGCGATCATCTTTTCACCCAGCTCGCGGCTCTGCACGCCAAGCAGGTCGCGGTCCACATAGGCCCCGTTCTGCTCGATACGCGCCAGTACCGGAACCAGTGGCATCTCGATCTCTTTCAACACATCTGCCAGCGCCGGAACGGCTTCAAGCTTGGGCCACAGAGCCTGATGCAGGCGCAGAGTTACATCGGCATCTTCAGCGGCATAGGGGCCTGCCTGTTCCAGGGCAATCTGGTCAAAGGTCAACTGCTTGGCCCCTTTGCCAGCGATATCCTCGAAGCGGATGGTGCTGTGGCCCAGATACTTGAGCGCCAGGCTGTCCATGTCATGACGGGTAGCGGTAGCGTCCAGCACATAGGATTCGAGCATGGTGTCGAAGGCAATGCCGCGCAGGGTAATGCCATAGCGGGCAAAGACGTTCTTGTCGTACTTGCCGTGCTGCATGACCTTGAGCTTGGTCTCGTCTTCCAGTAGCGGCTTGAGCGCAGCCAGTACGGCGTCACGGTCAAGCTGGGCGGGCGCCCCCATGTAATTGTGCGCAACAGGCACATAGGCCGCCTCGCCTGCTGTTACCGCGAACGAGATACCAGCCAGATCCGCCTGATGAGCGTCCAGGCTGTTGGTTTCGGTGTCCAGGGCAAACAGGTCGGCCGCCTTCAGCTTTTCCAGCCAGGCGTCGAATTCATCCTGGGTCAGGACCGTCTGGTAATCGAGCTCCAGCGTCGCCTGCTCGCTTTCACCCAGTGGCAGCGGCTCGCCGCTGTCCTTGGCCTCCCGCAACAGGTCGTCCAGCCAGGATTTGAATTCCATTTCCTTGTACAGGGCGATCAGCGCTTCGCGGTGCGGTTCCTCCGGCATCAGTTCATCGAATTTCACGTCGAGCGGAACATCAATCTTGATGGTTGCCAGCTGATACGAAAGATACGCCTGATCGCGGTGCTGCTCGAGTTTGGACGCCAGCGACTTGGCGCCGCGGATCGGTAGCGTAGCCACCTTGTCCAAATTGGCATACAGCGCGTCCAAGCCGCCGCCAATCCCGTTGAGCAGGCCACAGGCCGTCTTCTCGCCAATGCCCGGTACGCCGGGAATGTTGTCGATCTTGTCGCCCATGAGCGCCAGGAAGTCAATGATGTGCTCAGGCCCCACACCGAACTTCTCCTTCACACCCTCGACGTCCAGCACGCTGCCGCTCATGGTGTTGACCAGCGTGACATGCTCGCAGACCAGCTGGGCCATGTCCTTGTCGCCTGTGGAAATCACCACCGGACGAGAAGCAGCTGCGCAGCTCCGGGCCAGAGTGCCGATCACATCGTCCGCCTCGACGCCCTCCACATTGAGCAGCGGCAGGCCCAGGGCACGAATGCAGGCGTGCAGCGGCTCGACCTGACTGCGCAGGTCATCGGGCATGGCCGGGCGATGAGCCTTGTAGTCGGCGAAGAGTTCATCGCGGAACGTTGGGCCCTTGGCATCGAAGACTACGGCAAAGGGGCTGTCCGGGTATTGTCTGCGCAGGGACAGCAGCATGTTGAGGACGCCTTTCACGGCGCCGGTCGGCCGGCCGGTCGATGTCATCAACGGCGGCAGGGCATGGAAGGCACGGTAGAGATAGGAGGAACCGTCCACCAGGACGAGAGGCGCTTGGCTCATGAGCGAGATCAACCTTTTCGCGAGGCCTAGAGGTAGAATTTCCTCTGACCTATTCAAAAGGACAAGGTTACCATGCGAGTGCTCAGCAGACTTTTACTCATCGGTCTTTTAGCTGCCCCCATCGTACCCGTACTGGCCCAGGAGGACCCTTCGCCCGAGCCGGACGTGACCATCCGTCATGATGGCGACAAGACCATCCAGGAATACCGCGTGAACGGTTTTCTGTATGCCATCAAGATCACCCCCAAGCACGGCAAGCCGTATTTTCTGGTGCGCGCCGATGGCGACAGCAATTTCATCCGCTCGGACCAGCCCGACATGCTGATTCCCCAATGGGAAATCTTCCGCTGGTGATTTTATTCGGCCCTGTCGGTACGGGTGGCTGTTCCTCAGGCGGCAGCAGGCGGTAAACTGCCCGCCGTTTTTCGGCTTGCAGGCCGTTCTCGTCCATGACGCTTTGAGGAAAGCTTCACCCCATGTCCGTCTTTACCCCGCTCGACCGCCCGACGCTTGAAGCTTTCCTGGCAGACTACGGCCTTGGCCGCCTGCGCGACTTTCGCGGTATTGCCGAAGGGTCCGAGAACACCAACTACTTCATCAGCCTGGAAGGCGGTGAGTTCGTGCTGACACTGGTCGAGCGCGGTCCGGCAGCCGATCTGCCGTTTTTCATCCAGCTCCTGGATGTGCTGCATGAAGCCGATCTGCCAGTGCCGTATGCGCTGCGCACCGAGGCGGGAGACGGACTACGGACCCTGAAGGGCAAGCCTGCCCTGTTGCAGCCGCGGCTACCGGGCAAGCATGAGCGCGCACCGAACCCTCATCACTGCCAGGAAGTCGGCTCGCTGCTGGCCTGCATCCACTTGGCAACACGCGATCGAATCATCGAGCGCCCAAGCGACCGGGGTCTTGCCTGGATGCTGGAGCAGGGCCCACAACTGGCAAACGAGCTACCCGAATCGGCCCGGGCGATGTTGCATAACACACTGGATGAGATTCGCACGCTGCAGGAGCGAAATCCCAACCTGCCATGCGCCAACCTGCATGCCGACCTGTTCCGCGACAACGTGATGTTCGACGGGCCGCACCTAGCTGGCGTAATCGACTTCTACAATGCCTGCTCAGGCTGGATGCTCTATGACCTCGCCATCACGGTGAATGACTGGTGCTCCCGCGAAGACGGCTCGCTCGACGAGCCGCGCGCCCGCTCATTACTGGCCGCCTATGCCGCCAAGCGCCGCTTCACGCCGCTCGAAGTCGAACTCTGGCCGGTTATGCTGCGGATTGCCTGTGTACGCTTCTGGCTGTCCCGCCTGATTGCCGCCAAGGCCTTTGCCGGTCAGGATGTGCTGATCCACGACCCTGCCGAGTTCGAGCACCGTCTCGCCCAGCGCCAGAGTGTTGCGCTGCGGCTCCCCCTGTCGCTGTAAGCTTTTCGAGGGCTTCGTCCTGTGTACGAAGCCCCTGCCTCAACGACTCAGCTAGTCAAAATCGCCTTGCCTAAATTTTGCCCAGGCAATCCGTCAGTTTGCCCGTCAGGTTGGTCAGCAGCGTCTCATAACCGGAGGCATTGACTGGCGCATCAGCGCCCAGCGGATCCAGTTCGGACAGCGTGACCGGCAGGCCCTGGCTCAGCGTATCGGCCAGACGCGGGCGCAGCGGCGGCTCGGTAAAGACACAGGTGGGCCCGGCGCTCTTGAGCATGGCGCGCATTGCGGCAACATGGCGGGCGCCCGGCTGCACATCCCCACTAATGGCAAATACACCACGGTGTGACAGGCCGTAGGCTTCCTCGAGGTAGTCGAAGGCCTCATGGAAGACGAAATACGGCTTGCCAGTCAAGGGCGTCAGATCCTGCTTGAGCTGGCCATCGAGGCGGTCGAGCCGCTGATTGAAGGCCACCAGATTCGCCTTATAGCGGTCGGCGTTGGCGCTGTCCCGGGCCGAAAGATCAGCCGCCATCCTGGCAGCGATCACGCGTGCGTTGTTCAGCGAGAGCCACAGGTGCGCATCGATGGAGCCGGGACGATGGTCATGGTCGTGCTCGAAAGCTTCGTCATGGCCATGGTCGTGATCGTGCTCTGCTTCGGCGCTGAAATTGACGAAGCGCCGCAGGTGCAGGTCAGGTAGCTCCTGTATGGCGACGCTGGGCTTGTCCCGGCCGGGCAGCACATCCTTGAGAAAGACTTCCATGTCTGGCCCTATCCAATAGAACAGCTGCGCCTCGCGGATGCGCCGTATGTCGGAAGGCCGCAGGGCGTAGTTGTGCGGGGAGGCGCCTGGTGGCAGCAGGACGTCGGGCGTATCGACGCCCTCTTGCACCGCTGCGGCAATCAGCTGCAAGGGTTTGATGCTGGTCAGTACGTTGACCTCGGCATGGGCCGAGGCTGCAAAAGCGGTCAGGCCGAACAGAGCGCCGGCAATCAGGGATCGGATCACGGAAGGGTCTCAAAGCAGTACGTTTGCAATATAATAACGTCCCTATTCATAAACGGCTCATTTCAATGACGAGTATCCCTCTGGCTTCTCGCCCGCATGACCATTCCCATTGCGTCACCCATGCGCTGGGTGAGGCCGAATCGCTGTGCACGAAGTCCGGTGTACGCCTGACCGACCTGCGCCGCCGCGTGCTGGAGCTGGTCTGGCAAAGCCACAAGCCGCTCGGGGCCTATGACATCCTGGCGGTTCTCAGCGAGCAGGACGGCCGCCGTGCTGCACCGCCGACCGTTTATCGTGCGCTGGACTTCCTGCTCGAAAACGGCCTGGTGCACCGCATCGCCTCCCTGAACGCTTTTATTGGCTGCAATCACCCAGGGCATGCCCACCAGGGTCAGTTCCTGATTTGCCGCCATTGCCATGTGGCGATCGAGCTTGAACAGCCAGCCATTCATGAGGCTATTCAGGCAGGTGCTGGTACGGTCGGCTTCAAGGTTGAAGGCCAGACGGTCGAAGTCATCGGCCTCTGCTCTGCCTGCCAGGACGCTCAATGAGCGATGCATTGATCCAACTGTCCGACGTAGGCGTGCGCTTTTCCGGGCAGAACATTCTTGATCAGGTAAACCTGACCCTCACGCGTGGCGAAATCGTCACGCTGATCGGGCCCAACGGGGCCGGCAAGACGACGCTGGTGCGTACCGTGCTGGGTCTGCTCAAGCCGGACACTGGCAGCGTCTGGCGTCAGCCACGCCTGACGATTGGCTACATGCCGCAAAAGCTGCACGTAGATGCAACGCTCCCGCTCTCTGTGCTGCGGTTCCTGCGGCTCGTGCCGGGTGTAGACCGTACAAGTGCCGCCAGCGCCCTGGCCGAGGTAGGTGCAGATCACTTACTCGACAACCCCTTGCAAACCATTTCCGGAGGCGAGTTGCAGCGCGTGCTGCTGGCCCGTGCGCTCTTACGCAAGCCCGAGCTGCTGGTGCTCGACGAGCCGGTCCAGGGTGTGGACGTAAGCGGTCAGGCGGAGCTTTATCGGCTCATTACCCAATTGCGCAACCGCTACGGCTGTGGTGTGCTGATGGTTTCCCATGACCTGCATCTGGTCATGAGCACCACTGATCAGGTCGTCTGCCTGAATCATCACATCTGCTGCTCCGGCCATCCCGAGCAGGTCAGCGGCGATCCAGCCTTTGTCGAACTGTTCGGCCAGGACGCGCGCAGCCTCGCGATCTACCACCATCACCACGACCATGCCCATGAACTGCATGGCGGCGTCGTGATGAAACCCCACGTCCATGGTGAACACTGCAAGCATGGCTGATTTTCTTCTTTACGCCTTGCTCGCCGGGCTTGCATTGGCGGTTGTTGCCGGGCCGCTGGGCTCGTTCGTGGTCTGGCGACGTATGGCCTATTTTGGCGACACCCTTTCCCACGCAGCCCTGCTCGGTGTGGCAATGGGCTTTTTGCTCGATGTCAGCCCGACCCTGGCGGTTACCGTTGGCTGCGTCGTTCTGGCTGTCCTTCTGGTATTGCTCCAGCGCCGCCGGGGCCTGGCCGCCGATACGCTGCTGGGCATCATGTCCCACAGCACCTTGTCGCTAGGCCTGGTGGCTCTGTCCTTCATGAAGGACGTACGGATCGACCTGATGAGCTATCTCTTTGGGGATCTGCTTGCCGTCAGCCAGAGCGATCTGTGGTGGATTCTGATCGGCAGCGTGATCGTACTGGCCGCGCTGGCCGCGCTCTGGCGCCCCCTGCTAGCCATTACCGTCCACGAGGAATTGGCCCAGGTGGAAGGCCTGCCGGTCACGGCCATCCGCATGGCCCTGATGCTGCTCATTGCCATCGTGATTGCGGTCGCGATGAAAATCGTCGGCGTCCTGCTGATCACGTCGCTGCTCATCATTCCCGCCGCTGCCGCGCAGCGCCATGCCCGCAGTCCTGAGCAGATGGCCTTCGGCGCCAGTGTGCTGGGGATCATTGCGGTGTGCCTGGGCCTGTCGCTGTCGTGGTATCAGGACACGCCGGCCGGCCCCTCCATCGTGGTCTCGGCCGCAGCGCTCTTTCTGCTCAGCTTTATGCTGCCCAGACGGGCGTAAGTTACACCGAAACTGAAAAGCCCCGCCTAGGCGGGGCTTTTTTATTGGTCAGAGAACACTCTTTAGAACTGCGCGGCAATGGCCTTGCCAAGCGCCTCGGTCGTTCCCGTCCCGCCAATATCCCGTGTCAGCGGTGCATTATCCGGACCTTTTGCCAGAACGGTCTCGATGGCAGCCAGTACTGCCGCGCCGGCGTCATGGTGGCCCAGGTGCTCCAGCATCATCGCGCCGCACCAGATCTGTCCGATGGGATTGGCAATCCCCTGGCCTGCAATGTCTGGCGCCGAGCCATGGACGGGCTCGAACAGGCTGGGGAAGCGGCGGTCCGGATTGATGTTGGCCGAAGGCGCAATACCGATCGTACCCGTGCAGGCCGGGCCAAGGTCGGAAAGAATGTCCCCGAACAGATTGCTTGCCACGACGACATCGAACCAATCCGGATGCAATACAAAGTTCGCCGTCAGGATATCGATGTGGTACTTGTCGAGCTTGACCTCTGGATAGCCTGCCGCCATGGCTTCCACCCGCTCGTCCCAGTAAGGCATGGTGATGGAAATGCCGTTGGATTTGGTAGCCGAGGTCAGGTGTTTCTTCGGACGCCGCTGCGCCAGCTCGAAGGCGAACTTGAGGATGCGATCGACCCCGATACGGCTCATGACCGTTTCCTGCATGACCACTTCGCGCTCGGTGCCGGCAAACATCTTGCCGCCGATGCTGGAGTATTCGCCTTCGGTATTCTCGCGCACCACATAGAAATCGATATCACCCGGCTTGCGGTTGGCCAGCGGGCTTCTCACGCCCGGCATCAGGCGGCAGGGGCGCAGGTTCACGTACTGATCAAAGTCACGGCGGAATTTCAGCAGCGACTCCCACAAGGAGACATGATCAGGAACCACCTCGGGCCAGCCCACCGCGCCAAAGTAAATCGCGTCGTAGCCCTTGAGCCGTTCGAACCAGTTGTCCGGCATCATCTTGCCGTGCTTCACGTAGTAATCCGCACAGGCAAAATCAAACCAGTCCCATTGCAGCGTCAGGTTGAATGCCTTTGTAGCGGCATCCATGACCCGAATGCCCTCAGGCATGACTTCCTTGCCAATGCCATCGCCGGGAATGACTGCAATCCGGTAACAGGGCGTGCTCATGGGCGAATCCTCTTGTAGTTGATACACAGTCCAGCCAGTGTTATTCACTCCTCCGATCCACACAATTCGCCTTTGAAGAAAGCCATTATTGAATCCAGGAAAAGAATTGCATGTCCGCCATCGATGACCTCAGCTTTTTCCAGCGCGTCGCCACACGGGGCAGCCTTACCGCCGTGGCGCGTGAGCTGGGGCTGTCACTCCCTGCAGTAAGCAAGCGCCTGACGCAGCTGGAACAGCGCCTGGGTGTTCAGCTGGTACAACGCACGACGCGGCGGCTTGACCTGACGGCAGAAGGCGAGCTGTACCTGGAGGGCGCCCGGCCGATTCTCCAGCAGTTGGAGGAACTGGAAAGCGCCTTGGGCAACCAACGCCAGACCTTGCGCGGGCAGCTCAGAATCAACGCAACCTTTGGCTTTGGGCGACGCCATCTCGCCCCTGTCCTGTCCCGCTTCGCCCAGGAGTACCCTGATGTCGAGCTATCCCTTGAGCTGACCAGCCAGCCGCTCAGCCTGCTAGACCAGGGCATGGATATCGGTATTCGCATGGGCGAGCCGCCGGACTCACGCCTGGTCGGCCATCGCCTGCTGGGCAATCCGCGCCTGCTCTGTGCCTCTCCAGCCTATCTGAGCCGCGCCGGTACGCCCCGTGAGGTCTCCGAGCTGAGTGCACATAACTGCATCGTGCTGCGCCAGGATGGCAGCGACTACGCTATCTGGCGCTTCCATAAGGAGGGCCGTGAGTACGCCCACAAGGTCAGCGGCAGCCTGTCGAGCAATGATGGAGAAGTTGCCCTGCAATGGGCGCTGGACGGCCATGGGCTGATCCTGCGCTCCTGGTGGGATGTCCATGAGCACCTCGCCTCGGGCGCCCTGCTGCCGCTGTTGAGCGCGTACGAGGCACCCCGTGCCGACATCTACGCAGTCTACCCATACCGCCGACACGTGCCTCGCCGTATCAAGGTCTTTGTCCGCTATCTGGCCCAGGCGTTGGAGGCGCGTCTGCCCCATGCTCCCGAGCCCGTTCGTAACGCGCCGGGATAGAAACGGCTCCTCCCCGGTCGTATCACCGATACCGCCGGAAATATACGACTCCCTTCATCTCGACACAGGAGTAATCATGTCCTCGATTCCGAGCCTTCAACTCAATGACGGTCACCGTATTCCCCAGTTCGGCCTGGGTACCTGGAAAACCCCAAACGAAGAAGCGCCCCAGCTGATCCGCTCAGCCCTCGAAATGGGCTACCGCCACATCGATACAGCGGCTGCCTATAACAACGAGGAAGGCGTAGGCCAAGGCATCGCTGAATCCGGCATCGACCGCAGCGAACTCTTCGTGACAACCAAGCTGTGGAACGAGCGCCAGGGCTTCGACGAAACCCTCAAGGCCTTTGACGAGAGCCTGTCTAAGCTCAAGCTGGACTACGTAGACCTCTACCTCATTCACTGGCCCTGCCCCAAGGCTGGCAAGTTTCTGGATACCTGGAAAGCGTTCCTGCGCCTGCGTGAAGAGGGTCGCGTTCGCTCGGTAGGCGTCTCCAACTTCCGCCAGGAAGATCTGGAGCAGATCATTCTGGAAACCGGCGTAACCCCAGTGGTGAATCAGATCGAAGTTCATCCGCTGCTGCAGCAAAATGCCCTGCGCGAAGTGAACCGTCAGAAGAATATCCTGACCGAAGCCTGGAGCCCGTTGGCTCAGGGCGGCGAGTTGCTCAAGCATCCGTTGTTCCAGGAACTGGCGAAAAAGCATGGCAAGACGCCTGCTCAGGTCATCCTGCGCTGGCATGTCGAGCTTGGCTCGATCATTTTCCCCAAATCCACCAACCCCGAACGTATCCGCGAAAACGCCGATATTTTCGACTTCAGCCTCGACAACGATGACATGCAGAAGATCGCCGCTCTGGATGAAGGCAAGCGCCTGGGCCCGGACCCGGCAGAATTCTGCTAATCCATCGGGCACAAAAAACCCCGCTTAGGCGGGGTTTTTTATACGCATCGATCAGCGCGTCACTCAATAGACCGGCTGTTGAGACGCGGCCACGCCGGGCGTGGACATTGGCTGCAACTGATGCGAATTGTGCAGCACTTCGATCAGGCAGTCTTCAAGCTCGAAGCGCTCATCGAGCAGTTTGCCCAGTTGCTGCAGCTCAACCAGCAGGCGAGCCGGCTCATGACAGTCGCCACTGTCGCAACGGTCATTGAAATTCAGGGCAGCCTCGGTCAAGGCCTGCAGGCGTGGATAAACGGTATGGGCAAATTCCATGGCACGCTGATCATCAAAGGCCTTTGCCTCGTTCATCAGTTGCTCATAGATTTCGAAGTGCCCTGCCGATACATAGTCCACGAGCAGATCGCACAGCTGCTCAAGGCCCTTGTGGTTTACCATCGGAGCCAACTGAGGCTCTAGCTGCAGGGCTTGATATGCCGTTACCAGTTTTTGACGTTCCTGCAACCAGCGATCGATCATCTGGTGCACCCCACCCCAACGTTCTTGTGCATTTCGGCAACGTTCAAGCATGACGAACTCTTCCTCAGCGGCGAAACAATAGCCCCGACGGTCTTCGTCGTAAGGCGTTCGACCCGGTTAATCCAACCAGAGACTGTTCGGACACCGTCGAAGCAGAGTAGTGCCGTTCAGTGATCAACTGCAACCCCTGCGACCTGCTGAACGGCATTCCGATTATCGGACAATGACACCACGGGAGCGGCGGAAGAACTGATAGATCGAAAGCAGAATAAAGCCGGTAAAGGCCAGCAGGCTCCACTCCGGCACGCTCATGCCAAACAATGTCCAGTTCACTTCGGCGCAATCGGCCGTGCCATGCAGAACCAGGCGCACAACGTCCTGGAATGGCAGGGCCTGCATCATGTAATCCAGGCTGGGCAAGCAGGCAGGCAGCTGGTCGGCCGGTAACGTCTGCAGCCACACTTGCCGACCGGCGGTCGCAGCGCCCAGGGCCGAAGACAGAAAGATCAGGGCCGCATAGACACGCTGGCCGCGGGTAGCCGGATTATGCAGGGCCGCGATGAACGCCAGGATGCCGGCGATGATGAAGAATATCCGCTGGACGATACAGAGCGGGCAGGGTTCAAGGCCGAGGACGTGCTCAAGGTAAAGGCCGGCGGCCATGAGCACGGCGCAAGCAATAGCGATTAGCGAAAAAATAAAACGCGGGCTAGTCACGAGCAGGACGGCTCCAAAAGAAATAGAGGTCGCTACGGTAGTGAAAGCGTTGCGGCCTTTCAAGCGAAGTAAAGCAGCTTATACACGGCAGGGCGGATGAGAGGTGTTCAAGGGGGATAAAGGGTCTGGCGTGGAGAACCGCACCAGACCCTGCCTGAACACCTCTCAGGCCCGCAGCGCCGGAGGAGCCGGACGGCTGCCGGTGCTTTCCAGCAGCAATTGGTTGCTGCGGTCCGTCTCGCCCAGATGGGCCAGAAGACGCGCCAATTCACCGCAGGCCTCGGGTGTGCGCTGGGCGCTCAGGCTGGCCTCGAGATAATCCCGCGCCTTACCCCAGAGCTGGTTGGTCTGACACAGACGGCCCAGCGTCAGCAACAGGACGGGGTCGTTTGGACGGTTGCGTAGCCAGCCCTCGGCCAACTGCAGCTGTTTGGCCGGGTCACGGCTCTTGATGTAGCCATACAGGCGGACCAACCGGTCGTCGTAATTACGCTTGATGGCAGCACGCAGTACGTCCTCGGCATCATCCTCTCGGTTCAGCTCATGCAAACGAGCCGCGTAGGCATGGGCGATTTCCACGTCGCTTTTCAGCGCGCTGGGCACCTGCTGCCACTGACGCGTTATCGCCTGTGTGGGTGCCTCATCCCCAATAGGGGTGACCTCATCTAGCGAGGCCAACCAGGCGCGGCGCTCAAGATCACTTAACTCCGATTCGCCCAGAACCCGCTGTTTGCGCAACTCCGGTAGCAGCCCGATCAGCGCTGGCCAGTCACGCGTGGTCACATACAGGCGCTGCATCAGTGAGAGTACGTAGGGATGCTTGGGATACTTCGCATGCAAAGGCGCCAGGCTTGTCAACGCCTCGGAATACTGCGCCCGATGGATCTGCAATTGAGCCTGGGTCAGGCCAATGGCCACATCGGCATGGGGCTCGCGCTCTCGGGCCTTCTGCAGAAGCGCGTCGCTTTCTTCGTACTGCCCCATCTCGTTGGCAGCCCGAGCAGCGCCCAAATAGTGAGTCAGCGGGTGTGCATCGCTTTCCGCTGCCGTCTTCAGGTGCTTGAGCGCTGACGACCAGTCACCTTCAGCCAGCTCCAGCTGACCACGATGAGCGGCCTGGGCGACACGGCGCTGCTTGTTGTAACGCGACCAGGGATTGACCACTCGGCCCGAAACGCCAAGGGCCGACAAGGCCAGCCGCAACAGGTACAGGACGATCACGGCCGCTACGATCAGGGCGAGGAACCCCCAGAAGCTCGACTCGTAACGGAAGCTGTTATAGGAGAACAGCACATAGCCTGGCTCATCCGCCATGATAACGGCTACCCCGAGGGCAACCAGTACGGCAAATAGAAACAGCAGGGTCAATCGTTTCACAGTTGCTCCTCCTGGGCAGGCGACGCAGCCGGGGGTGCAGGCTGGGCAGAAGTAGTCGATTCAGGTTGCTGGCGGCGGGCGATATACGCCTGAAGAGCCGACAGCGCCGGGCTGAGATCCGGCGGGTTGAGCGTCACAGGCTTCTGAGCCAACTCGCTTAACGCATCACGAATGGCACGACTTTCAGCGTTCTGACTGTTGAAGTGAGCCTCTAGAACACCCTGCGCCTGAGTCAGCGCACGCTGGTAGACCGCCTGGTTGCCATTGAGCGCGCCCCATTGAGCCTGCTCAAGAGCCAGATTCATGGCCAGGCGGACCTGGGCCAGGCTTTCCTCAGCCAGCAGCGGCTTGATGGGTTTGTCCGCTGAAAAATCGATCCGGAAGTAGCCGGAAACACGCTCGCGCAGGCGCTGCCAGGCACGCACGAAGCGGTTCGTGCTTTCCTCGCTGGCCTGGACACCAGGCTGGTCCCCCTCGGAGTGCACAAAGCGCGGCGGCAGCGGCTCAAGCGTCTGTACCTGATCTCGCAAAGCGGACAGCCGAACGAACAGACCGGTGCGGTCCAGATCCGGCAACTGGCGCAGCGCCTGCTGACTGCTCGCCAGCTGCTGGCGCACGGCAAAGGCGCCCGGATCGTTCTGCGACTTGAGAATCTCATCGACCGCCTGGAGCAGGTTTTGCGCGCTGGGCACATCCTGCAGCGCTGTCAGGCGCAGCGTGGCCATGCGCATCAGGTGCTCGGCCTCGGTCAGACGCCAGACTTGCCGGCTCTGCCCAACCACTTCATTGAATTGCTGGGCCAGGTGCTGCTGGTCGGCCTGCAGCTGGCTCATCAACCGGCGGCGGCTTTCGAAATCTTCTGCATTGGGCAGCTTTTCCAGCTGAGCGGCCAGAGCCTGCTCACGCTGCTCGACCTGACGCGTCAGGCTACGGGCATCTTCAAGCTGAGCCAGCTGGGCATGATCCTGCTCATGCAGGGTCCGTGTCTGCCAGAGGCTCCAGCCACCTGCCGCCAGGCCAGCAGAACCTACCAGTAATGCCAGCAGAGCCAGCCCGGCACTGCCACGCCGGGGCTTTTCCGGAGTCGGGGCAGGTGGAGGCGTCGCGTTGACGGTCTCGCCAGATACCGGTACGGCATCGTCAGTGGGAGTGACTGTTTCGCTCACAAGTCCTTCCTTTGATCGGTTATTCAAGGATGATGCTCTTCAAGCGCCGCCAGTACCGCAGCGGTACTGGCGCCATGACAGGTAATGACACGCTGGATACCGGCCGCGCGGGCCTGCTCGGCCACACGCTCGCTGGGTACCAGCAGCGGCACCGAACACACGTCCGGCCATGCGGAGCCGGCCAGGGTACGCAGGTGCGCGAAACTCTGCCCACTGCTGACCATGATGCCATTGAGGCGTTCCGCTGCAAGGCACTCGGTTAGGGCATTTTGTGGATGATCCGGCAATACGCGCCGGTACAACTCAAGGTAGTCGACTTGCACGCCTCGCTCACGCAGCGTGTCGGCCATGGTTTCCCGGCCACCTTCGCCCCGCAGGATCAGCACGCGGGAATCAGCCTCCTGCAAGGCTTGATCAAGCTGCGGCAAGGCCAGGATGCCCTCGCTGTCTTCGCTCTGGTCAGGCGTGATGACCGAAAGACCATAGGCTTCGAGAATATCCGCCGTGGCGACGCCTACGGCGAACCAGGTCTGGTTAATGGGCGGCTGCGGCCAGTACTGGTCAAGCCGCTCCAGACCGAGCCGGGCGGCCGGCTTGCTGACCGCGATGACCGCCTTGTAGCGGTCTAGATCCAGCATGAGGGTGCGCTGCTCCGGTGTCTCAGGCAGCGGCTCGATGGCCAGTAACGGCAGGCTGACACTGTGAATGCCCCGCTCGTCCAATGCAGCCGCCAGGGGTATGCACTCTTCGGCCGGGCGGGTCAGAAGCAGCCGCCAGGCCGTCATGGCTGGGCAGCCTCGTCGTAAACGGCCCGTAGAATGTCACCGGCGCCCTGGGCAAGTAGCTCATCCGCAACCTGGATACCTAATGCAGACGGGTCGATGACCGATCCCCGCGCTTCGGCACGCAGCAGCAGGGTGCCATCCGGCTGACCCACCAGACCACGCAACCAGAGTTCTTCACCCTCGCGGATGGCATAGCAGGCAATGGGCACTTGGCAGCCGCCGTTGAGATGGCGGTTCATGGCGCGCTCGGCAATGACGCGCTGCTCGGTCTCCAGATGATGGAGCGGCTTCAGGAGTTCGTGGACTTCGGCATCGTCCGTGCGGCACTCGATGCCTACCGCGCCCTGTCCACCTGCCGGAAGGCTGTCTTCGACACTGATGGATTCACGGATGCGGTCCTGAAAGCCCAGACGGATCAGCCCGGCCGCTGCCAGAATGATGGCGTGATAGTCGCCTGCATCCAGCTTGGCAAGGCGCGTATTGACGTTGCCCCTTAGGAAACGGATCTCAAGGTCTGGGCGTTGGGCCAGCAGCTGGGCCTGACGGCGCAGACTGGAAGTACCCACAATGCTACCGGCCGGCAGATCCGCCAGACTGGAATAGGTATTGGAAACGAAGGCATCGCGTGCATCTTCCCGCTCGCAGATGGCATAGAGCCCAAGGCCTTCGGGAAACTCCATCGGCACATCCTTCATGGAATGCACAGCAATGTCGGCCTCGCCTTCGAGCAACGCCGTTTCCAATTCCTTAACGAACAAGCCCTTACCACCAATCTTCGCCAGAGGTGCATCGAGCAGCTTGTCGCCCCGACTGGTCATCGGCAACAGACTGACGTGCAACCCCGGATGGGCTGCCTCCAGGCGGGCCTTTACATACTCGGCCTGCCACAGGGCAAGCGCACTTTGACGCGTGGCAATGCGAATCTCGCGGTTCATGAGCCTATTCCGGGATTAAAACATGACCGGAATGATAACAGGCTCTCCTGCCGCAAGCCGCTTTCGGCCTGATAGGCAAGACCAATCGTCCGCGCGCCATGCGCACAGAACGGCAGGTCCTGCCCCTGAATGTCACAGGTTCTGCATCAAGCGCCGCACACCGGCTACGTGTCGTCGGCTGACCGTCAACGCATCGCCATTGAGCCCTTTAAGATACAGCTGGAAATGGCCCAGCGGCGTACGCTGCAAGCGCTCGATCCGCTCCCGCGCCACCAGGGCATTGCGGTGGATACGGACGAACCGGTCACCAAACTCGTCTTCCAGCGCCTTCAGCGGTTCGTCCAGCAGGACTTCACCGTTGCCGTGACGCAGGGTCACGTATTTGTGATCGGCAATGAAATAAACGACATCATCCAGCGGAATCAGCTCGATGCCCTTGCGGGTCCGGGCGCTGATATGGCTGCGCGGCCCCGGACCGCCGCTGGACGGCGGCTTGGTCAGTGCAGCCAGCTGAACGCGGTTAGGGCGTTCGGCTTTTTTCAGGGCCTCCTCAAGATCTTCCTGGCGTACCGGCTTGACCAGATACCCCACGGCACTGACCTTGAAGGCCTCCAGTGCAAATTCATCATGGGCGGTTACGAAAATAACCGCAGGCGGTGCTTCTCGCTCGCATAGTCGGGCAGCTACTTGTAGCCCGTCCAGACCTGGCATACGAATATCGAGCAATACGATATCCGGCTTCAGGCTTTCGACCAGGGCCAACGCTTCTTCGCCATTGCTGGCGGAGGGCTCCAAGACTTTATAGCCGTCTAGTTGCCCAACCAGACGGGCCAGACGCTCGCGCGCCAACGGTTCGTCATCGACGATTAGGACGTTCATAGGCTCAGGCTTCCTGCGTGAGTCGCTCGCATGGATAGCGAAGACAGGTTATATGCCGTTGGTCACGGCGTTCGATTTTGAGACTCGCTCCCGGGCCGAAAAGTGCCGTTAGTCGCGATTCGATATTGGTTAAAGCCTGTTTCGTACCTTTTGGCGGCCGAGGATGTTGCTCGGCCTGCTCATCGAATGGATTGCTCATCGACAATTCGAATATCCCTGCAACATAGGTCGCCTCGACCACCACACATCCACCCTCAATCCGCGGCGCAATCCCGTAAATCAAGGCGTTTTCCAGAAGCGGTTGCAGCGTCAACTGCGGGATCGGCAGATCATCCGGCACACCATCGATGCGCCAGTCGACCTGAAGACGATCTCCCAAGCGTAGCTTCTCGATCTCCAGGTAGCGACGTGACAGCTCCAGTTCTTCCGACCAACGAATCCGTGTTCCAGGCTTGGACAGGCTTGCCCTGAACAGGCTGGACAGGTCTAGCACGGCACGTTCAGCCTTGTCGGCGTCGATGGCGATCAGGCTGGCAATACTGTTGAGGCTGTTGAACAGAAAATGCGGACGGATACGAGCCTGCAGCGACTCGATCCGTGCCTTGAGTTCGGCCTGTTGCTGGCGCCGCCACTGGCTTTGCAGGTAAAAATACCTCAGCATCAGGGCTGACATGATCAGCGCGATAAGGGCATGCCGCTCATACAGCTTGACCTCGCCGGACTGCTGCATGGGACCGGCCAGCTCCAGCCAGTCAGCCACGGCAGTGCAGGCCAGGGTCAGCCCCACCACCAGGGCGCAGCAGATAACTCCAGCCAATGCCGGCTTCAGGCGTGCCAGAAAGGGCCGCAGGCGGCAGAGAACGGCGGCCGAGAGCAGCACGTTCCATTGCACGAACAGCGAGACCAGCGCCAACCGTACCCAGTTGAAGGATGTGGTCAGGGGATCGGCCAAAACGAGCACCAGGACCAGCAGTTCCGCCAGCACAATCAGGACAAGCAGGGCTTCCGACTCGCATAGCTCCGGTACGAAAAACTCATCGACCGGGGCAGGCCGGCGCTTGGTCAGGTATTTGATAGGCATGGTCAAAGTGTTTACTACTATCCGACGAACGGCAAGGTTGTTTTAAAGTTAACGGGATAACTGTGGTGCACGTTGCACCAGCGCAAGGCTGTTATCATCCCGTCACGTCCATTCACGTTCAGTGCCATTTGCGAGCCCACCAATGAGCAACGAAAAAACCAATCAATCCTGGGGCGGTCGCTTCAGCGAACCCGTCGACGCCTTCGTCGCACGTTTTACCGCTTCGGTCGACTTCGATAAGCGCCTGTACCGCCACGACATCATGGGCTCCATCGCTCACGCCACCATGCTGGCCAAAGTGGGTGTACTGACGGATGCCGAACGCGACGCCATCGCAGACGGACTGAACCAGATTCAGCACGAAATCGAGACAGGCCAGTTCGAATGGCGCGTCGATCTCGAAGACGTGCACATGAACATCGAAGCCCGTCTTACTGACCGTATCGGCATCACTGGTAAAAAACTTCACACCGGTCGCAGCCGAAATGATCAAGTCGCGACAGACATTCGGTTGTGGCTACGCGACGAGATCGATGTAATCCTCGCGGAGATCACCCGCTTGCAGCAGGGTCTGCTGGAGCAGGCCGAGCGTGAAGCCGACACCATCATGCCCGGCTTCACCCATTTGCAGACCGCGCAGCCCGTGACGTTCGGGCATCACCTGCTGGCCTGGTTCGAGATGCTGTCACGCGACTATGAGCGTCTGGTGGACTGCCGCAAGCGCGTGAACCGCATGCCGCTGGGCAGCGCCGCCCTGGCCGGAACCACGTACCCGATCCAACGCGAGATCACATGTGAGCTGCTAGGCTTCGAGGCCGTTGGCGGCAATTCGCTGGATGGTGTATCCGATCGCGACTTCGCCATCGAATTCTGCTCGGCTGCCTCGCTGGCCATGATGCACCTGTCGCGCTTCTCTGAAGAGCTAGTACTGTGGACGAGCGCCCAGTTCCAGTTCATCGATCTGCCCGACCGCTTCTGCACGGGCTCCTCGATCATGCCGCAAAAGAAAAACCCGGACGTACCGGAGCTGGTGCGCGGCAAGACAGGCCGTGTATTCGGCGCCCTGACGGGCCTGCTAACGCTGATGAAGGGCCAGCCGCTGGCCTACAACAAGGACAACCAGGAAGACAAGGAGCCGCTGTTCGACGCTGCCGACACGCTGCGTGATTCCCTACGCGCCTTTGCCGATATGATCCCGGCCATCAGGCCCAAGCGCGACGTTATGCGTGAAGCCGCCCGTCGTGGTTTCTCCACGGCTACCGACCTGGCTGATTATCTGGTGCGCAAGGGGCTGCCCTTCCGTGACTGCCACGAGATCGTGGGACATGCCGTAAAATATGGCGTGGATTCCGGCAAGGATCTGGCCGAAATGAATCTGGAAGAGCTGCGCCGTTTCAGCGATCAGATTGAGCAGGACGTGTTTGACGTCCTCACCCTAGAAGGCTCGGTCAACGCCCGTGACCACATCGGCGGCACCGCACCGGCGCAGGTCCGCGCCGCCGTTCAGCGCGGCCGGGAATTACTGGCGAGCCGGTAAATCGGAACAGGGCGCCATACACGTGATGGCGCCCTGCTCTGCCTATGCCTGCCCGGAGCGCTTGAGCGCACGACCGCCCAATGCAGACCAGTCCAGATGCCCCTCGCCCTGGGCAACGGCTTCCAGCAGGTTATCCCGCAGCACACTGCCAAACGGCAGCGGTACGTTCTTCGCCTGACCGGCACTCAGCGCCAGCCCGACATCCTTCAGGCCAAGGGTCAGCTTGAAGGCAGCCGGCTCGAAGCGCTGCTCGGCAATCATCGCTCCGTAATTCTTGTAAGCCGGTGCCGCAAACAGGGTGTTGGTGAGGATATTCAGCAGATCGGCTGGCTCGACGCCATAACTCTTGGTCAAAGCGGACGCTTCGCCCATCGTCTCGATAGCGCTTGCCAGCATGAAATTACCGGCAATCTTGACGATATTCGCCCGTAGAGGGTCCTCGCCCAGCGGCCATGTCGTCTGGCCCATGGTATCCAGCAACGGTTGGACCTTATCCACCGCAGCCTGCGGGCCGGCCACCACAATGTTCAGCTTGCCGGCCACGGCCACATCGGTACGCCCGAAGACCGGTGCGGAGATATAGTCGACGCCTGCCTTGGCATGACGCTCGATCAATTCGGCTACAAAGGCAACCGACAGCGTGGCCATGCTGAGGTGGATCGCCCCCCCGCGGGCACGGTCCAGCGCGCCACTGTCGAGGATGACTGCGCGGGTAGAGGCGTCGTCCGCCAGCATGGACACCACCACCTCGGCATCAAATGCGTCGGCAGGCTCGCTGGCCGCCTTCGCTCCCTGGCCGACCATTTCCTGAACTGCCTCCTGCGAGCGATTCCAGACCAGGACCTCATGGCCGGCCTTGATCAGGTTGCCGGCCATGCCCTTGCCCATTCCACCCAAACCGATGAATCCGATACGCATGACAATGTCCTCGTTACTGATGGCTAAGTGCTGGATTGACCATCATGCCAGACGAGTGTGCCCTGCGACCGACAAAACGCTTGGGTCAGGCGCTTTCCAGACGCTTGCGAACCATGGCCAGGAAACTGCTCATGGATTGGGCCTTTTCTTCATATAGCTGCTGCACATGGGCGTTCTGCTTCAGGCGATCAAGCAGCGCCTGGGCAGCCGGAAAGCCTGCCATCAGGTCGAGGCTGAACAATTGCTCGGCAACCCCACGGGCAAGGTCGATGCTGTAGAGAAAGTAGACATCGGCCAGGGTCAGCGTATCGCCTGCCACATAAGGCGAGAACACCCCCTGCCGCTTGAGCGTAGCGATACCGGATCTTAATTCGTGGCGAGCCTTTTCCTTGATGGCTTCGTCGACCTTGGCGCCAAAGAACACTTCCGGGTAACACTGGCGCGCCGGCAGCTCGATATAGAGTTCGATCTCGCGCATGAGGGTACGCACGCGGGCACGCGCGAACGGATCGGTCGGCAACAGCGGCGTTCCCGGTTGGGTTTCCTCGATGTACTCGAGAATCACGCTGGTTTCGCTGATAAAGCCATGTTCGGTTTCTAGCACCGGCACCTTGCCGCAGGGGCTGATGGCAAGAAACTGTTCATCCTGGCTGGGGAAAACCGTGACGGATTCGAATTCCAGCCCCTTTTCGAGCAACGCAAACTTGACCATGTTGTAGTAGTTGCTGACAGGAAACCCATAGAGCTTGAGCATTCGACATGCCTCCAAGGCATTGGACAGATAAGCCAGATAACCGTAGACGCCCAATGCGTCGGTGAAAAGTTTTTCTTGTACAAGACTTCGCGCGTTGCCTTTGAACCGGAACTCTACACGGTCTTAAAAGCCCTACAAGAGAGCTTTTTTGAGCAGGAGCGATCCACATGATGAGCCCTACGGGAGCCGCGCATCCCCGTACGGACAAGGCGGAAACACTCTTTGGCAGCCTCCGGGAGCAGCTTGATTTCTACCGCGCGGAGATCCAGTTCGAGTCGTCGATGTTGTCCAACCGGACCAACGCCTATCTATCATCGCAGTCCTTTCTGATGATTGCGTTCGCGTCTTCAATGAGCAATACCAACAGCCAATGGGGCACTCAGTTCACCCTATATGTGCCTACTCTGCTGGCATTGTTGGGGTTGGTGACATCGATCCACGCCTGGCCTGGCATCAAGGCTGCCTTTGATGTAATCGAGCATTGGCACCGCAAACAATGCGAGCTGCTGGACACCCTGAACGAGCCCTGTGTAACCCGCGTGACGCCGCTTTACGGCGCAGGAAACGAGCCTCTCAATGGCAGCCGTTACCGAAAATCGCTGCTGTTTTCGCTGCGCTCCCCGCTTATCTTCAGTGTGGTATGGGCGTTTCTGGGTGTGCTGGCGGTCTCGCTGCATCTGCTGTACGGCTAAGTAAAAGGGCTACGGATGTGAGCTGCTGATCATCGGTCAGCCTCTACAAACGTTGCCAACAACGCCGTTACGACCGACGAGTAACGGTTAGCAACCACTCATCACTATTGAATCAACTTCCGCGATAACCAGCCGATGGCATGGCACCCTTTCGAAAAGACAGGATGCCATGTCCACAATAACCGACCGACTCGCCACCTCGCTGAACGTTGCCTTCCAACCGCCATCCACTTCGCCTTCATCTGCCACTTCTGCAGACACTGACACCTCTACGACGTCCGTGGAAAAGAGCGGGAAAACCGATCAAGGGCTGACGCTAAAGGGTGCGCCTGCCGGTGGCGGTCAGGTTCAGAGCGGCAGCGACTCCGATAGCACAATCGAAAAGCTCAAGAAGACCATTAAGGATCTGGAAAAACAGCTGCAGCGTGCACAAAAGGAGTTGCAGCAGGCCCAGGCCAGCAATGCCTCCGAGCAGGAAAAGCAGATACGGGTACAGGCGGCGCAAGCCCAGATCAGCAGCCTCAGTGCCTCGCTGCAACAGGCCTATGCGGCGCTGCTGCAGGCCACCAGCGGCAGCACAGGCTCCGTTGTCAGCACGACGGCCTGACCCTTACAGCCAGCCGCGGAACTTGAACCAGGCGTACGGGATGATGGCTGATACCACCATGCCTACCAGGGCAAGGGGATAACCGAAGTGCCAGCTCAGTTCAGGCATGTTTTCAAAGTTCATCCCGTACACCGTACCGACCAGCGTGGGCGGCAGGAACAAGACCGAGGCAATCGAAAATACTTTGATGATCCCGTTCTGCTCGATATTGATCAGCCCTAGGGTGGCATCGAGCAGAAAGCCAATTTCAGTATTCATGCGGGTCTGGTAGTCGCCTAACGATCGGGAATCGCGCTCGACCGTTTTCATCCAGTCCTTGGCATCCCGGCAGATCCACTCACTGGCAGCCCGGCGGATATAGCTGAGCAGACGATTGATACCTAGTAGGCTGTCGCTCAACTTGGCCAAGAGTAAATTGCTACGGCCAAGCTGCTTGAGGATGGATTGCAAGTCTGTTTTAGGTTCCTTGGGAGCACACTCCTCAGGCGTTGGCTCTCGAAAAATCACGTTGGCCAAGCGATTGTGATGTGCCTGGACAGACTCAAGGATGTCAGCAATCCGGTCGACCAGACTGTCAAGCAGCGAGATGAAGATGGTATCGCTGCGCTTGTGCAGGCCCGGATGCTGTCCGATCTTTGTTCGAAAGGCACTAAAGGCTGATAGCTCAGCGTAACGCACCGTTACCAGCCACTCGGGCGTCAAAACAAAGTTGAGTACCGAGGCCGTCGGCTGGTGTTCACTGAATCCGCTAACGACCGTTGTCGTCATGTGCAGGGCCCGCTCACTCTCGTACAGACGGGACGACTCTTCGATTTCGGCCATCTCTTCCCGGGTCGGAATGTTTACCGCCAGGCTCTTTTCCAAGAACTGCTCTTCCTCATCGGTAGGCGATAAAAGATCGATCCACAAGGCATCCTGAGGGAAAGGCTCGTCGGGCGTGATGGTCTTAGGGGTTAACATACCGTTAACGAGGGTGTAGCAGGTAATCATTGCTGCTTGAACTCCATTATCTGCCAGTGACTGGCATCAACTGTCCTGAGTGAACCAATACCATGTCTGACCATGATGACAACGAAGAATCCTTTGTCGAATCCCATCTGATCTCGGCGATCGAGAACCAGTTAGCGGCCGGCGAACCGCCTTTTACACAGGCCGTCCTCAATAAACTGACCCTGGTAGGGCACGAACGTGAGGAAATCGTCCACCTGATGGCGATCGTGCTAGCCAACGAGATCGAAACCATGATGACCGAAGACCGCCCCTTCGACACGGCCCGCTACGAACAATTGCTGCGGGCGCTGCCGGACCTGCCGGAAACCGGTGCGGACGTGGAGTAGCGCAGAGCGAACCGCCCACCGGTGGTTTTGGACAGGCGGTAGCGTCCAGCGAGACGAACGCACTGTGAACCAGTCGTACTTTATGGGTACGGCTGGTACGCTTGCGGCTTAGCTATGGACCCGTCATGACCCGTTTCCCTGACCTTCAACTGGATGACGACGAGGGCATTGATCGCAAAGCCCTCAAGCAGGTACGCGCGCGCTTTCTGACCATCAACACTGGTCGCCTCGTTCGCGCTCTGGAAGGCCTGCCCAGCCGACAGCAGCCGGTATTGACCCTGCTGCCCCTGTTGCTGCACGTCAATCACCCCATGCTGCCGGGCTATGTCTCGGCCAGTACGCCGGCCGGCCTGACCGGCTTTGAGCCGACGGACGAACAGCTGGCAGAAGCCCGTCGCCTTACCCGCTCGTTTGCCTATAAGCCCGCACGTACACATCGGGACGAGCCGCTGCATGGCCTTTACCTCATGGGCAGCCTGGGCACCCTGACCCAGGCCGACAGCAGCGACCTGGATATCTGGCTCTGCCATGCCCCCGGCATGAGTGCACAGGCGCTCGCCGAGTTGAAGCGCAAGTGCGCCCTGCTTGAAACCTGGGCGGCCTCGCTCAATGCCGAGCTACATATCTTTCTGATTGACGCCGACCAGTTCAGCCAGGGCCAGCGCCCGGGGCTCCTGACGTCGGACGATTGCGGTACGGCGCAGCACTTTCTGCTACTCGACGAGTTCTATCGCACCGCCATCTGGCTAGGCGGCCGTACGCCGTTATGGTGGCAGGTGCCGGTCGCTCAGGAGGAGAGCGACTACGAAGGCTTTACCCAGCGACTATTGCACCATCGCTTCATCAAGGCGCGCGAGGTACTGGATTTTGGCCACATCGACCACATCCCTCCAGGCGAATACATCGGCGCCGGGCTGTGGCAACTATTCAAAGGGATCAGCTCGCCCTACAAATCAGTCCTGAAAGTCATGGTGACCGAGCTGTACGCCTGCGAGCACCCGCACACGGTCACGCTCAGCCGACGCCTCAAGCAGCTGGTCCATTCGGGCGTCACGGATCTCGATCAGGTCGATCCCTATAGGCTGGTGTACCAGCGCCTGGAAGAATACCTGCTCCTGCGCGGCGACCTGGATCGGCTCGAACTGGTCCGTCGTTGCCTGTACCTCAAGGTTGGCAAGCCCCTGAGCCGTCCGCCCCGGCAAGGCCGCAAGAGCTGGCAACGTCTGCTGATGGAAAAGCTGACCCAGTCCTGGGGCTGGGATGAGCACATGCTGCGCAAGCTGGACGAGCGCCAGGGCTGGAAGGTAGATGACGTCAGCGCCGAGCGTCGGATTCTGGTCAATGCCCTGACTCACAGCTACCGCTTCCTGGCGCAGTTCGCCCAGCAACAGCAGGTTGAAAGCCACCTCGCCCCGCGCGACCTGAGTATTCTGGGGCGCCGCCTGTATGCGGCGTTCGAGCGCAAGGCGGGCAAAATCGACTTTATCAACCCGGGCATTGCGCCAGACCTGGCCGAGGAGTTTGTGACCTTGGTACAGGAAGAGCGCCCCTTTGGCGAGCGCCGCCGCCCGTGGTCATTGCACCGTGGCAACCTGACGGCAGAAGAGTGCCATTCGCACTCCCCACTCAAGCGCACCTGGGAACTGGCCGAGCTGCTGGCCTGGTGTCGCTACAACGGCATTATCGACAATGCCACCCGCCTGACCTTACATGCCGGCGAGAGCGACCTTACCCCGTTCGAACTCAACAACCTGATCCAGAGTTTCCAGCAGAGCTTCAACGACCGACCGGACACCGTACCGGAGGCCGTCCTGCTGCGTCCGGCCGCGCCTCGCGAGGTGTTGCTGCTGATCAACGTAGGGATCGATCCGCTCTACCAGCACAGTCAGCGCAATGTCTACCTCACCAGCGATCGTATCGACGCCCTAGGCTACGCCGGGATGCGTGAAAACCTAGTGCTGACGCTGGACCAGATCACCCTCAACAGCTGGAACGAACTGTACGTCAACCGTTTCGAAGGGGCCAATGCCCTGCTCGACTGCTTATGCGCCTACTTCAACAGCCTGCCCTCTGGCGATCAGGAGTCATTGCCTCGCCTGTCGATACGCAGCTTTTGCCGGAACCGGGCACCGCTGATCGTAGAACGCGTGGAAGCAGTGTTCGACGAAGTCCGCACGGCCATGCTGCGTGAGCACAAAACGCGCTATCTGCTCCAGATCCAGCAGCGTTTCCACATGCTCGAGCTGCGCGAGGGCAAGCTGAGCCATACGCCCCTGGCCGACCGGGACTCGCTGTTGCTGCACCTGTCCGCTCCAAAGCAGGAATGGACGCCCCTGAGTCTGGACCCCCATGCATTAGAAGGTGACGAACTCGGCCTTATCCTGCCGCTGGGCCGTACCGGCAGCATTCAGGTATTTTATCGACAGGAAGGTGAAACGGCACGTGTCTACGTACTGGATGAGCACAACGCCCTCTGGTCACAGCGCTTGCCTTTCCATGATGAGCAGACGCTGCTGGCCCCCCTGCAGCGTTTTCTGCATTCCATTCACCGCCGGCAGAGTGCCCAAGTGCCCCTGGAGGCCAGTCGGGTACCGCTGGCTGAGATGCACTATTTCCAGGTCCTGCCCCCAGCACCTCAACGGGCGCGGCATCTGGAGCGGCGGCAGATCGATCTGCCTCTGGAAACGGTGCCGTACTATGCGGTTCAGGCCATTGTGACCGCCACCAAGGCCGGGCGCCGCCTGGTAACCCTATATTGCGATCACCGGGAGTTTTCCGAACTCGACTACGGCCCACGGCTGTACCAGGAGGTGGCACGCCATATCCTGGCGCGCCGCCGTACCGGAGAACGTTACCGCTGTTACCTGACGGATCTGGATCTTCTGCACGTGCCTGGCGAGCCTCGCCCGCACACTCTGGCCTACCTGAGGCTCAAGGCAGAGCTGGAAGAGGCGCTCAACCAGGCATTCATGGCAGTCTGATCAGTAGCCGACTGCCTTGGCCGTCGGCTCCAGCTCCAGTAGCGACAGGTGCAGCGTTTTCCCGCCGGGTGCCGTGCACTCAACGCGCTGGCCTATCGTCTGGCCCAGCAGTGCACTGCCCACGGGCGTCAGCACGGATACGGTGCCTTCTTCCCGGGCTTCGTTGGGATACACCAGACGCAGGTGGTATTCCTTGCCGCTGCCTTCTTCGCGGCAATGCACTTGGGAATGCATGGTCACAACACCTTCCGCCTCATCAGGCGGCACCACCTTGGCGCGCTCCAGCTCCTCTTCGAGCGCCTCGGCGGCAGGGCCGAATTCCTCAAGGCTATCGAGCAGGCGGTCGAGCTGCTGGTAGTCAGTCTGCGTAATGATGGGCTGAGCGATCTGGCGCATGATGCCTCCTTTGGCGGCTGGATGTCGGAAACGCGCTTGCAGCAGCGGCTGCAGGCGGCGCTTCGAGGTACTGAACAGCATGTCTCATGCCGAAACGGATGCCGCACGGGCGGCGTTGGGAGTGCAGCCCTTCGGCTGCGGATGGCCTGACCGTAACACAGGGATCAGGGTAGACGGAACCACCGGTCAGCCAGTGTTGGATCGATGGTCCCTGCGCGCCTGTGCGGCTAGAATAATGGCCCGACGCGCTTCGGCTGACGCTTCGCCCCAGGCCAGAATGTCATTCAGTGTGCGACCGCAGCCCAGGCAGATATCGTGATCGTCCAGGCAACAGCGCCGAACACAGGGCGAGGCCACCGATTCAGCGTCCTCCCCTGATAACGCGAGATCAGAGCTGGCTGAAATCGAGCTCATCGCCCGTCTGCTCGCGGATGACACGGGTCAGCAGGTCGCCCAGCGGCTCCTGGGTGCTGTCGCAGATCCACTGGTTGCCCGCCTCGTCATAATCGAAGTGATAGCCGCCTGAGCGGGCCGCCACCCAGAGCTGCCGTAGCGGAGGCTGACGACTCAGAATGACCTGACTGCCGTTTTCCAGGCGAATCGTGAGGACACCGGCGCCGTTCTCCAGATCCAGGTCCAGATCGCTGTCGTCGAGGATGTCTTCGACCGCCTGCTGGGTAGTATCGACAAGATCATGGAAGCGGGCTTCGCTCAGACTGCTCATGGGATTCCTTGAATCGGTATTGAAAAGACCTCGACGTTACCCCGGCGACCGTCCCTCGTCCAGTCGCAAAGACAGCTGCACCGCCCCGGCCTGTCAGCCACGCGCGGCGTTACATAGGCAAGGGGGCAGGTGCCGGGTATACTCCGGGTCAATCATGCTTTTCAAAGGACTCGCCATGAAGCGCCTTTCCCTTGCTCTAATTGCTTTCGCATGCCTGCTGGCAGGCTGCGGCCAAAAAGGTGACCTGTACCTTCCGGACGATGAAAAAGCGGCTCACGAGCATCGCCACGACACGTTCTGACCAGGGAGCCTTCCATGGAGTCATTTACATCCCGCGCAGGTAGCCTGCATGCGGAAGGTGTGCCGCTGAGCGCTATTGCAGAGCGCTTCGGCACGCCCACTTACGTGTATTCCCGGGCACACATCGAGGGCCAGTACCGCGCCTATACCGATGCGCTGGCCGGGCTGCCTCATCTCGTCTGCTTTGCCGTCAAGGCCAACTCCAACCTGGGCGTTCTTAACGTCCTGGCGCGGATGGGTGCAGGGTTCGACATCGTATCCCGTGGCGAGCTGGAGCGTGTACTGGCCGCTGGCGGCGACGCCGCCAAGGTGGTGTTCTCCGGGGTCGGCAAGACCCGTGACGACATGCGCCGTGCGCTGGAAGTCGGCGTGCACTGCTTCAATGTGGAGTCCCGGGTGGAGCTTGAGCGCCTGCAGGAAGTCGCCGCCGAAATGGGCCGCAAGGCACCCGTCTCGTTGCGTGTGAATCCTGATGTGGATGCCGGCACGCACCCGTACATCTCCACCGGCCTCAAGGAAAACAAGTTTGGTATCGATATCGCCGAGGCCGAGGCCGTATACGCTCGCGCAGCGGAGCTGCCAAACCTTGAGATCATCGGAGTGGACTGCCACATCGGCTCCCAGCTCACCACGCTCGAGCCGTTCATCGATGCGCTGGATCGTTTGCTGGCACTGACTGACCGCTTGGCCGAGCGTGGCATCACAATCCGTCACCTGGACCTCGGAGGCGGCCTGGGCGTGCGCTACCGCAACGAGGAGCCGCCTCTGGCGAGCGATTACATCAAGGCGATCCGCGAGCGCATTGCCGGACGGAATATCGCTCTGGTTTTCGAGCCCGGCCGCTTCATCGTGGCCAATGCCGGCGTGCTGCTTACGCGTGTGGAATACCTCAAGCACACCGAGCACAAGGACTTCGCCATTATCGATGCAGCTATGAACGACCTGATCCGCCCGGCCTTGTATGAAGCCTGGATGGACGTCGTGCCCGTGACGCCTCGCGATGGCGAGACCCGTGCCTATGATCTGGTCGGCCCGATCTGCGAGACCGGCGACTTCCTGGCCAAGGGCCGGGATCTGGCGCTGGCCGAAGGTGATCTACTGGCGGTCTGCTCTGCAGGCGCCTATGGCTTTACCATGAGTTCGAATTACAACAGTCGCGGTCGTGCGGCTGAGGTGCTGGTAGATGGCGAGCAGGCCTTCGAGGTGCGCCGCCGTGAGACGGTCGAGGAACTCTATGCAGGCGAAAGCCGGCTACCGGAGTGACCTCTCATGCTATTGCGGTTTACCAAGATGCACGGGCTTGGCAATGATTTCATGGTCCTTGACCTGATTAGCCAGCACGCGCATATCCAGCCCAAGCACGCCCGCCAGTGGGGCGATCGGCACACGGGGGTCGGCTTCGATCAGCTCCTGATCGTCGAAACGCCAAGCAACCCGGATGTCGATTTCCGCTATCGGATTTTCAACTCCGACGGCTCAGAGGTCGAGCAGTGCGGCAATGGTGCTCGCTGCTTTGCCCGCTTTGTCTTCGACAAGCGTCTGACGGTCAAGAAAGTTATCAAGGTCGAGACCAAAGGCGGCATCATCGAGCTGCGGCTGCGTAACGACAATCAGGTGACGGTCGACATGGGGGCGCCGCGCCTTGAGCCCAGGCAGATTCCATTCGAGGCCGACGCCGAGGCGATCAGCTACCCGGTTCAGGTCGAAGGTCGTACCGTCGAACTCGCTGCGGTGTCCATGGGCAACCCCCACGGCGTCCTGCGGGTCGACAATGTCGATACCGCGCCAGTGCATGAACTCGGCCCCAAACTTGAGCATCATCCCCGTTTTCCGAACCGGGCCAATATCGGTTTTCTCCAGGTCATCGATGAACACCGGGCGCGCCTGCGCGTCTGGGAGCGCGGTGCCGGTGAAACCCAGGCCTGCGGGACCGGCGCCTGTGCAGCCGTGGTTGCGGGTATTCGCCAGGGCTGGCTAAATTCGCCTGTACAGATCGAGCTGCCCGGCGGCCTGCTCGATATCGAATGGGCCGGCCCCGGCAAGCCGGTGCTCATGACAGGACCCGCCGTCCGTGTATACGAAGGCCAGGTACGTTTATGACAGACCAAACGCCCCCGCTCGATGCCGATCAGGTTGCGGCCTGGCTGGAACAGCATCCGGACTTCTTTGCAGACCGCGAGGACCTACTGGCCGAGATGCGCATTCCGCACCAGCGCGGCACGGCGGTCTCCCTCGTGGAGCGCCAGCTGGGTCTGCTGCGCGATCGCAACGTCGAGATGCGTCATCGTCTAGCGCATCTGATGGATGTGGCCCGCGATAACGACCGCCTGTTCGACAAGACTCGCCGTCTCGTGCTTGATCTCATGGATGCCAACACCCTGGAAGATGTGATCAGCACCGTCGAAGACAGCTTGCGCCATGAGTTCAAGGTGCCTTATGTCGGGCTGATTCTGTTCCACGAATCGCCCTTACCGGTAGGCCGCAGCGTGACCAGCGCCGAGGCGCACCAGTGTATTGGTGGACTGCTGTCGGGCGGCAAGGCGGTCAGCGGGGCGTTGCGCTCACATGAACTGAAGTTCCTGTTTGGCGAAGCCGCGCAGGACGAGGTTGGATCGGCCGCGGTTGCACCCTTGATTCACCAAGGCATGCATGGCGTACTTGCCATTGGAAGTCCTGATCCACAGCATTACAAGAGTTCACTAGGCACGGTGTTTCTAACCCATGTTGCCGAAGTGTTGTCTCGCGCCCTGCTGCGCTTTCCCACTCCTCTTCGCTCGGTACGCTGACATGGAAGAACGCCTCGACGCTTACTGCCAACACCTGCGCAGCGAGCGTCAGGTGTCGGTCCATACCCTTGACGGCTACCGTCGTGACCTACTGAAACTCCTGGCCTTCTGCCGCGAAGAACAGCTCACCGACTGGAACAACCTTGACGCCCGTCGGCTGCGCGCGCTCATCGTTCAGCTGCACCGCAAAGGCCAGTCTAGCCGCAGTCTTTCCCGTCTGCTCTCAGCTATCCGGGGCTTTTATCAGTACCTCATTCGCGAGGGGATCTGCCAGCATGATCCCGCCAATGGTGTCAGTGCACCCAAAGGCCAGAAACAGCTGCCCAAGAACCTCGACGTGGACCGCACCACACAGCTCCTGGATGGCGCTGTAGAGGATGACTTCATTGCCCTGCGCGACCAGGCGATGCTTGAACTCTTCTACTCCTCTGGTCTGCGCCTGTCCGAGCTGGTCGGGCTGGATATTGTCGATCTAGACCTTAAAGATGGCCTGATCAGCGTTCGCGGCAAGGGCAACAAGCGGCGTATCGTCCCGGTGGGCAGCAAGGCGCGGGAGGCTATGGAACGCTGGCTACCGCAACGCGCCCTGGCCGCCCAGGATGACGCCGTGTTCATCGGTCAGAGCGGCCGACGCCTCACGCCAAGAGCGATTCAGCTACGTGTCCGTGAAGCGGGCGTACGCGAACTGGGCCAGCACCTGCACCCGCACATGCTGCGCCATAGCTTTGCCAGTCATATGCTGGAAACTTCCCGTGACCTGCGCGCCGTACAGGAGCTGCTGGGCCACGCGGACATCGCCACAACCCAGATCTATACCCATCTGGATTTCCAGCACCTGGCACAGGTCTATGATGATGCCCATCCACGTGCCAAGCGAAAAACAGAATCCACATGACTATCCGCCTGATTACCTTCGATCTCGATGACACCCTCTGGGATATAGCCCCGGTCATCCACAGCGCCGAAGATGCGCTTCGTACCTGGATGGAAACCGAGGCATCACGGCTGGGACCGGTCCCGGTTGAGCACCTGTGGCAGATCAGGGATCGGCTCCTGGAGCGCGACCCCGGCCTCCGGCACCGCGTCAGCGAACTGCGCCGCCGCGTCATTCATGGGGCCTTGCAGGATGCCGGTTACGAAGAACCTGAGGCCGGGCAGCTGGCCGAAGCCGGTTTCGCCATCTACCTGGCTGCTCGTCAGCAGGTCACCCTGTACGAGGACGTGCACGAGACGCTGGAACAGCTATCGCTGCGCTATGACCTGGGCGTACTGACCAATGGCAATGCTGATGTTCACGAGATCGGCCTGGCTGACTATTTCCGTTTTGCCCTGTGCGCAGAAGAGCTGGGTATCGGCAAGCCCGACCCGCATCCCTTCAACGAAGCGCTACGCCGGGCAGGCGTGACGGCCGATGCGGCGGTGCACGTAGGCGATAACCCTGTCGATGACATCCAGGGCGCTCAGCAGGCCGGGCTACGGGCCATCTGGTTCAACCCTACAGGCAAACCTTGGTCCGGTGAAAATGCGCCGGATGCCGAGATCCGCAGCCTCAACGAGCTCCCCGCGGTATTGGAGCGCTGGAACTAACCGACACGGTGGATCAGTCCTGATCGAACGACTGATCCATCACCAGTGCCGGTTGTTCGTGGCGTGGCGTGCCAACCGGTCGGGCCGGGTTGCCGACCACGGTGGTATGCGGTGCGACCGGCTTGAGCACGATGCTACCCGCCCCGACCTTGGCCCCTTCGCCAATTTCGATATTGCCCAGAATCTTCGCGCCGGCGCCGATCATCACGCCACGTCGTACCTTGGGATGCCGGTCACCACACTCCTTGCCCGTCCCGCCGAGGGTGACCGCCTGCAGAATGGACACGTCATCCTCGACCACCGCCGTCTCGCCGATCACGATCCCGGTACCATGATCAAGCATGATGCCCTGCCCGATACGGCTGGCCGGATGGATGTCTACAGCCAGCATCTCGTTACAGCGAGCCTGGATATAAAGCGGCAGCATGCGGTTCCCGTCGAGCCAGAGCCGGTGTCCGAGGCGGTAGGCCTGGATCGCCAGGAAGCCCTTGGAAAATAGGAAAACCTCCAACGGGGTATCGAAGGCAGGATCGCGTGTGACCGTGGCCTCAAGGTCAGCCCAGGCGCTCTCGAGCAGCGCAGGATGCTCCTGCTGCACGCTCACGAAACGCGCGTGCAGCGTCTGCCGCTGCACCGCATCGACGGTAAGCGTTCGGCTCAGGCGAAATGCCAGGGCACTCCCCAGTTCTTTCTGCTCCAGAATGGATTCGGTCAGCCAGGGCTCCAGGGCGCGCTCCTGGACAATGGCACTGGAGGCAAGGTCACGCAGGCTCTGCCAGCGCGCCTGAAGGGTTGGGGTTGAGGTCATCGGTATGAAGTCTTCCTGCAGATGGACTGCACAGGATAATGTCCACGCCAGAATCCGCCACCCATAAAAAACCCGCCATACAGGCGGGTTTTAAAATCATATCGGGCGGCTGCCGTACTTGCTGTCAGGCTTTTTAGGCGGGTCAGCAACAACATTCGCGTCGATCTCCTGCACTTTACCGCCACGGGCCAGAAACTCTTCCATGGCCTTGGCGAGCGCATCACGCTCCTTCTGCTTGGCCTCGATGGAGGGCAACTCCTCGGGCTCGGCTTCTTTTTTCTTCTTCCCTTTGCCTGCAGCAGGTTCTTCCGCCTCGGCACTGTCGTCGACTTCTACATCGGGCTCGTCTGCGGCCGCAGCAAAGTCCTCGGTATCGTCATCGTCAGTGGACTCGATATCGTCCTGTTCCAGCTCTTCATCACTCATAAAAAACCCTCGAAAACCAGGTTAGTTATTGACCAGCCGCGAGTTTGACGTGGCTGCTCAAGAAAAATTCATGCTGGCATACCTTGCAAGGTAGCCATTATCCGACGAGCGCCGCCATGGTCGCGGTGCTCACCCAGGTAAATCCCCTGCCACGTCCCTAGCGCCAGCCTTCCGGCCTGCACGGGTATGGTCAGGCTGCAGCCCAGAAGGCTGCTCTTGAAGTGCGCCGGTAGATCGTCCGGCCCTTCGTAATTGTGTTCGTACCCTGGCACGTTCTGCGGCACGAGCTGATTGAAGAACCGCTCGAAATCGCGACGTACCGCACTGTCGGCATTTTCATTGATCGTCAATGAAGCCGACGTGTGCTGCAGCCACAGGTTGAGCAGCCCGATCTGACAGCTTTCCAGTTCGGGCAGGGCCGATTCCACCTCATCCGTGATGAGATGAAATCCACGGCTTCGGGCGCGCAGCGTGATCTGTCGCTGATGCCACATGGCGGACTCCTAGGCTTGCTGGGCGCGCATTCTAGCGCGGCTTTCGAAAAAACAAAGAGGCTCTTTAAAGCTGACGTTCAGACCGGGGCTGCGAGCAGGTGTTCCGAGCAATAACGCACGAAAAATGACTTTCTTTCGCGCATACGAAAAGAGCGCCCGAAGGCGCCCTTTTTCGACCGACAAACGGTAGCCGGCTCGCTATTACATATTGTAACCACGCTCGTTGTGCAGCGTCAGGTCCAGACCCACGGTCTCTTCCTCATCGCTGACACGCAGGCCCATGACCATGTCGATCACCTTCAGGATGACAAAGGTCAGGATGCCGGTATACACCAGTGTGAACAGCACGCCTTTGAGCTGAATCCACAGCTGGCCGCCAATATCGGCCACGGTGCCGAAGCCGCCTAGAGCCGGTGCTGCGAAGATACCGGTCAGCAGCGCGCCCACGATACCGCCGACGCCATGCACACCAAAGGCGTCCAGGGAATCGTCATACCCAATCTTGCGCTTGAGGCTGGTGGCGCAGAAGAAGCAGATCACACCCGCGACCGCACCGATGATCAGCGCCCCCATCGGGCCGACTGTACCGGCAGCCGGAGTAATGGCCACCAGACCGGCAACCACACCCGAGGCGATCCCCAGGGCGCTGGGCTTACCGTGGGTGATCCATTCAGCAAACATCCAGGCCAGAGCTGCCGAGGCGGTTGCGATCTGGGTAACCAGCATCGCCATGCCGGCAGTGCCGTTTGCCGCAACGGCGGAGCCTGCGTTGAAACCGAACCAGCCCACCCACAGCATGGCAGCGCCGACCAGGGTATACCCCAGGTTGTGCGGTGCCATCGGGGTGGTCGGATAGCCCTTGCGCTTGCCCAGCACCAGGGCAGCCACGAGACCAGCAATACCGGCGTTGATGTGAACCACGGTGCCGCCAGCAAAATCCAGCACGCCCCAATCCCACATCAGGCCACCGTCACCGCTCCACACCATGTGGGCGATCGGTGCATAGACCAGGGTGAACCACACACCGGTAAAGACCAGCATGGCAGAGAACTTCATGCGCTCGGCGAACGCACCCACGATCAGCGCCGGGGTGATGATCGCAAAGGTCATTTGAAAGGTGACGAAAATGCTTTCGGGGAACAGCGCAGCCGGTCCTGTCAGCCCATCATGGGTAATGGAACTCAGGAAGGCCTTGCCGAAACCGCCGATAAAGGAATTGAAATTGGTTACGCCTTTTTCCATGCCTGTGGTATCGAAGGCAAGGCTATAACCGTAGATCATCCAGAGAATACTGATCAGGCCGGTAATGGCGAAACACTGCATCATTACCGACAGGATGTTCTTGGCACGAACCATGCCGCCATAAAACAGCGCCAGGCCCGGAATGGTCATGAAAAGCACGAGTGCTGTAGACACCAGCATCCATGCCGTATCGCCGCTATTCAACGTCGGCTCCGCCGCTGCTTCCTGAGCCATGGCAAGGCTCGGCATAGCGAGGGACAAAAGGGCTCCTAGCCCTGCGTACTTGCGCAGAGTCATGATGTTCTCCTGGGGCTTTGGGGGTATGGAGTACGGTGTTTTTTAAATAGCGTCGGTATCGGTTTCGCCGGTCCGGATACGGATGGCTTGTTCCAGATTTACAACGAAAATCTTGCCGTCACCGATCTTGCCGGTGTTGGCTGCCTTGGTAATGGCCTCGATGACACGGTCGAGCTGGTCATCGGCAATGGCGACGTCGATCTTCACCTTGGGCAGGAAATCGACAACGTACTCGGCGCCACGGTATAGCTCCGTGTGCCCCTTCTGGCGACCGAAACCCTTGACCTCGGTAACGGTGATGCCTTGAACGCCGATCTCGGACAACGACTCGCGGACGTCGTCGAGCTTGAACGGCTTGATGATGGCGGTGACTAGTTTCATGAACTTCTCCCGAAAAGTGGACTTGCCCCAGGAACGAACCCCGTCTCAAGTCTAAGCGCAGTCTGTGGCTTTGTAACGTCGCCCCGCTCTAAAACGGTTCGCCGCCACCCTCGCCCGCCTACGAAGCAATCACCGCTTCGCTTCCGCATCCCTGGTGCGTGATGCCTCTGTCATAACGGCTAAAGCAGAAACCTTGCCATTTCGTGCAAAGCCGCATGGCGCAACGCCTCTATGCGCTTCGGTTGGATGAGATAGCGTCCATTTCACAGCAGATCGCACCATCCTGGCGCACAGTGCTCGGAAGAGGTGCCCAAAAAATGTGCAGATGCCCGGCATCCTGGCGCTGGAAAGGAGCGTGATACACTGGTCCAAACACTTTTTAATGGATGAAGCGTATGTTCCCACCCAAAGCGCTACTCGACTCCCTGACCCAACAAGCCAGCCGCCTGTTCGGAGAAGGCTCGCCCCGTGCCGATATCGAAAACCAGTTCAAGGCACTGATGCAGAGCGGATTCAGCAAGCTCGATCTGGTTAGCCGTGAAGAATTCGACACCCAGATGCTGGTCCTTGAACGCACCCGCGCTCGCCTTGAGGCCTTGGAAGCTCGCCTGGCCGAATTGGAAGGCCAGGGCAAAGAGCCTGTTGCTGCCGCCCAGCCTGCACAGGACGCACCGACATCAGCCAAAATGGCTTTCCAGAACAACAAAACGGAACCCACCCCGCCGACCGCCGAATAACCCGGCCGGCGGGACACTGATCAAGGAGTGATCATGTCCCTCGCCATCGTTTGTAGCCGCGCCCAGGTGGGCGTGGAAGCCCCCTGTGTCACTGTGGAAGCGCATCTGGCCAACGGTCTGCCAGCATTAACCCTGGTCGGCCTGCCGGAAACCGCCGTCAAGGAGAGTAAGGATCGCGTGCGTAGCGCCATCCTCAATTCAGGCTTCGACTTTCCGGCACGCCGCATCACCCTAAACCTTGCCCCTGCCGACCTGCCCAAGGATGGTGGCCGCTTCGATCTGGCCATTGCCCTTGGCATTCTGGCGGCCAGTGCGCAGCTACCCGCGGATGCCCTGGCCGATATCGAATGCCTGGGTGAGCTGGCGCTCTCCGGTGCACTGCGCCCCGTCCAGGGCGTATTACCCGCAGCGCTTGCCGCACGGGAAGCCGGACGCACACTGATCGTACCCCATGAAAACGCCGAGGAAGCCAGCCTGGCTGGCGGGCTTAAAGTCATCGCGGTGGGCCATCTGCTGGAGATCGCGGCGCACTTTACCGGGCAGACGCCCCTTACGCCGTACGAAGCCCAGGGGTTGAGACGGCAGGAGCAACCCTATCCTGACCTTGTTGACGTGCAGGGCCAAGTGGCTGCCAAACGCGCTCTGGTGGTTGCAGCGGCAGGCTCGCACAACCTCTTGCTGGCAGGCCCTCCTGGGACTGGAAAAACCCTGCTGGCCAGCCGGCTGCCCGGTCTGCTACCACCCCTGAATGAATTCGAAGCCCTGGAAGTGGCTGCAATTCATTCGGTTGCCAGCCACACGCCCATGGCTCACTGGCCGCAGCGGCCATTCCGGCAGCCGCATCACTCGGCCTCGGGCCCCGCCCTGGTGGGTGGCGGTAGTCGCCCTCGCCCGGGCGAGATCACTCTGGCGCATCAAGGCGTGTTATTTCTGGACGAGCTGCCCGAATTTGACCGCAAGGTGCTGGAGGTCCTGCGCGAGCCGCTGGAAAGTGGCGAGATTGTGATTTCCCGCGCCCGGGACCGTGTCCGCTTTCCGGCCCGCTTCCAGCTGGTCGCCGCCATGAACCCCTGCCCTTGCGGCTATCTGGGTGATCCGGCCGGCCGCTGCCGTTGCTCGCCCGACCAGGTACAACGTTATCGTGGTAAGCTTTCCGGTCCACTGCTGGACCGGATCGACATGCATATCACTGTCGCCCGGGAAAGTGTGCGTCTGGGCGGCCCTGATACCAAGAGCGATTCCGGCCGCCTTACAACGCAACAGGCTGCCGAGCAGGTCGCCGTCGCCCGTGAGCGGCAACTGGCTCGCCAAGGGGTGGCGAATGCCTTTCTGGATTTGCGTGCCTTGCACCAACACTGTGCATTGACGGCAGACGACCAGCGGTGGATCGAGAGCGCAGGTGAACGGCTGGGGCTGTCCCTGCGCGCCCTGCACCGAGTGATCAAGGTGGCACGTACGTTAGCCGATCTTGCAGCAGAGCCGCAGATTTTGCGGTCCCATCTGGCTGAAGCATTGCAGTACAGACCCGCGAGTGCCTGAGGTGATCTGAGCGATAACCACCTCGTGTTTCAATGCCGACCCTCGGAGCGGGTCGGCTAGGCACTCCTTTGCAGCCACCTTGGCGCCGACAGAAAAGGAGAAAGTGCCTGATGGCCACCGAAAGCCAATCACCACCTACCCGTACCCTCAATCCCCCGGTTTTCTGGGGCTCGACCTTGCTCATTCTTATCCTGGTCATCTATGCCAGTGCCTTTCACGAGAGCGCGCAAAACGTCTTTGGTCTCATTCAGTCCTGGATCATTACGAACGTCAGCTGGTTCTACATTCTGGCGGTGGCGCTGATCCTCTTGACCGTGGTCTTTCTGGGTGTCAGCCGTTATGGCGACATCAAGCTCGGCCCGGACCACAGCGAGCCGGACTACAGCAGCACGACCTGGTTTGCCATGCTGTTTTCGGCGGGCATGGGGATCGGCCTGATGTTCTTTGGCGTGGCCGAGCCGGTCATGCACTTCCTGTCGCCGCCCACCGGCCAGTCTGGCACTGTGGACGCCGCTCGCGAAGCGATGATCATCACCTTCTTCCACTGGGGTCTGCATGCCTGGGCTATTTATGCCATCGTGGCGCTGATCCTGGCGTACTTCAGCTTCCGTCACGGGCTTCCGCTGACCCTGCGCTCGGCCTTATACCCACTCATCGGCGAACGCATCTATGGGCCGATCGGCCATGCGGTGGATATCTTCGCTATCTTGGGTACCGTTCTGGGGGTGGCGACATCCTTGGGCTTTGGGGTCGCGCAGATTAATACCGGCCTCAACTACCTGTTCGGTCTGGAGGTCTCCGTGCCGGTGCAGATCATTCTGATCATCGCGACCACGGCCTTAGCGACCCTGTCGGTAGTTACCGGTCTGGACAAAGGCGTGCGCCGCTTATCAGAGCTTAACCTGGGTTTGGCCGTCCTGCTCCTGCTCATAGTTCTAATAATGGGACCTACGGTATTCATTCTGCAGACCTTTGTGCAGAACACCGGTGGCTACCTGACCGAGATAGTCAGCCGTACCTTTAACCTTTATGCCTATAAGCCCAACGACTGGATCGGCGGCTGGACGCTGTTCTACTGGGGCTGGTGGCTGGCGTGGTCACCGTTTGTGGGCCTGTTCATCGCCCGCATCTCCCGTGGCCGCACGATCCGCGAGTTTGTTTCCGGGGTATTGTTGGTACCGGCCGGCTTTACATTGTTCTGGATGACGGTGTTTGGCGATACCGCCATTCACATGATCTCCTGGCAGGGCATTACGTCACTAGGCGATGCCGTGAACAAAGACAGTTCCTTGGCATTGTTTGCCTTTCTTGAGCATTTCCCCTTCGCATCGGCCATTTCCATGGTAGCCATCATCATGGTCGTGGTGTTTTTTGTCACCTCGGCGGACTCCGGTGCAATGGTAGTAGACATGCTTGCCTCTGGCGGAATTGACAAGACCCCTATTTGGCAACGGGTTTTCTGGTCTTCCTCCATGGGCATCGTGGCGATTGCGCTGCTCCTGGCCGATGGTCTCAAGGCCCTGCAAACGGCCACGATTGCTACGGCGCTGCCCTTTACCATTGCACTGCTCTGTTCGATGTGGGGCCTGCTCAAGGCACTCAAGCTGGATGCCACCAAGCGGGGCATCCGCTACCAGGCGCTGAATATCTCCCGCCCTGCGCCTCGTTCAGCCGGTGGCTGGCAGCGTCGCCTGCGTAATCTGGCCATGTTCCCGCGTCGTACCCACGTGGTGCGCTTCATCGGGGAGGTGGTTAAGCCTGCGTGTGAGTCTGTTGCCGAAGAGCTGCGTAAGCAGAGCTATCTTGTCAGCGTAAAAGATGGCGACGATGGCCGGGTGCGTATCGAGGTCGGTCCTGAGGAGAACCCTGAGTTCGTGTATGAGGTTCGCCCGCGCGCGTATGCCATGCCGAGCTTTGTCATGGGGGACACACAGAGCGACCAGAACGAGCGCGAGGATCGCAAATACTTCCGTGCCGATGTGCACTTGAAGGAAGGCGGCCAGGACTACGATGTGATGGGCTGGAGCCGGGACGACGTGATTGGCGACATCCTGGATCAATACGAGCGTCACATGCACTTCCTGCATATCGTTCGCTGATCGTTACCCATAAAAAAGCCGGTGCCTCTGCACCGGCTTTTTTGTGCCTGCTACCGCATCGATCAGCTGAACCGGTTCACTTCATGGCTCAGCTCTTCAGCCAGACGCTTGAGCTCATAGGCCGTGCTGGCTAGCTCTTCCGCCGCTTCGCGCTGGGAGGCGTTATCGACGGCAATGGTCTGGATGTTGCGGCTCAGGGCAGTCGCTGTGCTGCTCTGCTCCTGGGTGGCCTGGGCAATGCTGGTGAACTGCTCCACGGCCTGATCGATCTGCGCTTCAATACGCTGCAGGGCTTGGGCAACGTCACCGTTAAGCGACAGACCTTGCTGCATCAGGCGGTTGCCTTCATCGATAGAACTCATGGCGCGGTTGGTTTCTTCCTGCACCGAACCGATCATTTCGGAGATTTCACGCGTCGCCTGACTGGTACGACCGGCCAGGCTGCGAACCTCATCAGCCACCACGGCAAAGCCACGGCCCTGCTCACCCGCTCGCGCAGCCTCGATGGCAGCGTTGAGCGCCAACAGGTTGGTCTGCTCGGCGATGCCACTGATCACGCTGATGATCCCGCCAATCTGCTGGGAACGCTCGCCCAGGTTATTGACCACGGTAGCCGTCGTACCCAGCGATTGGGCGATCTGCTCCAGCGCTTTCGAGGCAGCACGCATGGAGGCCGTACCGTTACGGGTTTCGGCGGCGTTTTCGTTGGTCAGCTGCTCGGTCTTGCGCATGCTGTCGGCAATGTTCTGTGCGGTAGCGCTGAACTCTTCTACAGCGCTCGCCATGCTGTCGATCTGGGAAGACTGTTCGGCCGAACGGCGCTGGGTAGCACCGGACAGGGTGCTCAGCTGATCGGAGCGAGTGGTCACATCGTGAGATGAATGACGTACACGATCTACTGTGTTCGACAGGGCTTCGGCCATCTGGTTGAAGCTATGGGAGAGCTGGCCGATTTCATCGTGGCTTTCGACCTTCAGACGAACGCTCAGTTGGCCTTCGCCCAAAGCCTGGGCCTGCTTGACGAGGTGCCCCAGCGGTTTCAGCTTGTGGCGCAGCATCAGTACAGAAGCCAGAATAGCGAGAACCAGTGCCAGTACACTACCAAACGCGAGTTTAAGACCTACGTTCCAGAGCAGTTCCTGTTCTTCAGCGACAGGTACCGTTGCGACCACTTTCCAGTTATCACCCGGTACGGGGACGACAACACTTTGGAATGCTTGCTTGTCATCTTCCCAGTCGATGAAATCATCTTTCTTGGCCATGCCGATGGCAGCCAGCGCCGCATCAGGCGCTGCAGTACCGGCAGGAGCGATCAGCCATTTGTCCTGCTCATCCAGAATGGCCAAAGAACCTTCGCGACCAATCCGGAACGCCGCCAGGCTATCGAATTGCTTTTTCTGAGCCTCGGTGTAATCAAAACCGACATAAAGCACAGCAATAAGCTCACCCGAAGCATCACGCACCGGTGTGTATTGGTTCATATAGTTACGGCCAAACAATACGGCGCGTCCTACATATTGCTGGCCATTGAGCAGCTTTTCATAAGCCGGATGCTTATGGTCTAGCTGCGTACCAATAGCACGTGAGCCATCTTCTTTTTTAACTGACGTAGTTACACGGATGAATTCATTGCCATCGCGAACAAAAACAGTAGCGGCGCCGCCCGTCAGCGTGGTGAATTCATCAACCAGGGTAAAGTCGCCGTTCAAGCGGGCGCCTTGTAGATGAAGCACAGGCGTCGATGCACTGCCAACAGTAACCCGTTCGTTAGTGTCACGTGTAAGACCTGCGCCGAAACGCCGCTCAAACAGTCCAGCCAGACGCTGCGTGCTGATTTTCAGCGTATCGTGAAAGGTATTGAGCTGATTGGCCAGCAGCTTACCTTCACCCGTCAGGTGATGATGGTGACTTTCCTCGGTGGAAACACTCAGGGAGCGCAACGCAAACAATCCACTTCCTGTGATAACCACCACTAAAATAACCGTTAGAGCAAGCGCGAGCTGCCCGGCGATACCGAAACGACGTCCCGACATGGGATTATTCTCCTGAAGAACACCAGTGTTCCCCGACTGGCATTCGCGTTAGGTTGGCTTTTGACGACCTGAGATGCTGTACACGCAAGGCCCTCTTCGGGGCGAATCTTCTAAGTCGGTCGTTTGATTATCGGCGGGATGTAAGACAACTTGATCCATCAGCACGATGGGCGTCGGGATGTTCCTTATGAGTGGTAGGTCACATCTGGTAAGGTCATGGCGTTGACCTCAGCCAGAAGAAAATCCCTCAGCAGGGAGAAACGCTTCGGGTTGCGTCGAGCCTTGGGCCATACCAGGTAATACGCCTCACCACTCGCCACCGCTGTAGGCCAGGGGAGCGCCGTCCGCCCCAGTTGAAGATCCTCCGAGACCATCACCAGATCTCCAATGGATACTCCATACCCACGGGCAGCGGCCGCCATTCCAAGCTCCAACGTATCGAATACCTGTCCGCCTCTGATCGGTATGTCGTCCGACAGCGCCATAGCTTGAAGCCAGCGACGCCAATCGCGACGATCGGGCGTGGGATGCAGCAGCTCGGTCTTCCGCAACCGCTGTATATCCCAGGGTCCCTCCGCTGCGGCTTCGGGTGAGCAAACCGGAATCAGCCATTCCTGAAACAACAGGGTGCTTTCCCACTCTTCCGGGAAACGACCGTGGCTCAGCAGCACCGCACAATCGAAGGGTTCGTGGATGAAGTCGACATGATCACTGTCCATCCAGGCACTGGTCAGCTGCACTTCGATCCCCTCATTCGCCTGCCGAAAGCGGGACAGTCGCGCCAGCAACCAGCGCAGGGACAATGTGGAAGGCGCCTTGAGCCGGAGCGCACCTTCGTCCACCGACAGCACGGAGCACGCCCGGCCCAAGGCCTCAAAACCTTCGCTGATGCCCGGCAGCAACAGCTTGGCCGGTTCCGTAAGGATCAGCTGACGTCCCGAGCGCTCGAACAGTCGACACCCAAAATGGGCCTCCAGGGTGCGGATATGTCGGCTTACGGCGCTCTGGGTCAGTGAAAGCTCCTGCGCGGCACGCGTGAAAGACGAATGCCGGGCCGCCGACTCAAAGGCGCGCAAGGCATAAAGCGGAGGAAGACGAGTCGACTCAGACATGATTAAAACTCATGACAGGCAGGTTTATTTTCGGTTTGTGGGCTAGCCCAAGTGTACCCACAATCACCCTGTCTTTCTGCCTGACCGGCAGACGTCTTCTCTGCCTTTGTGAGTCTGACTCATTCATGATCCTGCTACGTACCGAATTATCCGCGCTGGCTCGTCTGGCCGTTCCACTGATTACCGCCCAGCTGGCCTACGTGGCCATGGTATTTACCGACACGGTCATGATGGGCCGCCTCGGCCCCGAGGCGCTGGCCAGTGGAGGACTAGGGGCCGCTACTTATTCCTTCGTGACGGTGGTTTGCGTGGGGATCATCGCCGCGGTCGGTAATCTGGTGGCAATTCGGCACGGTCAAGACGATATCGAGGGTGTAACGGATGTCGCCTGCGCGGGCGTCTGGATCGCCCTGGGCCTTGCATTGATCGCCGGGCTTATCCTCTGGAGTCTGGAGCCTGCGCTGCTGGCCTTGGGGCAGGCTCCGGCGACAACAGGCGAAGCCATGGGCTTTATCCACGCCGTAAGCTTTGCCCTGCCCGGCTATCTAGTGTTCATGTCCCTGCGCGGCTTTACCAGCGGTATCGGCCGCCCCGGGCCAGTGATGTCGATTGCCATTGGTGGCGCACTGGCCAATCTGGTGCTCAACCTGGCCTTTATCGAAGGCTGGATGGGTCTGCCGTTTCTTGGTTTGAAGGGTATCGGCCTGATCACGGCGCTGGTCATGACAGTCATGGCGCTGGCCATGGCGCTGACCATCCGGGCACGCAGCGCCTATGTAGCCTACCCGATCGCGCGGAAACTGCTCAGCCTCAACCGGGGCGCTATCAGCGAAACCCTGCGCCTGGGCCTGCCCATCGGCGGCACCTATGCTGTCGAGACCGCGCTGTTTGCCGCCGCCGCCCTGTGCATGGGTGCGCTGGGAAGCACTCAGCTCGCCGCGCACCAGATCGCTAATCAGCTGGTGTACGTTGCCTTCATGATCCCGGTAGGGTTGGCTTATGCCTCCAGCCTGCGGGTCGGGTTGCATTTTGGTGCGGGCCGGTTTGCGGAATCACGTCTGGCTGGCCGTATCGGCATTACCGTTGGCGCCACCTGCATGCTGGCCGTCGCCATTGCATTCTGGCTCATGCCGGAGACCCTGGTGGGTCTGTTCATTGATCGGGACGACCCTGCCGGCCGCACCGTTATGGCATTGGCCGTAAGCCTGCTGGCGATCGCCGCCTGGTTTGAGTTCTTCGATGGTATCCAGGGCATCGCCTCGGGCGCGCTGCGGGGTATCCGGCAGGCCCGCCAGGCCATGCTGATCGGCCTGGTTTGCTACTGCTGTGTGGGAATTGTCTCAGCCTGGCTCTTAGGGCTGGTATTAGGCTTTGATGCCCGTGGCGTCTGGTGGGGAATGGCTCTGGGTCTGGCCTGTGCAGCGGTTGCGCTCACCTGGGCCTTCGAGCGGCATATGCGGGGTCTGCTCTGTCATGAGAACGTCGAATCGCCTGCGGAAAAACAATGGGCTACCCAGAGTTAAGCGCGCTTTTTCGAGGATTGCCAGTGATGGCAGCCGCGGTGACACGCGGTCCGCTCAGTACCAGCCAAGGACTAGGGCCGAGACGGCCAGATAACGCGCCGTCTTGGCGAAGCCGACGAGCAGGATAAAGACGGGCAGCGGTTCGCGCATAACGCCTGCTACCAGCGTCAGCGGATCGCCAATGACCGGTACCCAGCTCAGTAGCAGCGACCAGCGTCCATAACGGCGATATCCCCGTTGCGCGCGCTCGAGTTGACGGGGCGAAACAGGGAACCAGCGGCGGTCCCGAAAGTGCTCGATTGAGCGCCCCAGAAACCAGTTCACCACCGAGCCCAGCGTATTGCCGAGAATCGCCGCCAACAGCAACAGGGGTACGGAATAACTGCCCTGTAATAACAACGCGGCCAGCGCTGCCTCGGACTGGGCTGGCAACAAGGTAGCGGCGGCCAGGGCAACCAGAAACAACCCGACATATACCGTCAGCTCAGCCATGCGCTCTGCCTGTTTCCACCATCTCCTGGCTCCGCTACTGTCATCCCCTCAGGCTATCGATACGGCATCGGCCAGAGGGCGGCTAAATATTTCGGGATGTTACGGAGCGCTCAGCCGTATCGGCAGTCTATGCAACGTCCACAGGCAGCGGCGAAGCGGTTTATATGCCTCAGCCGAAACGGATTATGTGAAAAGAACAAGGCCCTCACGGCCCACCGACGGGATAACAACTGCATGGCATCCACTACATCGAGGCGTACGTTCGTAAAAGGCTTGGCAGCAGGCAGTCTGCTGAGCAGCCTAGGCCTCTGGCGAACCCCCGTCTGGGCATTGACCAGCCCCGGACAACCCACCGTGCTGTCCGGCACCGAATTCGATCTGGTCATTGGCGAAACGCCCGTCACCATCACCGGCGCCAAGCGCACCGCCCTGACCATCAACGGCAGCCTGCCCGGCCCGCTTCTGCGCTGGCGCGAAGGGGATACCGTTACGCTGCGCGTTCGCAACCAACTCGATGAGGCCACCTCGATCCACTGGCACGGCATCATCCTGCCGGCCACGATGGATGGCGTACCCGGGCTGAGCTTTAACGGCATCGCACCTGACGGTCTGTACGAGTACCGCTTCAAGGTCCAGCAGCACGGCACGTACTGGTATCACAGCCACTCGGGCTTTCAGGAGCAGCGGGGGGTCTATGGCCCGCTGATCATCGAGCCGCGTGAACCGGAGGCCTTTGCCTATGACCGTGATTATGTAGTGATGCTGACGGACTGGAGCGATGAGAAGCCCGAGCACATCCTCTCGACGCTCAAGAAGCAGGCCGATTACTACAACAACAACCAGCGCACCGTGGTCGACTTCGTCAACGATGTGAGCGAGAAAGGCTGGTCCGCCACGGTAAAGGACCGCGCAATGTGGGCCAGGATGCGGATGACGCCTACCGATCTGGCTGATGTGACAGGCGCTACCTACACCTATCTCATGAACGGGGCAGCGCCTGACGGCAACTGGACCGGTATTTTCAAGCCTGGGGAAAAGATTCGGCTGCGCTTCATCAATGGGTCGGCCATGTCCTATTTCGATGTGCGCATTCCCGGTCTGAAGATGACAGTCGTGGCGGCAGATGGCCAACCCATCGAGCCGGTCAGCGTAGACGAATTCCGTATCGCGGTGGCGGAGACCTATGACGTCATCGTCGAGCCGTCCGACCAGCAGGCCTACACGATTTTCGCCCAGTCCCTGGACCGCACCGGTTATGCCCGCGGCACGCTGGCCCTTCGCGAAGGCCTTAACGCACCGGTACCAGACATGGACCCCCGCCCGCTGGTAAGCATGGCGGACATGGGGCACGGCGACCACAGCGCACCGTCGTCTAAGGGCCACGCAGGGATGGATCACGGCAGTCACGGCATGGATCACAGCGCCATGAACCATGGCACACCACACGGCGGGCATGACACCGGAGCCATGCAGACGCACCCGGCCAGCGAAGACGGCAATCCGCTGGTAGACATGCAGACCATGATGCCTGCCCCCAAACTGGACGACCCCGGAATGGGCCTGCGGGACAACGGCCGCCGTGTCCTCACCTATGCCGATCTCAAAAGTACCTTTCCCGACCCGGATGGCCGTGAGCCAACCCGCACCCTGGAGCTGCACCTGACGGGGCATATGGAGCGCTTTGCCTGGTCATTCGACGGGATGAAATTCTCGGATGCCGAGCCTATCAGGCTTACTTACGGCGAGCGGGTTCGTATCGTGTTGGTCAACGACACCATGATGATGCACCCCATCCACCTGCACGGCATGTGGAGTGACCTGGAAGACGAACACGGCCGCTTCATGGTCCGCAAGCACACCATCGACATGCCGCCCGGCTCGAAGCGCAGCTACCGCGTAACCGCCGATGCGCTTGGCCGCTGGGCCTATCATTGCCACATGCTCTTCCACATGGAAACCGGCATGTTCCGCGAAGTTATTGTCGATGTTTAAGGAGAGGCCTGTGAGCACATTATCGACCCGCCTGTCGGCCTGTACGTTTGCGCTGGTACTGGGCAGCATCTCTGTTGCCCAGGCGGCAGATCCGGCCTCTCAGGCTGGCGCCACGGGAAATCCGACTCAGGCGCAACACGCGCATGGTGGCATGGATCATGGGCAGATGGACCATAGCCGGATGTCGCACGGCTCCATGGACCCCCACTCGATGAATCATGACGGCATGGCGTACGGCAGCCCTACTCCAGACAGCACGGCCACATCCCAGAGCCGTACACTCATCCCGCCTGTCACCGCGGCCATGCGCGAGGCGGCCTTTCCTCCTCTCGCCGGCCATGCCGTACATGACAGTGCCATCCACAGCTACTTGCTCTTCGACCAATTGGAGTGGCAGGACGCCAAGGAGGGCAGCACGCTTAACTGGCAGGCCGAAGGTTGGATTGGTGGCGATGTAAACCGATTTAACTTCCGCTCCGAAGGCCAGCGTACCAACGGTCATACCGAAGAGGCTGAAATTCAGGCACTCTGGGGACATGCCATCACGCCCTGGTGGGAAACGGTGGCCGGTGTCCGGCAGGATTTCAAACCCGGTTCGCCTCAAACATGGGCAGCGTTTGGTATCCAGGGCGAAGCCATCAAGGATCTGGATCTGGAAATAACGGCCTTCCTTGGCGAAGGCAGCCAGACCGGTCTGCGCATAGAGGCCGAGTACGACATGATGCTGACCAACAATCTCATCTTGCAGCCGCATACTGAGCTCAACTTCTACGGCAAGAACGATGAGGCTCGTGGCACGGGGTCCGGTATTTCCGAAACCGAGTTCGGTCTGCGCTTGCGCTACGAAATCACCCCGCAGTTTGCGCCCTATGTTGGCGTGTCATGGAACAACACCCATGGTCAGACGGCATCCTATGCCCGAGAAGAAGGCGAAGACACTCACGATGCCCGGCTGGTAGCCGGTGTCCGTATGTGGTTCTAACCCATGACCTTCCTGAAGGCTGCCCTGCTGCTGACGCTTGCCGTTCTGGCGCTCATTGCGGTGGCAGTCTATTCAGGTGTGATCAACATAGGAGCGGATACGCCTCACGTAGAGCCGGTACACCGCTTGATCGTCATGTTGCGTGATCGCTCCATTGAAGTGCGATCCGAACGGATTACGGTCCCCAACCTGGAAAGCAAGGCACTGATTCGCAGCGGCGCGGGTAATTACGATGCGATGTGTGCCGCCTGCCATCTTGCACCCGGAACCAATGAGACGGAGCTGAGCAAAGGTCTTTATCCGCCTCCTCCCAACCTCAGCCAGCAGGGAATCACCGATCCGGCAGAGGCGTTCTGGATTATCAAGCATGGCGTCAAGGCCACCGGTATGCCGGCTTGGGGCAAAAGCATGAGCGACGACTATATCTGGGGACTTGTCGCGTTCCTGCAAAAACTGCCAACCTTGGATGCCCAGCAGTACCATGTATTAGTAGCTTCCAGCGAAGGGCATTCTCACGGAGGTGGACAACTGGATCATCATGCACATGGGACCCTAAGCTATCCACAGGATGGGCGTGAAGCCCAGGAAAATCAGCCTGTGGAAAAGATGACTCCATCCACTCGCCAGCCCAGAGTTATACACAAGCACGCTGATGGCGAAGACCATGTGCATTAAATAAAAGGTATGTGGATAACTCGAAGCGGCTTAAATTCTGTTCAAAACTGCTTGGTAACAGCGCCTTGAAAACGGAGTGGTGTAAGCGAAAACAGGAGGCAGACGGCACGCCATACAGAGCTGCCGTACGGATGCTCATAACTGGCTGTATAAAGTAGAAACTGAATCCGGCCAAGAACAGGACGGATGAAGAAATGGGGCAATGGCTTGACGCCACTGCCCCTGATACTACTTAGCTACGGCCACCGCCGTGGCTGTTCTGACCGCCTTTGCGGCCAGCTTCGGAAGCCTTTTCACGGTCATTGGCAAAGTTACCGCCGCTGTTGTGACCGCCTTTACGACCTGCTTCAGATGCTTTCTCACGATCGTTTGCGAAATTGCCAGGGTTGTTATTTGCCATTGTCTTTCTCCTCATATACGGATTGGGACTGGACTGAAATACAACGTGTCAGTTCAGCTAGGTGAGCGAAGCACAAGACTTCGCCTGTTTGGGGTCACTTAACTACGGCCGCCGCCGTGGCTATTCTGACCGCCTTTCTTACCTGCTTCGGATGCTTTCTCGCGATCATTGGCGAAGTTACCGCCGCTGTTCTGTCCGCCTTTCTTGCCGGCTTCGGACGCTTTTTCACGATCGTTTGCAAAGTTGCCTGGATTGCTATTCTGAGTCATGGTCTTGCTCCTCTTTCGGATTGGGACTGGACTGATAAACATCTCAGTTCAGAGTGGATGGAGCCACATGCTTCATCCTTTAGCGATCAATCAGCTACGGCCACCGCCATGGCTGTTCTGACCACCTTTCTTGCCTGCTTCGGAAGCCTTTTCACGATCATTGGCAAAATTACCGCCACTGTTTTGGCCGCCTTTTTTACCGGCTTCAGACGCTTTCTCGCGATCGTTGGCAAAGTTGCCCGGATTGGAATTCTGAGTCATGGTCTTGCTCCTCTTTCGGACTGGGACGGACTGTAAAAACCTGTTCGGTTCAGGAATTAGCTACGACCACCGCCGTGGCTGTTTTGACCACCTTTGCGGCCCGCTTCGGAAGCCTTTTCGCGGTCATTGGCGAAGTTACCGCCACTGTTCTGACCACCTTTCTTTCCGGCTTCAGATGCTTTTTCACGATCGTTTGCGAAATTGCCTGGATTGCTATTTGCCATTGTCTTTCTCCTAATGGATTGGGACGTCATGCACTGTGTTTTCGCTAACTGTTTTCCGTCAGCGTTCGTAATTTCTGAGGGCCGTTATCAAAGGGAGTTCCTGCTTTTTAACCGTCTCGATCAAGTGCAGACGAGCGGTACAGGAGCTGTTCAGCTACCGACTAGAACAAGCGAAGCGGCTGATTTATAAGTGTTTTTAGGTTTTAGGTGACTGGCACCAAAATGAGGCAATACTCATCAAGGCGGCATTCAGTCTGCTTTATAGCGGAGCGGTAACCGTTTCGTTTATACGCCTATTAATTTGTATTTTTACATGCAAATAAACATATATATAGGCGTTAGGCCGGACTCGTTTGAAGCGGCGGAATATTTCAAAAACTTTCCTGGAATCGATCGAGCACGCATGTCCATTCAAGAGCGAAATCAGTCCAAACGCGTAACCCAAGACATACTCAAACGCAGTCCATCCTGACCGGTCAGAAAACTTTTGAGCATTCCGTTACTGACGCTCAATTTCATGACTCGACGACACTCAGGGCAGCTATTTTTTATCCCCTACGGAATAAAACACGAGCGCTGCCGTCATATCGCTTCACAGGTATCGCCTGCCTTTGAACGGACTCACCCGCGGGAGCGGAGACTTCATGCAAATCACCCTTGTACGCCATGGCAAACCCGATCACTCCGGCACGAAATGGCTTTCACCCCGAGAGATGATGGAGTGGGTCGAGGGCTATCAGAAGGCCGATGTACTCTGCCGTAAGCTTCCAGCTGATCTCGTCGAGCTGGCGAGCAGTGCCGGTGTGCTGGTCTGCAGTTCCTTGTCACGCTGCATGCAATCGCTCAATCATCTGGCCGGTGAACGTCGTTATACGTGCGACAAAACCTTTGCTGAGGCACACCTGCCTGGGTTCGATCTCCCCTGGCCCAAACTCCCCGTAAAAATGTGGCGCTTGATGCTGAGGTCAGCCTGGTTTCTGGGCTTATCCACTCACACTGAGTCCATCTTTGCGTCCAATCGACGGGCCAAGCAGGCCGCCGATAAGCTGATCGCCCTCGCCCAGGAACATGGCTCGGTTCTGTTGATGGGCCATGGGATCATGAACGTGCTGATCGCTCACCACCTGCGTAAACAAGGCTGGGCCGGACCGCTTCACTTGATCCTGAAGGACTTCTGGCACCCTACCGTTTACAGGAAGGCATGAGTCAATCCATGACACTCCAGTGATTGGCTAAACGAAAATCGCTTTTTTCAGATCCCATACAGGCAAATTGACGTATCGTCATGCCTGCGCGGTGATGACTGTTCCAGCCTGGAGCAGCCACTGTTTCTATCGGTTGCCGTTCTGCCAATGACTATCATGCCTACTTCGTCCTGCTCCACGCTTCGTTTATCCACCATGATGGGTGCCGCGCTGCTGGCAAACCTGTCCATGATGCCTTTTGCGCAGGCCAGCGACAGCAGTCAGCTCATCAGCCTGATCAACCAGTACCGTGCTGCGCCACAACGCTGTAACGGGCAGCGTACGGCTCCTGCTGGCCCACTGGCCGCCAACGAAAAACTGGCCCAGGTGCGTCTTTCACAGGGCATGCAGCTGCGTGAGGTCTTGCGCGGGACGGGTTATCAGGCAGCCCAGGTGCAAGCCATGGCTATTTCGGCACCGGCCGGGGCGGAAGCTGCCATGCAGGTGTTGACCCAGAGTTATTGCAAGGCGCTCTTGGACTCACATTACGCCGAGGTTGGCGTCTCGCGTTCGGGTAATCGCTGGCAAATCGTCCTGGCCCAGCCGGTGTTGTCGGGCAATATCGGCGACTGGCAGTCTGCCGGTAAGGAAGTCCTCAGGCTGGTCAACGAGGCGCGCGCCAAGCCGCGCCGCTGCGGGAGTCAGTCCTTCAAGAGTGCCAAGCCGCTCACCTGGGACGCCAAGCTGGCCAACGCCGCCCTCGCTCACAGCCGCGAGATGGCCTCGCTCGATTACTTCAGCCATGCCGGCAAGGATGGCAGTCAGGTGGACAAGCGCGCCCAGCAACAGGGTTATCAATGGCGACGGATCGGCGAGAACATTGCCGGTGGTCCCGGCTCACCCAAGCAGGTCGTCTCCGGCTGGCTGGCCAGCCCCGGCCATTGCAGCAACATCATGAACCCGGACTACACCCAGATGGGTACGGCTTATGCCGTCAATCCCAAGAGCAGCGAGGTTATCTACTGGACGCAGGTGTTTGGGACACCGCGTTGAATAAGGGGCTGGAGCGTTGAGAGTGATGGGTATAGCGTTGCTCAACCCCTCCAACAAACGCTACGCCCTACATTCTTAACCCACAAAAAAGCCGCCTCGAATGGGCGGCTTTTTTTGTATGCAGCGAGGCTTACAACATCATCGCGGCAACCCAGCCGAACACTAGCAGCGGCAGGTTGTAATGCAGAAAGGTGGGCACCACGGTATCCCAGATGTGGTTGTGCTGACCGTCCACGTTGAGGCCGGCGGTTGGGCCAAGGGTGGAATCAGACGCCGGCGAACCCGCGTCACCCAGCGCACCTGCGGTTCCGATCAGGGTCACGATAGCCAGCGGGCTAAAGCCCAGCTGCACGCTGAGCGGCACAAAGATCGCGGCAATAATCGGGACCGTCGAGAACGACGAACCAATCCCCATGGTGACTAGAAGGCCTACCAGCAGCATCAGAAATGCCCCTACCGCCTTGCTATGGCCAATCCAGTCCGCAGACGCATCCACCAGGCTCTTCACCTGTCCTGTTGCGGTCATTACCTCGGCAAAGCCCTGGGCGGTAATCATGATAAAGCCGATAGCCGCCATCATCTTCATGCCTTCGGTAAAGAGGTCATCCGACTCCTTCCACCGCACGACGCCTGAGGCCGAGAACACCAGAAAACCGGCCAGTGCGCCGATAATCATGGAGTCCAGCCACAGCTGTACGCTAAAGGCGACCGCAACCGCCACACCCGCCATCAGCAGACTCTTGGGGTTGTAGCTCGCCTCGACATGCTCGGCCTGCTCCAGCCGCGCCAGATCATAGACACGCTTGCGGCGATAGCTGAAAGAGGCGATTGCCAGCCCGCACACCATCCCCAGCGCCGGAAGGGCCATCGCGTGCGTGATGCTGATACCACTGATATCCACGCCCGCCTTTGCCACATTGGCCAGCAGGATATCGTTCAGGAAGATGGTGCCAAATCCCACCGGCAGGAACATGTAGGGCGTTACCAGACCAAACGTCATCACGCAGGCAATCAGCCGACGGTCGATCTGCAGACGCGTCAGCACATACAGGAGCGGCGGAATCAGCAACGGAATAAACGCAATATGAATCGGCAGGATGTTTTGCGACGAGATGGAAACCGCCAGGATCAGGGCCATCAGGATCCATTTCACCATGCCGCCGCCCTTGTTCTCGCTGCGACCGACCATGACGAGCACCTTGCTCGCCAGCGCATGCGCCAGCCCGGATTTGCTGATGGCGACCGCAAAGGCCCCCAACATGGCGTAGGACAACGCCACGGTGGCACCTGAACCCAGCCCCGTATTGAAGGCCTTGAGCGTGCCATCCATTCCCAACCCGCCCAGCATCCCGCCGACGAGCGCACTGGCGACCATGGCGATCACCACGTTTACGCGGCACAGGCTGAGGACCAACATGAGTCCTACGGCCGCGACTACTGCATTCATTACCATCCTCCAGCGGAGTGCAAGCCTACCCAAAAAGGCGCGTACTCTGCCGTAATGCAGTAGATGGAGTCAAAAACGGATGCCGAAGTGCAGGCGTCAAGGCTGACCCGGTAGGCTGCCGGGCCGGTGAATGCGGGGCTATTCCTGTTTGGGGGACAGCGGCGTTCCCACCACCGAATCGCCAATTACCAGAAAGTGTCCGCCCGCAATATGGTGCAGCGTGCGCAGCTCATCGTGCCCCTCGAATGACCAGTGCCCCTCCTTGAAGACGCGCTCGTCGGCCTGGGCAGCAATCACCTCACCCAGGAACAAATCATACTGCTGTTCATTGTGCGGCTCCGGCAGCAGGCGGCACTCCAGCCACGCCACGCAGCCTTCCAGCAGCGGTGCTTCGACCTGCTCACCGGTGAAGGTCTCCAGCCCATACAGCGCAAACTTGTCTTTTCCACCCCGATCCAGCTCGCGGCCCGACGTGGTTCCTACGGTTTGGGCGATGTCCGCCTGCGTCACCACCGGCACGTTCAGCACAAAGGTGCCGGACTGCTCCAGCAGCTCCCGCGTCCAGGTGGACTTATCCAGGACAACCGCCACCTTGGGCGGCTCGAAATCGATCGCCATCGCCCAGGCCGCTGCCATGATGTTGCGCTTGCCTTCGTGTGCCGCGCTGACCAGCACCGTCGGCCCATGGTTAAGCAGCCGATAGGCCTTGGGAAGAGGAACGGGGCGGCGAGTGGTTGTGGTCATGAAGGGACTCCAGAAAGATGAGGCGCGGCCTTGTTTAGCGGCCGGGCATAGAAGAATGTCATCATAAGGGGTACGCCGGGCTTGATCAGCCCGGCAGCGTAGGCGCGACGTTAGCTGCCGGCTCACGGGCGACGTCATCCTCCGTTGGCTCGATCAGCGCTACCACCGTCCAGCCGGCCTGGGGCTGCCAGCTACTGTCCGGTGTGACAACACGGATCTTGTCCTGCGGGTCGCGGGCGAACAGTACCAGCGCCTTGCCTTCATGCAGCGCCTGATAGTCAGCCCAGCCAAAACCTTCCGTTAGCCGCGTGGTTCGGATCTCGTCTCCTCGTGCCAGTCGCCCGGCCAGCTGTGGATAGGTAAGGGCCGGACTGCCAAGCGCCTGACCACGGTGCTCTTCACTCGCGCGGTGCTTGTCGCTTCGCTGGCTGTCCTTGCCGCTGTACACGGTGTACAGCTCGTTGGCACCGAACTCATGGCGAAACCGCATGCTGGCGAGGGTGTTCAGTTCGCCCGCGGGAGATACGCCAAGCAGACGGCCGATCCCTACCAGATCCATATGCGCCTCGGCGTGCTGCGACGCCGGATTGCCAAAGTAGGTGGGCAGCTCATCCATGCGCGCGCTACTGATGTTGTCCCAGTTCGAATCGGTCAACATGACGCGCACGCCCAGCTGTTGCAGGGCTTTGCCCAAGGCGCGAGCCACTGGGTTGGCACCGATGATGAGAAAGCCGGTCGGCGCGGGTTCGGCCACCTTGAGCAGACGAGCGAGCGGACGGGCCGTTGCGCTTTGCAGCACCACCGTGCCGATGATGACTGCAAAGGTAAGCGGCACCAGTAAGGCGGCATCAGTATTCCCTTGGCTGGTCAGGCGAATCGCAAAGATTGCCGAGACGGCGGCCGCCACGATGCCACGCGGCGCAATCCAGCCCAGCAGCACCCGCTCGCGCCAGGACAGCGTCGACCCCCAGGTCGAGACCAGCACATTCAGCGGTCGCGCCACGAACAGGATTACCAGCAGCAGGACGAGTACCGCAGGTCCTAGCGCCAGCAAGGCATTCAGGTCCAGCCGCGCCGCCAAGAGAATAAACAGCCCGGAAATGAGCAGAACGCTCAGGTTCTCCTTGAAATGCAGGATCTCCCGTACATCGACATCCTTCATGTTCGCCAAGCACATGCCCATCAGCGTAACCGCCAGGAGACCCGACTCATGAACAAAGTGGTTGGACACAATGAAGACGCCCAACACTGCTGCCAGGCTCGCCAGGTTGTACAGGTAATCCGGCAACCACTGCCGTCTCAGTACCTGCCCCAACAGCCAGCCACCGGCCAGGCCGAACACACAGCCGCACACGATTACCGCGGCAAACGTCGTCAGGCTCTGGCTGACCCCGCTACCGGCATCATGGGCGACCACAAAGCTGTACACCACTACCGCCAGCAGCGCGCCAATAGGGTCGATGACGATGCCCTCCCAACGCAGGATATTGGCCACCGACGCCCGGGGGCGCACCACCCTCAGCATCGGCACGATCACCGTCGGGCCGGTTACCAGCGTCATGCTGCCAAACAGCAGCGCCAGATCCCAAGGAAAGTCGAGCAGATAGTGGGTGGCAATGGTAATGACGGCCCACGTCACCAACGCCCCGGCCGTTACTAGCCGGTGTACCACACTGCCGATTTCCCGCCATTCGGACAGATGCAGCGTAAGGCTGCCTTCGAACAGGATCAGCGCCACTGCCATCGAGACGACAGGAAACAGGAGGGGTCCCAGCAGCGCCTGCGGATCGAGCCAGCCCGTGACCGGACCCGCCAGGATGCCGCAGACCAGCAGAAACAGAATCGCCGGCAAGCGCAGCCGCCAGGCCAGCCACTGGCACATCAGGGCAATAACGCCGATACCGGCAAAGGCGAACAAGAGCTGTTGTTCGTGCATAACGGTCCTTGAAATACGAGGGGAAAAACATCAAGCGAGGGACAGCGCAAAAGCTGTCATGACTAGACCGTAGCGCCTTTGCGGCAATTCCTGACCTTACGTCGGCATTCCGCCTGCCACGAATTGCGAGATAAAGGCCGGAAACAACAACGCCCCGAATCATTCGAGGCGTTGCGGGTATGCACATTTAAACAGTCAGCCTGACGAGTGAGCCGACACCCACCCTCCTTTTTATTCATGTCTACAAAAACGCTATCACCTCACCCAATAGCGCTTCCGGCACTTCTTCCGGCAAGTAATGCCCACCGGGTAGCGCCTTGCCCTGCACATCGGTCGCTACCTTTTTCCATTCTGCGAGCGGGTCAAAGCATTTGCCTACGATGCCGTCAGCGCCCCAGAGTGCAAGGGTGGGCATGGTCAGCATTCGATTGGCGGCGCGATCGGCGCGGTCGTGCTCAAGGTCAATCGTGGCGCTAGCCCGGTAGTCTTCGCAGATGCCTCTGGCCGTGCCGGACAATTTGAGGCAGCGCAGATACTCTTCAAACGCGCCATCCATGAACGGCGCAAGGCCTGCGCTGCGAGTGCCCATAACGCTGCGCAGGTAGAGATCCGGGTCGGCATCGATAAGGGTTTCTGGCAACGGCGCCGGGCGGATCAGGAAAAACCAGTGCCAATAGGCGCGAGCAAAGGCTTCGTCGGTCTGGCTGTACATGGCCAGCGTAGGGGCGATGTCAAGCAGGATCATTCGCCGTACCGCGGCGGGGTGATCCATCGCCAGGCGGTGGGCCACTCGGGCGCCGCGGTCATGGGCGAGCAGATCAAATGTGTCGAAGCCCAACGTTTGCATGAGCTCGATATTGTCTTGCGCCAGGGTGCGCTTGGCATACGTCAGGTGCTGCGGGTCAGCAGGCGGCTTGCTGCTATCGCCATAACCACGCAAGTCCGCCGCCACAACGGTAAACCGCTCAGCCAATACAGGCGCTACCTTGCGCCAGATGACATGTGTTTGCGGATGCCCGTGCAGCAGGAGCAACCCCGGCCCACTGCCCCCGATCCGGTAGGCAATATCAATACCGTTAACATGGCACTGCGCTTTTTGAAAACCAGAGAACATGGGTGGGCGCTCCAGGCTGAGGTCGGTTTATCCGGTGTACCGATTAGCGGCCCCGTTGAAAAGAGCCGGTGCCCAAAAGATGGCCGACACCTTGGTTTACCCATCGTTGGCAAACGGCCATTATTTTTTTGCCAAGAGCGATTTATTTCACATTTTTGCACTCAAAGGGGCTCCGTCACTCATACCCTAAAACAATATGAGACTACCTACTCTCCTTTCCCGCCCCTTACTGAACGCGCTGGCCTTCACGACCTTAGGCTTGGGGAGCCATGCGGCGCTGGCTGCCGAGCCGTCTACCGCTACGCCGATAACCCTCAGCCAGGTAAATACCTCTGTTACCAGCTCCATCAATGACTTCACCAATGAGGACTGGCAGAACGGGGTCTATCGCAAGGCCGCCGGCTTTTCGATTCCGGCCACGCAGACCAACCAGAATGCGTTCAAGCCTGGAGCAAAGGTGCTCCTGGCAACGGGCGCGGTTGTGTCGGTCAAGCAGGTGCAGGTCGGCGACAAGAACATGGCCGTATGGGTAGAGGGTCCGCTGCTGGATGGCAGCGCTGTAGGTTATCCGCGTCGGCTGACGGTTGGGCTCAATGGCGGCGATCCCGTCCCGCCCAAGGTCGTGCCGCAGGAAGAGTTCAGCACGCGTATCAATAACCTTACGAACGAGGACTGGCTCAAGGGCGTGTATCGAAAGGCAGCTGGTTTTTCCATTCCCGTTACTACCATGAACCGCAAGGGCTTCAAGCCCGGCGCAACCGTACGCCTGGGAGATGGGCAAGAGCTGCTGGTGAAATCCGCCCAGGTAGTGGGGACAAGCATGGCGGTGTTTCTGGACAGTCCCGTATTGAATCCAGACTTGGTGGGATATCCGAAAAGGCTGAGGTTCATAGCACCCGCACCTTGATAGAGTGCAGGCGTGATTGGAGGGAGGCGTTTGGTACGGCCGTGCCGGATGCCTCTCCCCTTGATGGGTATCGCCTTGATGGGTATCGCCTTGCCTACGGGTCAGGTGCTCCGATCCAGGCTGCGGCGCTATATGACTACCGTCAGCCAACCGGTGCCCTATCGTGCCATCACCGCTGGTAGAATGCGCCGCCTGTTCCACCAGCCCTCGATGTCTCCATGTCCCGATTGAATCCTCGTCAACAGGAAGCCGTAAATTACATCAGCGGGCCGCTCCTGGTGCTGGCCGGTGCCGGTTCCGGCAAGACCAGCGTGATCACCCGCAAGATCGCTTACCTGATCCAGCAGTGCGGTATCCGCGCCCAGTACATTTGTGCCGTGACCTTTACCAACAAGGCCGCACGCGAGATGAAGGAGCGGGTCAGCAGCCTGTTGCGTGGAGGGGAAGGCAAGGGTCTGACCGTGTCGACCTTCCACAACCTGGGCCTGAACATTATCCGCAAGGAATACGCCAAGCTGGGTTACAAGCCGGGCTTCTCCATCTTCGATGAGGGCGACATCAAGGCGCTGCTCACGGACATCATGCAGAAGGAGTATTCCGGAGACGACGGCGCCGATGAGATCAAGAACTACATCGGCAACTGGAAGAATGACCTCGTGCTGCCTGAGGAAGCGCTGGCCAAGGCCCGTACGCCCAAGGAGCAGACGGCCGCCGTGGTGTACCTGCATTATCAGCGCACGCTCAAGGCCTATAACGCTGTAGACTTTGACGACCTGATCCTGCTGCCGGTCAAGCTCTTCCAGGACAACCCAGACGTGCTGGAAAAGTGGCGCAACCGCATCCGTTACATGCTGGTGGACGAATACCAGGACACCAACGCGAGCCAGTACCTGTTGGTCAAGCTCCTGGTGCAGGATCGCGCGCAGTTCACTGTGGTGGGCGATGATGACCAGTCCATTTATGCGTGGCGTGGGGCACGGCCGGAAAACCTCATGCAGCTCAAGGATGACTTTCCTTCGCTCAAGGTCGTGATGCTGGAGCAGAACTATCGCTCCACCAGCCGTATTCTCAAGTGCGCAAATATCCTGATCGCTAACAACCCGCACGTATTCGAAAAGCAGCTGTGGAGCGAGATGGGTCATGGCGATCCGATCCGTGTGATCCGCTGCCGCAACGAGGATGCCGAGGCCGAGCGCATCGCGTTGGAAATCCTTACCCTGCACCTGAAGACGCAACGGCCATACTCGGACTTTGCCATCCTTTACCGGGGCAACCACCAGGCCAAGCTGATGGAACTCAAGCTCCAGCACCATCAAATTCCGTATCGGCTGTCAGGCGGCACGAGTTTCTTCTCCCGTCAGGAGGTAAAGGACCTGATGTCCTATTTCCGCCTGCTGGTAAACCCGGACGATGACAACGCCTTTCTGCGCGTGATCAACGTACCGCGCCGCGAGATCGGCTCGACAACGCTTGAAAAGCTCGGCAACTACGCCACGCAGCGGCAGATTTCCATGTATGCCGCAGCCGACGAGATGGGGCTGTCCGAGCACCTGGACGCGCGCTACACCGAGCGCCTTGCCCGCTTCAAGCGCTTTATCGATGGCGTGCGCCAGCAGTGCGCCCAGAATGACCCGATCATGGCGTTGCGCAGCATGGTTATGGACATCGACTACGAGAACTGGATTCGCCAGAACGCCTCCAGCGACAAGGTGGCCGAATTCCGCATGGGCAACGTCTGGTTCCTGATCGACGCGCTGAAGAACACGCTCGAAAAGGACGAAGACGGCGACATGACCATTGAAGAGGCCATCGCCAAGCTCGTCCTGCGGGACATGCTTGAACGCCAGCAGGAAGAAGAGGAAGGCGCCGATGGTGTGCAGATGATGACGCTGCACGCCTCCAAGGGTCTGGAGTTTCCCTACGTGTTCATCATGGGCATGGAGGAGGAAATTCTTCCGCACCGCTCCAGCATCGAGACGGACAGCGTGGAAGAAGAACGCCGCCTGGCCTATGTAGGCATTACCCGCGCTCGCCAGACGCTGGCCTTTACCTTTGCCGCCAAGCGAAAGCAATACGGCGAGGTAATTGATTGCACCCCGAGCCGTTTCCTTGATGAACTACCACCTGAAGACCTAGAGTGGGAAGGACAGGAAGATGCTCCGGTAGAAGTTAAAGCGGCGCGGGGCAATGACGCACTGGCTGCGATGAGGGCGATGCTCAAGCGATAAAGCATAGTAGTATCTACATCTGCCAATCAGTCAGGTAATGTGAAACTATATCTAAGCCTTGTAGAAAACAGAAACTTTTGAACATATTTATATGGCTTTTAGAGAAACTTTTTTGCGGATTACTTTTAATAAAATTTTACCTAATTTTAAATTAAGGTATAAAAATAAACTGAAAATTAGCAAAACAACGCAAGGTTAAGAGCAATGAACCCGCACACAAGACAGCCTGTCTCGCCTCAATCAATTATTTCTAGTTTATGGAGCAACAAACAATTAATTTTACAAATGACGAAGCGGGAAGTGATCGGACGCTATAGAGGCTCTGCATTAGGCCTAGCATGGTCGTTCTTGAATCCTATTCTCATGTTGAGTGTATATACATTTGTTTTCTCAGTTGTCTTTAAAGCCAAATGGAGCACTAGCAACGTACAGAGCGAGAGTAACCAAGCAATATTTGCAATTATGCTTTTTGTAGGACTGATCATTCACGGCATCTTTGCAGAGGTTCTAAACAAAGCCCCTAGCCTAATAATAAGCAACTCAAATTATGTAAAAAAAGTAATATTTCCTCTTGAAATACTGCCTTTCATATCCATGGGAACAGCATTTTTCCATGCAATTATAAGCACTGTAGTCCTATTAGTCGCTCAGACAATTTTTATAGGCCTTCCGCCAATAACAGCTTTTCTTATACCTATTATTTTTATTCCTTTAATGATCTTGACGATAGGCTTGGCCCTGTTTCTAGCATCCATAGGAACTTACCTTAGAGATGTAGCACAAACTATTGGAATAGTAACAACCATAATGCTGTTTCTATCTCCCGTATTTTTCCCTATCAGTGCATTACCAAAAGAATTTCAGCCATTTATTTTGGCAAACCCGTTAACCTTCATAATAGAGCAGGCCAGACTGGTCTTAGTCGAAGGAATTTTGCCTGACTTTCTAGGATTATTAGTATATTTTATTTCTGCTTTAGCTGTAGCTTGGTTTGGTTATGCTTGGTTTCAAATAACACGTAAAGGATTTTCAGATGTCCTCTGAATTAAATCAGACTAAGCCTTACACAGTGTCATTAAAAGACAGTTTAGCTATTGACGTCACAGCGCTGAGCAAATGCTTCCATATTTATGACCTTCCGCGACACAGGCTCCAACAGTTAATTTTCGCTCCGGTATTTAATAAAAACCTAAAGCTCTATAAGGAATTTTGGGCTCTACGCGATATAAGCTTTAAAATATATAGAGGAGAGACGATTGGAATTATTGGAAAGAATGGATCCGGTAAGTCTACCCTTCTACAAATTATTTGTGGGACATTGACACCCACGTCCGGAAGAGTAGAAACAAATGGAAGAGTAGCTGCACTGCTTGAGCTAGGCTCCGGCTTTAACCCAGAATTTACAGGTCGAGAAAATATTTATTTAAATGGAGCAGTTCTTGGGTTAAGTAAAGAGGAAATTGACCAGCGATTCGAAGCTATTGTCCATTTCGCAGATATTGGAGATTTTATTGAGCAACCGGTGAAATCTTACTCAAGCGGCATGAGTGTGCGCTTAGCTTTCGCAGTAGCTATAAACGCTGATCCGGAGATACTAGTTATTGATGAAGCGCTCTCGGTAGGAGATGAATTATTTCAGAGAAAATGCTTCTCTCGTATAGAGCAGATAAAGAAAAACGGTGCAACCATACTATTTGTATCCCACTCAGGTGGTACAGTAATTGAATTATGTGATAGAGCTATACTTATAGACTCTGGCCAGCTACTAATTGACGCTGCCCCTAAAGAAGTAGTAGGCAAATATCAAAAGTTGCTATATGCATCACCACAGAACCGCGAAGAAATAAGAAACAGTATATTAAATGGATCTATTGATTCATCTAAAAATAAGAATAGTCAAAACAAAAAAACCGAAAAATTAAAATTAGATGAGTTTCATCAAAATGAAACTTTTGATGCGTCGCTTGTACCTTCAAGTACAATAGCTTATGAAGAAAAAGGCGCTTGTATTGAGGCACCAAGAATCGAAACTTTAGACGGCAAAAAAGTCAATAACATAATTCGCGGGAAAAACTATTTTTACAAATATACCGTGTCCTTTAGTGAACCAGCTTTTTTAGTACGTTTCGGCATGCTTATAAAAAGCCTTAGTGGGATTGAGTTAGGCGGAGCAATTTCCGCTAGTAAAACTAGCGAAGGAATACCCTATGTCGCCGCTGGGCAAAAGATAATAGTGCAATTCAAATTTACCTGCGCCCTAAACCCAGGCCTGTATTTCTTAAATGCAGGAGTACAGGGAACAAGAGACGGCGCAGAAACATATCTTCATAGATTGTTGGATGTAGCGACCTTCAGGGTTCAGCCAGAAGAAAATTTACTGGCAACCAGCCTTGTTGATTTTAGCTGTGAACCTAACTTTGAAATTTCTGGCGTTGATAACATATGAATAGCAAAAAAATTATTGTTGTATTAGGCATGCATAGAAGTGGGACCAGCACTATAACCCGCAGCCTTCAAGCGCTAGGAGTATCTTTAGGAGACAAGTTGCATCCGGCTGGCTTTGATAATCCTAAAGGCTTTTGGGAGGACGAAGACGTTATCCAGCTAAACGAGCTTCTATTAAGAGATATTGGCTCAGCCTACGATAGATTAGGACTTACTTCATCAGCTTTTATGAGCGAGCCTATTATCCAAGAGCATCTTAGCCGTGCTGTTGGTATCTTAAAGGAAAAAATTGAAAACACTTCTTTATGGGGGGTTAAGGATCCTCGAATTTCCAGACTACTCCCTTTTTGGAAAAAGGTTTTTGAGACATTAGAAATAGATATAAGATACGTAATCTCTTTAAGAAACCCCCTCAGTGTCGCGGCCTCCCTCGAAAAGAGAAATGGGTTTGAAAGCTCCAAATCTTACTATTTGTGGCTAGAGCATGTACTGCCCGCATTAAACATAGTAAAGAATGAAAACCATGTCATTGTTAGTTATGACCAAGTTCTCAGTGCGCCTAGAGATCAGCTTACCCGTATAGCAGAAGCCTTAGATTTAAAAGTATCGAATGATGAGCTTCAAGAATTTGAAAAAAGCTTTATAGATAATTCCTTAAGGCATACGGCGCATACTCAAGACGACCTAGAGACCGCCCAGGATGTCCCAGAACTCGTGAAGAGAACTTATAATTTTTTACACACAGCGGCATTAGATCATATCGATATAAGCTCTCCCCAATATATCAACTCTATTAATGAGCTTCTTCAAAATTTAAATGAAATCGAGCCAGCCCTTAAACTTATAGCCAAAAGGGAGAGTAGTCTAATTTCCGCAAATGAGCAAATAGTAAGCAGAGATAGCTCTATTAAGCACATAACAGAAAACTATCTAAGCCTGGAAACGAAACTACAGTTAGCTAATAAAAATATTGAAGAGCTAAATGACCATATAATTTCTTTAGAACAAAAACTCGCAAGCGCTGCTGATAGAAATATAGAGTTAGAAAATTTAATAGATGATCGTGCAAAGGAAATCATCAACCAAAGCAGCCTTATAGAAAGCACTATTGATCAACTTAAAAAAACACAAGAAATTATTACAGAGCAAAATAATAATCTAGCGCTACAAAGCAGTAGAATAAAAGCCATGTCCCAAGAAATTGAAGCATTAAAAAATTCACTTACTAAAAAAGAAAAAGAAATAGCTTCTTTCCTTTCAGAGATCGAAGCTGAGAAAGAAAAAGAAAAATCATATCTCTCTTTAATAGAGCAGAAGACCAGATCAGAGCTTAAACTCTCAGAGCATATAAATTATCTTGAAAAATATTCAAAATTTTCCTCCAGCACTTTAGAGGCAATATTAAAGTCTAAGGTTTGGCGCCTTTCAACATCTATAAAAAACCTAAGCAAAGTTAAATCTAAAGCTCACCCTTTAAATCATTTACTTACGAAATTTTATGATTTCGATAAGAGTTTTTACTTAAGTCAATACAAGGACGTAGCGGCCTCTAAAATCTCCGCAGAGGACCACTTTATTTTATACGGAGCATTAGAAAGGAGGACGCCTAACAAAAATACAGAATATGGCGGAGGCATGGTCCGAACGATAGAGCATGGAGATCACTCGGTTAAAGAAGCGCAAAAAGATGATAATTCAATCGAAGAACATGATGTCTTAAATAATATAAATCTAAATCCATTAATGGAAAAAATATCTAACAACGAAAGCATTGAAATTAACGGTGTAGAATCAGCACAACTGAATAATGTAGAAAGTGAACTTCATAGACAACACTACTTACATGATAACGAACTTGATCCTGAGTTCTATCTTGCCTTATATCCTGATTTAAAGAACGCTGGGATAGATCCGTATCAGCATTATATAAACCATGGCCGAAGTGAAAAACGCTTAGGCCGAATGCCCGATCTGATTTATAAGGGAAACCTTGAAAAACTCTCTCAAAATAAGAAAACAATTCTTGTCGTTAGTCATGAAGCATCAAGAACAGGCGCGCCTGTATTAAGTCTAAACATCGTCCAGGAGTTGATTAAGGAAAATAATGTAGTAGCCTTATTACTTGGGCCAGGTCCTCTAGTAAATGAATTTTACAAAGCTGGTGCTATTTGTATAGGACCTTTGGAGTTAAGAGGGCATCCTATACTTGCTGAGCTCATGATGAATCAGCTAGTAAATATGTGTAAATTTGATTTTGCAATAATCAATAGCATTGAATCTCGTGTTGTTCTTTCTAGCTTAGCTAAGAATTTCGTACCTACTTTAAGTCTAATCCATGAATTCGCTTCATATACCAGACCTAAACATGCTTTCTATGAAGCGCTATTTTGGTCAGGAGAAGCGATTTTCTCTACATCCCTTACATTAGAAAGTGCACAGAAAGAATATCCTGAGATGAGGAATCGTAATTTTCATGTGCTTCCGCAAGGGCGTAGCCTGGTACCAAATGATGAAGTTGATGAGAAACTAGTTGAAGACGAGATCAAGCGCATTCGACATGCTATGCGACCTAATAATAATGGCAATACAGATTCTTTCATAATATTAGGCGCAGGTTATGTGCAGCTTCGTAAAGGCGTTGACCTTTTTATAGATTGTGCTTCAAAAATTGCGCAATCGGCCATTGGAAGCAAATGTAGATTTGTCTGGGTTGGTAAAGGCTTCGACTCAGAAAATGACGCCTCTTATTCAGTATATTTAGCTGATCAAATTCACCGTGCAGGCTTGGAAAAAAACCTGACGTTTATTGAAGAGACCTCTGCTATAGATGCTGTATATGAGCAAGCAGATTTACTTCTACTGACTTCGCGTTTAGATCCTTTACCTAATGTAGCTATTGACGCAATGGCACATGGTCTGCCTGTTGTCTGCTTCGATAAGACAACAGGAATAGTAGACTTTTTAAAATCTGCTAAATTAGAAGATTCATGTGTGGCAAAATATTTAGATACGTCAGACATGGCTAGTAAAATTTTGAAGCTAGTTAACAACAAGGAACTATATAATACCGTTAGTGATGCGTCGAAAAATAAATCTTTAGAATATTTCAATATGAAGAAGTATATTAAAGAGATTAAAAATATTGCTCACCATGTTATTAATCTATCAAATCAAGAACAGCTGGATCTTGAAGAAATTGCTAAATCTAATTTAACTGACTTTGGCTTCCTTACTGCACCTGATGAAAAAGACAAAACTCACGCTGAAATATTACGAAAGTATGTCCGTTCGTGGGCTACCGGTATAAATAAAAGAAAACCCTTTCCTGGTTTCAACCCCGAAATTTACTTAGAGCATAAAGGAGGTTCTGAGTTACGAGCGGATCCTTTTGCAGAATTTTTACGCGATGGTCAACCTAAAGGGCCTTGGCTGAGCCCTACCCTTTCGCTTTCAAACAATAAATCAGAGCTCCCTCAAAATAGTGAAGTGGCTTTGCATATTCATGCATATTATCCGGAGCTTTTATCAGAAATTTTATCTCGACTTGAGAAAAACCAGTTATTACCCGACCTTTTCATTAGCACTAAAGATAATTCTGCAGTAAATCATATTTCTGCTCTACTAGAGTCTTACCAAGGAAAGGTTGTAGTTATTCAAGCTGTAAAAAACTGCGGCAGGGATATTGGCCCTTTCTTAACAGCCTTCGGTGAAAAACTACTAAATTATGAGTTTGTAGGACATTTGCATACTAAAAAAACTGCTGATGTCGCAGACCAAGCAATGGGGCAGACATGGTATCGCTTCCTACTCGACAATTTAATAGGCAGTGACGACTTAACAGCGGCTGATACAATATTAGCCACTATGAGATCTAGGAAGAATATAGGCATAGTATTTCCTGATGATCCACATGTCGTATCTTGGGGCCTAAATAAATCCTATGCAGAAAACCTAGCCCACCGTCTGCATCTCAACGAACTCCCTAAAAGCTTTAGCTTTCCTGTTGGAACTATGTTTTGGGCTCGCTCTCAAGCTTTAAAAATTATGTTTAATGAATTCAAAAGCTGGGACCTTTACCCAGCAGAGCCACTACCTTATGACGGTAGCATGCTGCACGCGCTAGAGCGTCTCTTTCCTCTTGTATGCAAAGAGGCCGGCTTTGAAGTCTTACTTACTTATGTAAAAGATGTATCTCGCTAATATGTCTTAGCCAGATAGTACAGGGATAGGCTAATGTTATTAATAGTGAGCATATTAAAAAGACTTGTTGCTACAACCCTTCTACATATAGCAGGAAAAGCAAAAAATTTTGATAGATTATTTTATTTAGAGCAGTATCCAGACGTAAGAAATGCAGGCATTGACCCTGCCGAACACTATCTTCGGTATGGTTTAAGGGAGGGCCGTTTAGCCAAGCCTGAAAAGCTTATTTGGTCCGGTAGTTTTGAAAATTTATCACCTGAGCGAGAAACTATTCTAATAGTAAGTCATGAAGCCTCGCTCACTGGCGCGCCAGTTCTAAGTCTTAACTTGGTAAAAGGCTTTGCTAATACTTATAATATAATAACTATAATTTTAGGCGACGGCCCTTTAAAAGAATCTTTCTCAAAACTTAGCAACATACTAATTGGCCCAATAGACTTACGTAGGAACCCGTGGGCGCTCAATGGTTTTTTTGAGAAAAATCTAGATAAATTAGAAATAAAATATGCATTTGTAAACAGTATAGAGTCCCGCTTTGTACTTCCTTCATTAGCGAACAGATTAATCCCTACGATAAGCTTACTACATGAGTTCTCTGCATATACTAGACCTCTAGGAGCCTTTAAGGATGCAATATTTTGGTCTAACTCAACCGTATTCTCAACGAAACTAACTCTACAAAGTGCAATTAAGGACCACCCTGAATTAAAAATTGAAAACTCTCCTATTATCCCTCAGGGAAAATGTACCCTTGCTCAGAAAAACTCAATCCATAAAAGAGACACTTATGAATTAGAATTAATCAAAGACAAAGTGCTTGGAAAAATTATCAGGGAAGAAAAAATACTGATCCTTGGTGCAGGCTCAGTACAACTTCGCAAAGGGGTGGATTTATTTATTGATTGTGCGGCCCATATGGTAAGCAAACGTCCAAACTCTAATTTTCATTTTGTTTGGATCGGTAAGGGATATGATCCAATACATGACGCCAACTATTCTGTTTACCTAAAAGATCAAATTCAAAGATCAAACTTAGAAAGCACAGTAACCTTTTTAAGAGAAACAGAAGAAATAGAAAGCATATATAGCTTAGCAAAAATTCTTTTATTAACATCCCGCTTAGATCCCCTACCAAACGTAGCTATTGACGCCTTAACAGCAGGTTTACCTATAGTCTGCTTTGAAAAAACGACTGGTATATCTGAGTTCTTAGAACAAGCAACTATTTCCAACAGCTGTGTAGCTAGCTACCTTGATACAAAAGACATGGCTGAAAAGGCTATTAATCTTATTTTTTCTGAAGACCACTATAAGCACACTTCACAAGTTTCAAAGAGCACTGCTACAAAATACTTTAACATGGAAAAATACATTAAAGAGCTAGACCAGCTAGCTAGAAATGTAGCCATGAAAAACATACAGGAGAAAGCTGATTTAGAAACTGTTAGAGAATACGGAGACCTTAATATCGAATTCTGCTATCCCCGTACAAACGACCTTGATAGTTCATTACGAGTTTACATTAGGTCATGGGCTAGCGGTATTGGTAAGCGTAAGCCTTTTCCAGGTTTTCATCCAGATGTATACACTGAACGACACGGCACAAGTATAAGGGGCGGTGACCCCTATGCAGATTATTTGAGAGCAGGATGCCCTAAAGGTCCTTGGCTCCAAAAAGTAATTACACCAAAAAGCCGAACAATTTCATTATCGAATAAATTCCAAGGCAAAGTAGCCTTACATATACACGCTTATTACCTAGAATTATTTCCCGAGCTTTTAAATAGAATTAACAAGAACAGCTTCCATCCTGATCTCTTTATAAGTGTAAAAGATAGCGCGGCTCTAGATCTCATTGAAAAATATCTATCCAACTACCAAGGGCGTGTCAATAAAATTGAAATTGTACCTAACATTGGTAGAGACATAGGACCGTTCCTGACCACATTCAGAAATGACATCTGTTCCTATGACTTAATAGGACACATGCATACTAAAGAAAGTGCCGATATTGCAGATAAAGAGATAGGAAAAACCTGGTATGAGTTCTTGCAAGATAATTTATTAGGTAATAACTGTAATAAAATGATTGATATAATAATTAGTCATTTTGCAAATGATTCAAGTTTAGGTTTAGTTTTTCCTGATGATCCTAATGTTATCGGCTGGGGGGCCAATAAGCTATTCGCTGAAAAGTTAAAGGCACGACTGAAACTGAAGGAGCTACCAGAGCACTTCAATTTTCCCGTTGGTACAATGTTTTGGGCTAGAGTAGCGGCCCTAAAGCCACTATGGGATTTGAATCTCAGCTGGCAGGACTATCCTAAAGAACCGCTGCCCTATGATGGCTCGTTGCTTCATGCACTGGAAAGAATATTTCCGTTGGTCTTAGAAAAGTCAAACAGTTATAGTGCAGTGACTTATATTCCAGGTGTATCAAGATGAAGATTGTGATTTTTGGCGGCGGTGGTTTTATTGGTTCAGCTATCGCTGATCGCTTGCTTATGGATAACCATGAGCTAAGGATTTTTGAAAGGCCTCGCATAGAACCTTATCGAAAGTTCAGACCAACTGAACATGTTGAATGGGTAACAGGCGACCTCATGAGCACTCATGACGTAAGCCAAGCGGTTTCAGGCGCGGATGTCGTATTACACCTTGTCTCAACTACTTTGCCTAAAAGTTCAAATGACGATCCTCTTTATGATGTGCAGACTAATTTAGTCGCTACCTTACAAATGTTAAATGCCATGGATGCTCAGGGCGTACGACGAATCGTATTTATATCTTCAGGAGGAACAGTATACGGCCCTCCAAGCTACCTTCCTATTGATGAAAGACATCCTACTGAACCCCTAGTGTCTTATGGAATAACAAAACTAGCCATAGAAAAATATTTATTAATGTATGAGCATTTGCATGGGATTAAAGCCCATATTTTACGCGTAACAAATCCATTTGGAGAGAGGCAAAGGATAGAAACAGCGCAAGGGGCGGTAGGAGTTTTCCTTAGTAGAGCTCTGCAGAATAAAGCTATTGATATCTGGGGGGACGGTACTGTTACGCGTGATTATCTATATGTTGGCGACGTAGCAGATGCCTTTGCAAAAATTGTCCACTACGATGGATCTAAATCGGTTTTTAATATTAGCTCCGGTAGAGGAACTAGTTTAAATCAATTGGTAAGCACAATTGAGGATGTATTAGGGAAACCTATACATTGTAATTACCTACCTGGAAGGCCATTCGATGTTCCGGTTAGCGTATTAGGAAACAGCTTAGCCCAGCATGAGTTAGGATGGTCACCTACTGTGCATCTGAAAGATGGTATAGCTAGAACTGCTGAATGGATGGCAAACCAGTTGCACAAGAATAATAAATTAGATTAGAAGTTACAGCATGGTAGTGTTTGCAACTATACCACCGCGTTCAACGCAGGCTTACAGAAACCCATTTATACAACTTTATTTTAAATTTTGGTTTTATGATAAAAGATAAAAATATTGTCTGGCAAAACAGTTTAGTCCTACCTCGCATTAGGTCTAACATTCTACGTCAAGAGCCTGTCACCATTTGGCTCACAGGCCTTAGCGGATCAGGAAAATCTACTATCGCCTTTGCTTTAGAAAAAGCCTTGTTGAATATAAATAAACTAGCCTTTGTATTAGATGGAGACAACCTTAGGCATGGGCTTTGTAAAGATCTAGGATTTAGTGAAGAAGATCGCTCTGAGAACATAAGACGCGTAGCAGAAGTATCCAACTTAATGAACAATGCAGGCCTAATAACTATAAGTGCCTTTATTTCACCTTTAGCTAAAGACAGATTACTAGCAAGAGAAATTATTGGGAAATCACGCTTTTATGAGGTATATGTAAATACTAGTTTAGATACGTGCGAAAAAAGAGACTGCAAAGGTCTTTATAAAAAAGCTAGAATGGGGCTTATCAAAGATTTTACAGGCATCGGCTCACCTTATGAACCACCTATAGAGCCTGACCTGTTGCTTAACACCGAGATACTGACTATTGATCAATGCGTTAATTTACTAATCGAACATATCAACTTAATATCTAAAGATTTTTGGCCTGCTCATCTCTAGCTTTAATAAATTTAAATTATCTGCAAGTTTCCTAAAGCATGGAGAAGTATATAGCTTCTACCTACCAACTAAGCTAAAGCTCCTCTATTTATAATAAATAATTTAAGCGTAATTAGAGAAGCACGAACCACTGACTTCAGAAGTAAAAAATAATTTACAAAGAATAGCGCTAAAGCAACCGCAGCCTTTAGCCAAGAAATTGAGCTAAAAAATTATAACTATAATGAACTATCCTAGCCTTTAGAGTTCACATATATACAAGCTATGTACGGCCTTAATGATGGCCTTTGTATCGTTCTCAACAGAGAGGTCTAGATATGGCTACTGCAAATGCCAAGCAAGAACTGAAATCCGTTGAAACCATTAATGCCCGCGCGTCCACTGGTCAGGACGCTACCTTGACTCAACAGGGTGAAATTGGTAAGGCGCTAAGTGTCCTGCTGTCGGATGTCTTCGCCCTGTATATCAAGACCAAGAATTACCACTGGCACATGCACGGCACCCACTTCCGCGACTATCACCTGTTGCTGGAAGAGCAGGCAACCCAGTTGTTCGCCATGACTGACCCCATGGCCGAGCGTGCACGCAAGATTGGTCAGCCTACCATTCGCTCTCTGGAGCAGATGGTGCAGCAAAAGCGTCTGGCCAGCAGCGAAGCTGAAGACCTAACCGCTGAGCAGATGCTGGAAGAGCTGCATGCCGATAACCAGGCGCTGGCTGCGTTCATGCGCACTACCCACACCCTGACCAGCGATGGTAATGACGTGGCGACCACCAGCCTGCTGGAAGAATGGATCGACCAAGCCGAAGAGCGCGCCTGGTTCCTAGGCAAGACTGTCGGTAAGTAAGCATCATTGGCAGGCTTTGGCTCTCTTTTGTAGAGACGCCTGAACACTGCTGAATTCGATCAATCCGGAATCCTGCGGGGTTCCGGATTTTTTATGCCTGTCGCTTATGTTCGCTCTGCCAGCTGCCATAACTCCCTCTGCCTCGGCGCATACATAACATCTCCTGTACAACGGGTCGATCTGAGCGAAAATAACGGTTTGTTGTTTTAAGACCCGAACGTGAATGTAACCCTGTTCAGGCCGCGTCTTCCCAGCCCTTACACAGACCGCACGTATGTACGATAACCAGCTCATCCTTGTTCCATCCATTTCCACCCTGCCGGGCCATGAGGCCAAGGCATTGAGCGCGCTGCGCTGGCTGATACGCAGGGGCATCGTGCAGGAACAGGTAACGACCTGCGGCCGCGGCTCGCAGGGCATGGCCTATGGCATTGCTCCAGGTGCCGAACGGGTGGTCAAATACCCCGAACGTCTGCCGTTCGGTCATCCTGTCAACGGACTGGAAATCATCACTCGCCGCTGCATCTTTACGCCGGACAAGGGATTCAAGGAGGAGGCCGGCTGCCCGGAGTGCCGCCAGGAGATCGGTGAGGCGCTGTTCGATAGCCTGGAAGACTGGATGCCCGGCCATACCGATAATTTTCGCTGCCCCGAATGTGGACACGAAGATGACATCAACGGGTTCCTGTTCCTGCAGCCCTGCGGCTTTTCCAATCTAGGCTTTATTTTCAACGGCTGGGCAAAAGCCGTCTTTCAGCCCACCTTTCTTGAAGAGTTTGCAGAACGGCTTGGCTATGGCATTACACAGGTAGCGGTTGAGCTCTGAACGGGGGCCCGGTAATAGAAGGCGAGAACACAAAAATAATTAAACAGGCAGAGCGTTGATAAATAAGAGAATTGTGCCTACTGCCGCTGCTTGCCGGAAAATAAAGGTATACAACGGCTCAAAAGCGCGTATGGTGACGTCACTGCTCTGCAATTGTCACTTCGATACCCTGGCTTGATGTACTGCTTCACGTTTCATCTCCTTGGCTCGTTTTACTTTCGCATCTCAGTCTCGGCCTGAACGGTTCAGCGCCGCAGTCTTACTTTTACCTTGGAGATACATCATGTCTACTCGCCAAACGGGTACCGTCAAGTGGTTCAACGATGAGAAAGGTTTCGGCTTCATCACGCCTGAGAGCGGTCCTGACCTGTTCGTTCATTACCGTTCGATCGAAAGCGCCGGCTTCAAGAGCCTAAGCGAAGGTCAGCGCGTTTCTTTCGTGGCCGTCAAGGGCCAGAAAGGCATGCAGGCTGATCAGGTTCAAGTCGTCTAAGACGCCTGATCCAAAAAGCCCCGCCTAGCGGGGCTTTTTTATTGCCTGCGTTTTTTAAAGTCGGCTGTTTGCCGCTATCGCCTCAATGGCAAGCCCTTCGTCCTGTACTGCTGCTCTTTCAGAGTGGTGCCTGTTCGATCAAGCCCTGTCTTGACGCCAACATCATCCAACCTAATGGATCAGCATGTCCGGTTATCGAATCAAATATCAAACCGTCACCGTTGGTGATGTGGATTTTCACATCCAATCCCTAAAAGACCATCAGCAATACTATGATCCCAACGGCGAAGCGGAGCTGCTGGGCATCTCGCCCGAAAGCTGGCCGCTGTTTGGTCAGGTCTGGCCCTCAAGCTATGTACTGGCTACGGCCATGCAGACCATTGATCTCAAGGGCAAACGTATCCTGGAGTTGGGGGCAGGTCTCGCGCTGGCCAGCCTCGTGGTGCATAGCCGGGGCGGCAACATGACGGTGAGTGATTACCATCCGTTGATCCCAACCTTTCTGAACGAGAATCTGCGGCTCAACAACCTGGGGCCGATCAAATACCAGGCGGCAGATTGGGGCAGAACCGACCTGGACCTGGGCCAGTTCGATCTCATCATCGGCAGTGACCTGATCTACGAGCGCGACCAGCCTGCCATCCTGGCCGACTTCATTGACCGGCACTCGGCGGATGAAGTGGACATCATCATTGTCGACCCGGACCGCCGCCAGCGTTCCAGCTTCTGCCGTGAGATGGAGGAGCTGGAATACTCGTATCGGAGTACGCGAGCAGACTGTGTACTGAGTACCGGCGAAGCCTATAAAGGGTCATTCCTGCATTTTCATCGGGACGAGGCCACACTGAGCCTCGCCGTCGGTTAGGTTTTCCTACAGCGGGCCGGGGTCCGGAATCGGGCCAGGAATCTTGGCTGGCTCTTCCAGGTTTTCGCGCGCTTCCTCAGGCAGGTCTTCCGGGCGGGTCTCGGGATCAAGCTCGCTTTCCAGCTCACTATCGGCTTCGTCGAGGTCGTTCAAAGGCGCCTGATCAGCACAATAGAGGCCTATAACGGCCGGATCAGGCGTGAACGCTGAAGGGCTTGGGTGCGTCAGCATCGGCATATCCTCATGGCTGGGCTCTTTTGTTTAGTCCAGCCACTCGGGGATAGGTTGCAACCACTTACCGGTGGCGCATCCGTGCCGCTACGAGTAAAGACACGAGGCAGCCGCCAGCCAGATACGCCGCGACCAGATGCCAGGACCCGTTATTGGCACTGACCAGCGAGGCGGCAATGAACGGTGTAAAGCCGCCGCCAACCACGCTGGCAACCTGATAACCGACACCGGCCCCGCTGTAGCGATACTCGGTACCAAAGGCTTCCGTGAACAGCGGCTGTTGCACGCTGACGATCATGTCATGGGCCATGTTGGCAAGCATGACGGCAAAGAACACAATCCAGCCAATCGAGCGCGCTTCCAGGGCCAGGAAGAAGGGCACAGCCGAGAGCACACCAATCGTGGCGCCGATCAGGTAGATACGGCGCAGCCCATAGCGGTCCGCCAGCCAGGCGAAGCAGGGAATGGTTACGCAGCTGATGGCACCCACCAGCAGGCCGATATTCAGGAACAGCTCGCGGGAAAGGCCCAGGTTGGCAGTCGAATAACTGAGCGCAAAGGTCGTCACGATGTACATGGTAAACAATTCAGCCATACGCAGTGCGATGATCAGGAGGAACGCGCGTGGATGGCGACGTAGCGCTTCCACGATGGGCAGCTTGACGGCCTTGTGAGCCTGTCTGACCTCACGCACGAACTCGCGGGATTCTTCCATGCTGGAGCGCACCCATAAGGCAATCAGCACAAGCACGATGCTAAACAGGAACGGCAGGCGCCAGCCCCAGCTGTGAAAGGCTTCATCGCTCAAAAAATGATTAAGTAGCGATACGCTGCCCGTAGCCAGGATCAACCCTACGCCAAAGCCTACCTGCACGCCGCTACTGTAGAAGGCACGCCGGAGCGGAGGTGCACTCTCCACGGCCATCAGGGCCGCGCCGCCCCACTCGCCGCCTACGGCAAACCCCTGGATTGCACGCAAAATAACCAACAGCACAGGTGCCCACCAGCCAATGCTCGCATAAGTCGGCAACAGGCCAATCAGGGCGGTCGAAATGCCCATGAGCATGACCGTCAACACTAGCATGCGTTTGCGGCCAAGCTTGTCGCCGTAGTGACCGAATATAAAACCACCCAGGGGACGGAACAGAAAGCCCACGCCAAACGTGGCAAAAGCAGCCAATGTCCCCATGGCCGGGCTTACGTTGGGAAAGAATTCCTTGTTGAAAATCAGCGCCGCCACGATGCCGTAGAGCAGAAAGTCATACCAGTCCACAACCGCCCCGACAAAACTGCCAAGGGCGGCCTTGCGGGCCTGTGAATCGGAGCGCCCCGGGGGCGATGCGTCGGTTGCATGGGTCATTGCGGTCATGGCTTGGGTACTGATAACAGGAGGCGAGCCGTCAGAAGTAGCTCAAAAATCCGCCCGTCGGCATGTTCATACTGCAGGTACAGGAGGGAAAGCAGACGGGAAGGTGTGAAACAGGCGCAGGGGTGGCCGATTACTCGTACGTCATACAGGACGGAGCAAACAGGCAAGGCGCAGAGAGATACATAGGGACGTCCTTATAGTTTTAATGGGCTATACGAAGAGAAGGCTTCGCACCAGAGGACGGGATAGTGTGTTGCGAGGGGTTATGAGGTCAACTGTAGGGTCACGTACAGCTCATGAAGAACGTGACCGTTAGTCGATTGACACCCGTGGCAGGACGCCAAAGGGGCGGCAAATCATTCGTCCATTAACTTCTTGCGATCTTCCACCGGCAGGCTGCGAGTCTCGGGATCGAGATCCTCCAGTTCGCCGTCGGCTTCGTCCAAGTCATTAAGAGGAGCCTGATCAGCGCACCAGAGCTCATTGGCCGCAAGCAGGGTGCTGTAGTTGGCCAGGCGGCAGGTGTGTGCAGGAATACCGGTAATCATCTTGAGTCCCTCCCAGGAAATACCGATGAATGCTGTTTTAGCTTAGTCCGGTAATCGCAGCGGGAGGTTGCAACCGATCATCGGTTGGTGTGGCGAAGGTGTCTTGCTGAAGAGGCGGATGGCTATCCAACTTTCATACACAGGATGGTTGAACGCAGCGGTCCCCATCACAGGCGCCTGATCACGAAGAACAGGCACCTGATAACGGACGGCTTAGAAGCGGTCGCGAATGACCACTTCGTCATAGGGCAGCTTGCCAGTGCGCGCATGCGCCGGCTCGGCGGCCTTGCCGACGGAAATCATCAGGCTGACGACATGGTCGCCCGGCAGATTGATCAGCTGGCCAACGGCCTCGAAATCAAAGCCGACCATAGGGCAGCTGTCATAGCCCATGCCCTTGGCAGCGAGCATTAGCGTCTGGGCCACCAGGCCGGTGCTGCGCATGGCCTCGTCACGCTGGGTCTGGGGCTTGTCACGGTAGTACGCGTCGATGGCGGGCACCATGAAATCCTGCACGGCCTGGGGTGCTTCGCTCCAGATACGGGCGGCATTCTTTTCCCAGCTGGCAACATCGGCACACACGATGACGAGCAACGAGGAATCGGTGATCTGGGCCTGATCCCAACCTACCGCACGAATCTGCTGACGCAGCGCCGGATCTGTCACTGCTACCAGACGCACATGCTGCAGGTTGAACGACGTCGGCGCCAGCAGGGCATGGCTCAGCAGTTGGCGCTGCTCGTCCTCGGTCATCCGCTGAGAAGCATCGTAATGACGGATAGCGCGACGTGCATTGATGGTTTCAAGGATATTCATACTGCGTTCCTTTAAATAAAAGTCAGGCCAGCACAAGCGTTTGGAGCCGCAACGGCCGTTTGGAAATCGTGGTGCAGAACGTAAAGGATAGCTGCGCATTTATCCAATCAAGCGTACTGATTCATTCCATCGATATCGCCAATACCGCTTCGCTAGCTGTTTTTGCTGAAACGATTGCGCAAAAAGGTGATCGAATCCCGTTTGATGACAATTTGTTTCTGAACCCTGTGGCGTCAGAGCAGTCTTTTAGCGGTTCGCCTGCTCTGGCAGGCGCGTCTGGATACAATAAAAGCAGGCAGCATCACATGGAATCTCCCACGCTCACCCTCTCGGCCCCTGTCGCTCCGGCGCGTAAAGGCCTCGTCCTTCTCATCGCAATCATTGCCGCCCTGGGTGGCCTTCTCTTCGGTTACGACACTGGGATTATTGGCGTCGCCCTGCTCGGCCTTGGCCGTGAGTTCGCGCTGAATGACACCCTCAAGCAGCTCGTCACGGGCGCCATCATCTTTGGTGCGCTGTTTGGCTGCCTGGGCACCGGCCCGATCTCCGATCGACTCGGCCGACGCCGAACCATCATCCTGGTGGGCATAGTATTCGCGCTCGGGTCGATTCTATCGGCCGTCTCGCCCAACGTGACGCTGCTGATCCTGTCGCGCTTTCTGCTTGGCCTGAGTGCCGGCAGCTCGACGCAGATTATTCCGGTCTACATTGCCGAAGTGGCCCCGCCACAGCATCGCGGAAAGCTGGTGGTACTGTTCCAGTTCATGGTGGTCAGCGGCATTACCGTCGCCTATTTCACCGGCTTTGCGCTGGACGAGCACTGGCGCTGGATGTTTGCGCTGGGCGTGGTTCCGGCCGTGATCCTGCTCGCCGGTATGTCGGTACTGCCTGAAAGTCCACGCTGGCTCCTGTCCCGCGGACGCGAGCAGGACGCACTGGCGGTCCTGGTGCGCGTCCGTGGTGATGAGGCGGCTGCCCGCCGGGAGCTGACCGAAATCAAGACCGTGAGCGATGCACCAGAAGGCACCTGGCGGGACCTGCTCCAGCCCTGGGTTCGCCCGGCGCTGTTGGTGGGCGCTTGTATCTCCATGTTTTCGCAGATCACCGGCAATAACGCACTCGTCTACTACGCACCGACCATTCTGACTCAGGCAGGCTTTTCCGATAAAACAGCGGTTCTAGCCACAGGCTGCAGCACCATCCTGGTGGTGATCATGACCGTGATCGGCAGCCTCCTGGTGGACCGCATCGGCCGCCGTCGCTACCTGCTGATCCTGATCCCCGGCTCGATCATTGCGCTGGCCATCATGGGCTACCTGTTCCAGGGTACAGGCCCCACCACTGACGTGCAGCGCTGGCTGGTCGTGGGTTGTCTGGCGGCCTACCTGATGTTCAACTGCGGCGGCTTCGGTGTGTGCATCTGGCTGATCAACTCGGAAGTCTACCCGCTGTTCGTGCGCGGCAAGGGCGCCAGTGTTGGGGCCTTCAGCCACTGGTTCTTCGATCTGGTCGTCACGCTGACTACCCTAAGTCTGGTGACGTGGCTGGGCGCGGCCCATACGTTCTGGGTTTATGCCGGAATCTCGTTGCTGGCTCTGGTCTTCATCTGGCGCTTCGTGCCTGAAACCCGTGGCAAGAGCCTGGAGAAGATCGAGCACGAGCTGCGCGAGCACCGCTTCTACCCTTACCAGCAGCGCCACGACCACTGACGCTGCTTGGCATGGCCCAACCGCATGAGGTTGGGCCGTCTCCCCTACGCCCTGCCAGTCTCGCGCTGGCGGGACTGCACGATCCACATGATCACCATCGCGAGAAGCGGCACCAGCGTCACCACGGCGGCAAAGAATTCTCCTGTCTGCCGTAGCCCGAATGCCTCCGCCGATACCCCTACGCCAATCACCGGCACCGACATCGCCACGTAATAGGTCACAAAGAGCGTTGAGGTTACAGCTGCCTTGTGCTCCCGCGGGCTGGCACCTGTCACGGCGTTCATACCGGCTCGAAACACGATGCCTTGGCCCGCTCCTGCGATTACCGTTCCCAAGAGCAGAAACCCGACCTGTGCAGTAGCAATGCTGACACCAATAGTGGCCGTGCCCAGTGATAGGGCAATGCAGCCAATCGTCATGTGTAAGTGTGCGGGCAGCTTTTTCAGCAATGCCTGCCCGATGATGGATGAGACAAACAGCAGGCAGATAACCGCGCCAATGGTAACGCCATGGGTATGCCCCATGACTTGGCCCATAATGGCCGGCACGACGGCCGTAAACAGCCCCGCCACGCTAAAACCCGCCATCCCCGAGAGGGCAGCCGGGATAAACAGGGCTCGCACCTCCCGCGGCAGATGAGGCTTCTGTATTCGTAACCTCGGCTTAGCCGGGCGCTGGACCGTCTCGTGTGCCAACAGCACACCCACTGCTGCAACAACCAATAAGATCAGGTACAGGCTGAACACCAGATGCGTTGGATAGGGCAGATACGTCGATAGGATGCCTGCTACCGGAGGGCCCAACCCCAACCCGAGCATGTTGGAAGCCGTAGCCACCAGGGTCGAGACATTGCGCCACGGCTCAGGCGCTAGCTCCAAGACGGCCACAGTGGCCGTACCGGTATAAATACCGGCGGAAAAACCGGAGAACAGCCGTGCCAGCATCAGCCCACCGATACTGTGGCTGAACAAAAACATCACCGTGCTAACGGCCGACAGGGCAATGCCGGCCAAGAGCATCTGCCGCCGCCCCAGCTGATCCGACCAGCTTCCTGCTATCAGCAGCGCTGCAATCACACCTGCGGCATAAATGGAAAAGATCAGCGTCACCCATGTTTCGCCAAAGCCCATCTCCCGTTGATAAAACACATACAGCGGCGTGGGCAGTGTGGTACCCATCATGGTGATCAGAAAGGCACAGGCCACCCAAATAAAGGCGCGACGGGGATGTGAAGCACTCGCAGGCATGCTTGCTCCTAGGCGTATTGATCATTATTTGAACAGCCCGACTGGAGGTGGTCGGGAAAGCGGTAGACCGAACACGATGGCGAAGCGTTCGGTATGAAGGACAGCCCGGAGAGGGTTTAGCCTGGCGGAATGCCTAGCTCGACGGGTGTCTTGTGAGAATGAAATGATGGGTATGGCTCTGCTCAACCCATCCTATGGGCTGCAAGCATATTGAGTTCTAATTATCGCATTGTCTGTAATTTCGACTAAGCGTCCTATGCGTATCGATATGGCCATTAGCGTCTAGATAAATATCTACTGACCGCCAGGATGAGGGAGCTGTAAAGCAGCTCCACTGACCCTCTACATGCCAATCGAAACGGAAGAAGTAATCTTCGCCAGGAAACAAGGGAACAGGGCCCGATATCTCTTCGCCAGGAGGCAAACTCCCTTTAGAAATCGAGTGCTCGATATTCAAAATGTAGCCTAGCGGGGCTTTAGCATTATCACTGTAGTGAATGGTTACGGCAGGCCAGTTTGTTAAAACCAGGAGTGTTAGTAAGCCAGCTAAAATAACTCCATATTTAATAGCAGCACTGATGCGCACGGTACCCTTCTCCCCAACCACTTCCTATTTTTTCTATTTCATCTAGTAGCAATTGCGCTGTAATTCCACCATTAGGCTGCGTTTTATAAAGCTTAATCCCGAGCGCTATAGAGGTCTGATCGTTAACATCATCCCAACCGCGAAGTCCTTCTGCTCCAGTATATCGGTGAGGGCCTGGTGTTTTTTTACCACTGAATATTCCTATTCCCTGACGTAGCGTATCTGAGCCAATCTGCTCAAGGCCTGCGCCATCTAGCAATTCACTTTCAGTAAAGCCAGCGGCCATTCCAATGTATCCATAATGGATATTTGACCAAATGTCGTAGTAGTAGTCATGGTCACTGTATTTTTGCCAGACGCCACCGAACCGCTTTGAGATAATTGGCTTATGATCCCATTGTGCATTTTGCCCGACATTTTTAGCCCACATTGTATAGGCGGCTGCTTTATTACGTAGGGCTAAAGAAGAGAAGTCAGGTGTAGGACCTAGACGGGCATAAATTGGCAACTCACGATACTTACGCTCCGCCTCAAATGGATTATAAGTATTAAGCTCACGCATATCTTTGACAGCTGGGCTGGAAAGGTTCTGATTCATTTCTCCAGCCATATATTCAGCTATCGGTACTGCGGAGTCAGGATCATTGCAGATAGTTTGAGGGCCTTCTTCTGAACGTGTGAGTTGGTTTTTTTGATGAGCGTCTACATTGATAAGCGCATCTGCTGCCTTCGCCTTGCTTTCAAGGTCAGGATCAACAGCTAAAGCCGCTATCAAATTATCATCTACCTGTCCGTTGGTACTGATAGCGCCTAATTTGGCGAAATCAACTACCAGACCACTTCCACCCATTCTAAAGCCGCCCAGCACATCGGCGCTTCCAGTGAAGATAGTTCCCCCATGGTCAGTAGGGCTACCTAGATAAGCGAGGGGCCTGCCGTTGATTATGATGCTAGGAAAGCCGCTCGTAATAATGGCACCACAACCAGCAATATCACCGACTCGTGCAGCACCTAAGCTGTTAATCAGGGTATCGAGTGAGCTGGATGTAATAGGTGAGGTTCCGTGGCCTGGTATTGGGCAGACATGCGTGTCTCCCAAACGTGCAGATGCAGCCATGCTTTTAATCGTCCATGATTGAAATAATAGAAATGTAGTTTACAGACTACATTTCTTGACCCTCACGACAATGGTCACGTCTTTATGGTATCTAAACGACCAAGAAATGAGATACCTCAACCTGTAAGGTTTCGCTCAATCCTGTCGCAAAAAGCTTTCTGATAAGCTCAGGCTCAATGTGGCTACCTCGCTTTCAATGGATAAGGGCTGTGCGGCGAGTTGGTAGCCTATGAAAGATCACTCCCACTGACGACCTCGCTAGAGAAGCAGGCATTGCTCATCGATCTCAATCAGAGTGCCGCCAGGTAGATCGTTCAGAGATGCACACCATATGCGCTTGCTGCCGCTCTTGTTTAAACGAGACGTATGAAGCAGATAGTCCATAGTATCTATGGATGGGTTTGGCTGCTCATAAAGCATGTAATCCAGGTTTCTTAAAGTATTTGTACGCCTTAAGACGGCAACCGGCACAAGGCCAGTGGCTTAGGGCCTGATAGGTATCACTCTGCTCAACCCATCCTACGAAGCGGTTTGTAACGAGGCCGGTGAGTGGCACATACAGAGGATAGGCGAAGCGATACCCCTCTCGCATATGCCAACCTGACCTGCCACATCGGCCACAACCGCGCCCTATTCCTCCGCGCTGAAATACCGCTCGATAGTGGCCATGTCCGCTCCGGTTGCGAGGGCCAGCGACAGGAGAATGCGTGACTTCTGAGGATTGAAAAAGCCGCTGCCAATGCCCTCTTCCTTCTTGCTGACGAATCCAGAGCCGGTACGGGTGGAGCGAATCACGGGAATGCCCTGCTCCATGAGCCGTTTGACCGTCTCCTTGGTACGCGTCGGGATGGAGCCGTTACCTGTACCGGCGATCACAATGCCCTTTGCACCATCCTTGAGCGCGGCGTCAATGAGTGCACTGTCCTGGTCCTGATAGCTGTACAGGATCACTACCTTGGGCAGGCTTTCCTGCTTGGAGACATCGAAATGCCTCTTGCCGGTCGGTGTGGCAGGAGAATAGTAGAACCGGGGCGTAATGCCGACAAAACCGCCCAGGTAGCCCTGCTCGGCCGCGCGGAAGGTGTCGGGCGTGATGGAGTTGGTCTTGGTGGTATAGAAGGCCGAGCCGATGCGGTCGTTCAGAACGACCAGGGTGCCACGGCCGTTGGCCTTGTCATTGGCTGCCAGACTGACCGCCTCGAGCAGGTTCATGGGCCCGTCGGCCCCTACAGCTGTAGCAGGGCGCATCGCTCCCACCACTACCACGGGCTTTTCGCTTTTGACGGTCAGGTCGAGGAAGAAAGCCGTTTCTTCCAGCGTATCGGTACCATGGGTTACGACCACGCCATGGACTGCCGGGTCTTCCAGTTTTTGGCTGATCGTTTTTGACAGCTTCAGCAGTGTCTTCTGGTCCATGTCTTGACTGGGCATGTTGGCGAGTTGCTCGCCTGTTACCGTAGCCACCTGATTCAGCTCCGGCACAGCCTTGATCAGGGTTTCGATACCCAGCTTACCGGCGTCGTAGTCAGTGGTATCGGTGCTGGAGGCCGAGCTGCCGGCAATGGTGCCGCCAGTGGCGTAGATGACGACGCCGGGCTTGGCGTCTGCGGCAAACAGGGAGGCTGTAGAGAGCGCAAGGGCGACGCTCAGGAACGCAGGGGCAAAACGAACAGGCATGCAATGTCCTTACTGTGAACCGGGAAAACGTGACTGTGACCACGTATTTCCTTACGCAAGGACTGTGCCCTGCTAATCAGGCGACGGGTATCGTTCTGCTTTATCCATCTTCCCAATAGATCGGGGCGCTGCATTCGCTACACGCCCCGGTCTATTGGCAGCGCCGAAACGGCGGTCCTACTTGTCCTTGTTCTTGCGTCCGGGCAGCACTGAATTAAGTACCTGCTTGGCCGTTTCCTTGATGATGCCGCCTTCGTTCGGATCGCCATGCAGAAGCGATGAGGCAAAGCTTTTAGCCTGCTCGATAGTGAAATGCGGCGGCAGCGGTGGCACATCCGGATCGGTCTTGAAGGTGATAACGACTGGACGCTCGGAGGCGAGTGCCTCTTCCCAGGCGGAAGCTACCCGGTCGGCGTTGTCGACATAGATACCCTTGAGACCGATGGACTCGGCGAACTGGTGATAGGGCACATCCGGAATGTTCTGCGAGGCTTCGAACTTGGGATCGCCGTTCATGACCCGCTGCTCCCAGGTCACTTGGTTCAGGTCTTCATTGTTGAAGACGGCGCAGATCCACTTGCCGTTGCCCCACTCGCGCCAGTATTTCGCTACCGTGATCAGCTCGGCCATGTTGTTCATCTGCATCGCACCGTCACCCACCAGGGCCACCACCGGGCGGTCCGGGTGGGCAAACTTGGCGGCGATGGCATATGGCACTGCCGCGCCCATGGAGGCAAGGCCACCGGACAACGAGCACATCATGCCGCGGCGCATCTGGACATCGCGGGCAAACCAGTTGGCGCAGGAGCCCGAGTCACTCGTCACGATGGCGCGATCCGGCAGGCGCGGCGACAGCTCGTAGGCCACCCGCTGTGGATTGATCGGTTTGGCATCCGTGAGTGCACGGGCCTTGAGCGTCTCGTCCGAGTCCTTGCGCCAGTTTTCGATGGACGAGCGCCAGGCGCGATCTGTCTTCTCGCGCAGCAGCGGCAACAGGGCGCGCAGGGTCTCGGCCGAGTCACCTTCAAGGTTCACCTCCATGGGATAGCGCAGGCTGAGCATGTCGGCCTTCAGATCGATTTGCACGCCGCGGGCCTTGCCTTCTTCAGGCAGGAATTCGGAATAAGGAAAGCCGGAACCGATCATCAGGAGCGTGTCGCATTCACTCATCAGCTTATAGCTCGCCTCGGTGCCGAGCAGGCCAATGGAGCCTGTCACCCAGGGCAGTGCATCAGGAAGCGCAGCCTTACCTAACAGCGCCTTAGCTACGCCGGCACCCAGTTTTTCGGCTACTGCGATTACCTCATCTGCTGCACCCAGAGCACCGGCGCCCACCAGGATGGCAACCTTCTCGCCCGCATTGAGGACGTCGGCGGCCCGTTGCAGATCAGCCTCGTAGGGTACAACCTTGGGCTTGCTGTAGCCCACACCGGAGTGGATGGTGCCGTGCTTGTGGGGCGGATCGGAGTACTCAAGCTCCTGAATGTCATTGGGCAGGATGATGGCCGTGACACGCCGCTCACCTACCGCCGTACGAATCGCACGATCCACCAGATGACGAACCTGGGACGGCGCCGAAGCCTGTTGTACGAACGCACCCGCTACGTCCTTGAACATGGAGACCAGATCCAGCTCCTGCTGGTAATGGCCGCCTAGGGCAGTGCGGGCCTGCTGTCCGCAGATGGCCAGCACCGGTACGTGGTCCATGCGGGCATCATAAAGGCCGGTCAGCAGGTGCGAGGCACCAGGGCCTGAGGTAGAGATGCAGACGCCCAGTTCCCCGGTGAATTTCGCATCGGCTGCCGCCATGAAGGCGGCCATTTCCTCATGGCGGGCCTGGATGAACTTGATCTTCTCGTTCGAACGGTTCAGTGCGCCAAAGACACCATTGATCCCGTCACCCGGGTAGCCATAGATGCGGCGTACGCCCCACTGGTACAAGCGTTCGACTATGAAATCACCGACGGTCATCGCCATGAGAACCTCCCTAGATCGGCTGTAAGCGGAATGGGTGCTTACTGACCTAGACAGGCTCACTCGGCGAGAAGGTCCTCAATATCTGAAAATAGATGGCCGACTCGTTCGTGAGCCTCTGCGTCTGCAGGAGCCTTATGCCTCCGCACAGGCATTTAGAAGGGCTTCAGGCGACGCAGCTTGGCCAACGCCATTAGTCCGGCACCCGCAGCCACAAGGGCCACCATGCTGACGATATCCGAATCCACCGAAACGGCCTTGTTGCTGGCCTTTTGGTTGAAGCGCCCGTGGGTGCGGTGCAACCCCTCGACCGGCTCGAACAGATAATCTGCCCGCTCGGGGTTTTCCGGCTCGTTGGTCATCTGCCCGCTGTAGGCCTGCTTAGCCATGACCGTATCCAGAAGCCCTGGCGCCACCATATTGCCCAGGATGGCCTGGATTGTGGTCTTGCCCAGCCAGATCTCGCGGGGCGCACGCATGGCGGCATCAAAGATGGCCCGTGCTGCGACTTCGGGCTGATAGATGGGAGGCAGTGGCTGGCCGCGCTTGCCCAACTTGTTGCGGGCCCAGTCGAATTGCGGCGTGTTGAGGGCTGGCAGGTGAACCATGGTAAGCCGGACACGGCTCTTGTCATGGATCAGCTCACTGCGCAGGGAATCAGTAAATCCACGAATGGCCGCCTTGGCACCGCAATAGGCCGATTGCAGTGGAATCGAACGGTACGCCACCGCCGAGCCGACCTGCACGATAGTGCCACGGTCCCGCACCTTCATGCGCTTGAGAGCCGCCATGGTGCCGTAGGTGCAGCCCAGGTAGGTCACATCCGTCACGCGGCGGTACTCTTCCGGCGTCATCGAGCCAAAAGCCCCAAGAACCGTAGTCATGGCGGCATTGACCCAGACGTTGATCGGTCCGAGTTCTGTTTCCACACGCTCCGCGGCCTGCTCGACCTGGGCGGCATCAGCCACATCAGCCTTGCAGCCCAACGCCTTGGCACCCAAGGCCTCCAGCTCGGCAACCGTCTCAGTCAGCCCCTGCTCGCCCCGGGCGATGACTGCGACCTTGTAACCCGCTTGAGCAAAATAGTGAGCGGTTGCGCGACCGATACCGGCCGTGCCGCCCGTGATGACGACTACAGGTGATTCATGCGCCATGTTGATGCCCCGACATTGTTGGAGGTGTCTTCAACGGACTGCCCTGTCAGGAAGCCGGTTCAATCCGCTGCGATGACGCCCATCGGGTTTACGGCTCTGAACCGGACAGACGGGATGCCAGTCTTATGGTCAGGCGTATCGCTTTACAGGAGGCGCAACACCATGATCGAGGTACTCGATGCCCATCAGTGGCGGGCTTATCAAGGTGAAGACTTCCCGCTTGGCAGCTGGAAAGACGACAACGGAATCCTGCGTGCCGATCCTGCTGCCGCGCGAGTCGATCTAATCTCCCGGCAATCGTATCGAAACTTTTCCCTGACGTTTGAATTCAGCCTGGCGGCGGGTGGAAATGCCGGGGTGCTGTACCGGGTTGCCGAATCCTGGCCCGAATCCTGGCAGGGCGGCCCAGAGATGCAGCTCCTGGACAATGCCAGCCACCCGGACGGGCAGAATCCGCTCACCACCCATGGCGCGCTTTATCAGCTATTGGCACCTACCGAGCCCACTCCGATTCAGCCCGGCGAATTCATGAGCGGCCAACTCATCGTTCGCGAAAACCACGTTGAACACTGGCTCGCTGGACGATGTGTATTACGCTACGATCTATACGATACTGCCCTGCGTGAGGCCATCAGCCAGAGTAAGTTCAAACACAATCCTGATTTTGGTCTTACAGAGGGACATATCATCCTTCAGCACCATGGCGATGAAGTGTGTTTTCGTTGCCTGCAAGTCGAAGCCTTGCTCTGATCACTGCTGTAGACGCCATGCCTTAAGCAGTACGCCGTCCTTGCCTGTGACCGGATCGGCCTCAGGCATAGGCACCTGGGCGATACGAGTAACCGAGGCATCATGAGTGGCGGCATTAGCACGCTGGATATCATAGTCCTCCTGCCCGCGCGGATAGGCCCCAACGACCACGAAGTCATCGCTTTCCTCGATGCGGCAGTGCCCGGTTCCGGCGGGCAACACCAGCACATCCCCTGCCTCCACCGTTAGCTCCTGGCCGGACTCGCCTCCCAGAATGATCCGCGCGTGCCCGGATGCCACACCTAGCACCTCGTGAGCAGTCGAGTGGTAATGGTGATAGTCGAAGATGCCGGCCCGCCATTGCGGTGGCCAGCCGTTCGCAGCAAACAACGCTTCGAAGGCCGCGGCGTTGTCCTTACCCTCAAGCGGTACGGCACGATAGACCAACACCGGGAATGGGCTGTTGGGAATACGTCCGTCATCCTTGAAGAACAACCGATCCGGCTCGCCCGCCTGGGCGGGCATACTCAGCGCCGACACCGCGGGCGCAAGACTCAAGGCAAACAGCACCGCATTGTAGGTAGAGCGTGTGGAACCCATAGCTATTCCCCCGATAGGTATAACAGATTCGAAGGGCTATCCGGGTGGGAAGTTTCACAGGCCGTGCAGCCAGCTCCTCAGCAGCTCGGTAGTTCGCTCCGGCCACTCCAACGGCGGCAGATGACCGCACTCGGGCAGTATTTCCAGGCATGAGCCCGGGATGCCGGCGTGCATCTTCTGCGCCTCAGCCACAGGCGTGAGCTTGTCGTTTTCACCCACGACAATCAGGGTCGGCACAGTAATGCTCGCCAGGGTCGGAATCGAATCCGGACGATCGATAATGGCCTGCTGCTGGCGTAGAAACGCATCGCGCCCTACCCGCTTGCCCATGGCGATCACCTCATCGGCAACCGGCGTACCGATCCGGCTTGGATGGATCAGGTTTGGCAACAGCTGAGGGCTGATTCCCAAGAAGCGCCCACGCTCGGCCAGGGCCTTCATGCCGACCCGCTGGCGGGTACGCTCAGGGGCATCGAGGCTGGCCATGGTGTCGACAAGCGCCAGCCGCATGACCCGCTCCGGCGCCTGTCGCATGATCTCGAACGCCACGTATCCCCCCATGGACAACCCCGCCAGCGCAAACCGGGCCGGTGCCTCGGCCAGTACCCGTCTCGCCATGCCTTGAATGCTTCCGTCACGGGTCAGGTCGGCAATGTGCGTATCGGCCACGTCGGCCAGCGCTTCGGCTTGCAAACGCCACAAGGCGGCATCGCACAGAAGTCCGGGAAGAAACACCAGCGGGACGTGGGCCTCAGGTCTGAAGGATGCAGCAGAAGTGATCATTAGAGGGTTATTCAGCAGCAAAAGCTGCGTTCTATACGGCCTTCGTCAGCGATGCAAGTACTGACCCCTTATGGCGGCGCAAAACAGGATGGATCACACCTGAATCAAGCTGCCCTGCACCACAGAGTAATGCCCATAGGCTGCCGGACCGCGTAAGCCGTTGATTCAGGCACACCCTATCGACTCTCACCCCGCTGGAGGGGCGCGACTAGCCTGGCAACGAGCCCTCAAGCCTCATGACAGGACAGCCGTGGCACAGTTGCGTCTGTTATGGGCAGACGCAGTGATCTCATCACGGGCACGTCATCATTTGACGTTAAAGCCGGCCTGGGCCAGCCAGGCTCTTACTTCCGCATAGGGATAAGCCTCCAGCGCAGCAAAACCAGGCAAGCTTCTGGCTTTGAGTCGAGTGAAGGCGGGTGTGTTGAGGCCACATAGGAACCGTGTCATGGACTCAACACTGGGTACGTCTCCCCGGGAGGCCATATAGTGCTCCCGAAAGGCGCCACATAGCGTTTCAGGGTTTTGCCTATCCAAAGGCGGTAAGGCGGCCGGGGCTGGAAGAACTGCCACCGTGCCGCGGCAGACGGAGCAATGCCCGCATTGCTCAGGCGCCTGCGTATCACCAAACCACTCAGCCAGACGGTGGCTCAGGCAACGGTCACTGGCGAATAGATCAAGCATGGCGTGGGTTCGCGCAACCTCGGCCTGCTCTTTTTCCTGGAAGTACCGATGCAACGTAGCGCCTAGTGTCTCGACATCGATTGCAGCCTGTAAGCGACGATACACCTCAGTCATCTGCTTACTTTCCAGCTCAATCCAGCCTTGCTCGTGAAACCACTCCAGCGCAGTGATTACCCGGCTACGTTCAGCGCGATACTCACGGTGCAACTGATCAAAATTGACCGTGCACCAGGTACGCGCCCGAACAGAGGTTTCGACAATAGCCTCAACAAATTGCCGACGCTCACCTTCAAATCGTTCAATCAAGGCTTCAGGCTCACGAAGGTATTTGAAACGATAATCAGCGAAATAACTGTATTGCGGTGCAATCAGGCCCTGAAGCTCCAGTTGTACGAGCAAGGTCTTGAGCGGCAACAGGCGAATGTCACTTTGATCGGACAGGCTGTTGAACTGCAATACCCATTCGCCTTTCGGCGCCGCCTGCAAGTCCTTAAGAACGCTGCGGATACCACTCAGCTCCGGTGTGTCACCATAAACAAAATTTTCCAGCACATTCAAGGCATCGCGGTTAGCCAGTACCAGGCACTCGGAGCGCTCACCGTCACGTCCGGCGCGACCGATTTCCTGGCTATAGCTCTCGATTGATTTGGGCAAGTCGTAATGCACTACGTAACGGATATCGCGCTTGTCGATTCCCATGCCAAAGGCGATGGTGGCCACAATGCAGGTCAGTGTGCCGGCCATGAACTGCTGCTGAATGCTGTCGCGCCGTTCATGAGGCAGACCAGCGTGGTAAGCCCCGGCACGAATCCCGGCACGTACCAACTCATCCGCCAGCTGCTCGGCTGTTTTCTGCTGCGTGACATAAACAATGCCGGATTGACTGGCCCGCGGCGCAATCCAATCCAGCAAATAACGTCGTTTGTCTTCCCCGCTGACAGGTTCGACCTGCAAGTCCAGATTGGAGCGATAGAAGCCGGTCGTCACCACATCGTCATGAGCGATTCCAAAGCGGGCCTGCATGTCTGCAATAACCCGAGGCGTTGCCGTCGCAGTTAGCAGCAAGACCTGAGGGATCCTGAAATCACGTTGATAATCAGGGAGCTTAAGGTAGTCAGGACGAAAATTATGGCCCCACTCGGATAGGCAATGGGCTTCGTCGATTACCAACAGGGAAATAGGTACCTGGGCGATAAACTGGCGAAAGCGTTCATTCTTAAGCCGCTCTACCGAGATCATCAGAATCTTCAGTTCACCGGAGCGGGCTCTGGCCATGGTGGCTTGGATATCTTCACGGCGCTGTGCCGAATCGATACTGGCAGCAGCGATCCCGCGGGCCTTCAGAAACGCAAGTTGGTCCTGCATCAGGGCCAGCAGAGGCGAAATGACCAGGGTGAGGTGTGGCAGAAGCAAGGCGGGCAATTGATAGCACAGCGACTTACCCGAGCCGGTTGGAAAGATAGCAGCAGCCGAACGGCCAGCCATGACGGTACGAACTACCTGACCCTGGCCAGGGCGAAAAGAGGTATAGCCGAACACATCGGCCAGAGTTTGCTCGATCACAGCGCTTCCAGGAAATGGGTGTAATCGCTAAAGAGTGAGCAAGCCGGTGTTGTCATGCAAGAAATCTTTAGGCCATCGAAGCGGTACGCGCCTTTTCGATAAAGCGGTTGTATCACGCTGGCTTTCAACATGGGCGGTGTGCTGTAAACAATCCATGCACAGAGTCAATTCAGAGGTGATCTGCAGGCGTAATAACGCCAAAAAACGATGAGATGAAGCAAAATTACTGCTGTTTTTTATTAGTGGTATGTCGATACGTCTTAATATCCGGCAAAATTGTCTTTTCCCCTTAAACGATTTCGATCAGCAGCGCCTCTTACCAAGGCGTTGACAGTATTTTTTTACCGTCTCTGATCGCCTTTGAAGGACACCTGTGTGGACACCCTTAAAAGCAAGATCCAGGCTGAAGGCCAAGTTCTTTCCGACCAAGTACTGAAAGTCGATGCCTTTCTAAACCATCAGATCGATCCGAGCCTGATGGGTGAAATTGGCGACGAGTTTGCCCGCCGGTTCGCCGATGCAGGCGTGACCAAGATCGTTACGATCGAGGCCTCTGGCATCGCGCCCGCCATCATGACTGGTCTGAAGATGGATGTGCCGGTGATTTTCGCTCGCAAGCATCAGTCCCTGACGCTTACCGACAACCTGCTGACCTCCACGGTCTACTCGTTCACCAAGCGTGTCGAGAGCACCATCGCGATCTCCATGACGCATCTGTCCAGCGACGACCACGTCCTGATCATTGATGACTTCCTGGCCAACGGTAAGGCGGCCCAGGCACTGATCTCCATCATCCAGCAGGCTGGCGCCAGCATCGCCGGACTAGGCATCGTGATCGAGAAGTCCTTCCAGGTCGGCCGTCAGGAGCTTGAGAAACAAGGGTACCGTGTCGAGTCCCTGGCTCGGGTGAAATCGCTGGAAGGCGGACAGGTCACGTTCGTCGAGTAATCCTGGCCTCGACAGCAACGCGCGAAGCCGTTAGCACGAAAACAGCCGTTTTTTGCCATAAACGGTTGCGATCCTTCACGATTGATCGACAGTCGGTTCCCGGAAACAAGGAACCTCGCTGAATGCCTGACCTTCTACTGATGTGAATACCCGACACAGCCAGCGACTGTGCTCGGTTTCTTTTCCTCACAGAAAGGAGGACACATGAACGTCAGGCTTAAACCGCTCAACGAGCAAGTGATCGTTATTACCGGTGCCTCCAGTGGTATCGGTCTTGCGACGGCCCGAATGGCTGCGCAGCAGGGTGCCCGTCTGGTTCTGACGGCACGCAATGAAGAAGCGCTGCAGGAGATCGAGCGCAGCCTTGGAGGCGGCGATACGGTAGTGACGGTTGTTGCCGATGTTGGCCAGCGTGACGAGCTGCAGAAGGTGGCCGATAAGGCACTGGAGCGCTTTGGTGGCTTCGATACATGGATCAACAACGCGGCGACCTCCGTCTGGGGCACGGTTGAGGAAGTCAGCGACGAGGACTGCCGCCAACTGTTCGAGACCAATTTCTGGGGTACCGTATATGGCTCAAAAATCGCGGCGGCCCACCTGCGTGAGCGTGGCGGTTCGATCATTAACATCGGTAGCCTCGAGTCCGCCGCACCGCTTCCCTACCACTCCATGTACAGCGCCAGCAAACACGCTATCAAGGCGATGACGGATGTATTGCGGGTCGAACTGCGCAAGGAGAAGGCACCTGTATCGGTGACGCTGGTCCGTCCAGCCTCCATCGACACGCTGTTCAACGACCACGCCAAGAACTACCTGTCCAGTGCGCCTGTGCTTCCCCCACCCATCTATACCCCGGAAACCGTCGCCAGAGCCATCCTGAAGGCAGCCGTCCACCCGCAACGCGATGTGTTTGTTGGCAGCCCCGCCAAGACCATGACCAAGATCGCTCAAAACTTCCCGCAGCTGTATGACCTCATCAGCGAGAAGCTCCTGGCTAATGCCATTCCCAGCGGACGCCCCGACAATAACCGTGAGGGCGAGATGTATTCGGCCGATTACACCCCAGGCAATTACGGTCAGGTCAGTGGCCGCAATCCCGGTCCCAAGATGCAGCACAGCCTGTACACCCAAGCCTCTCAGCATCCGATTGCCAGCACAGCCCTGGCTGTCCTGGGCGGTCTCGTCATTGGTGCGCTGGTAAAAGGACGCCGACACTGATGCTGCCTACCCTGCCTGCCGCTTAACGCTGCGCAGGCAGGATACGCACCCTGCGATAAAAGCGACGGATCGCCGTATGTGATTGATCAATCGGCGAGCAAACGCTCGTCAGGCCCGGTATGATCCGCGCCCCGCTTCTCCTGCTGATTGATCCATGAAAAAACCGCAACTGGTCGCCGCGGCCGAACTTGACCGTCTTGATACCTGGGCCAAATACTACAAAGGGCTGTGCCGTGATTGCATGGCTACCTGCTGCACGCTTCCCGTAGAGGTCCGCATCAAGGACCTGATCCGGATTGGTGTAGTGGATGAGTTCGAAGCGGGCGAGCCGCCCAAGAATGTCGCCAAGCGCCTCATGAAGGAAGGCATTGTCGAACGCTTCAACCAGAAAAGCGGCGTCTTTACCCTGACCCGCCTGGCCAATAACGACTGCCTTTATCTGGATCGCAAGAGCCGCCTGTGCACCATCTACGACAAGCGCCCCGATACGTGCCGCAACCACCCGCAGATTGGGCCGCGTCCGGGCTATTGCGCCTACAAGCCCAAGGGCTAAGGCTTCAGCACACCATTTTTCGATATCAGAAAGCAAAAAACCCAGCGGTTAGGCTGGGTTTTTTGTGTGCCGTGATTCCGCCGAAGCGGTCACGAAAGACAGGATCAATTACTTGATCTTGGCTTCCTTGTACATCACGTGCTTACGCACAACCGGATCGAACTTTTTGATTTCGATCTTTTCGGGCTTGGTGCGCTTGTTCTTGTCGGTGGTGTAGAAGTGACCGGTACCGGCACTGGACACCAAACGGATCAATTCACGCATGATGAAGCTCCTTAGAATTTTTCGCCGCGAGTGCGCAGCTCGGACAGTACGGTATCAATACCGCGCTTGTCGATGATACGCATGCCCTTGGCAGAAACGCGCAGACGCACGAAACGCTTCTCGGACTCAACCCAGAAACGATGGTAGTGCAGATTCGGCAGGAAACGACGACGGGTTTTGTTGTTAGCGTGGGAAACATTGTTCCCAGTAACCGGACCCTTACCGGTCACTTGACAGACTCTAGACATGCCTCAGCCCTCATAAACCACATGCCAAACCCGGCATGGGTTGGCCGCTTGAATCGTTTGAAAATTCCGTTTAGTCGGGGCGGTGTCGGCTTTTCTGCAACACTCACAGAGCCATGCCCCGAAAAAAGAGCGCTGTTTTATACCAGAAGAGCCTTGATGTATCAAGGACATAACCTATTGGGCCGACCAGGTGAGACCCGCATGGATACTGCGTTGCAGACGGACTTCCCAAAACAATTCGACCATTCGTCGTGAAATTGAATTGAGATGAACGGTGCAGTGGTCTAGCGTAGACCCTTGGCACCATGAGCTCCATGGACGGCCACCTACCTATTCAGAAGGAGCACCCCATGCGCTTTGCCGCTTTGCCACTGCTGTTCGCGCCGCTGCTGGCCCAGGCCGCCACATTGAGCGTCTGTACCGAAGCAAGCCCTGACGGCTTTGATGTGGTGCAGTATAACTCGCTGACCACGACGAATGCTTCAGCAGATGTGTTGATGAACCGACTGGTGGAGTTCAATCCGACGCGCGGAGAGCTGGTCCCGAGCCTTGCTGAGCGGTGGCAGGTCTCCCAGGACGGTCTGACCTATGATTTCACGCTGCGCCCGGATGTGAAATTTCACCAGACCGACTACTTCAAGCCCAGTCGGGACCTCAATGCGGACGATGTGGTGTTCAGCTTCGAGCGTATGCTCGACTCCAAGCATCCCTGGCATGGGGTCGCCAAGGGTGGCTATCCCCACGCGCAATCCATGCAGTGGCCTGACCTGATCAAGTCAGTGGAAAAGGTTGGCGACCATCAGGTGCGTATCGTCCTGAACCGTCCGGATGCGACATTCCTGCCCACGCTGAGCATGGGGTTCGCCTCGATCTATTCCGCCGAGTACGCCGATCAGCTGCTCAAGGCAGGCAAGCCCGAACAGCTCAACAGCGAGCCCATCGGCACCGGCCCGTTTGTGTTTCACCGCTTTCAGAAAGATGCAGCCATCCGTTATGAGGCCAATGCCAATTATTTTGGCGGCAAGCCCAAGGTCGATAACCTGATCTATGCCATCACGCCCGATGCCGCTGTGCGCATGCAGCGTCTCAAGCGTGGCGAGTGTCAGGTTGCACTCTCGCCCAAACCGCAGGATGTCACCGATGCTCAGAAAGATTCGACCCTGAAGGTTGTTCAGACGCCGGCATTCATGACCGCCTTCGTAGGGATCAATACCCAGCATGCTCCCCTTGATAATCCCAAGGTCCGGCAGGCCATCAACCTGGCGTTCGACAAGAAGAACTATGTGAAGGCTGTATTTGAAAACAGCGCAACCCCGGCTGACGGTATCTACCCCCCCACTACCTGGGGCTATGCCAAGGACATCACGCCGTATGCCTACGATCCGGAAAAAGCCAAGTCGCTACTGGCCGATGCAGGGCAGAAAGAGGGTTTCAGCACCACCATCTGGACGCGCCCCAGCGGCAGTCTGTTGAACCCCAATCCCAGCCTGGGCGCCCAGATGCTGCAGGCGGACCTGGCCAAGATTGGCGTCAAAGCAGACATCCGCGTGATTGAATGGGGTGAGCTGATCCGCCGCGCCAAGAATGGCGAGCACGACCTCCTGTTCATGGGTTGGGCAGGCGATAACGGCGACCCGGATAACTATCTGACACCGCAGTTCTCCTGTGCTTCGGTCAAATCCGGCCTTAACTTCGCCCGTTATTGCAATCAGACGCTCGATACAGCCATACGCGAGGGCAAGGCGGTGTCCAATCAGGCGGAACGCATCAAGCGTTATCATACGGCTCAGCAGATCATTCACGATCAGGCCTTGTGGCTACCGCTGGCTCATCCCACCGTCTCGGTTCTGACCCGCCAGGGTGTAGAGGGTTATCAGGCCAACCCCTTCGGTCGCCAGGACTTCTCCAAGGTCAGCGTCAATCGATGAGGCGAGGGCGGCAGGCTTGCGCAATGGCCTGTCGCCCGACTGCTCTTACAGCCAACCATATTCAGCCATGGACAATGGCTCGCCTTCGCCCACGATGAAGTGATCGAGCACCCGCACATCGATCAGCGAAAGCGCTTCCTTGAGCCGCTGGGTGAGAATGCGATCCGACTGGCTGGGCTCTGCGATGCCGGAAGGGTGATTATGGGTGAGGATCAGGGCCGCTGCGTTATGAGCCAGGGCGCGCTTGACGACCTGCCGTGGATAGACGCTAGCACCATCGATGGTGCCGTGAAACAGCGCTTCGAACGCCAGAACACGGTGTTTGGCATCCAGGAACAGGCAGCCGAAGATCTCATGGGGCTCATGACGCAGGCGGGCCTTCAGGTAGTCCTTGACAGCTTGCGGACTTTCTAGCGCGGAATCACGCCGCAGACGCTCTGCCAAGTGGCGGCGGCCCATTTCCAGAACGGCCTGCAGCTGGGTGAACTTGGCCGGCCCAAGCCCTAGATGCGCGCTGAACGAGGCCAGATCAGCCTCCAGAAGCGCCCGCAGGCTGCCGAATTCCTGCAACAGGTGGCGCGCCAGGTCTACCGCGCTCTTTCCGGTCACACCGGTACGCAGAAAGATAGCCAGCAGCTCGGCATCGGTCAGGGCAACCGCGCCCTGTTCCAGCAACTTCTCACGGGGCCGCTCGTTGGCAGGCCAGTCACGAATACTCATCGAACGCTCCTTGTCGATATCGGCCCGCTACTCCATGGCGGGCGCTGTGCTATCTTAGCCGCACTTTTTGCCTGGCGAACGGCTTATCGACCGCCGTTCGTGCAGACGCGATCTCCGTCATAAAAAGCTCCTGTAACCGGCCTCCGGGCCAGTCAGGCTCAACATAAGGCAGGCTCATGCAACGGCTTTATCGTAAACGCATCGTGCTTGGCGTCGGCGGCGGAATCGCCGCATACAAGAGTGCCGAGCTGGTGCGTCGTTTGCGCACCTGTGGCGCGGAAGTCCGGGTCGTCATGACTCAGGGCGGCCGTGAATTCATCACTCCCCTGACCCTTCAGGCCCTATCGGGCCACCCGGTGCATCTTGATCTGCTCGATCCGGCAGCCGAAGCGGCGATGGGGCATATCGAGCTGGCCCGCTGGGCGGACCTCGTCCTGATCGCGCCGGCTACAGCCGATCTGATGGCCCGCCTGAGCCAGGGCATCGCCAATGACCTGTTGACCACAGTCGTGCTGGCGACCGATGCACCCGTGGCGCTGGCTCCAGCCATGAACCAGGCCATGTGGCGGGACCCGGCGACCCTGGCCAACACCGAACTGCTGAAAAGCCGTGGCTTCAAGCTCTTCGGCCCCGCCTCAGGCAGCCAGGCCTGCGGAGATGTGGGCATGGGTCGCATGCTCGAACCGGATGATCTTGCGCAACTTGCCGCTGACTGTTTCGCCCGACAGAGCCTGACGGGTCAGCACATGCTGATCACTGCAGGCCCCACGCAGGAAAACATCGACCCGGTGCGCTACATCACCAATCACAGCTCTGGGAAAATGGGCTTTGCCCTGGCCGAGGCAGCCGTGGAAGCAGGGGCTCGCGTCACCCTGGTGACGGGCCCCGTCCACCTGCCGACGCCTGATCGCGTCAGCCGCGTGGATGTCATCAGTGCCCGCGACATGCTGGCCGCCTGTGAGGCGGCCATGCCATGTGATGTGTTGATCGCCGCAGCCGCCGTGGCTGACTTCCGCCCAGAAGTCGTCGCGCCACACAAGCTCAAGAAAGATCCCGCCAGCGGCGAGGGCATGCTGCTTCAGATGGTGCGCAACCCAGATATCCTGGCCACCCTGGCGCGCCGCCCGGATCGGCCGTTCAGCGTAGGTTTTGCCGCCGAGACGGAGCACCTGCTCGATTACGCCTCGCGCAAGCTGGTGGACAAGAATCTCGACCTTATCGTCGCCAACGACGTAGCCAACCCTGCCATTGGCTTCAACAGCGAAGACAATGCCGTCAGCGTCATTGACCGCGACCTGCACGAAACCCGCTTCGCCCAGACCAGCAAGGGCAAGATCGCCCGTCAGCTGATCGACTTTATCGCCAACCGACTCAGACAAACCCAGACTCATGCATAACCTTCAAGCCAAGATTCTCGATCCCCGCCTCGGTACTGATTTTCCGTTGCCAGCCTACGCAACGTCCGGCTCTGCCGGGCTCGATCTGCGCGCCATGCTCAAGGACGACATAACTCTGGAGCCGGGCCAGACGGTTCTGATTCCAACCGGCCTGTCCATTTACATTGCCGATCCGGGCCTGGCGGCGCTTGTTCTGCCGCGCTCGGGCCTAGGCCATAAGCACGGCATCGTGCTGGGCAATCTGGTTGGTCTGATCGACTCGGACTATCAGGGCGAACTGATGGTCTCATGCTGGAACCGTGGTCAAACCACTTTCACCATTACTGTGGGTGAACGCATCGCCCAGCTCATGCTGGTACCGGTCGTTCAGGCGCATTTCAAACTGGTGGACGAGTTCGAGCAAACCGAGCGAGGCGCAGGTGGTTTCGGACACTCCGGTACCCGCTGACCGCCGAGCCTGCCTCCCAGGGACAGAAACGAGGTGCTGCATTGAAAAACACCAAGCGCAAGGCCACGCCCAAAGGCCCCGCTCAAAAAAAGAACAAGAACGTCTCTCTGCTACCCGGTCTTCTACCCGCCCTCGCGGGCTCCCTCCTGGGACTGGGCCTGCTGTGGGGTCTCGCCATCGAGCCGCTGCAGCGGGACTCCCAGACACAATTGACCCAGGCCTGGGGACAAGGGCAGGCCGCCGCTGTGAGCCAGGCGCTGAGCCAGCTGGAAAATCGCGCCCGCATGACTGCTGCCGAGCCCATGGTGGTCCAGGCACTGACCCAGTCCAACGAGGACTTGCGCTCATCAGCTGAGCAGATTCTTCAGCACGGCGGCCTGATCGATGCCCATCTGGTTCGTCAGAACAGCAGCCAGCCCAACGAGACAAGGCCGGGGCCCTTGAACTTCGCCGCTCTGGATCTGGCACGTCGTGTCAGCTCAGGGCAGCCTGCCGGATCAGAAGCCTACCGGGTCGGCCAGAAATGGCTGGTTTATACCGCAGCCCCCGTTACTGCAAGCGACAGCCGGGTCGTTGGCACCGTCCTGCTGGTACAGGACCTGCGCGTCCTGCTAAGCGGCCTGACAGGCATGCCCATCGAGGCGGGCCACTGGCAGCTGACCCAGCGCTTCAACCAGGCTGCGCCTCAACGGTTGGCAGAGGGCGGCATACCGGTTACTGCCGATACGCATACCTTCAAGACCAATAACCCTCTCTGGACGCTGGAAGTAATACCGGCCACCTCGTTCAGTGCCGGCTGGCCGCTATGGACGCTGCCAGCGGCGCTCATCCTGTCGCTGGCCGGGGCCGGGGCCGGGCTTTTGCTGCTCCGCAGGATCCTGCAACGGCGTCTCGTTGACGATGTGTGCAGTCTCTCCCGTTTTCATCAGGAACTTGTTAGCGGTCTTGTGGCCCAACGGCCTGTTTTGCGGTTCTCACAACTCGAACCCCTGACACAGGCACTGGTCGGGCCACCGCCGAAATCCACCGAAGCAGCCGCTTCGGTCACGGCGCCTGTAGAGGCGACCGTAACGGCATTGGCCAAGCAAGGCAGCGCGTCGTATACAGACCCGATGTTTCCAAGCAGTGACGACATACTTGATATCGATATCCTCGACGAAGACCAGGATCTCCTGGGATTGGAGAAACCCCTAATGAGCAACACCGTTCAAGCCCCGAAACTCAATACCAGCATTTTCCGCGCCTACGACATCCGTGGCGTAGTGGGCGACTCCCTGACGCCGGAAACCGCGTACTGGATCGGTCGCGCCATCGGCTCCGAAAGTCTGGCCCGTAACGAGCCCAACGTGGCCGTAGGCCGTGATGGCCGTCTGTCCGGCCCGGAACTGGTCGAGCAGCTGATCAAGGGGATCGCTGATACCGGCGCAACCGTCAGCGACATCGGCATGGTGCCCACACCCGTTCTGTACTACGCAGCCAACGTTCTGGCTGGCAAGTCCGGTGTGATGCTCACAGGTAGCCACAACCCGCCGGATTACAACGGCTTCAAGATCGTGATCGCCGGCGAGACCCTGGCCAACGAAAGCATTCAGCGCCTGCGCGAGCGCATCGAGACCGGCGACGTTGCAACCGGTCAGGGTACCGTTGAAAAGATCAACGTACTGGATCGCTATTTCGACCAGATCAAGAACGACATCGTCCTGGCCAAGAAGCTGAAAGTCGTGGTCGACTGCGGCAACGGTGTGGCCGGTGTGGTTGCACCCCAGCTGATCGAAGCCCTGGGCTGCACCGTTATTCCGCTGTTCTGCGACGTTGACGGCAACTTCCCGAACCACCATCCGGATCCGGGCAAGCCCGAGAACCTGGAAGACCTGATCGCCAAGGTCAAGGAAACCGGCGCCGACCTGGGTCTGGCCTTTGATGGCGACGGCGACCGCGTAGGCGTCGTGACCAACGAAGGCAACATCATTTATCCCGACCAGCTGCTGATGCTGTTCGCCAAGGATGTGGTATCCCGCAACCCGGGTGCCGATATCATCTTTGACGTCAAGTGCACCCGCCGCCTGAATAACCTCATCGCCGGCTACGGCGGTCGTCCGATCATGTGGAAGACCGGTCACTCCCTCATCAAGAAGAAGATGAAGGAAACCGGCGCGCTGCTGGCGGGCGAGATGAGCGGTCACGTGTTCTTCAAAGAGCGCTGGTATGGCTTTGACGATGGCATCTACAGCGCCGTGCGTCTGCTCGAGATCCTGAGCCAGGAGAAGGGCACCGCCCAGCAAGTATTTGATACATTCCCGGTGGATATCTCTACACCCGAGATCAATATCCAGGTGACCGAAGAAGGCAAGTTCGGCATCATCGATGCCCTGCAGCGCGATGCCAAGTGGGGTGACGCACAGATCACCACATTGGACGGCGTGCGTGTCGACTATCAAGAAGGCTGGGGTCTGGTCCGTGCGTCCAACACCACGCCGGTACTGGTGCTGCGCTTCGAGGCTGAAACCCAAGAAGAGCTGGACCGTATCAAGGATGTCTTCCGCAAGCAGCTGCTTGCCGTTCAGCCTGACCTGAACCTGCCGTTCTAACATTCGAACCGCAGAATAAAGGGCGCCCAGGCGCCCTTTATTTTTATCGACCTGAGGAGTACGCCATGACCCTGAGCCGCGATGATGCCTCGCATGTCGCCCAAGTGCTTTCCGAAGCGCTGCCCTATATTCGCCGTTTCGTCGGCAAGACGCTGGTAATCAAGTACGGCGGCAACGCCATGGAAAGCGATGAGCTCAAGGCCGGCTTCGCCCGAGACATCGTGTTGATGAAGGCCGTGGGGATCAACCCGGTTGTGGTGCATGGTGGCGGCCCCCAGATCGGTGATCTGCTCAAGCGCCTGAGCATCGAAAGTAATTTCATCGACGGCATGCGCGTCACCGACAGCCAGACCATGGACGTCGTGGAAATGGTGCTGGGCGGTCAGGTGAACAAGGACATCGTCAACCTGATCAACCGTCATGGCGGTCGTGCCATTGGCTTGACCGGCAAGGACGCCAACCTGATTCGAGCGACCAAGCTCACTGTTAGCCGTCAGACACCGGAAATGACCAAGCCGGAAATCATCGATATCGGTCAGGTCGGGGAGGTCAGCGGTGTAAATACCGAACTTCTGAACATGCTGGTATCGGGCGATTTCATTCCCGTCATTGCACCCATTGGCGTGGGCGCAAACGGGGAATCCTACAACATCAACGCGGACCTGGTGGCAGGGAAGGTAGCCGAAGCCCTCAAGGCTGAAAAGTTGATGCTTCTCACAAATATCGCCGGTTTGATGGACAAAGAAGGGCAGGTTCTGACCGGATTGACCACTGAGCAGGTAAACGGCCTGATTGCCGACGGCACCATTTACGGGGGCATGCTGCCCAAGATTCGCTGTGCCCTCGAAGCGGTACAGGGTGGAGTACAAAGCGCCCATATTATTGATGGCCGCGTCCCTAATGCTGTACTGCTGGAGATCTTCACCGATATCGGTGTGGGCACATTGATTACCAATCAGCAGCTGTAAGCCTAAAAACGGGGCTCAGGCCCCGTTTTCAGTGGAATCGCTTACTCACCCAGCAACTGTACGATCCGTGCACGATCCGCATTGAAGTTGGCTTCTGCCGTCTGGCGGTCCTTGATATAACGGTCCAGCTCACTCTGCAGGCGATGTTCTTCACCCTTGAGCGCCTCGATCCGCTGAAGCAGATCGTCCGGCACAGCCTGACCACCACGCTGATAACTGGCCGCCTGGCTCATGAGCGTGTCGCGCTGCTGGTTGAGCGCCTGAAGATTCCCGCGCTTGACGGCCGCCAAGCCGTCCAGCTCGTTCAATTTACGCACCTTGGCACGGTCGACATCCGCCACACTGCTGTAGAGCCTGAGGAGATTTGCGTCCGCCTGGGCCTGCTGCTTGGCTGCCGCCCGTCGGAGAATTTCTTCAGCAGGCGGGGCAGGGGGCACGACCTTCATGACGCGCCCCTGCTCATTGAGAATATCGTATCCCTTGCCTGCATATTCGGCCGGCACGCCCTGCCGATCGATCACGGTCACACCGTTGCGATCCACATAGCGATACAGCTGGATGGGGGTGGACTCAGCAGCCAGAACACTACTTGTCAGTAAAATCAGGGCGCTCCCAAGCACCGCCTTTTTTCTTCTCGCCACCGCCATCTCGCCTCATGCGTCAGTTCAGATACCGTAATTCGCGCGGTAGGCTTCAACAGCCGGCAGATGCTGCTTCAGCTCAGTGTCACCGGCCAGATACTCCAGTACCTGATCCAGGGCCACGATACTGACGACCGGCATTCCAAAGTCCCGCTCGACCTCTTGAATGGCCGACAACTCGCCTTTACCACGCTCCTGACGATTCAATGCAATCAATACGCCAGCAGGCGTAGCACCTTGTGCCTGGATGATCTGCATGACCTCGCGGATCGCAGTACCGGCCGTGATGACATCGTCGATAATCAGGACGCGACCCGCCAGCGGAGCCCCCACCAACATGCCGCCTTCACCGTGATCCTTGGCCTCTTTTCGGTTGAAGCACCAAGGCAGGTCACGACCATGTTCTTCGGCCAGCGCAACGGCTGTAGCGGCAGCCAGCGGAATCCCTTTATAGGCCGGACCGAACAATACGTCGAAATTAAGGCCTGAGTCTGTGACCGCAGCGGCGTAGAAACGTCCTAGCTGAGCCAGGGCGTTTCCGCTGTTGAACAAACCGGCATTAAAGAAATACGGACTAACACGTCCGGACTTCAATGTGAATTCACCGAAGCGCAGAACTCCGCGCTCGATAGCAAAACGAATGAAATTGCGTTGATACGCCTGCATTACGAAAATCCCGGGCGGCATGAATTTAGCTAAAGCGTTTGAGCTCGGGTATCATACATCCACGATTTTTTGGGGGCCATTTATGCGGATCATTAGTATGAACGTGAATGGTATTCAGGCTGCCGTTGAGCGAGGGTTGCTCAATTGGCTTCAAGGCCAGAATGCCGACGTGATCTGCTTGCAGGACACCCGCGCCTCCGCCTTCGATCTGGAAGATCCTGCCTACCAACTGGATGGCTACTTCCTCTATGCCTGCGACGCCGAGGTACCCAGCCAGGGCGGTGTTGCGCTGTATAGCAAGCTCCAGCCCAAAGCGGTCATCAGCGGCCTGGGTTTTGAGACTGCAGATCGTTACGGACGCTACCTGCAAGCTGATTTTGACAAGGTGAGTATCGCCACACTGCTTTTGCCTTGCGGCATGGGCGGTGATGATGAACTGAACCACAAGTTCAAGTTCATGGACGACTTCACCAATTACCTGAACAAGCAGCGCCGCAAGCGCCGCGAATACATCTATTGCGGTTCGCTCTACGTCGCACATCAGAAGATCGATGTGAAGAACTGGCGCGAATGCCAGCAGATGCCGGGCTTCCTGGCACCTGAGCGGGCCTGGATGGACGAAGTGATCGGCAATATGGGCTATGTGGATGCCCTGCGCGAGATCAGCCGTGATGGCGACCAGTTCAGCTGGTGGCCGGACAGTGAGCAGGCCGAGCACCTGAACCTTGGCTGGCGCTTCGACTATCAGATCCTGACACCGGGTCTGCGCCGTTTCGTGCGTTCGGCACGTCTGCCTCGGCAGCCACGCTTCTCACAGCATGCTCCGCTGATGATCGATTACGATTGGGCGCTCAGCATCTGAGAGTTGTTGGTAATAAATAAAAAACCGGCCCAGGGCCGGTTTTTTATTGTCTGACGCTCAGTCCACCGGTCGCCAGCAGAAGGGATACCGGTAAGGGCGGCCCTTGTTGGCCTTGAGGCCCGCGATAACGGTCAGCACAAAGGCCCACACGCCTACGAGAACCATCAGGGGAAACCCGATCAGTACCCAGGCGAGCAGCCAGCAGAGCAGGGTGGCCACCGTGATGGTGAGCTGGAAGTTGAGTGCTTCCTTGCCCTGATCATCAATGAATGGATCAGCCTCCCGCTTGAACTGCCAGACGACGAGCGGTCCGATGACATTGCCGATCATGGGCGCCACGAACCACAGAAACGCCGAATAATGGCAGAGCATGGCCCAACGGCGTGCATCTGCACTGGGGACTTGCTGTAGTTCGTTCATACGCCCTCGTCAGGTCATTCGGCCAAGGCGGCCTTTTGTATCTCGAACAGATCCTTGATGCCTTTCTGAGCCAGCGCCAGCATGGCGTTGAACTCTTCAGGCTGGAAGGGTGCACCTTCCGCCGTGCCCTGGACTTCGATGAAGCCGCCAGCATCGGTCATGATCACATTCAGATCGGTCTCGGCAGTGGAATCTTCAAGATAGTCCAGATCCAGTACCGGTGCGCCCTGATAGATACCCACAGAGACGGCTGCAACCATCTGCTTGAGCGGGTTGCCCTTGAGCCCGCTACGCTTCTTGAGCGCCGCCAGCGCATCGACCAGCGCCACACAGGCTCCGGTCACAGAGGCCGTACGGGTACCGCCATCGGCCTGGATCACGTCGCAGTCGATGTACAGGGTGTTCTCGCCCAGCTTGGTCAGATCTACCGCCGCACGCAGCGAGCGACCAATCAGGCGCTGGATTTCCAGGGTACGGCCACCCTGCTTGCCACGGGAGGCTTCACGCTGGGTACGTTCGCCGGTCGCACGTGGCAGCATGCCGTATTCGGCCGTCAGCCAACCTTGACCCTTGCCCTTCAGGAAGCGTGGCACTCCGGCCTCGACGCTGACCGTGCAGATCACTTTGGTGTCACCGAACTCCACCAGAACCGAACCTTCGGCATGCTTGGTGTAGTGACGGGTGATGCGGATCTCGCGTAACTGGTCGGCAGCGCGACCACTCGGACGATTCATGTAGGGATACCTGTTGCAGGAGAAAACTGGTCGTCATTATAGGCCCCATAGAGGATCATGCGACATCACTACGTTGGGCCCACCGTCAGGCTGGGGTAGACTTACCTCTTTTTTGCGGACCGCTCTGCAGCGAAAACGCTTTCGTGATCGTTGCCGGGTATTCCCGCACTGCTTAAGCGAGGACATTCCATGGTGCATAGCATGACGGCCTTCGCCCGCGTTGAACGCGCGGGTGTGTACGGTACGCTGAGCTGGGAGTTGCGCTCGGTCAATCATCGCTATCTGGAGCCGCACCTGCGTTTGCCTGAAGCGTTTCGTGATCTTGAAGGCAGTGTCCGCGAGGCACTGCGCCAGGGCCTGTCACGTGGCAAGGTGGAATGCACCCTGCGTTTCAGCGAAGAGAATGCCGCACCCAGCCTACAGATTGATGAACAGCGCGCCGGTCAGCTGATTGCAGCAGCCGAACGCCTGTCGTCGATGATCCAACAGCCCGCCCTGATCGATCCGATGACCGTCCTGAGCTGGCCGGGTGTGCTGATCTCCCAGAGCGCCGATCCACAGGCCCTGAATGCCGAGGCAAAAGCCCTGTTTGCAGCCGCACTGGATGAACTCAAGGCCGGCCGCAACCGTGAGGGAGCGGAGCTGGCCCGCCTGATCGAGGAGCGCCTGCAGGCCATTCTGGTCGAAGTGGCCGCGCTTCGTGAGCTGATTCCCGAGATGCTCGCCGCCCAGCGCCAGAAGATTCTCGACCGCTTTGCCGAGCTAAGCCTTGAGGCCGATCCACAGCGGCTCGAACAGGAGCTGGTCATGCTGGCCCAGAAAAGCGACGTGGCAGAAGAGCTGGACCGTCTGACGACGCATGTAGGCGAGGTGAGCCGTGTGCTCAAGGCTGGAGGCGCCGCCGGCCGTCGCCTGGACTTCCTCATGCAGGAACTCAACCGCGAAGCCAACACCCTAGGCTCAAAAGCCTTTGACCCGCGCTCCACCCAGGCGGCGGTCAATCTCAAAGTATTGATAGAACAAATGCGCGAACAAGTGCAGAACATCGAATAGGCCATTCACTATGACAGCCCTCCCTGGCACCCTTTACATCGTTTCGGCGCCTTCGGGTGCAGGCAAGACCAGCCTGGTCAAGGCCCTGCTCGATGCCCTGCCTGAAGTCCGTGTATCCGTCTCCCACACCACGCGCGCCATGCGCCCGGGCGAGGTCGACGGGGTCAACTATCACTTCGTGGATGTCTCGACCTTTCAGGGCCTGCTGGAGCATGGTGACTTCCTGGAGCATGCCGAAGTGTTCGGCAACTACTACGGTACGTCCCAGCGCCAGCTGGAGCAGACCCTCGCCGAAGGTCACGACCTGATCCTCGAGATCGATTGGCAGGGTGCCCAACAGGTGCGTCGCAAGATGCCTCATGCCCAGTCCATCTTTATCCTGCCGCCCAGCCAGGAAGCCCTGCGCCAGCGACTGAACAACCGCGGGCAGGATAGCCATGAGGTGATCGAGCGACGCATGCACGAAGCGGTCAGCGAGATGAGCCACTATGTCGAATATGACTACCTGATCATCAATGATGACTTCGCCTCGGCACTGGAAGATCTGAAGTCCGTCTTCCGAGCCAGGCAACTGCGTCTGGACCGCCAGCAACGCCGACACAACGAATTGCTCGAAAAGCTCCTGATCCAGCGGTCATGAGCCAAACGGCACTTCCCTTAGCACTGCCGATTTTTTAGACTACACAGTCCTCCCGCTTCGGGATCACATTACCACCGAGGAACACCATGGCCCGCGTCACCGTTGAAGACTGCCTGGATAACGTCGATAACCGTTTCGAACTGGTCATGCTCGCCACCAAGCGCTCGCGTCAGCTCGCAACCGGCGGCAAAGAGCCCAAAGTACCGTGGGATAATGACAAGCCGACCGTAGTGGCCCTGCGTGAAATCGCTGAAGGCCTGGTCGATGACGAAGTGGTTCGTCAGGAAGATATCGTTGAAGAAGAGCCGCTGTTCGCTGCTTTCGAAGAAAACAACGAGGCCGATAGCGAGGCGCTGTAAGATGCCGGACCGACGAGCCGTCACGTGGGCCGGCAGGAGATAAGCCATCCATGCCAGCCATAGACACGTTCTCCGAACGGCTCGCGTCCTATTTGGGCCCTGATCAGGTCAACCTGGTCCGCCGCGCCTATTACTACGCCGAGCAAGCTCACGATGGGCAGCGCCGCCGCAGCGGCGAGCCCTACGTGACCCACCCGCTTGCGGTCGCCAATATCCTGGCCGATATGCACATGGACCATCAGAGCCTGATGGCCGCCATGCTGCACGACGTCATCGAGGATACCGGCATTGCCAAAGAGGCGCTCATGGCGCAGTTCGGCGAAACTGTGGCCGAGCTGGTGGACGGGGTCAGCAAACTGACCCAGATGCAATTCGAGACCAAGGCCGAGGCTCAGGCGGAAAACTTCCAGAAAATGGCCATGGCCATGGCGCGTGACATTCGCGTCATTCTGGTCAAGCTGGCCGACCGGCTGCATAACATGCGCACCCTTGATGCCATGCCGCCGGACAAGAGCCGCCGCATCGCCAAGGAAACCCTGGAAATTTATGCACCGATCGCCAACCGGCTGGGCATGCACAACATGTATGCCGAGTTCGAGGATCTGGGTTTTCGGGCCATGCATCCCATGCGCGCCGAGCGTATCCGGCGTGCAGTCAAGGCAGCCCGGGGCAATCGTCGCGAGATCGTCAGCAAGATCCAGGAGTCACTGACCAGCTGTCTGCAGCGTGAAGGGCTTCCGGGCGAGGTGATCGGTCGCGAAAAGCACCTTTACAGCATCTACCAGAAGATGAGGGGCAAGCGTAAGTCGTTCAATGAAATCATGGACGTCTATGCCTTCCGCCTTATCGTCGACAAGGTCGACACCTGCTACCGCGTCCTGGGCGCGGTGCACAGCCTGTACAAGCCGATTCCGGGCCGCTTCAAGGATTACATCGCCATTCCCAAGGCCAACGGGTACCAATCCCTGCATACGACCCTGTTCGGCATGCATGGCGTACCGATTGAAATCCAGATTCGCACCCGCGAAATGGAAGACATGGCTAACAACGGCATTGCAGCGCACTGGCTCTACAAGTCAGGTGAAGAGGAGCCAAAGGGCTCCCACGCCCGTGCTCGCCAGTGGGTAAAGGGTATCCTTGAACTCCAGCAACGCGCCGGCAACTCCCTTGAATTCATTGAGAACGTGAAGATTGACCTGTTCCCGGACGAGGTCTATGTCTTCACGCCAAAAGGTCGGATCATGGAGCTGCCCAAGGGCTCCACGCCGGTCGACTTTGCCTATGCGGTACACACCGATGTGGGCAACAGCTGCATTGCCTGCCGCATCAACCGCCGTCTGGCACCGCTGTCGCAGCCGCTCAACAGTGGCGAGACGGTAGAGATCATTACTGCACCCGGCACACGGCCTAATCCGGCCTGGCTGAATTTTGTCGTGACCGGCAAAGCGCGGACGAATATCCGCCATGCACTCAAGCAGCAGCGCCGATCCGAATCGATCAGCCTGGGCGAGCGTCTGCTCAACAAGGCGCTGGCCAACTTCAATACCCAGCTCTCCAAGATTTCCCTGCCGCGTATCCTGCCGGTTCTGGCGGAATACAAGGTAGTGGTACTCGAAGACCTGCTGGAAGAGATCGGCCTGGGCAACCAGATGGCCTACGTGGTCGCCCGTCGCCTGGTATCGGCCGATGCCGAAAGCCAGGAAGACAAGGCGCAGACCGAAGGCCCGCTCGCGATTCGGGGTACCGAAGGGCTGGTCCTCAGCTATGCCAAGTGCTGTACGCCGATTCCAGGCGACCCGATCGTTGGGCACCTGTCGGCGGGCAAGGGCATGGTCGTCCATCTGGACACCTGCAAGAACATCGCCGAGATTCGCCAGAATCCCGAGAAATGCATCCCGCTCACCTGGGCAAAGGATGTGGTTGGTGAATTCAATGTAGAGCTACGCGTTCAACTGGAGCATCAGCGCGGCCTGATCGCCATGCTGGCGACCAGCGTAACGGCAGTGGATGCCAACGTTGAAAAGATCAGCATGAACGAGCGCGACGGCCGCATCAGCGTGGTTCAGCTGGTGGTCAGCGTGCATGACCGTGTGCACCTGGCTCGGGTCATTCGAAAACTGCGTACGCTTTCCGGCGTCGCCAGCATCACGCGCGTTCGCAGTTAACGAGCCTTTCCACCTATCCTTGATGCCTGCTAGCCTGTCGGTTCTATCGACAGGCTTTTTGTCATCTGGATAAAGGAGCGACTCCATGAGCAAGACCGTGATCCATACCGAGAATGCACCGGCCGCCATCGGCACCTACTCCCAGGCGATCAAGGTCGGGAATACGGTTTACCTGTCCGGGCAGATCCCGCTGGATCCCAAGACCATGGAGCTGGTAGAAGGCTTCGAGGCGCAGACCGTACAGGTATTCGAGAACCTGAAAGCCGTTGCGGAAGCCGCGGGCGGTTCGCTGGCCGATATCGCCAAGCTGAACATCTTCCTGACTGACCTCAGCCACTTTGCCAAGGTGAACGAGATCATGGGTCGTTACTTCCAGCAGCCCTATCCGGCGCGTGCCGCCATTGGCGTAGCAGCGCTGCCCAAAGGTGCCCAGGTGGAAATGGACGGTATCCTGGTTCTGGAATAAGCACGACAGGGCGCAGCCCCACGGCTGCGCCTGCTTGTCCTAGACATTCAGGATAGCGGAATAGCCTTCGCGAAAGCTGGGGTATTGCGGCATCCATCCTAATGCACGGGCGCGCGTATTGCGGCAGCGCTTGCTACCGGCCCGGCGTACGGCAGATTCCTCCGCCCAATGGGTAACGCCTAGTTGCTCACGCAACCACATGACGACATCGTGGAGCGGAGCGGGCTCGTCATCCACCCCCAGGTAAACAGACTCCAGCGCAACGCCCTGTTGATCCGCACTCAACAGATGAGCGAGCAGAGCGGCAGCATCATCAACGTGAATACGATTACCATACAGCGGTGGCTCACTGGCGACGCGATACCCCTGGCGAACCTGATTGAGTAGCCATTCGCGGCCAGGGCCATAAATACCGCTCAAACGCACAGCAGTAGCGGGCAGGCCGCTTGCCTGTGCCACCTGTTCGGCCTCCAGCAGGATCTTTCCGGAATAACCCTCGGGCTCGGTAGCGGCGGTCTCGTCGACCCACTCGCCGTTTTTCTGCCCGTATACGCCAGAGCTGGAAATAAAGACCAGCCGACGCGGCTTCTGCTGGTGCTGTGCAAGCCACGCCAGCACATGCTGAAGGCCCTCGACGTAAGCAGTACGGTAACCGGCCTCATCGTGCTGCGTCGCTGCGGCGGCGTATACAACGTAATCCAGCGGCTCGGTCGGCCATTGCGCTGGCGCTTCCGCAGCTGTCAGGTCGCCTGCGACCGGTAGAATAGCCTTGGGCAGTTGCTCCACCGAGCGGCGCAGCCCATGCACCGTCCAGCCAGCTGCCTGCAGGCGTACACCCAGGCGGCTGCCAACGTCGCCACAGCCGGCAATCAGAACACGAGGGGAGACGGACATAGGAATACCTGCATCAATAGCGATCGAATGGAGTAGCTTGCCGAGTCACGTTTTAAGCCTCAAGCCTTGCAACACAGCTTGGTTCAAAAAAGAGCAGCCGTTATGCTTGCAGGTGATAGTATTTGTTAATTGGTCATTAGCTGACCCGTCTGGCGAACGACTCGGAACGGACGACCTTCAAGCGTCGCCGTCATTTCGGAATGGCGCCTTGCCTGACACCTCGCCGAGCCTCGTGCGCCGCTGTGTATGGAAAGGCTCTAAGGATTGATTCAATCATGACCCTCACTGAACTGCGCTATATCGTAACTCTTGCCCAGGAGCAGCATTTTGGCCGTGCCGCCGAACGTTGCCATGTCAGCCAGCCGACCCTGTCGGTCGGGGTGAAGAAGCTTGAGGACGAATTGGGCATCCTGATCTTTGAACGCAGCAAGAGTGCGGTTCGCCTGACACCCACGGGTGAAAGCATTGTGGCCCAGGCCCAGAAGGTGCTGGAACAGGCCCAGGGTATTCGCGAGCTGGCCCAGGCGGGCAAGAACCAGCTCAGCGCTCCGCTGAAGATCGGCGCCATCTATACGATTGGCCCTTATCTGTTTCCCCACCTGGTTCCCCAGCTGAACCGTGTGGCGCCGGAAATGCCGCTGTATATCGAAGAGAATTTCACGCACGTCCTGCGGGACAAGCTGCGCACCGGTGAACTGGACGCCATCATCATCGCGTTGCCGTTCAGCGAGCCGGACGTTCTGACCAAGCCGCTCTATGACGAGCCTTTCTATGTCATGATGCCCGCACGCCACCCATGGACGGAGCTCAAGTCGATCGACAACTCCCAGCTCAGCGACAAGAGTCTGTTGCTGCTGGGTGAAGGACACTGCTTCCGCGATCAGGTGCTTGAAGCCTGTCCGACAGTGCGCAAGCATGGGGACGAAGCCAAGCATACCCAGGTCGAGTCCTCGTCGCTGGAAACCATCCGCCACATGGTGGCCTCCGGGCTAGGCGTGTCTGTCCTGCCGTTCTCGGCGGTGGAAAGTCATCATTATGCGCCGGGCGTGATCGAGGTTCGCCCGTTCACTGCGCCGGTGCCTTATCGTACGGTCGCCATTGCCTGGCGAGCCAGCTTCCCGCGTCCGCGAGCCATCGAGGTGCTGGCCGACTCGGTACGCCTGTGCTCCGTGGCCCGACCTGAAGCGGCAGGAGTCGTACAACCGGCATGACCGAACTGTCTGCGATCCCGGTCACCGCGCTGAAAGGCATCGGCGCGGCCATGGCAGAGAAGTTGGCCAGGGTAGGGCTCGAGAATCTGCAGGACGTCCTGTTCCATCTGCCTTTGCGCTACCAGGACCGTACCCGGGTCGTCCCGATCGGGGCCTTACGCCCTGGGCAGGACGCTGTTGTAGAAGGCGTCGTAGCGACCGCTGATGTCATCATGGGTCGCCGCCGCAGCCTGCTGGTTCGCCTGCAGGACGGCAGTGGCACATTGAGCCTGCGCTTCTTTCATTTCAGCCAGGCCCAGAAAGATGGCATGAAGCGTGGCACGCACCTGCGCTGCTACGGTGAAGTACGGCCCGGCGCATCGGGGCTTGAAATCTATCATCCAGAATACCGGGCCCTGAAGGATGACGCGCCAGCGCCTGTCGAACAGACACTGACGCCGATCTATCCGACCACCGAAGGGCTGACCCAGCTGCGCCTGCGACAGTTGACCGAACAGGCACTGGAGCGACTGGGGCCGCATAGCCTGCCAGACTGGCTGCCGCCGGAAATGGCAAAACAGTACAAGCTTGGCCCTCTGGCCGAGGCCCTGCGCTATCTCCACCGCCCGCCGCCGGACGCCGATGTCGAGGAATTGGCAATAGGTCATCACTGGGCACAGCGCCGGCTGGTTTTCGAGGAGCTGTTGACCCATCAGCTCTCCCTGCAACGTCTGCGTGAAACCATGCGCGCGCAGCAGGCACCGCCATTGCCACCTGCTAAAAAACTACCCAAACAATACCTGGCCAACCTGGGCTTCAAGCCTACCGGCGCCCAGCAGCGGGTTGGAGCAGAGATCGCCCACGATCTGGCCCAGCATGAGCCCATGCTGCGTCTGGTGCAGGGTGACGTGGGGGCAGGCAAGACCGTGGTCGCTGCCATGGCTGCACTGCAGGCCATTGAGGCTGGGTATCAGGTCGCACTGATGGCACCGACAGAAATCCTGGCCGAGCAGCACTACCTGAATTTTCAACGTTGGTTCGAGCCTTTGGGGCTAGAGGTTGCCTGGCTGGCTGGCAAGCTCAAGGGCAAGGCGCGCGCCGCGTCACTGGAGCGCATTGCGGCCGGAACGCCCATGGTTGTCGGCACGCATGCTCTGTTTCAAAGTGAAGTCCACTTTGCACGGCTGGCCCTGGTCATCATTGATGAGCAGCACCGCTTCGGTGTTCAACAGCGGCTGGCCTTGAGGCAGAAAGGTGTAGAAGGGCGCCTGAGTCCTCATCAGCTCATCATGACCGCAACGCCCATTCCGCGCACACTAGCCATGAGCGCCTATGCGGATCTGGATACCTCGGTGCTGGACGAGTTACCCCCAGGCCGTACGCCGGTCAATACCGTCACCATTACCGATACCCGTCGCGAAGAAGTCGTGGAGCGTGTGCGCGCCGCCTGCCTGGAAGGCCGACAGGCCTATTGGGTGTGTACGCTGATCGAAGAGTCCGAGGAGCTGACCTGTCAGGCCGCGGAAACCACCTTCGAGGAATTGTCGCTGGCCCTGGGCGAGCTGCGGGTCGGCCTGATCCATGGCCGGATGAAGCCCGCCGAGAAAGCCGAAATCATGGCGCAGTTCAAGGCGGGCGAGTTGCAGCTGCTGGTAGCCACCACAGTGATCGAGGTTGGCGTGGACGTACCCAACGCGAGCCTCATGATCATCGAGAACCCCGAGCGGCTGGGCCTTGCCCAGTTGCACCAGTTGCGCGGTCGGGTAGGGCGAGGCAGTGCGGTCAGCCACTGTGTGCTGCTGTTCCATCCTCCGCTGTCGCATATTGGCCGTGAGCGGCTAGCGATCATGCGGGAGACGAATGACGGCTTCGTGATTGCCGAACGGGATCTGGAATTGCGTGGCCCGGGTGAAATGCTGGGTACCCGGCAAACCGGTCTCCTGCAATTCAAGGTCGCCGATCTGATGCGCGATGCCGATCTGCTCCCGGCGGTACGGGATGCCGCTCAGGAACTGCTGGCAAAATGGCCCGCCCATGTCAGTCCACTGTTGGAACGTTGGCTACGCCATGGTCAGCAATACGGTCAGGTCTAAATAAAAGTTTGCGACCTTTGGTCAGAGGCATTCCAGTGCGGCGCGAGGTAGTTATACTGGCTACATCTGGCCTAGCGGAAATACCATGACTGACGTAGCCCACACCTCCGAGCCAACCCCTCATGCACCAGCGCCCATCAAGGAGATGCTGGATAAGCTGGGGGTGTCCTATCGTGAAGTGAATTCCACGATGGGCCTCTCTTCCAATGCCCAACGCGTACAGGCCGTCCTGCTGGATGACTCGACTGGAGTTCTGATGGTTCTGTTTCCGCAGAACCAGCTGCTCGACCTTAACCGTCTATCGGAATTAACCGGCCGCACGCTGACCGTCATGAAGCCTGAACGGCTGTCCCAGGCGCTGCACAAGCACGAACTCAAAGTGCTGCCGGGCCTGCCTACGTTGAGTAGTTCGCCCTGCCTGTATGACGAACGCCTGCTCAAGGAGCCCAACCTGCTGTTGGAGTCTGGCGAGGAAGATGTCTTGCTGGAAGTCTCCGTGGATGATTTCCGTCGCCTGCTGGCCGAGGCCAACCCGGGCCGTTTTGGCGAGCCGCTGCTGGACATTCAACCCAATCAGACGCGCCCGGAAGCGGACGATGCGGAAATCACCCGCGCCGTCACGCATTTCACGGCGCGCCGTATCAAGCAGCGCCTCGATGAGACGCTGGAAATTCCGCCGCTGTCCAAGACAGCTGAGAAAATCATCAAGCTGCGCGTCAATCCCGAAGCAACAGTCGATGATCTGGCCGGCGTGGTGGAAACCGACCCGGCGCTAGCCGCCCAGGTCATCAGCTGGGCGTCTTCTCCGTATTACGCGGCGCCCGGCAAGATTCGCTCCGTGGAAGATGCAATCGTCCGGGTTTTGGGTTTCGACCTGGTCATCAACCTGGCGCTGGGCCTGACACTGGGCAAGACGATCACATTGCCCAAAGACAAGCCGCAAAGCGCAACGCCGTACTGGAAGCAGTCTATCTTTACCGCCGCCGTTATCGAAGGGCTGGCGCGCGCCATGCCACGCAAGGTTCGTCCTGAGATGGGCATTGCCTACCTGTGCGGGCTGTTGCATAACTTTGGCTATCTGGTGCTGGCTCATGTGTTCCCGCCGCATTTCTCACTGATCTGCCGTCACGTGGAAGCCAACCCGCATCTGGACAGCAGCCTGATTGAGCGCCACCTGATCGGCATCACCCGTGAGCAAATCGGCGCCTGGCTGATGCGTAACTGGGAAATGCCGGAAGAGCTGGTAGCCGCACTTCGCTTCCAGGCCTATCCGGCCTATGACGGGCCCAACGCCATCTATGCCAACCTGACCTTCATGGCCGTGCAACTGCTGCGCGCTGAAGGCATTGGCAGCGGCCCGGCACGCCCCATTCCGCCTGAGCTGTATGAGCGCCTGGGGCTGACTCCTGAAAAGGCGCAGGAATGCCTGAGCCGCATCATGGGTGCCGAGGCGGCCTTGCGCGAACTGGCGTCTCAACTGCCTCAGTAAAAACTGCAGGCTAGACGGCTTTCTTCATGAACAGTCGTCCAGCCTGAGGAACTTCACCCCTCGCTTGCTTGCCGACAGAAATAAGGGTCAGGCTTTTCGCCTGCCCATCGAATGGAGGACAAGCAACATGCCAAGTGCAGAGGGCAAGATCCGTTATGCGGTTGTCGCGGGTGGCTGGATTTCCCAGGGTGCGTTCATGCCAGGTGTCGGCCAGACCAGCAATTCGGTCATGACGGCGTTGGTGACAGGCGACCCGGTCAAGGCCGACGAACTGGCCAAACGGTACAACCTCAAGAGCTATCGCTACGAGGACTTTCCGGCACTGCTGTCCTCCGGTGAGATCGACGCCATTTACCTGGCTACACCCAACTTCCGCCACCGCGAATTTGCCGTACCGGCACTTGAGGCAGGTATCCACGTGCTGCTGGAAAAGCCCATGGCCACCAGCGAGGACGATTGTAAGGCCATTATCGAGGCGTCCAAGAAGTCGGGTGCCAAGCTCATGATCGCTTACCGCCTTCACTGCGAGCCGGGAATGGTCGAGATGGTTGAGCGCATTCGCAACGGCGACATTGGCGACCCGCGTATCTTCACTTCCACGTTCACCCAGCCTTTAGACCCTCAGAATCATCGCGCCCTGAATGGCTACTGGGCAGGACCGGTACCAGACATGGGGCCATACCCGCTCAATGCCGTTCGCAACCTGTTTGGTGACGAGCCGATCGAAGTACATGCCGTGGGGGTCAATACACCCGGGCGTGACATCACGACCTATGACGCAGTGTCCGTCACCCTGCGCTTCCCTGAGGAGCGCCTGGCGCAGTTTACCGTCAGCTACAGCGCACCCAATACCGAGCGCTTCCAGGTAGTCGGCTCGAAAGGCGAAATCGAGGCGTCGCCCTGTTTCGGTTTTGGTGAAGGTGTAGCTATCACCTATCGTGCGACCATCGAGGGTGAGACACAGGAACATGAACATCCTGTCGTCGACCAGTTCGGTGGCGAGACCGAATATTTTTCCGACTGCATCCTGAATGATCGGGTACCTGAGATGGACGGTGATGAAGGCTGGCGGGACATTCGGGTGTTGGCTGCCATCGAGCGGGCGCTGGAAACCGGACAGACCCAGACGCTGGAGCCATTGCCGCCCCGCCAGGGTCCTACTCAGGCGCAGGTGCGTACACTGCCGCTCGCCAAGGTGCCGGACTACATCAATACCACCGAACCTACCACCTGATGCTGTTACAGGCCCGCGAAGCGTCTTGAAACGCTTCGCGGGTCGATCCGGCCTGCTGACAATGCGAGGCGGGCCCACATCCAGTACCCTGATGCACATTCCGTTGCTCAAGGTTGTCCGTCATGACCAATGCTCGCCGTCTCGTTTTTATTCTTGCCATCTTTCTTGCCGTGATTGCGGTGGCAGCCCTCGGCTACCGTGTCTATCGAACCGATGCGGCGCCAACACCTGCCGAGCTGATGGACGCGGGCATCGTCATGCTGCCTCAAGGCAAGGCACTTCCTGCACTCAACTTTACGAATCAGGACAAGGAAGCAATTACGCTCGACTCGCTGAAAGGGCAGTGGCGGTTGATGTTCTTTGGCTATACCTTCTGCCCGGACGTCTGTCCGGCGACCCTGGCGCAGCTCAAGCAGCTGTTCACCAAACTGCCTGAAAAGGATCGCAATGCGCTGGGCGTAACGTTTGTAACCGTCGATCCTGCCCGGGATACACCGGAGCGGCTGAAACAATACGTAGAGTTTTTCAACCCAGGCTTCAAAGCCCTGGCAGGTGACATGGCTGACACCCAGACGCTGGCCAATACCGTCGGGATTCCCTTCATTCCGGCCGATACCACCCAGCAGAGCTACACCGTGGACCATGGCGCCAATCTGGTTCTGATCGACCCGAACGGCCGTGCTGTCGGTTATGTACGCCAGCCCATGCAGCTGAACCTGCTGGCCCAGCAATTGCCACGTCTGATGGAAGCCAAGCGCTAATGACTATACGCTTACTGATCAATCTGGATGTCGACGACCTGGAGCGCGGTATCCAGTTTTATACGCAGGCGCTAGATCTGACGGTGCAGCGTAAGCTCTATGATGAACACGTCGTTGAGCTAGCCGGGGCAGATGTTCCGATCTATCTGCTACAAAAGCCAGCGGGTAGCGAAACCGCAGGACAGGTGCGCCAGTACGGCCAGCACTGGACACCTGTACATCTCGACGTTGTAGTCGATAATCTTGATGCTGCCCTGGCAAGGGTGTTAGCCGCCGGGGCTACATTGGAGGGTGACGTCCGGCGTTCGGCATTTCGAGACATGGCCGTGCTTCGTGATCCTTTTGGCCATGGCTTCTGCCTGCTGCGCTTTTATGGCGAACCCTATAGCGACGGCTAATAGCCTCACTTGGCGAATAGTTGACCGATGTCCTTGAACGCCTTGAACTCCAGCGCGTTACCGCAAGGGTCCAGCAGGAACATGGTGGCCTGTTCACCTACTTGTCCCTTGAAGCGCACGTAGGGCTCGATAACAAACGCTGTTTCACGTGCCTTCAGGCGATCCGCCAACGCTTCCCATTCCTCCCATCTCAATACGACACCAAAGTGCGGCACAGGCACATCATGGCCATCCACCGGATTGGTATGGGCATGTTCCTGCGCAGCGGTAGGCGGGTGCTCGTGAATCACCAACTGATGGCCAAAAAAGTCGAAATCGACCCATTGCTCGCTGCTGCGACCTTCAGGGCAGCCAAAAACGTCACCATAAAAATGCCGGGCGGCTGCCAGGTCGTAAACAGGGATAGCCAGGTGGAAAGGGGAGAGCGCCATGAGAAACCTCATCAGTTTGGGCAAGACCCTATTGTCAGCCACAAGCGTTTCGATGGAAAAACGAATATTCTTGCTGCCGAGCAGCAACTATTTTGAGGCTGACAGTGCTTCGGGAATTGAAGACCTTTATTGCAGTTGCACGACATGGCACCTTTTCAGCGGCTGGGCAACAGGTTGGCCTGACGCAGTCGGCAGTCAGTGCACAAATGCGCCAGCTGGAACGCGACCTGGGCGTACGGCTCTTTGACCGGACCGGCCGCGCGGCGCTGCTCAATGCTTCCGGCCAGCAAGCGCTTCCGCTGGCGGAGCAGATCCTCTCGCTGTACGAGCAGATGGCGGCCCCCACAGATGTCGCTCATTGGCAGGGCGAACTGAAGATCGGCGCAATCGCCACGGTTCAAACCGGCGTGCTGCCCGAAGCGCTGATGCGCTTTCGCCAAGATGCTCCCCAAGTGGACCTCAAGCTGATTCCTGGCGTCTCGTTGCAGCTTCTGGGCCGTGTGGACGCTGGCGAAATCGACCTGGCGCTACTGATCAAACCGCCATTTGCCTTACCCAAGGAACTGGATGAAATCCCGTTGGTCCAGGAGCCATTCGTGCTCATCACGCCCGCCACATTGCCAGGCGACGATCCGCTGGCCTTATTGGCAACACAGCCCTTCGTTCGCTATGACCGAGGCTCCTTTGGTGGCCGACAGGTGAGCCGGTTCCTTCAAGAGCACCGGATTGCCGCTCGTGAAGCGCTGGAGCTTGATGAGCTGGAAGCTATTGTCAGAATGGTCGAGTGTGGTCTGGGGGTGGCGTTGATTCCTCAGGCTGGTCTGCAACTGGCTCAGGCGCGCGTGCGGACTCTCTCCTTGGGGCCGCTCACGTTTCACCGTGAGCTGGTCGCCATTTGCCGCCGGGGGCTGCGCAAGCAGGCGGCGCTGTCGTTCTTTTTGGAATGCGTAAAGGCGGCAAAAGGCTGATCAGAGCATACGCTCAAGGCCTACTGCACGCACGATCCAGGCGTTGAATCGGCGCCACAATCCGCCAGGCTCATGGTCCAGCTCATACAGCTTGCCGTCGCGCTCTTCCAGCCAGATCAGCTTGGTTGTTCCGTCGCGGTCGACCCGCTTCACCTGATAGCTGACACCCAAGGCCATACCATCGAGAATCAGCTGACGGACCCGGCCGGCAAGGGCAGGGCTGTCTACCATGATGCCAACCTCGGTATTCCACAGGATAGAACGCGGATCGAAGTTGAAGGACCCGACAAAGGTATGCTCACGGTCAATCACCATGGCTTTGCTGTGCAGGCTGGAAGCCGACTGACCAAAGCTATAAGGCGAGGCATGCAGGCCCTTTTCCGGGCGGTTGCGCATTTCATAGAGCTTGATGCCCTGCTTGAGCAGTCCGTCGCGGTACGGCGCGTATCCGCCATGAACAGCGGGAACGTCCGTTGCCTCCAGCGAGTTGGTCAGCACGCGAATATCTACCCCCTCGTGGGCTTTCTCACCCAAGTATTCCACTCCTGTCTGGGTTGGAACGAAATAGGCGGAGACCAGGAAAAGCTCCTTATGCACGTCGTCAAGGCTGGGCATCAACTGAGTCGTCAGTAACAGGTTTCGGTCCGGCTCGCCCTCTGCCAACACTTTACATGGCGCGTCCCAGAGCGCCTTGCCATTGGCCCAGGTCAGCTCATGAAGCCAACCCTCCATTTGCGGTGCAGTGTCGTAACGGCGCAATCGGTTGTAGAGCGCCGAATCCTTTACCCGCTCGCTGTCCAGGTAGCGCTTGAGCCCCGTGCGCATTCGAGTCAGCGCGTGAGCCGTGGGCGGGCGGCGCAGAAAACCTGTAATGGGCTGGCTGATCTCGCTGTTCCAGTATTGGTCGAAGCTTACGCCGAGCTGATGGGCGACAGGACCCGCTCCAAGCAGGTCGAGGTCCGTGAAATTCATTTCGGGCTTGGCATCGAAATACTCATCCCCCAGGTTGCGACCGCCTACAATGGCTACGCTGTTATCGGCAAGCAATAGCTTGTTATGCATGCGACGATGCTGCTGCGACAAGTGCAGGAAGCGCCCCATGTAACGCGTAACGCCGGTACTGCGACCGATATGCAGCGGGTTGAAGACGCGAACGTCGATGTTGGGATGGGCTGCCAGTGCCGCCAGGGCATAGTCATTACCATCGCTGCTGGTGTCGTCAAGCAGGAAGCGAATCCGCACACCACGGTCAGCAGCGGCCAGCAGCTCATTGACCAGCATGCGCGTGGTCACCCCATCGTGAACAATGTAGTACTGAATATCCAAACTGCGCTGGGCCATGCGGATCAGCTCGGCGCGAGCGGTAAAGGCGTCGGTGCTGGACTCCAGAAGGCGAAACCCTGATTGTCCGGGATGCTTGACGGCCTGCCGTTGAAGCACACTGTTGAGGTGCGTGCCGGCTGGCGCGAGCATGGAGGAGGGAGTTGGTGTCTGGACCTGAGCGCAACCCGTCAACAGGACGAAGGACAGCAGTAATAAACGGGCGTACACAGATTCCCTCCAGGTCGAATGCGTATCCCTTCGACGCTTGCGTTGCGGTTAAATTCAGAAGATCAGGGCAAAAGGCCATGATAAGACCGGCCTGTGCCTGTCATTGTTCAGACCCTTGGCAGGCAGACCATTTGCTGGGAGTAATGCCCCTTTTCAGGCCCTTGCAGGACAAGGAGGCCTCTATGAGCCAAATCGCGGGCACGCCAGCCTAGAAAGGTATCCGTCGCGAAAAATCCTTCGCTGCGTATCATGACTTTGGCTATCACCCGTGCGAGCGGTTGCCATTCTGGCGTGCAATGCTGGAGGAGGATAGTGTCGACCGTTTCGTAGTCGCTGTACCAAAAACCACCGTCTAACCATCGTCTGATACCGGCCTTGGCTTCGACTGCCTCATGCCAGGCTTTAGCCAGATCTTGTTGCTGCTCGGGCAGGATCAGGGCAGGGCTATACAGTTTCTTCAACAACTCAGGTGAACATTGGCCAACCGCACGGCGAGTCTGTACATCGTTACGATGTGTTCCACATGGAACACTGTATAGCGCAACAGGCGCATTGTGCAGAGCGGCAGCGATACGACATAGCAGGAGCTGCTCAGAGGCACTGTCGCCGTGCCAGACGGTGATAGGACGACTGCCTTGTGCTACGTGCTCGAGCCACTTGACATCGTCCGCCAGTTGGCGTGAAAAGTCGGGAGCAACAACACTATCTGGCCAGACGGTCTCCCAGAAGGTCGACCGAACCAGGCAGGGCGGCTGGTGTACGTCTACCAGCGGCCCTACAGCCAGATCGTCACGCATTATCCGTAGCGATGCAGCGGCATCCGCATCAATTACCTGATGGACGCCTTCAGCCGCGGCATCACCACAGACAACGTGCCACATCAGTCAGGCTTGTCCTTCTTGAGCTTGGGATTCGGGAAGAACTGAGCTACTTTGACCTGAGCCGTGGCAGGCTTTGGCTGCTTGGCCGCAGTGACGCGCGTAGGCAATTCCTTGGGAACCGAATTGCCGCGCTCGTCCAGCGTATCCCCATAGCCACAGGAGGCGCACTCGCGATGCGGTACGCCATCCTCGTTCCACATCTTCATCGTGTCCACCGTCTGGCAGGCGGGGCACACGGCCCCGGCGATGAAGCGTTTTACCGGTCCGCTCATGCAGCCTCCTCGGTAAGACCGGAATGGCGTAGCAGCGCGTCGATACTGGGCTCACGGCCGCGGAAGTCCACGAACAGCACCATCGGCTCTAGCGAACCACCGCGGGCCAGGACGGCCTCACGGAAGGCGCGGCCGGTTTCGGCATTGAACACACCTTCTTCCTCGAACTTGGAGAAGGCATCGGCTGACAGGACTTCCGCCCACTTGTAGCTGTAATACCCCGCGGCGTAACCGCCGGCGAAGATGTGAGCAAAGCTGTTGGCGAAGCGATTGTAGGCCGGCGGACGCATAACCGAGACTTCATCGCGGATGGATTCCAGCACGTCCAGTACGCTACGGCCATCTCCATGGGTGGCATGCAGCTCGAAGTCGAAGAGCGAGAACTCCAGCTGACGCACCATCATCAGTCCGGACTGGAAGTTTTTCGCAGCCAGCATTTTGTCCAAGAGCTCCTGGGGCAGTGGCTCGCCGGTCTCGTAATGGCCGGAGATCAATGCCAGACCTTCCGGCTCCCAGCACCAGTTTTCCATGAACTGGCTCGGCAGCTCGACCGCATCCCATGCCACGCCGTTGATGCCGGAAACACCTGCATGCTCAATGCGGGTCAACAGATGATGCAGGCCATGACCGAACTCGTGGAACAGGGTAGTCACTTCATCGTGGGTCAGCAGGGCGGGCTTGCCACCGCTGGCCGGAGTGAAGTTGCAGACAAGGTAGGCGATCGGGTTGATCAGCTCGCCCTGGGCATTGCGACGCTTGTCGCGAGCACCGTCCATCCAGGCACCGCCACGCTTGTTGGCACGGGCGTAGAGGTCGAAGAAGAAACGACCTACGTGCTTACCGTTTTCGGTGATTTCGAACAGACGGACGTCCGGGTGCCATTTGTCGAAGCCATCCTTGATCTCGCTGATCTCGATACCGTAGAGCTTTTGCACCACAGCGAAGAGACCGGACAGTACCTTGTCGACCGGGAAGTAGGCGCGCAGCTCTTCCTGGGAAAGCGAATAGCGGGCCTGACGCAGCTTCTCGGCGAAGTAGCCGGTGTCCCAGCTCTTAAGATCAGTTACGCCCTGCTCAGCAGCAAAGGCCTTGAGCTGATCCAAGTCACGCTGGGCAAAAGGTTTGCTGCGCTGGGCCAGATCACGCAGGAAATTCAGGACCTGCTCGCTGGATTCAGCCATCTTGGTCGCCAGGGACAGCTCGGCATAATTGGCATAGCCCAGCAGGCGCGCCAGCTCCTGGCGCAAGTCAAGAATCTCTTCCATCACCGGACCGTTGTTGAACTGGCCGGCATTGGGGCCTTGGTCGGAGGCACGAGTGCAGTAAGCCGCATAAACTTCCTCACGCAGGGCACGGTCGTCGGCGTAGGTCATCACGGCGTAGTAGCTGGGAAATTCCAGATTGATCAGCCAGCCGTCGAGCCCTTTGGCCTGGGCGGCAGCAGCCATCTGGGCCTTGGCGGAATCTGGTAGACCCGCCAAAGCAGATTCGTCAGTCACATGCTTGGTCCACGCCTGGGTAGCGTCCAACAATTGGTTGGAAAACTTGCTGGACAGCTCCGATTTGCGCGACTGGATCTCGCCGTAGCGCTTCTGCTGTTCAGGCGGCAGATCGATACCCGATAAGCGGAAATCACGCAGGGCGTTGTCAAGAATCTTCTTCTGAGCAGCATCGAAGCCCTTGGCCTCTTCGCTTTCGGACAGTTTCCGGTAGGCCTCGAAAAGGTCCTTGTTCTGCCCGATCTCCGTGGAGTATGCGGAGAGCTTGGGCAGGCAGGCCTCATAGGCCGTACGCAGCTCAGGATTGTTACACACGGCATTCAGATGAGTAACCGGGCTCCATGCCTGGCCCAAGCGGTCGTTCAGCTCGTCGAACGCCACGACCAGCCCCTGCCAGGTCGGGTTTTCCTTTTGGGTCTTCAGCAGCTCGGCAATGGCGGCGCGGTTGTCTGCCAGGATCTGATCGATGGCCGGCTCGACAAATTCAGGCTTGATCGCGGAATAGGGTGGCAGATCGTAGGGCTGTAACAGAGGATTGCTGGCGCTCACGGTGTTCCCCTCAAGGATATATACGGGTAGCTTGAGCCCCGCGCCGACCGGGATACGGCTATGCTGCCTCAAAGGACGCATTGGCCGGGTCTACCCAGTCAACGAAAGGCTCTCAAAGAAGACTATATGGAGCCCATCTTAACCAGACTCAAGGCTCGCCTGATTAGAAAAGGTATCTATCGTGACCATTCGCACTTACCAGAATAAAACGCCCGTGCTGGGCGAACGCGCTTTTGTCGATGCCACCGCTGTGGTCATTGGTGACGTGGAGCTGGGCGCAGACAGCTCCGTCTGGCCGCTGACCGTGATTCGCGGTGACATGCACCGCGTGCGCATCGGTGCCCGTACCAGCATTCAGGACGGCAGCGTGCTGCACATCACCCACGCCGGCCCATACAACCCGGACGGCTATCCTCTGATCGTAGGCGATGATGTGACGGTCGGCCACAAGGTCACCCTGCACGGCTGCACCATCGGCAATCAGGTCCTGGTGGGGATGGGCAGCATCGTCATGGACGGGGCCGTGGTGGAGAGTCAGGTGATCATCGGTGCCGGTAGTCTGGTGCCGCCCGGCAAGACACTGGAAAGCGGGTTCTTGTATGTGGGCAGCCCGGTCAAGCAGGCGCGCCCGCTCACGGAAAAGGAGCGTAGCTTCTTTGAATACAGCGCAGACAACTATGTGAAATTGAAGGATCAACACCTTGCCGAAGGCTACGACCAACACGACGCCTGAGCCGCAGCGGCAATGAATTTACGGTTGGGAAGATAAAGAGCGCTTTGCCGGAGCACAGCGCTCTTCCTCCTATCAGCCAAGCCCTCAGGCGTCGGGGCTTGGCTGATTGCTGGGCAGATGGTTACCGTGTGGCAGGGGCGATCGATCCGTAGCAGCAGTCTCGCTTGGCATGACCAGATAGGTACGTGGGTCGGCAATGGTGATACCCAGCTCTCGGAAGCGTTTGAGGATGCGGCGATTGGTTTCGCGCTGCACACCCCAGCGGCCCTTGTCGATACACCGCATTTGGCCCAGTACCGTCACCATGGAGCCGTCGACCGCGTCCACCCCCCAGACCTCCAGGTCATTGATGATCAGATCCTTGAAGGCCGGGTCCTGTCGCATTTCCGCACCGATGGCTTTCAACTCATCGAAGACCTGATCGATGTCGGTGTTGTAGCCCACATTGATACGGATGGACGCGTTGCCGATTCCACGGTTGATATTGTTGACCGTCGAGACCGAACTGAACGGCACGATATGCAGCGAACCGTCACCGGCCCGAAGCCGCACTGTACGAATCGACAAGTATTCAACCGTACCGGAAACACCGGCAACCGTTACCCAATCGCCTACCTGCATGGCGTTTTCCATGAGGAGGAAAATGCCGGTGATGAAGTCCTGCACCAGTTTTTGCGAGCCGAAACCGACAGCCACACCGATAATGCTTGCGCCAGCCAGCAGCGGCGTCGTGTTGATACCGATCTGGTTGAGCGCGGTCAGACCTACCACCAGCACAATTGCAATAAGCAGAAAGCTACGCAACATGGGCAGCAGCGTACGCAGCCGTGCTGCTCGCACCAAGTCGCCTTGTTCCGTCCATAGGGTCAGTCGGCGCTGTACAGCCGCGTTAGTGGATTCCCATACCGCAATGGCTACCACGGCGGCGATAAGGATTGTAAGGACTGCTGAAAGCAGGCTGCGCCCGATAGTGCCGCTGCCAAACCAGGCCAGCGTATTGAAACCCCACACTTGGAACAGGACGATTATGGTGCAGACGCTGATCAAAAGAGTAACCAGGCGTCGAGCCAAGGGATAATAGCGATCCGCGAGGCGTGCCCGGCTCTGTGGAGCCGGGTTCTGGTCGTTTTCCATGTCATCAGCGGGACGGAAAGCACGTCCTATGGCACCCAGTACCAGCACAGCGATCAGCCGCGCGGCAATGACGACGGCACCCGACATACCAATGAAGTTGATCAGCTTGGGAAAGCCGTTCTCGACACCCAGTGCCCAGACGACCCACATACCAATCACAAAGGCCGCTGCAAAAAAGGCCCAGACTAACGCCAGCCAGCTACGTAGAGCTGCCACCGGACCGGTGGCCTCTACCGGAGCCTCGATAAGCGCACCAACTGGCTTACGCAACTTGATGATCAACACGACCAAACAGAGATGCACTAGAAGCGAAAAGAGCTTGATGATGGCAAGGTGGCCCGCTTTACCTGCTCCAAGGGCTTCTACGGCCTCTCCTAATGCGAGACCGAACGTCGCCAGCACTACAGAGTACCGTATCCACGTTTCTAAGGTCTTGGCAATGTCGGTTCTAACCTTGATGATCCGCATGCCATGGCCAATCGGCGAAATCAGCAGGCGAACCACGGCCATGCAAACACGTACCGAAACGTAGGCGCCCACGAACCCTTGTACAACCGTCAGGACACTAGGCTCATCGCCGGACAGTGCACGCATGATCAACGCTGCAGTGCCAAAGAATAGCGCCAGCGGCAGTAGGTCCAACACCAGTGAACCCAGAGCATACGGGAGATGGCGCAGGGTGCTCCAATGCTCTCCCGGCATGTCTGTATGCTTGGCTTTGGAAGGTGCTGCCTTTGCAGCTTCCTCCGCTGCGGAGTTTGTTCTCGTTAAAGCAGACGCCTCAGCAGTAGGGCCTCCAGCCGCCGAATTGGACGCGCCTACCGATACAGCTTCGAGCTGCTCCACGCCATCCCGCGTCGTCTGTACCAGTGCCACATTTTCATTAGTAGGACGAATACCGCCAGCTTCTGCAGCCTCGGCAGTAGCAGCCTGCTCGGACTGATACTGTTCATCGCCAACTTTTTCCTGAGCCTGCCGCTGTTTTTTCTCTACTTCGGCCTGTTGACGGCGGGCTCGTGCATCCGCTTCTTCAGCATGTTGAATAAGCGCACGGCGGGGTCGTCCGAGAAGATAGCGAAATCCCCACTCAAGGATCAGACCTACCGCAAATACGATCGCTAGATCGATTACTGCTTCATTGAGAATATGACGGCCACGCTCACTCGTGAAGCGGGTCCGTGACCAAGCAGGAAGCTCTAAGGTGGCCTGTTTAATTTGTCGGAGCTGATCCTCCAGACCATCGCCCCAGCGACTAACCTGTCGTAACGTACGCGCAATCAGACCGTTTGCTTCGATAGCGGCGGCGGCAGGCTTTTCGGCGGGTGCATCGGTATCAGTAGCGGTACCAGCTGCTGTCTGATTCTCTACCGGTGTCGAAGCGGCCCCCTCATCAGGTGAACCATTGGCAATTGCCTTGAGGGTCCGCACCGCTTCGGCACGCTGTTGTTCGTCCTGCAACACACTGACGGCACGGCGGGCATCGCTTGGGGAAATGGTTTCATCGGCCGTGGCGGATTGATCGGCCGCCGAAGCGTGTCCTAGAGAAAGGATTAAAAGGAACGCAAGGCACACTCGTGAAATCTGTTTAGGCATGGCTCTCGAATCGGATGATGATATGTCTCGTACCCTGATCGTCATAGGACTGCTGATAGTTGCCGTCGGCCTGCTATGGCCCTGGATCGGACGCTTACCGCTGGGTCATCTACCGGGCGATATCGTCGTCAAACGGGAGAACGTCTCGTTCTTTTTCCCTATCACCACCATGATTCTGATCAGTGCGGTGGTATCCGTTGTGCTGTGGCTGATCAATCGCTGAGCCCTGCCGGACCGCCAGGGCTCAGTTCACTTATACCGCGCCCACTCCGGCCGGTGAGGCCGGCTCGGACGGGACGTTGCGATCCTTCACCACGGCGATTACCTTGCGCAGCCGAATCGGAATGGACTTGGCGGCAGGTACTTTGCTGCGCTCCGCGTAATGCCAGAGCGGAATCAGCGGATTGCATTCGGGGTAGTAGCCACCGCAACAGCCCTCGGGGATGTCGTACGGCGTCACCCGGAGTGGGCCGACTTCCCGGTGTACGCCATCGTCCACCGCAGTAATGGCCTGGATCATGTCGCCTTCGGCCAGCCCGTGGCGGGCCATGTCACGACGGTTCATGAGGATGACCGCCCGCGTCCCATAGACTCCGCGGAAGCGGTCGCTGTAGCCATAAACGGTGGTATTGAACTGGTCGTTACTGCGCAGCGTCATCAGCTGCAGCACGCCCTGCTTTTTGAGATCAGGCTCGATGTCGTCATCGGGCGTGAGCTTGTCGGGAGTGATGAAGTTGGCCTTGCCGGTCTCGGTGGCCCACTTGCGCTCGGAGGCACCGAGTGGACGATGGAAACCGCCGGGCTCCAGCATCCGCACGTTGAAGTCATGGAAGATATCGGGATAGCTCTCGGCGATGGCGTCACGGATCAGACTGTAGTCGGCGACCCAGGCATCCCAGTCGAGCCGGGGATTGGGTTCTAGTGTTGCCTTGGCCAGTGCCGCCACGATGGCGGGCTCCGATAACAGATTAGGCGCCGCCGGCTTGGCAACGCCGCGCCAGGCCCGGATACACCCTGTGCTGTCTTCGGTTGTATGGCGCTGCTCACCGGTGGCCTGCACATCGATTTCCGTACGGCCCAGGCATGGCAGGATGTAGGATTTCTCACCGTGCACCAGATGGTTACGGTTGAGCTTGGTGGAAATCTGCACGGTAAGCCTGAGCTTGCGCCAGGCCGGCTCCATCAGCAGTGTTTCCGGAACGGCTCGTACAAAGTTGCCGCCCAAACCGATAAAGGCCTTTACCTTACCGCTGACAATGCCTTCGCACGCCTCGACGGTGTTCATGCCGTCATCCTGGGGCGCTTGGAAGCCGAACTGCTTCTTGAGGTTTTCCGCCGGGACGTGGCTGGCCTTCTCGGTGATTCCGACGGTACGCTGCCCTTGCACGTTAGAATGACCACGAACGGGCAGGATACCGGCGCCTTCCTTGCCCATGTTGCCGCGCAGCAGCAGTAAATTGACAAGCATCTGGATGTTCATCACGCCCTGGCGGTGCTGGGTAAGCCCCATGCCATATACGCCAATGACGCGCTCGCAGCGGGCATAGACCATTGCCGCCAGCTCCATGGCACTGCGGGTAAGGCCGGAACGACGCTCCAGCTCTTCCCAGGTATAGCTGCGGATCTTCGCCTCGAAGGCCTCCAAGCCGTGAGTGTGCTGTTCGATGAACGCTACATCCAGCACGCGTGGCTTCCCGGCGGCACGCGCCTGGTCGTCCATCTCGAACAGCTTTTTGCACATCCCGGCCATGGCCGCAATATCACCCCCAATGGCGACCTGATTGTAATGGGTGCTGATGGTGATTTCCTTGCCGGTCGCCATCTCGGTCGGGGACTGCGGGTTAGTAAATTTCTCCAGCCCGCGCTCGCGGATCGGGTTGAAGGTAACGATAGGCGCGCCGCGCTGACGCGCCTCTTCAAGCTGGTGAAGCATGCGCGGACTGCTGGTGCCGACGTTCTGACCGAAGAAAAACAGGCCGTCGGTTTTCTCCATGTCGTTAAGCGTCACAGTGGCCACCGGCACACCTATGCTTTCCGGCAGGGCGATGGAGGTGCTCTCGTGACACATGTTGGAGCTGTCGGGCAGGTTGTTTGTCCCATACATACGGGCAAACAGCTGAAACATGTAGGAGGTTTCCAGCGCCGCCCGGCCCGAGGTGTAGAACACCACGTCGTTCGGATCGGCCATAGCCCTCAGCTCATCGCCAATCTCGCGAAAGGCAACGTCCCAGCGAATCGGCTCGTATTTGTCCGTCTCGGCGTTCCAGCGCAGCGGATGAGTAAGTCGACCTTGTTGCTCTAGGTCGTAGTCACGCCAGTTGAGTAATTCCGTCACGGTATGCTGCGCGAAAAAATCAGGTCCGCAGCGGTTGCTGGTGTTTTCCCAGGCGGTGGCCTTGGCCCCGTTTTCGCAGAGCTCAAAAGGGCGGGCCGGGTGGGGCTTGGCCCAGGCGCAGCTGACGCAGGCAAAGCCTTCGATCGGCTTGTTTTGCTTGAGTAGAAGAAGACCGGAGCCGACAGGCGACTTCTCACGGATCAGGATATTCGCGACTGAGAAAGCCGAACCCCAACCACCAGAGGGTGATTTATAAGGCTTGAAACGAGGTTTGTTCACGCGTAGCTCCTTGCAGGCAGATGGCCGCTGACCTTGTCAGCTCACGGTTGGCCACATTCCAAAGCAAAAGGGCCCGGCGCCGGAGCGCCGGGGTACGGATGGATCAGGCCGCCATGCGCTCGCATTCTTCCGCGCAGCTCAGGCAAGCCTTGGCACAGGCCTGGCAGTGGTCCATGTCATGCTTGGCACACTCTTCACCGCAAGCACGGCAGGCCTTGGCGCACAGCGCACAAAACTCCTTAGCCAAAGGACTCTCGCGCTGCATCAGCACCGCTGCCAGGGCGCACAGGTCGGCGCAGTCCCGGTCAAGCTGAATACAGCGCGCCATCATTTTCACGTCTTCTTCCCGCAGGCACGCCGATGCGCACATTTCGCAGACGAGGGCACAATTGGAGCAGGCTTTGATGCAGGCGTCGTAAGCAGAAGTCGTCATGATCGTTCTCCGTTTGAAATAAAGGTTTGATTGATGGGCTCAAACGGGCATGGCCTTGGGAGGCGGATCAGGCAGGGAGGGGTATACAGAGTGGTAGAAGGACGGCGCGTAAGGGTCCGAAGGAAGGGGGGCACGGGCAAGTGTTAGCCGTACCGCAGCAGCCTGTGCCGGAACGCAGCAGCATGCCTTGACCATCAGGGTGTTCTGAGAGGCAGGAGAGGGCGACGAGTGGCGAACGTCAATCTGTTCGGCCTGCATGAAAGGGCACGGAGATCCGGGCGCACAGCATGCCTGGGCGTAGCCACTTCCAAGGAAGAAGCCCAGCAACAGCACCAGAAAGGAGGCGCGCATACCCATGCCTGTCGTCACCTGCTTGTACACGATACAGGTATGAACCGCAGGAGCCGCCCAAGGTTTCATTACCGGACAGGAAAGCTGGCGCTATACCATCAAGGGTGCGCTGCGGCGCAGGATTGCCTCATGCGCCACGCCCAGAGGCAGCGTGCCGTAGACATAACCGTGCCGCTCGCCTAGCCGGCTGGCCAGAAAGGCATCACTTACTTCATGGTTACCCGCATCCAGCAGCAGACGCGCCTGGAGGGCCAGGGCAATGCTCTCCGTGACCTGCCGGGCGCGGTACGGCAGATCATCCTGCTCAGCCAAGGCGGCCTTCAACCGCGCCACATGGGCTTGCAACCGCACATCTCCACGGCCTTCATCCAGATGTTGGAACAGGACGGCCGCCACGTCCGGATTGCGCGACAGCGTACGAAGCACATCCAGACACTGCACATTGCCGGAGCCCTCCCAGATGGAGTTCACCGGCGCCTCGCGATACAGCCGCGGCAGGAGGCTGTCCTCGATATAGCCCGCCCCACCCAGGCACTCCTGCGCCTCGTTGATAAAGGCGGGAGCCCGCTTGCAGATCCAGTATTTACCCACCGCCGTGACCAACCGCGCGAAGACCCGTTCGCTCATATCGTCCGGCTGATCCAACGCTTGTGCCAGACGCAGCGTGAGTGCCAGAGCGGCCTCGCTTTCCAAGGCCAGGTCAGCCAGAACATTTTGCATGAGCGGTTGCTCAACCAACCGTTTGCCGCTGACCTGCCGGTGAGCACAATGGTGCATGGCTTGTGTAAGCGCCTGCCGCATGAGCGAGCTGGAACCAATCATGCAGTCGAAGCGGGTCATCCCCACCATGGTCAGGATATTCGCCACACCACGGCCTTCCTCACCGATCAGCCAGGCCAGCGCACCGCGGTATTCCACCTCGCTGGAGGCATTGGAGCGGTTACCCAGCTTGTCCTTGAGGCGCTGGATGTGAAACTGATTGCGGCTGCCGTCCGGCCGGAAGCGCGGCAGCAGGAAACACGAAAGCCCTTGGGCGGTCTGCGCCAGCGTCAGGAAGGCATCACACATGGGCGCCGAGCAGAACCACTTGTGGCCAACCAGTTCATAGGCCTCGCCCGGGCCAGGGGAGCCCACAGGGTGAGCCTGAGTAGTGTTGGCGCGCACATCAGTGCCGCCTTGCTTCTCGGTCATGGCCATGCCAAGTGTCACACCGCCCTTGGTCTCCATGGGCGCATGGGACGGATCGTAGACACGCGCCGTGACCTTGGGAAGCCAGCGCGCAGCCAGCTCCGGCTGGTGCAACAGGGCCGGTACGCTGGCAAAGGTCATCGTCAGCGGGCAGCTCGTACCGGCTTCGGCCTGATTATGCAGGTACATGAGGCCTGCCCGTGCCACGTGAGCGCCAGGCTGCGGATCGGTCCATGGCAGGGAAGGGATACCGTGCTCGACGGCAGTACGCATCAACTCGTGGTAGGCAGGGTGAAACTCGACCTGGTCGATACGATGACCGTACCGGTCATGGCTGTGAAATTCGGGGGGATACCGGTTCGCCAGAAAACCGGCCGCCATCAGAGGTCCTCCCGCCAGCGCCCCATAGACACCGAGACGGTCATCTGCCCAACCACCGCGGTAGCGGTGTATCCACTCCTGAAGTGGCGTATCCAGCCGATAGAGGTTGACTCCTTCCAACGGCGGGACCTGATTGAACACCTCGTGCGTTTCGGCGAACTGACTCCACAACATGGCGACCGCTCCCTGACTAAGGTGGGTTAGTTATAGCGCCATTGTCCGGGGGCGGGGAGTGCTATTTGCCGAGACCGATGAAACGCGGCGGCATCAGCCAGCCACCGCGTGCACCAGAATCACTGTGCTTGGGGCGCCAGTGCTGACATGGTGATAGCCGCCAGTGCGGTGTTCTGCATTAGCATGGCGAACTGCTCCGGGGTCATTTTCTGGCCGTTGAAGTCGACCATGTGGTCGGCATAGTTGAGCGTAGCGATAATGTCATCGCCTTCCACCCGAGCCATCTGCGACGACGCCGCCATGTCGCCTATCGCCTCACCTGCCGCCTTGGCCTCCTGGGCAGCGTCGGCAGCGTCCTGGGACGGATCACTCTTGAGCGCAAGCAGGTCAGCGATCATCGGCTTGGAAAGGCGAAGCTGCATATCCAGCCGGCTGATCATCTGCTGGTACACCTCGGCGGGCGACAGATGGTCATATTCCGCCGGACGCGTCAGATTGACCGCCATGTTGAAGCGGCTCTCGCCGTGGACGGTCTTGAAGGACAACTCGTCCAGCGTGACCACGGGATTGGCCGCCAGCAACGTACTGCCAAAGGCCTGCATACGGGCCCGCTCTTCCGGCAGCATCGCGGGCATCTGCTGGGTTTCCGGATCGATTTGGACACGCTCGGCATACTGCGAATAGGTGGTCGCCATGCCTTGCAAGGCTGCCGCATCGATATCCCTGAAGCTCAGGGACATACGGCCACTTCCTACCTCCTTACCGTCAACCGTCATGCCACCCAGTGTGTAGTGGATGGTATCGGCGAGCCGCAGGCCGTGCTCCTGCAGATTGTCCTGGGCAGTGACATCGCGCATGACTACCGGTGGAAGGGTGTCTCCCTGGATCTGCATCGACTGAAGGCCCAGGTCCGAGCGGCCCGTATACAGCCCGCTCTGTCCCAGGCGGCGATCGGCGGTAACACGCATGCCTTTCAACGCCGTGCTGACCATCGCTCCGCTTTTAGTCGGTGAGGTCAATACCAAGCTGTCCGCCGACAGGTCGAGCTGATAGCGTTTCAGCTCCAGATCGGTCTTGAACCCAAGCGTTGCCCCAGCGAAGGCTACGTGTCGCTCATCCTCATTAAGCTCGAAGGGCTGCAGTGTCAGCGTGCCATTCACCTGCTGGTCGTAACCGATCACTGCGGTGCCGTACGCGGGTACTGCATTATTGGCAGCCGTAAACCAGGCCTGCAGGCTGGGGCTGGATTCCAGTGCAAAGTGGCTGCTGGCCATGACCGGCGCCAGCTTGAAGGAGGCCAGGCGGGACGCAGGGAAAGGGCCGTGCTCCAGGTGGTCGACCATGAGCACTTCAATCGGCGTGTCCAATCCCAAGCCGCTACCCGGCAGAACGATGCGGTAATGGGCGGTACTCTTGAAGAGTCCCTTGTCCAGGCTGACCAGTTCCATATGCGCCGATTGATCAGGTAGCGTCTTGGCCCATTGTGCATTGGTCTGGTCAATGGCCTGGCTCAGCGCGCCTTCCAGTTGGGTACTTGTATACCAGGCACCGCCTACAGCGACCGCTCCAACGACCAGGGCAACACCGACAGCAATTCCAGCTGCTTTTTTCATGAGAAAACTCGTATAAGGGGTGAAAATCCATTTTCAGCCGGTCGAGCGCCAGCGGCGCGGCCAGTCGAAAGGTCCGGCTTGCGGCTTCAGGCCTGCAAGCCGGCGCGATTATGCCAATCGCCTTTGACCACCGCTATGCCATCCCATCATCAGATGTGGCTCAGGTAACTATCTATAGCCCTGAACGATATGCCCACTCGCCTGCTTTCATGCAACCAAGGCGCTGCTATAGATTAGGTACTACGCATGGGATTAAACAGAACGCAAACGTAACGTTTTGCGGTGCGAGCTGGCATTATCAAAGCCAGAACGAACGCAGGAGTACTCTTATGAATATTCGTCCCATTACCGCCGCTGACTTTGATCAGGTTTGGCCGATCATTCAGGCGGTCGTCCAAAGCCAGGAAACCTATGCGCTTGATCCGGCCATGGACCGTGACGCCGCCTGGAAGCTCTGGGTTGAGCTGCCCAAGGCCACCTTTGTCGCTGAGCGAGACGGGCAAATCCTGGGCACCTATTACATCAAACCCAACGCTGCCGGCCCAGGCAGCCACGTATGCAACTGCGGCTACATGACTGCCGAAGCCGCACGTGGGCAGGGCGTTGCCAGTGCCTTGTGCGCCCACTCCCTGGAGATGGGGCGCGAGCTGAGCTTTCTCGCAATGCAGTTCAACTCGGTGGTCTCCACCAATCAGGTGGCGGTCGCCCTGTGGAAAAAGCATGGTTTTGAGATCGTCGGTACGCTGCCCAAGGCCTACCGCCATCGCACCCAGGGGCTGGTGGACTGCTACGTGATGTTCCGCGCGCTGTAACAGTTAGTCTGCCTAAGCGAACCGCCCACGAAACGGTTAACGTCTATTGGCCGTTTCGCTTCATACTAGATAGTTGTGGGCCTCCAGCACTTTTTTGATGGCCTACAGCTTTGCCACTAATGGCCGATAAGTCTCACACTTCCTCCCCTTAACAAGCCGCAGCGCTTCTTGTTGCTCTTGCACATGCACTCCTGAACAAATGCTCATTTTCTCCAGTTTACGTACTCGATTCGCGTTAATTGTGGCGCTTCTCATTATTTCCCTAAGCTGGATCTTTGGCGCGCTCATCGGAACCGCCTCGGTCAACCGCTTGAGGGATCAGATCGGACGCGAACTGGCCGAATCGGCGCTCGACATGGTCGATCATCTCGACCGGGACATGGATGGCCGCGCCCGAGAGCTGACTGTATTGAGCCAGCTCCAGGCACTGCGCGATCCTAGTCACAACAAAGAGGCGAAGCGGCTACTTAATCACCTGCAGGAGCAGTTCCCCAGCATTGCCTGGATTGGGCTCACAGATGCCCAAGGAAACGTCATGGCATCCAATGACGGTATTCTGGAAGGCGCCAGCATCGCTAAGCGTCCGGTTTACTTGAACGCGCTGCAAGAGCCTTTTATAGGAGACGTGCACGAAGCTGTACTGCTGGCCAAACTTTTGCCTAACCCTACTGGTGAGGCAATGAAATTTGTGGATATAAGCCTGCCCATCAAGGACGACAATGGAAAATTGATTGGGGTATTGGCGTCGCATCTCTCCTGGGGCTGGGCTGATGAAGTGAGGCAGTCTTTGCTCAAGCCCATTCAGCAACGCTTACCAGGGCTTGAGTTCATGGTGGTCAGCAAAGACTACACCATCCTCTTAGGCCCGAAGGAGATGATTGGCCAACAGCTGAACTTCAAATGGGACGCTATTGAACAACAGTCTTGGTCGCTTCAACGTTGGCCGGATGGACAGGTTTACCTTACCGGCTTCGCAATGAGTGATGGGCACGGTGACTATCCCGGCCTGGGCTGGACTGTTGTAGCACGCCAACCACTGGACGCTGCATATGCCTCTGCCCATGAATTACAGACAGAAATACTCACAGGGGGCATTGTGCTGGCTGTGATATTTGCCGTCATCGGCTGGCTGCTGGCGGGGTTCATTACCAAACCGCTCAATCAAATCGTAACGGCCGCCAGGCGTTTATCAGCCGGTGAAAACGTTGAGATTCCCGAATTGAAGGGAACTGTCGAAGTACACAGCTTGAGCCAGGCCATCCGCCAACTCGTTCAGAGCCTGAGCCATCAGGGAGACCAACTGGATGCGATGGAAAGCATTGCCTACCAGGACACATTGACTGGTTTAGCCAATAGAGCTGCGCTTGAACGCTATCTACCGCAGGTTCAACAACATATCCAACAGCAGGGCGGTAGCCTTGCTTTGCTATGCCTGGACCTTGATGGGTTCAAGCCCGTCAATGACCGTTTCGGCCATGGTACGGGAGACCTGCTTCTGCAAGGCGTTGCACAACGATTGCTCACATGTTTTCGAGAGAATGATCTAGTTGTACGGCTAGGCGGTGACGAGTTTCTGATGCTTGTACCGTTCGCTATCACCGATACGAAAGAGGTTATCGATGCCATTGCCCTGCGTATCATCCGTTCCCTTGATAACCCTTTCTTCTTGGCCAACGAAAAAATCAAGGTAGGGTGCAGCATAGGCGTAGCCCTGTGGCCACAGGATGCGATGGACATTGAAGAGGCTATAACCTTGGCTGACCAAGCGCTGTACAGCGCCAAGCGCGCCGGTAAAGGCCGGGCTCACTTCCATGAGGCAGCTGCCACCCAAATCACCTAGGACACAGCGCTCATAAAAGCGTCGGCCCTTAAGGCCCCGACTGAGCAGGACCTTTCCTAAGGTCAAGCTCAGGCAGGGGCAGCCTTTGGCAGCTCTACATAACCCTTCAACGCCTGCACACGACGCAGCCATTTCTGAACCGCTACAAAGGGGGCAAGATCAATGCCGCCTTCTGGCGCCATGGCGGTGTATGGGTAGCAGGCGATATCGGCAATCGTCGGGCCGCCGGCCTCCGGCACCAGCCACTCTTCGCCAGTCAGCTGTTTCTCCAGAACCTCTAGTCCAGCCAGACCCAAGGCCTGACAATCCGTCAGGTTGCCGGTACGCGCAAAGACCGACGTGTTGTTAAGGCTGATCGACCGGGCACGGCCCAGTCCATAGCGACCTTCGTTCTGTTCGAAGGCCAGCCACTGCATCACCTTGGCCATGGTCACGGAATCGGTAGGCAGCCACAAACCACGCCCGTACTGACGAGCCAGATACACCAGGATCGATGTGGAGTCCCAGAGCGTCACGCTGTCATCCACCAGAACCGGAATCTGCCCCCGAGGGTTGATGGCTAGAAACTCCGGCTGCCGGTTCTCGCCGGCATTGAGATCGACCTTGACCCGCTGATAGTTCAACTCCAGCACGGACAGTAGCAGACGGATCTTGTAGCAATTACCGGATCGTTCCAGATCGTAGAGAATCAAGGCTGTAACCTCATACAGGAGTCAGGCCGCACGGCAGCAAAAACGTCATCTTACAATGTCCGGGACATGAACACGTTGTAAGGCCCCTCTAATAGAAAACGTTCTCTCGCCAACACCTTGCGTTTTACGCGGTTACTCATAGCATGAGGAGACGTCCAAGCGAGGTGATCTGCATGACCGCCAGTGGCATCCACCCATCTGCTGTAGAAACCTTTACCGCTCAAGAGCGCGAGCGTTTTCTCGCCAACAATCCGAACTCCGTGGCGCTGGCCGAGCGCGCCCGAAAGTCGCTTTATGGAGGCGTTCCCATGCACTGGATGGCCGACTGGTCCACGCCGGTGCCCCTATTCGTCGAGCGGGCCAAGGGCGCACGCTTCTACGACGTGGACGGCCATGAATACATCGACTTCTGCCTGGGCGATACCGGTACCATGTTTGGTCACTCGCCGGCCCCCATCGCCAAGGCATTGACCGAACAGGCGTCCAACGGTCTTACCACCATGCTGCCGGGCGAGGATGCGGTCGTGTGCGGCGAGTTGCTGGCCGAACGCTTCGGCTTGCCGTATTGGCAGGTCACCGCCACAGCAACCGATGCCAATCGCTACGTGCTGCGCTGGGCGCGTGCCGTAACCGGGCGCAAGACGCTTCTGGTATTCGATGGCTGCTACCATGGCACGGTGGACGATGTGATGGTGCGCCACCGCAACGGTCGGACGGTGCCTCGTTCCGGCCTGATTGGCCAAGCGTATGACCTGACCGAATACAGCCGCGCTATTCCCTTCAACGATGTGGCAGCCTTGGAGGCGGCCTTGGCCGAAGGGGATGTCTGCGCACTGCTTTGCGAGCCCGCCATGACCAATATTGGCATGGTCCTGCCGGAAACAGGCTTTCTACAAAAGTGTCGGCAGCTGACCCGCCAGTATGGCGCGCTGTTGATCATCGACGAGACCCATACCATCTCTACCGATATTGGCGGCTGCACCCGCCTGTGGAACCTTGAGCCAGACTTTTTTGTGATGGGCAAACCCATCGCTGGCGGCGTACCCTGCGGCGTGTTTGGTTGCAGTGCGGAAATGGCCGAACGCATGCACACAGCGCGCGAACAGGCGCAGGCGCATAGCCACGGACACGGCCACAGCGGCATGGGCACCACACTTTCCGCCAACGCCCTGGCCATGCACTGCATGCGCGCCAACCTGGAACAGGTGATGACACCCGCTGCCTATGCCCACATGCTGCCGCTAGCCAAGCGCCTCGCTGATGGCTTCCGCCGGTTGATCGCCGGACATGACTTGAAGTGGTCTGTGACCGAGCTGGGCGCACGGTGCGAGTTTCAGTTCTGCCCAGTCCCGCCCAAGACGGGTGCCGAAGCCGAGGCAGCCTTTCATGATGAATTACAGATGGCGCTGCACCTGTATCTGATCAATCGCGGCATCCTGATCACGCCGTTTCACAACATGACGTTGTGCTGCCCCGACTCCACCGAGGCAGACGTAGATCGTCTCATCGCCACGCTGGATAATGCATTGACCGATCTGCTGGCCCTGCCCAACGCCCGCGAATAACCCAACAACAAGAGCCCTGATCATGACCTTTGCCGATCCCCAGGAAGCCCGCGATTTTCTTGCCCAGCACCCTGACGTGCGTAGCATCGAGCTGATATTGATCGACGCCAACGGTGTCCCACGCGGCAAGCTCCTGCATCGCGACGAACTGCTGGCCATTTATGAAAATGGTCGCCCGCTGCCCAGCTCTATCCTGGCGCTAACCATCCAGGGGGAGGACGTTGACGAGACAGGGCTCGTCTGGGACGTGGCGGATGCCGACTGTTGGACATACCCACTGCCCGGCAGCCTGACGCTGCAACCCTGGCGCACCGTACCCACCGGGCAGGTGCAGGTCAGCATGCACCCGGAGAAGGGCCTACCTGCCACCCCGGCGGACCCTCGGCATGTGCTGGTGCGCGCCGTGGATCGACTCCAGGCGGACGGTTATCACCCGGTCATGGCGGTGGAGCTTGAGTTCTATCTGTTGGACAAGCAGCGCGACGCCCAGGGCCGCCCGCAGCCTGCCGTGCAAATGAATGGCATCCGCCCACAGGCCCCGCAGGTATACGGAGTGTATGAGCTGGAGCAGCTGCAGCCATTCCTGGATGACCTGTACGCCGCCTGCCAGGTACAAGGGCTGCCGGTACGCACAGCCATTTCCGAATACGCTCCATCCCAGATTGAACTGACCCTGGAGCACCGCTTCGATGCGCTGCAGGCGGTGGACGAGGGCGTGCGTTACAAGCGGCTGGTCCGTGGCGTAGCCAACCGGCACGGCTTGCAGGCCTGCTTTATGGCCAAGCCCTTTGGTGATCTGGCGGGCAGCGGTTTGCATATGCACGTCAGTCTTGCCGACACCAACGGCAACAACCTCATGGCCAGCGAAGACCCATACGGTACGCCGTTACTGCGCCATAGCATTGGCGGCATGATGACCACGCTGAATGACGCCTTGGCGATCTTCTGCCCCAACGCCAACTCGTTCCGTCGTTTCCAGGCCAACAGCTACGCCCCGCTGGCCAAGAGCTGGGGTGTAAACAACCGCACCGTGTCTTTGCGTGTTCCTGGCGGCCCGGCACACAGCCGCCACATCGAGCACCGCATCTGCGGCGCCGACGCCAACCCGTACCTCGCCGCCGCCGCGATCCTCTCCGGTATGCATAAAGGGATTCGTAAAGAAATCGATCCCGGCGAGCCCATCACCGGCAATGGCTATGAGCAGGTTCGTGAAACCTTACCCACAGACTGGCTCACTGCACTACGCAACCTGGAAGCTTCGCTATGGGCGCGGGAGGCATTGGGTGAGGAATTTCTGAAAGTATTTCTAGCCATCAAATGGGCCGAGTACCGTCAGTTCATGGGTGAAGTGGGGGAGCAGGATTGGCGGTGGTATTTGACGCATGCGTGATGACTTGGGTGAAACAGTGAATAAAGTCATCAGGCTAAAGAGAAGCACAACCTATTTGGAAGCGAGCAGCAGAAATGTGGTGTGGGCGCGGCTGCACTGTGTCTACTTTGAGAGGCTGGATCAGGTAAATTTTTTGAATCTGAGCCGAACTAGTATATACGTCATCCCCCCAATACTCGGTAAAAACTAAGAGGACCAAGCCCAACAGGTTGAGGTAGACCGTAAATAGCTAAGCCGTAGTTTGAAGCGAAAGGCCATAAATCGATTAATTATAAATGACGGAGTAAGCAGCATGGAATGAAGATACTGATATCGCAGGACAATAAAAATTACTATACTTAGTCGACGGCATGGGCAAATTTCTCAACTTCAATATATAATTAGTTAATTTTAAGATCCAAAACTACTTTTTATTGCATCAGTATTTATCTTTAACTACAAATTACTCATTTCCTTTTTAATATTATTAAGCTCATGTATGTGTTCTTTTTTCTTTGCAACACAGCTTTCAAAAAGATCCGCTTTTTCTCTATTTCCAGAAATTTTCTCCAGCACCTTGTCCATCCTATCTATTTCTGAAGAATGATACTGCTGCTTTGCCTGTAAAATATGAATCTGATTCTTGATTTGCTGCTGCCTAAGTTGCTGTAGCATGGTGCTAGAAATTTCTAAGTTTCTATCATTTAACTCTTTTTGATATATAATTTGTTTTAAAAGTGCTTCTGCTTGTTCATTCTGTGCTCTAGTGGAAGCTTTTAACTCTTTACCTTGTAAAAGAACGGCTATAAGCGCAAGAAATATTGCTACTGCTGAAAACAGGCCATTTAAAATACCTAAAGAATCACCATATTCAGCTGTGTTTTTAGGCAGCTTTAAATTTGCCAAAGATAAATCTATATATCCAAGCAGAATCCCACTGAGGCCACACCACATACCAATTAGTATTAACGCAATAAATAATAACCAAAACCTCATGCGGAATTCCTAGATTATTAGTTAAGGAGTTTTATATACATCATTTCTTGAATGCATGCTCCCGCCCAAAAAGACAGCTAGTAAACTCTAAGTAACGAGTTCATAAATTACTGGTTAAGTATTACCCCCGCCCCACATACGGCATCTTTGTCGCCATCACTGTCATGAATTGCACATTCGCCTCCAGCGGCAAACCGGCCATATAACTCACCGCGTCCGCCACGTGCTGCACATCCATGCGTGGCTCGATGGCTTTTTCGCCGTTGGCTTGCAGGATGCCTGTGCTCATGCGCTCGGTCATTTCGGTGGCGGCATTGCCGATGTCGATCTGGCTGCACGCAATGTCATAAGCGCGGCCGTCGAGGGAGAGAGATTTGGTCAGGCCGGTGATGGCATGTTTGGTTGCGGTGTAGGCTACGCTGAAAGGCCGTGGGGCGTGGGCGGAGATGGAGCCATTATTGATGATCCGACCGCCGCGGGGTGTCTGGTAGCGCATGAGGCGGAAGGCGGCGCGGCTGCATAGAAAGACGCCGGTCAGGTTGGTATCGACCGTAGCGCGCCAGGCACTGACGTCCAGCTCATCAATAGGTACGGCCTGGGCACCGATACCCGCATTGTTGAATAGGACGTCGAGCCGGCCATAAGTAGCCTTAATGCGCTCGAATAGGGCGTCTACGCTTTGCTCGTCCGTCACATCGCAGACAACGGCCAGGGCTTCCTGACCTGCAGCCTTGGCTTCTTCCATAAACGCCTGCAATGGCGCTTCGCGGCGAGCAGCGACTACGACGCGATACCCATCATTCAATAGCGCCTGGGCAACGGCCTTGCCGATCCCTTGGGAGGCCCCGGTGACAAGCGCGACTTTACCGGCTGCGTTCATGCGTGAATCCTTCTTCTTATTAGGTAAGGCCTGAGCCTAAACCAGCCCGCGCGGTTAGGGTAGGCTCTGTTATCCACAGCCTTGATGAGAAGACTTTATGCCTTATGCCAATCTCCTGTTCGATCTGGACGGCACACTGACCGATCCCAAGCTCGGCATCACACTGTCCATCCAATATGCACTGGCTCAGATGGGTATCAATGAGCCGGATCCAGACACGCTCACTCATTTTATCGGCCCACCGCTGCACAGCGCCTTCATGGCATCTTATGGATTCGACGATGCCCAGGCCTGGCAGGCCGTGGAGCACTATCGGGTGCGCTTTAAAGAGAAGGGCCTGTATGAAAATACGCCGTACCCAGGCATCCGTGAAACGCTGGCAGCGTTCAAAGAGAAGGGGTACAGCCTGTATGTGGTGACGTCCAAGCCTTGGGTGTTTGCTAATGAAATCGCGCGCCACTTTGAGCTGACGGAGTATTTCAAGGCCATTTATGGCAGCGAGCTGGATGGCACGCGTACGGATAAGGGCGAGCTGATCAAACATGTGCTGGAGACGGAAAAGCTGCAGCCCGAGACCTGCCTGATGATTGGGGACCGCAAACACGACCTCATAGGTGCTCGACGCAATGGTGTAGATGCAGCCGGTGTGAGCTACGGTTATGGAGGCCGTGCAGAGCTGGAAGCGGAAGGGCCGCGGTTTGTGTTTGAGACACTGGAGGCGTTGAAAGAAGCGCTGGCGTGACGAGCAGGATGGGTTGAGCTGCGCGATACCCATCATCAAAACACTCATGCCACTGAATACAGAGAAAAGCAGCAAAATCGCTTCGCTCAACATGCTCCTTAACCGCCGATATTCCCTCCAATGTAGGCCGCGAAATCATGTGTAGCGCTCTCTAAAGCTCGCTACACGACCCAGTGAAGTTACTCATAACCGCCCCACTTCGTTAGCAATAGGTATGACTATTTATCTGGCGATTTCGCACAGCCTTTTAAGTCATACGATGTCTGACGTATGACGTTTCATAAGTTTGTGAAATACAGGAAATAAGGGGGGTGTAGCCGATAAGGGACATTTTTTGTCCGCTGCACACGGTGCGATAAAGGCTATCGCCGTGTTGTGACAGCCTAGTGAATATGGCTATCGATAGGGGCTGGTTCAGCCTGTAGCTGCAGGGAAAACGGGTTAGTGATACATCCCGTTTTCCCTGCGCAATCATGTTCTACAACTTTGCCTTGACCGCGTCCAGACCGTTGCTACCGTCCTTGGTTTTCACACCCTGCAGCCAGGGCTCAATGGCCTGTGGATTAGCCTTGAGCCAGTTCTGTACAGAGTCGGCATAACTGATCTTTTTCTCCACCACATCGTTCATGATGGCGTTTTCCATATCCAGCGTGAACGCAAGGTTGGAGAGTAGCTTGCCTACGTTCGGGCACTGCTCGGCATACCCTTTACGTGTCAATGTATGAACCGTGCCCGCCTCGCCAAAGTACTTCTCACCGCCGGTGAGATACTTCATCTCGTAATTGATGTTCATGGGGTGGGGCGTCCAGCCCAGGAAGACCACCCACTGGTTGCGCTTCACAGAGCGGCCTACCTGCGCCAGCATGGCCTGCTCACTCGATTCCACCAGTTGCCAGCCGCCCAGATCGAACTCGTTACCGTCGATCATCTTCTGGATCGACTGGTTACCTGGGGCACCCGAGCCGATGCCGTAGACTTTCTTGTTGAACTTGCCAGCATGCTTGGCCAGATCGCTAAAGTCTTTCACACCGGCGTCCCAGACATACTTGGGCACGGCCAGGGTGAATTCAGTCCCGTTCAGGTTTTCCCTGAGGTCGGTCACCTGGCCGCTTTTAACGAATTGGTCGTAGTACCCTTGCTGCGCAGGCATCCAGTTGCCCAGGAAGGCGTCGATCTTGCCATCCTTCAAGCCGCCAAACACGATGGGGACGGAAAGCGTGTCGACCGTGCTCTGGTAGCCCAGCGATTCGAGCAGAAAGCCGGCAACGGCGTTGGTAGTGGATATATCGCTCCAACCCGGATCAGCCATACGAACAGTGCCGCAAGCGGCATCTTCAGCGTGAACCTGCGTACCAAACAGGGCGGCACCAACCATCAAGAGCGTGGGTATTGGTTTCATGCGTGCGTCCTTCAGCGTGTGTTATCGGGTCTACAGTGGCCCGTCAGCATCCTTCGAGCAAGGGTTGATTACAGCGGCTGTGGATAACGGGCACGCCGCTCCAGATCATCCAGGTCGATGTGGTTGCGCATGTATTGCTGGCTCGCATCCACGAACGGCTGGTGATCCCATGCTGTACGTACGCCTTTATTCAGCGCCTCGGCGACAAAGCGGCGACGCCGCTGGCTGGCCAGCACATCGGCATGGATATGGGGTATGGACCATCGGGTACGGGCCTCCTGTACAAAGGTATCCAACACGCTCTGGTATTCACTGCTGGTTGCAAGGTTCTCCAGCTCCTGGGGATCATTGGCGAGATCAAACAGAAGCAGCGGGTCCTGCTCGGAGTAGATGAACTTGTAGCGGCCACGCCGAATCATCATCAGCGGGCTATGAGTACCTTCGGCCATGTACTCACCGATGACTTCATCGTGGCCTTCCCGATTCTCCAGGTGCGGCAGCAGTGATTGACCATCCAGGGGCAGGCCGTCCTGCACACAGCCTCCGGCCAGCTCCACGAGGGTCGGCAAGAGGTCCATGGTGGAAACCGACGCACTGACGTGCCGCGCCGCAAACTGTTTGGGGGCGTGGATGAGCAGGGGTACGCGGGCAGACATCTCGAACCAGTGCATCTTGTACCAGAGGCCGCGCTCACCCAGCATGTCGCCATGATCGCCCGAGAAGACAATGATCGTATCCTCTGCAAGTCCGCATTCTTCCAGAGTCTTGAGCAGCTTGCCGATATTGGCATCCACATAACTGCATGCCCCGTAGTAGGCGCGGCGCGCATCCCGAATCTTTTGCTCCGGCAACGGCTTATCCCACAGGTCGATGACCTTGAGCAGGCGCTGGCTGTGAGGGTCCTGCTCATCCTGGGACAACGTCACCTGTGGCAACTCGATGTCCGTTTCCTCATACAGATCCCAGAATTCCTTGGTAATCGTGTAGGGATCATGCGGGTGGGTCATGGAGACAGTCAGGCAGAAGGGCTGGTCATCCCCCCGGCGGACATGGTCGTAGAGGTATTGCCTGGCCTTGAAGACCACTTCCTCATCGAAGTCCAGCTGATTGGTGCGGATGGAAGGCCCGGCCTGCAGCACGGATGACATGTTGTGATACCAGCTTGCACGCACATCCGGCTCGTCCCAGTTCACCGCCCAGCCATAATCGGCAGGGTAGATGTCGCTGGTCAGACGCTCCTCGAAACCGTGGAGCTGGTCCGGTCCGCAGAAATGCATCTTGCCGGAGAGGGCAGTGCGATAGCCCAGGCGGCGTAAGTAATGGGTATAGGTCGGAACGTCCGCAGGAAAGTCAGCGGCGTTGTCGTAGGCCCCGATTCTGGAAGGCAATTGCCCACTCATCAGAACAAAGCGAGAGGGCGCACACAACGGGCTGTTGCAGTATGCCGAATCGAACACCACGGCCTGCTGTGCCAGACGCTCAAGATTGGGAACCTTGATGGGCGAGTCGGCACGGTGGAGCGGCAGCAGCGGCGCAGCCATCTGGTCCGCCATGATGAAAAGGATGTTTGGCTTTTTCACATACCCTCCGACCTGTGTTGATGATTACGTACTCACATCTGCAATCATCATCAGACGAGGGCTCCTGATCGGTAAACCGCATAGGGAGGCATGACTTGGATAAGTACAGCTTATGCCATAAACCGGGCTCCATCCGTGGAGCCGGATCCTGTACTTACAATTTGAACTGAGCAACCAACTCATTAAAGGAACCAGCAAGACGTGACAACTCTTGGCTGGAGGCGCTGGTCTGGTGAGCGCCTGTGGCAGTCTGGGTAGATAGGTCGCGGATATTCAGCAGATTACGGTCTACCTCACGAGCAACCAGTGCTTGCTCTTCCGTTGCACTGGCAATCACCAGATTACGCTCGTTGATGCTAACGATCTTATCGGTGATCCGCTCCAGCGCCTGATCCGCCGACTGCGCCATCTGCTGAGTGTTGCGAGCCAGTGTCTGGCTATTTTCCATAGCGCGAACCGCTTCCTCGGCGCGCGCCTGTACACTAGCAATCATGGTTTCAATCTCACCCGTCGAAGCCTGGGTCCGGTGAGCGAGCGAGCGGACCTCATCTGCAACCACTGCAAAACCACGGCCTTGCTCACCGGCACGGGCGGCTTCAATGGCGGCATTAAGCGCGAGTAGATTGGTTTGTTCCGCTACAGTACGGATGACGTCCACAACCTTGCTGATATCGCGTACCTGCTCGGCCAGGTTTTCAACCGTTCCTGTCGAGACATCAAGCTCATTGACCATGCTGGTGATGGCTGTAGCCGCTTCCTGTACCTGCTGGCGACCCAAACGTGCTTCTTCAGTAGAGCTTTGCGACGCTTCGGATGTAGACACGGCGTTACGGGCTACCTCTTCAACGGCTGAAGTCATTTGATTGACGGCTGTTGCTGCCAGCTGGACTTCGTCATTCTGGCGAACCAGCCCTCTTGAGCTTTCCTCGGTTACAGCGCTCAGCTCTTCAGCAGCGGAAGCCAGTTGATCCGATGCGCTGGCAATCTGTTGGAGCGTACTCTTGAGGCTATCCTGCATATCCACCAAGGCCAGCAACATCTGGCCAGGCTCATCTTGACGAGTTGTTTCAATACGCTGAGTCAGATCACCCGCGGCGATACGCTTGGCACTGGCCACTGCCTCAGCGATAGGACGAGTAATCAGGCGGGTAATAAAGAGGCCTAGCCCAATTGCCAATACAAAGGCCAATGCAACACCACCAAACAGGGTCAGCATTGCGCTGGATTGCAATGCTTTAGATACTTTGGTGCTTTCTTCAACCTGGCGGTTATTAGACGCAAGAATAGTTTTGAGGTCGCCAATCAGTTGCTCGAATTGAGGCTGGATCGTCGAGATCAGTAGTTCCCGGGCATGGCTGATATCACCCTGAGCCAGGTTGTTCAAATATTGGTCAACGCTGACCAAATAAGCAGGCCAGATACGTTCGAAATGATCACCCGCCTGCTTTTCATCCGGTGCCAGGCGTGTGTTCCGGTAGGTGGTAAAGGCATTTTCACCTGCCGCTTGTTCTGCCTTGAGGTTTTGCAGAATTTCAGCTTTTTCAGCTTCCGTCGCACCGCCTACCGTGACAGCCAATAGACGATAAAGGTAGCGGTTTTGAGAGATGACGCTTCCCAACGCTTCGTTGGCCCGGCTCACCGAAACCAGATTATTGGTGGTTAATTCATCCATCATGCCTGCTAGGCGATTGATACCTTGCAGACCTAAAGCTCCTACGCCCAAAGTAATGAAAGCGCACAGAGTAAATGTCAGGGTCAGTTTGTACGCGAGCTTTAACTGCATAAACCAGCTCATGGAATTAGCCTCGATAGGTGCTGCTAGGTGGCAATTTAATATCGCGAGCTTGGAGCTGAAAATTGTGAAACAGTTCGCATAGTTTTTCTTTATGGTTATTGATGATCTTCCCTATCAGAGAGAGCCATAGCCGATTCGCTCCTATGGATCACTGTCAAAGGGATTGCCATGATTAACACCTCGCCCTCCTTGGATACATTAAGAATCTTCAGTGTTGCTGCACGCCTGCTCAGCTTTACGGCCGCAGCCTTGGAATTAGGAACAACCCAGCCAGCGGTCAGCCAGCAGATCAAGCGTCTGGAGCAAGACTTGGGCGTACGGCTTTTTGATCGAATCTACCGCGGCCTTGTTCTGACTGAAGCGGGTAAGTTGCTCCATCACCACGTACAGATGGGAATGGAAAACATCGAAACGGGATTGGCTACGCTAAGGGAGCACCCTGCCCATGAGGTTTTGCAGGTGGCGACTGATTTTGCCTTTGCGTCCTACTGGCTGATGCCTCGTCTGCCGCGCTTTCATGCTGCCCACCCCGAGCTGGATGTCAGCCTGATTACAAGCGACAGGATGATGAATCTGATGCGTGAAGATATCGATGTAGCTTTGACCTTTGGCGATGGTCGCTTCAAACATGGTGAGTCGCTGGCCTTGTTCCGAGAAGAGGTTTTCCCGGTCTGTAGTCCGCGCCTTGTTCAGAGCATGACACTGCCGCTCCCCAAACAGACGCTGGCCAGCCTGCCCATGCTGCATTTGAAGCCGGAGCTGTCGAGCAAATGGTTCGACTGGAAAGGACTCTTCCAGGCGCTGGATATTCAGGCCCCGCCTATTCCGGCGGTGTTGAGCTTTGATAACTACACCCTCGTCATTCAGGCCGCTATCGCTGGCCAGGGCGTTGCGATTGGCTGGCGGTATCTGGTGGACAATCTGGTCGAGCAAGGGCTGCTATGTCGCCCGATCGCCGAGTGCGCCACGTCCGCCTATGGCTATCATGCGCTGATTCCCGAGCGGAAGCGGCGGGGCAGGCTGGTCGAGCAGTTCGTCGGGTGGCTGCATAATGAGATCAACGGTGAAACCCTTGCGCTAGACAGGTTTCGACTCAGTGTATGAAAACTATTCTATTGCGATATGTAAAAAGCCTATCAAGCTAATAGCGCCCGGACCGATAGGACAAGCAAAGGCTTTTTGCCTATTGTTCCTGAGGATGGACTCATGGCGTTACGCACTCTGAAAATCGCCCCCCGCCTGGCCGTAGGCTTTGGCCTTATGGCACTCATCGTTCTAGGGCTCGGCCTGTTTTCAATGAGCCAGATGAGCAATATGCGGGAGCAGTCACGGCAGGTTGATACGCATTGGTTACCGGCTATCAATGCGCTGGGCGAGATCAACATGGACATGATGCGTATCCGTGTCTTTACCTTGCGCCTGTTTACTGCAGATACGGCGCAGCGTCGCCAGGAAGATAGCCAGAAGGCAAACGATATCAAGGCGAGTCTTCGCGATACTCAGGCCCGTTATGAAACGCTCCTGGTACTGGACTCTGAAAAAGAGGCCTACGCTCACTTCAAGCAGTGGCAGGACAAGTATTTTACCGATCAGGCTGAAGTGACACGCTTGGCGCTGGCGGGCGACATGCAATCAGCCTCGGCCATACTCAACAAGAGTCTGAACGAATACGCCAACCAGATGGCTACCCAGCTCAAGAAGCTGGCAGCGCTCAGTGCGGACGAATCCGGCAAGGCCGCCGACAAGGCGGAGGCAGCTTATAACGCCGGCAAGCTGGGCGTCAGCCTTGCCATCGCCCTGGCGTTTGCAATCACCGTATTGCTGGCCTGGGTCATGAGTCGCAGCATCGTACGTCCGCTGGGCCAGGCTGTGAGCAGTGCGCGCGCCGTAGCATCCGGCAACCTGAGCGTGCCGGTTCTGGTAGACGGCAAGGATGAAGTAGGGCAGCTGCTCGAATCCCTCGCCGTCATGCAAGGTAACCTGCGCGATGCGATCGAACAGATCTCCTCGTCCTCCACACAACTGGCCTCTGCGGCAGAGGAGCTGAATCTGGTTACGGAAAGCTCATCCATGAACCTGACCCAGCAGAACCACGAGATCGAGCAGGCTGCAACTGCCGTGACCCAGATGAGCACCGCTGTCGAGGAAGTGGCCCGTAACGCCGTGTCCACCTCCGAATCGTCCAAGCGCTCGGCACAGGCTGCTCACGAAGGCCGCACCAAGGTCGACAACACAGTTACAGCCATTGAGCACATGGCCGGCGAGGTGGACAAGACGTCCACACTGGTCAGCGGACTGGCCGAACAGGCCCACGATATTGGCAAGGTGCTGGATGTAATTCGGGCCATTGCCGAGCAGACCAATCTGCTGGCCCTGAACGCGGCCATCGAGGCAGCACGGGCCGGTGAAGCGGGGCGCGGCTTTGCCGTGGTGGCGGATGAGGTGCGTGCCCTGGCCCACCGCACCCAGGAGTCCACCCGTGAAATCGAACAGATGATCAGCGCTATCCAGGGCGGTACGCAGGAAGCCGTAACATCCATGCAAAGCAGCGCCAGCCAAGCGCAAAACACGTTGGCGATTGCCCAGTCTGCCGGTGCGGCGCTTGAAGAAATCACCCAGCTCATTGCCGAGATCAACGAGCGCAACATCGTGATTGCCAGCGCGTCGGAAGAGCAGGCGCAGGTGTCTCGTGAAGTGGACCGTAACCTCGTCAATATCCGTGACCTGGCCTCCCAGTCCGCAACCGGTGCGGCCCAATGCAATGCTGCCAGTGCGGAACTGTCTCGCCTGGCGGTGGACCTGAACGGACTGGTGAAACGTTTCGAGATCTGACGCCTGTGTAAAACGAAAGGCAGCTCCAAGAGCTGCCTTTTTTATTGGCTGATGGCCTCGTCTTTAGCGCTCGTAGAGCTCAAGGGGCAGGTCGTCCGGATCGCTGAAAAAGGTAAAGCGTTTCTGCGTCAGCTCATCTACCCGAACAGGCTCTACGGCAACGTCATGCTGCTTGAGATGCGCAACGGCAGCGTCCAGATCTTCCACGGCAAAGGACAGATGACGCAGGCCTTGCGCTTCCGGCCGGGAAGGTCGCGGTGGCGCGTCCGGGAAGGAGAACAGCTCAAGCTGGGCGTGATCACCAACAGCCAGATCCAGCTTCCAGGACTGGCGCGCCTCACGAAAGGTTTCGGCTATCACCCTGAGCCCCAGCACCTCGGTGTAAAAACGCTTGGACGTGGGGTAGTCGGAGCAGATCAGCGCCACATGGTGCAAACGGTCGAACATCAGGGCACCGCCACGAACTTCAGGTCGGACGGCATGGCTACGTCGACACTCTGCAGCTCTTCGCCCAGCTTGCCAGTCTGCGGATCACGCGCGAACACCTTCAGCTGGCTGCTGCCCTGGTTGGCCACCAGCATGTAGCGTCCCGTCGGATCAATGCTGAACTCACGGGGCTCGCGGCCGTTCACGGAGCGGCGGTCGACAAAGGTCAGCGTGCCTTCCACCGGATCGACGGCAAACACATCGATGTGGTTGTCATCGCCTCGGTTGGCAGCGTAGAGGAAGCGGCCATCGTTGGACAGATGAATGGCGCCTGCACCTACCTTGCCGCTGAACCCTTCCGGCGCCAGGGTATAAGCCTGAAGCTGTCGTAGCGCACCATTTTCGTGGGCGAACACCATGACCTGTCCAGTTAGCTCAAGGGTCAAGTAGGCGAAACGGCCATCACCGCTAAAGACGATATGGCGCGGGCCGCTGCCTGATGGAACAGGCGTGTAGGGGGTTTCAGCTGGAGACAGCGGACGTTCCTGTCGCGCAGGGTTATAGCGATAGGCAAAAATCTTGTCAGCGCCGAGGTCTGGCGAGAACAGATACTGGCCGTCTGGCGTAAACGTCACCCCATGTACATGGCCGGACGTCTGCCGCTCCGGGTGATTATTACTGGCCTGGAAGAATTCGATCTGGGCAACCGGGCTCAGCACACCGTTGCTTTGCACCGGCAGCGCGGCCAGAGAGCCTTCGGGCTCGACGGAATAGTTGGCGACAAACAGGAACTGTCCGTCAGGGCTGAGCGTCGAGTGGGTTGGATGATCCCCCAGGGTCTTGACCTGGCTGATTTGTTGCAGCCGGCCGCTTTCTGGATCGAAGCGATAAGACGTGGCGCGGCCAATGTCATCGCCCTGGCTGCCACGACCGTTTTCATTGACGACAAATACGGTACGGCCATCGCGCGCCAGTGTCAGGTAAGAAGGATTGTGGGCTTTGACAACGCGCAGCGGTCCGGTGACCTGCCCGGCGCGGCTATCGAATCGGTAGACATAAAGCCCCTGGCTACTGCCGTTGGTGTAGGTCCCTACCAGCAGGTTGTACAGTCCCGGCTCAGCGCTGGCGGTGGTCGCGATGCCGGTCAGTGGCGCGAGCAGGAACAGTGGTAGCAAAGAGGGCAGCTTCATGGCGTTTACTCATTCTGATCAGTGAGGCACGGGCAAAAAAGTTAGCTAACAGACCTGAACCGGTGATATCAGTTCGCTTTGTGACACATTCTGTTGAGCTTCATCGTTTCCATGCGGTCCGACCCAAGTGTAACGGTTTGAACCTTTTTCTGTGGCGGCCCTGAGCCCGCTCATTTCTCAAACAGGAGAGTACGATGCGTTTCTATTGCCTGCCTAAAGCCGAATCCTATGCCGACCTGACCCTGCGCGAGCGTGATACACCCAAGCCGGGACGCGGCCAGGTTCTGGTCAAGATGAAGGCCGCCTCGCTGAACTACCGCGACCTCATGGTCGCAACCGGCCGTTACGCACGTGGCGGTCTGCCCAAGGATCTGGTACCCCTGTCCGACGGTGCAGGGGAAGTAGTGGAGATCGGAGATGACGTTGACCGCGTCAAAGTAGGCGATCGCGTGGCCGGTATCTTCATGCAGACTTGGATTGGCGGCCATCTGGACCCCACCCACGGCGCCTCCGCCCTGGGTGGCGCCATCGACGGGGTGCTGTCCGAATACGTACTGTTCGACCAGAACGGCGTGGTTACACTGCCGGAGCACCTGTCCTATGAGGCTGGCGCTACCTTGCCTTGCGCCGGTGTAACCGCCTGGCATGCACTGTTTGGCAGTGTTCAGCCATTGGTGGCTGGTCAGACCGTGCTGCTGCTGGGTACAGGCGGTGTGTCCATCTTTGGTCTCCAGTTCGCCCGTGCGGCCGGGGCGCGTACCATCATTACCTCATCCAGCGATGAGAAGCTACAAAAGACCAAGGCCTTGGGTGCCCACGAGACCGTGAACTACAAGCAGCATCCAGAGTGGCAGGAGCAGGTGCTAGGCCTGACCGAAGGGATCGGCGTTGACCATGTGGTAGAAGTCGGCGGCGCCGGTACGCTGCCTCGCTCGCTGCGCTCGACTCGTCCGGGCGGCGCCACCCACCTGATCGGTGTGCTGACGGGTGGAGAGATCAACCCGGCAGCGCTGATCCAGCGCTCTGTCGTACTGGAGGGTATCTATGTCGGCTCACGCGAGATGTTCGATGCCATGAACCGTGCCATCGCCCTGCATCGCATCGAGCCGGTGATCGACAAAGTCTTCAGCTTCGACGAGGCCGAAGCGGCGTATCGCTACATGGACGGACAGAGCCATGTGGGCAAAGTCGTCATTCGCTTTGAAGGGTAAGACATGACAGCGGCTATCCAGGGCTACCACGCCCATGTCTATTTCGACGCCACGACACTGGAGCAGGCCAGGGCGCTGTGCGAAGAGGCCGCGCGCCGCTTTGCCGTGACGATGGGCCGGGTTCACCAGCGACCGGTCGGCCCTCACCCGGACTGGAGTTGTCAGCTGTCGTTTCGTCCAGAGGTATTTGCGGACGTGGTGCCCTGGCTGGCGCTCAACCGGAACGGGCTGGTGATCTTTCTTCATCCCGTGACCGGCCATGATCGTGCCGATCACCGCGACCATGCCTTATGGATGGGTGCGGTAAGGCCGCTTGACCTGTCCGTGCTACCCGAAGAACCCGTGCAATACGACTTTCAGTAAGCCCGTTATGACGCACTGTGCGGCACCACGGATTGCTTCAGTCTAGGCAAAGGCGCACTAACGCAGGGTTACTGCGCCACCACCCAAAGGATTGACCAATCAATCCAGCACGTTGTGCAGGACCTCATACACGATGCCGGTCGTGATAGCGATCAGCACCATGTCCGTGCCCAAGCGGCGCCATTCATAACCGTCATAGCGGGGCAGCTGCTTGGCGATGCCGGGTGGCAGCGGCTTGCCATAACCATGGGGTAGCGGCTTGCCCTTGGCGATCACCAGCCCCGGCGGAAGCGGTGAGCCGCGGCCGATCTCGCCCTTGTGGGCCCGTATGGTTTCACGTACCGGGCTGAAATCCTGCGGAGGTAACCGCTTGCCATGGCCCTGGCTGGCCTGCGGACCGCCATGTCCTTGATTGCCCTGGTTACCCTTCGACTGGGCAGAACCGCCTTTATGGTCCTGGCCATGCGGCATCTGCGCGCCCTGACCGTGTCCCTTGCCGCCGCCCTGCGGCCCATTCATTTGATCCGGCGGCGCAGCCAGCGCAAGTGGCGATCCCACACACAACGTAACGCATACGCTGGCGATGGCTTTTTTCATGCGATTCATGGTGGTCTCCCACATGGCGATCCAGAGGATCCTGATTCAAAACAACCCGTTACCTACGGTATGGGCTGTTTTCAGTCTATCGTCATCCGCGTCGTCAGAGCGCTATGTCAGCAAACCTTTACCTTCGCATCATGAAAAAACTTGGGTAAGGGGGTTCCATCGCCCGGGAGGGTGCCCTTTATACTGCCGCTGCGCCGGACTCAGGACCTGCCAGAGTGCCTTTCGAGACGCCAGACAGGTCGAGTCTGCTATTTACCTCTTCAGCCGGACGATATTCACGTGAAATATCTTTCTCTCGTATTGAGCGCTGTATTGATTGGGGGCAGCCTGGGGGCTGCAAATGTCAGTGCAGCCGAGGCCAAGGCCACTGTACCGATGCGGCAAGAACTGGCATCGGGCAGCGCCCTGCTGGTCGACATGCAAACGGGCCAGCCCTTGTATTCCAGCAACCCCGACGTCGTGGCTCCCATTGCGTCCGTGACCAAGCTTATGACCGCCATGGTGACTCTGGATGCCAAGCAACCCATGGATGAAATGCTGACCGTCAAGATTGACGATGTGCCGGAAATGCGTGGTGTGTATTCGCGTGTGCGTCTGGGCAGCGAGATCAGCCGTCATGACATGCTCTTACTGGCGCTGATGTCCTCGGAAAACCGTGCAGCCACCAGTCTGGCCGAGCATTACCCGGGCGGTGTAAAGGCCTTTGTGGCCGCCATGAACGCCAAGGCACGCGCCCTGGGCATGACCAATACCCACTATACCGAGCCGACAGGGCTGTCCCTGAATAACGTCTCGACCGCCCGTGACCTGGTCAAGCTGCTCCAGGCCACCCGCAATTACCCGCTGATTGGCCAGCTGAGCACCACGCAAGAGAAAACCGTGGCGTTCCGCAAGCCCAACTACACCCTGGGCTTCCACAACACCAATCACCTCGTGGGCAAGAGCGACTGGAATATTCAGGTCACCAAGACCGGCTTTACCAACGCAGCCGGCCATTGTCTGGTCATGCGTACGGTCATGAACAACCGTCCCGTAGCGTTTGTGGTACTGGATGCCTTTGGTAAATACACCCACATGGCTGACGCTAACCGTCTGCGTAAATGGATAGAGACCGGCAAGGTCACTCCAATTCCAGAGGTTGCCAAGGCTTACAAGCAGCAGCGCCATATGGCCGCTCGCCAGGCAGTCGCCGCTCAATAAGACGCGGTATGAGCGGGAATAATGGGTATCGCCAAGCTCAACCCATCCTGCAAAACAAAAGCCGCTGCAAATGCAGCGGCTTTTTTGTTTGAGGCGAGTGCGTTACGCGCAGTACCGGCAGGGTATTAACCCATAAGGTAGATTGAGCGAAGCGATATCCATCACTCAAGCCACTTATCTATCACCGCCTCGCGCTGCGTACCGCTTCCGCCAGACTGCCACACAGGCTCAATACACCCTCGACGGCCTCGGTGCTGCTTTGCGCCTTGGCGATCTGGTCGACCAAGGCGGAGCCCACTACCACCCCATCCGCCAGCTGAGCGACCACTCTGGCCTGCTCGGGCGTCCGGATACCAAAGCCTACGCACAACGGAAGCTGGGTGAACTGCCGCAGCCGCTCGACCGCATGCTCGATGTGCTCGGTCGTGGCCGAACCCGCCCCTGTCACACCCGCCACCGAGACGTAATATACAAAGCCTGAGCTGCTGTTCAGCACACGCGGCAGGCGGTTATTGTCTGTAGTAGGTGTCGTCAGGCGGATAAAGTCGATGCCTACTGCCTGAGCCGGGTCACACAGCTCGGCGTCGTGCTCGGGCGGCAGATCCACCACGATCAGGCCGTCTACACCGGCATCCCTGGCTTCGGTCAGGAAGCGTTCAACGCCATAACGGTGAATCGGATTGTAGTAACCCATCAGCACGAGCGGCGTTTCGGCTTCTTCCTGGCGAAATTCACGCACCATCTCCAGCGTTTTTGCCAGGGTCTGCCCATTCTTCAACGCACGCAGGGCCGCAGCCTGGATGGCCGGGCCATCCGCCATGGGATCGGTGAAGGGCATGCCCAGCTCGATCACATCGGCACCCGCCTTGGGCAGGCCCTTGAGGATTGCCAGCGACGTGGCATAGTCCGGATCACCCCCGGTGGTATAGGTCACGAGCGCGGCGCGGCCCTCTTGCTTCAGCTGGGCGAAACGGGTTTCCAGACGACTCATAGCTTGTCTCCCAGATGGCTCATCACGGTTTGCATGTCCTTATCGCCGCGGCCGGAGAGGCAGACGATCATGATGTGATCCTTGGGCAGCGTAGGCGCGCGCTTGTAGGCTTCAGCCAGAGCGTGAGCGGATTCCAGCGCCGGAATGATGCCCTCCAGGCGGCAGGTCTGGTGGAAAGCCGCCAGCGCCTCGTCGTCATTGATCGGCACATACTCAACGCGCTTCATGTCATGCAACCAGGCGTGCTCCGGACCAATGCCCGGATAGTCCAGGCCGGCGGAGATGGAATGCGCGTCGATGATCTGGCCGTCGTCGTCCTGTAGAAGAAACGTACGATTGCCATGCAGGACGCCAGGAACACCACCGTTCAGGCTGGCGGCGTGCTTGTCGGTACTGACACCGTGACCACCGGCTTCAACGCCAATGATCGCCACGTCCTTGTCATCCACGAATTCATGGAACAGCCCCATGGCGTTTGATCCACCGCCCACACAGGCGATCAGGCTGTCGGGTAGGCGACCTTCCTTTTCCAAAATCTGCGCCTTGGCCTCACGACCGATCACAGCCTGGAAATCACGAACCATGGCCGGGTAGGGGTGCGGACCGGCGACGGTGCCAATCAGGTAGAAGGTATCGGCGACATTGGTCACCCAGTCACGTAGTGCCTCGTTCATCGCATCCTTGAGTGTGCCTGTACCGGCAGTGACCGGGATCACCGTCGCTCCCAGGAGCTTCATGCGAAAGACGTTGGCCTGTTGCCGGTCGATATCGGTGGTGCCCATGTAGATCACACAGGGCAGGCCGAAGCGGGCCGCTACGGTGGCTGTGGCCACGCCGTGCATGCCGGCGCCAGTCTCCGCAATGATGCGGGTCTTGCCCATACGCTTGGCCAGGAGAATCTGGCCGATGCAGTTGTTGATCTTGTGCGCGCCGGTGTGGTTCAGCTCTTCGCGCTTCAGATAGATCTTGGCGCCACCAAAATGCTCGGTCAGGCGCTCGGCAAAATACAGCGGATTGGGGCGGCCAATGTAGTCGCGCTGGAAATAGGCCAGCTCATCCAGAAACGCCTGATCCTTCATCGCGGCGGTGTACTCCCGCTCGAGATCCAGAATCAGCGGCATCAGGGTTTCGGCCACATAGCGGCCACCAAATTGGCCGAACATGCCCTGAGCATCAGGGCCTTGGCTGTAGGTCATGTCTGTCATGGGAGAGCTCCCTGTGAATATGGTTTTACACTAACCGGTTGCTGGGCAGGAATAAATCGATAAGATCGCCTGTATCTGTCAGGAAAACTCACAGGTCGGATAATGAACGATCTTCCTCCTTTAAATGCTCTGCGTGCCTTTGAGGCAGCGGCACGCCTGGGCAGCGTCAGCAAGGCAGGAGCGGAGCTGTTCGTTACCCATGGCGCGGTAAGCCGTCAGATCCGTGCATTGGAGGAACAGCTGGGCGTGGTGCTGTTCGTCAGGGAAGGGCGGGGCCTTGCGCTAACCGAAGCGGGTCTTCGACTGCGGGACGCCAGTGCCGAAGCGTTCGAGCGGCTGCGCAGCGTCTGCGCCGATCTCAAACGCGGCGCCAGCGATGCCCCCTTTGTGCTGGGCTGTTCGGGCAGCCTTCTGGCTCGCTGGTTCATTCCGCGGCTGGATCGACTCAACCGTGAATTGCCTGAACTACGGCTGAGCCTGTCCACCAGCGAGGGCGAGCTCGATCCCCGCCGTCCCGGCCTCAACGCCACGCTCTTGTTTGCCGAGCCAACTGCACCGCCGGACATGCATGTACACGTGCTGGCCCCTGAATGTATCGGCCCGGTCGTCAGTCCTCGGTATGCCAATGCGTCCCTGTTTCAGAACGCACCACCTACGGCATTACTGGGCGAGCCACTATTACATACTGCTTCCCGTCCACAGGCCTGGCCTGCGTGGGCGCAACGCCATGGTCTGCCAGCTGACAGCCTGACGGCTGGCGCAGGCTTCGAGCACCTGTATTACCTATTGGAAGCAGCCGTGGCCGGGTTGGGCGTCGCCATTGCGCCTAAACCCCTGGTGGCTGGAGATCTGGCGGCAGGACGGCTGATAGCACCGTGGGGATTCGTTGAGACCGAAGCGGTTTTGGCATTATGGGTGCCGGGGCGGCTGGCGGATCAGCGGGCACAGCGGCTTGCACAGTGGCTGCGAGCAGCGCTGGCAGAAGACTAGGAAGGATCATCGCCGCCCGGCAAGGCGAGCGGCGAAAAAGGCGACATTATTATTCGTCGCGCAGCAGCCACCAGCCTGCCAGTACAGTCAGACCGGCCACCACGCCTACAGTAGCCCAAGGGTGCTTGCGCACACTTGTACCGGCTATTTTGCTGGCTTCTAGTGCTAGTACACGTGCTTCGTCATAAAAATCTTCCAGGCTCTCACCCGAGCGGTGCAGCGCGTGGCTGGTGTTGTCCTTGAACGACTTCAACGAATGACGGGACTCCGCCGAAGCACTGCGCTTCAAGGAGGAGAGAGAATCTTTCAGTGCCTGAATCTGGTCTTCAAGATTTTCAAGGGTTGCCTGATAGGAACTGTTACGAGCCATGGCGTGAACCTCCTGTTTCATTGGGTGTTCCGGGTCTGACTTCACCCGGCAGCGAAAGTGCGACACAAACTTGATCAACACTTGTACACACTGAACTAATCCACGTTTTGATGAGACTCATTAAACAAGCGGTTTTTTCCTTGGCCAGATGATTGGCCAACTACAACCAGGAGGTTTTCATGTCTGATCATCACACGTACAAGAAGCTGGAAATTGTCGGCTCCTCCACCACCAGCGTCGAAGATGCCATCAACAACGCCCTGGCGGAGACCAGCAAGTCCATCAAGAATATGGAGTGGTTTGAAGTCGCCGAAACGCGCGGTCATATTCAAGACGGTAAGGTAGCGCACTACCAGGTAACGCTAAAAATCGGTTTCCGTATCGAAAACAGCTGATCTGATAAAAAAGACCTCGCAGTGAACCAATAAGCGGCGAAACGCTCTATTGCTGCGAGAACTTCCCGGAGCTGCCCGGCAGGTGATAGCGCAGCGGCCTTTGCGCCGATCCGCTATCAACCCCCGCGCAGCTCCGTAATCCCATTCCTCTGCATTACCCCTCTCTTTATCCCATCTGCAACAAAACCCTAATACCTGTTCCGGGCAGTTCCGTCTGCCAGATAATGAGCCTCGCTCGCCTTACCTCAATGGGCAGTGGTTGCGACTTTCGTGGCAACAGCGGAGGCGATTGGCCTGAACTCTTGCGGGGTCGCGCTATCCGTATTTATACGCACGCTTCGTCATCACGAAGCCATGACTGCCACCCATATTCAGGTATACAAACGGAGAGTTACACGCAATGTACATGACCCAGGGACTACGCTTGAGCTGGAAGATTGCGGTCTTCGCCGTACTGGCTTCGCTCTTGAGCGGCTGCGGTATCAACACTATTCCTACCTACGACGAGCAGGTGAAGTCGGCTTGGGCGCAGGTGGAAAACCAGTATCAGCGCCGTGCCGATCTCATCCCGAATTTGGTTGAGACTGTAAAGGGTTACGCCAAGCAGGAGCAGGATACCCTCACCGCTGTGATCGAGGCCCGTGCCAAGGCGACCTCTATTCAGGTCGATGCCAGTACGCTTAACGATCCCCAGAAACTTCAACAGTTCGATCAGGCCCAGCAGCAGCTGAGCGGTGCCCTGAGCCGGTTGATGGTGGTGTCCGAGCGTTATCCGGATCTGAAATCCAACCAGAACTTCATGGCTCTGCAATCCCAGCTGGAAGGTACTGAAAACCGTATTGCTGTCGCCCGCCGGGATTTCATTGCCTCGGTCGAGCGCTATAACACCGAAATTCGCACCTTCCCGGGTAGCATCTGGCACAAGATCTTCTATAGCGACCTGCCGGTTCGCGAGAACTTCAAAGCCACGACGCCCAACGCTGATCAGGCACCCAAGGTCAACTTCAATCAATGATTGATCGCCCGGTGTTTCGCGCCTTTGCGCTGTGGATCCTGTTCTGGGCCTGTGCAGCGGTGGCACAGGCCCAGCAGGTTCCTGCCTTCCCACCCTTGACCGGCCGGGTCGTTGATCAGGCCGGAATGCTGGATGTCCAGACCAAGGCCCGGCTGGAGCAGATGCTCAAGGCCCATGAGCAGGCAACGAGCGAGCAGGTGGTAGTTGCTACCATTCCCAGCCTGCAAGGCCGCTCCATCGAGGAGTATGGCTATCAGCTCGGTCGCCATTGGGGGATCGGGCAGAAAGGCAAAGACAATGGTGCGTTACTTCTTGTCTCGCGTGACGACCGCAAGGTCCGAATCGAAGTCGGCTATGGTCTGGAAGATCGCCTGACGGATGCGCAGTCCTTCCTGATCATCAATCAGGTCATTGTTCCCGCGTTCCGGCAGGGTCAATTTGCTCAAGGCATTAACGAGGGGGCTAGCGCCATGCTCAAGGTACTGGGCGGCGATCCGCTGGCACGCCCGGCACAGGATGATACATATCACGACAGTGAAGATCGTCCTACCCCGATTCTGTTCATCGTCCTGTTTGTCATCATCCTGTTCATGATGAAAGGTGGCGGAGGCGGTCGTGGTGGACGTGGCGGGCGAGGCAATTCGGTGCTAACCGGCGCAATCCTTGGCAGTGTTCTCGGCGGTGGTGGCCGCTCGGGAGGCGGTGGCCTTGGAGGAGGTGGTTTTGGTGGGGGCGGCGGCAGCTTTGGCGGCGGCGGGGCTTCAGGTGATTGGTAAGGAGAGCGGACCTCTATGACATTACTCAACGAGCACGAGCAGCGACAGGTCGCTGAAGCCATCTCTCGCGTTGAACGCGATACCGATGCAGAGCTGGTCACGGTGCTGGCCGCACGGGCCGATGATTACACCTATATCCCGTTACTCTGGGCGAGCCTCATTGCATTGATCGTTCCAGGCGCAATCAATTACTACCCAGGTTGGTTGAGCCCCCATGAACTCCTGCTGGTCCAGTGGGGCACGTTAATTGTGCTGAGTCTGATCTTCCGTATTCCAGCCATCACGACGCGTCTGATTCCGCGCCAGGTGCGTTGCTGGCGCGCGTCCAACCTGGCACGCCGTCAGTTTCTCGAGCATAACCTTCACCACACGCAGGCGGAAACCGGCATGCTGATCTTTGTATCAGAAGCCGAACGCTATGTGGAAATTCTCGTAGACCGAGGTATTTCGCAAAAGCTGAGTGACGAAACCTGGCAGTCGATCATCGCAACCTTTACACAGCAGGTTCGTCGCGGCGAAACCTTGCAGGGCTTTCTGACCTGTATCGACGCATGCGGTGAGCACCTGAAGCAACACCTGCCGGCGACCCATACGCGTAACGAGCTACCGGACCGGCTGATCATCCTGCCCTGAGGGGTAGGCGTTTCCCTTGTTTGACGCGGGCCACTGTGGCCCGTGACAGGTTATTCCCCTTGCAAACGACCACCACCTCTATTCCTCGCTACCCCGTGATGGTGCTGATCCTCGGCGCCCTGGCCTGTATCGGCCCCATGTCGATTGATGCCTACCTGCCGGCCTTTGGCGCCATCGGCCGGGATTTTCAGCTGACACCTGAAAAGACCCAATTGACGCTCGGCCTGTATATGCTGGCGTTCGCATTCATGACGCTTCTGCATGGCACCCTGTCCGACTCGTTCGGCCGCCGGCGGGTCATTCTTTCGGCCCTGGCGGTGTACATTGCCGGCTCGCTGATCGCGGCGCTCGGCCCGAGCTTCGACTGGCTGCTGGCAGGCCGTGTCTGCCAGGGCCTGTCCGCTGGTGCAGGAATGGTGGTGGGACAGGCCATCGTGACGGACTGTTACAAGGGTCCGGTGGCCCAGAAAACCATGTCCTACATCATCATGGTCTTCAGCGTGTCCCCGGCCTTTGCGCCGATCATTGGCGGCTACCTGTCAGAACACACCGGTTGGCGCGGCGTATTCTTTTTCCTCGCGGCGCTTGCCGTTTTCAGCGCCTCGCTCTGCGCGTTCCTGATGCCCGAAACCCTGGCGCCAGAACGCAGACAAGCCTTCGATCTGAGCGTCCTGTCGCGCAATTACGGACGAGTCATGCGGGACGGGCAGTTCATGGCACGCGCCGTGGTCTTCGGCGCCCTGTTTGGCGGCTTCGCCTTCCTGATCGGCGCCGCCCCCGATTTTGTCACCCAGGTACTGGGGCTGGCCGAAACCGACTTTGGCTATCTGTTCATTCCCATCGTGATCGGATTGACAAGCGGGTCCTTTCTGGCAGCACGGCTTTCCTCACAATTGCCTTCCGGTCGACTGATCGGCTTTGCCTACGCCATGCTTGGCCTGAGCTGCCTGATCAACCTGACCTATACAGGTCTGGCTACCGACCTGAATGTCTATGCGGCCGTCATCCCGCACGGGCTGTTCGTCTTCGGCCTGTCGCTGGGCATTCCTACCATGACGCTACGCATCCTCGAGCGCGTACCGGAGCTGTCTGGTACCGCCGCGTCAGTCCTGGGGTTTGTCCAGATGATCTTCTTTTCCATCGTCAGCGGCTGGCTTGCACCGTTGGTGTACGGCAGCGCCTTCCGTCTGGCCGTGGCGCTGTCCATTGGAGTCGTGGTAAGTGGCTTGGGTTGGGTGCTGGTCACGCGTCTTTCCTCATCGGCCGAGCCCGCCTCAACGCGGTAATGTCTTTCCGGGCTGGCCATTTAAATAGTCAGCCCGCGTCTTTGTTCACAGCCCCCTTGACCCTATCGTAACGTGAGGCCTCAGGATCAATTCCGCACGTGGAAGAAAGGAGCAATTCGATGCTATTGAAAGTGGGCGAACTGGCTAAGCAGTCGGGTCTTACGATTCGGGCTCTTCACCATTACGACAGCATTGGCCTGCTCACACCCTCCGCGCGTTCCGATGCCGGCTACCGACTGTACAACCGGGCCGATATTGCCCGGCTGCACCAGATCCAGGCCCTGCGTGGCATGGGCCTGTCGCTGGCCGAGATCGGAGCCCTTCTGGCGCGGCCAGACGTTGCGCTCCTGACCATCACCGAGCAGCAGATCCGCCGGCTGGACCGACAGATTACTCAGCAAACCAATCTGCGTAATCGCCTGGCAGACCTGCATCGCCAACTCAGTGAAGGAGAGGAGCCTGACTTGGCCGATTGGTTGAAGACCCTGGAATTGATGACCATGTACGAACAGCATTTCGCCCCTGAAGACCTGAATGATCTGCCTTTCTACACTCCCGCCAACCAGCAGGCTTGGCGCGCACTGGTGCAGGAAGCCCATCAGCTCCTCCAACAAGGGCTCCCCCCTGAGTCCGTTCAAGCACAGTCGCTGGCACGGCGCTGGATGACGCTCCTGGAGTGCAATACATCAACCAACCCGGCCCTGGCCATACGGCTCAACGAGCTGTTCCGCCAGGAGGCCCCGCTACAGGAGCAGACGGGTGTCACCACCGAGATGACCCGCTTTATCCTGAAGGCCTTCACGGCCGGCAAGCTTGCGATCTATGAACGGTATCTCACACCCGAAGAGTTCGCCTTCATGCAGGCAAGCTATGGCGAGCAGGTCCCGAAATGGCTACCGCTTCTGGCCGATCTACGCCGCATTATGGATAACGGACTGCCTCCCCACTCTCCAGAGGCGCTGCAGCTGGCGCAACGCTGGACCGCATTGTTTACCGCCTATGCAGGCACAAATCCCGAGACCCACCATAAACTGCGTCAGGCCCATGCCTGCGAACCGCAGCTGGCTGAGGGCACCTGGATGACAGACGATATCCAGCGTTATCTCGGCCAGGCCATGGCAGCACTGCGCACCTAGCCCTGCAAGCCCTGATCCTGTGATCAGGGCTTGGCAAATGAGAGAGACAGCGAGGGCAGCTCCAGCGGAGGCTTGGTCAACCAGGCCTCCTCTTCCGCCTGGGTCGGCACGAACCGGCCTCCTGTCGCCTCTTGTGGCACCTGACCGGCCAAGGCGAAGGAACCCATGCCGAGCGTACAGGCCGAACTTGGATAGTGACTGGAAATGGCATAGTCATCCGTCAGGGCATGGGCGCTCATTGCACCGTTCTGCGCGAGCACGGCCTCGACTACGGCCTGCTGCTGATACTCGGTAAGCGTGACCGTCAGGACAGTCAAGTGCTCGGTAATGGCCTCGCGCGCGGGCTCATCATCGGCCAGGTCGAAAAGTGAACAGAAGAAATGGCTGATTCGTTCACCCAGCGAACCTGTGGAAGAACCTGCCGTCTCATTTCGAGAGGCTGAAAGTGAGATATGCCGACCGGCTACGCCTTTTGCGATCAACTCATGTCGGACATGCTCGGCTTCGCTTAGGCAGCCGAAGGCTGCTTTGAGAATGTGCTCCATCGCTACCACCCTTTTTAGTTATTGTGTTCACAGCCCGCTTAGCCGGGCCTGTCGCTAAAGGCAGACAGCGCCACCTGAAGGGAAAGGGCTCATCTGCCTGCCAAGGGATTCTGCAACAAGGTAAAAAGGGTTGGTGAGAGCATTTCGTCCGCCCGGCACATGCCGATGGGCAGCAATACGACTAGGACTGGACAGATCCAAAAGACCTCTCTGACGGGGTCACTTTGAGCCGCTGCGCTGGAGTGCCTCTACTGAAACCATTCCAGCGAAACCGCTTCGATGCGCAGGAAGAAGAAGGCTCGCTTCAGAGCGCGCCTGTAAGCGTTGAGTCACCTTATACATTTTTAGACGAAAGGCTATGCCAGCATATCCTGGCGACGGCAGGGACGGGCAATACCGTGACTGACGTTTTGAAGCAGGGCTGGTCCAGCCAAGGCAACAAGACGTAATAAGGCCAGAAACGATCGACAGTCCAGAGGGTCCTATCCGTTCGAAAACATAGTCCAGGCACTTGAGCTAACGGCCTGTGGCTTTAGCACAAACCCATGCTTATTTACATGAACCTGCTCACAGGTCTGCACGGCAGCTCCCCATTTTCTTCGGAGCGCGCGTAGGATTTCAGGATGCAGTTAACCTGCCTGACTGCTTGAAAAGGAATTCAGCATGAAATGCCCCCACTGCAAACAAAGCATCAGCGCCTTCCACGCTGCAGTTTTCGGTCCTCCTGAATCGGATGGAAGCCGATTATGTCCCGAATGCCGCAAACCCTTTACCTTGAAGCTCGATGTGTTCAGAGCCATCCCAGCAGCAGCCAGCGGTGCCGCGGCCGCCCTGTTGATTGCCTTCAGGATTCCCTATGTCGGCTTTCTTCTGGGTGCCTTCGTCCTGGTATTTTCGCTATATCTGACCTCGATGCGCCTGACCAAACCTGCATCGGCTGAAGAAGAGGCAGTTTCACCATGAGCGTCCGGCTGCCACATCAGGCGGGCAGCCCAGAAAGGAGAGGGGGGTACGTCAGGACTTAGGCATGCCTTCCAGCATGTACTTCTCAAGCTCGACCCGGCACGTAAGGCGGGTGCAGGCAAAAACTCGGTCATTCCAGTCGGCCAGTTCCGGATAGTCATTCTGTTCGAGCGTATCCAGAAAGCCCTTGAGGCGGTATGCCTCGCTTGCGCCAAGGCGCATCAAATCAAAGCCGTGACTGATCGCAACGATCTGCAGCAGCTCGCTGACTCGCTCACCCCAAAAGACATGCTGCTCTTTGGGTACAAAACGTCCAATACTGGACGCGGAGTGAAGATAGCTCATTCAGTGTTTCCTGAAGAATATTCATTCAAATCCCTTGTGTTGATAGCGTTAGCGCGAAAGCCGAATTTCCTGTGGCCTCTTTAGTAAGTCGACACAGTAAAAGGAAACTTTAGGATCACAATGTTTTTTGCTTAACCGATTCTCCCGTGTTCAGGAATGATTCAGATTTCCCTACAATACCGTGAATTAGTGCACACAAATATTTGGGTAACCTAATTGCCAATGCTTGACCTAGAGCCTTTTGCCATCATCGCATTTGTGTAAGTCATTAAAATGACCAGCGCTGTGCCGGTTAATTCTCCAAAGGCCGTATTGAAATGCTGAGATGGTCTACTTGCCTTACAACAGCGTACTAATACGGGTGCCGATCGATAAACGCACATATGAAGCGTTTTGTGTCCGATTATCGGACACAACCACCTTTTTCAAGGGATGCAATCGCATATGCTCGGTGCATGCGGCTTACCTCCTCGGCTGGTGCATGAGCAACAGCGAGACCCTTGAATGAGGACATACAATGATCAACAAGATTGTCGAGAGCCTGAGCCAGGCGGTGGAAGACATCCACGATGGTGCCACCGTGATGATTGGCGGCTTCGGCCCATCCGGACAGCCTTCTGAGCTGATTGATGCGTTGATAGCGCACGGTGCGAAAGATCTCACCATCATCAACAACAATGCGGGCAATGGCGATGTAGGCCTGGCAGCCCTGCTCAAGGCAGGTCAGGTTCGCAAAATCATCTGTTCATTTCCACGCCAGACCGACTCCTATGTATTCGACGAGCTTTACCGTGCCGGCAAAATTGAACTGGAGTTAGTGCCGCAAGGCAATTTGGCCGAGCGCATCCGCGCTGCGGGTGCCGGTATCGGCGCCTTTTTCACGCCGACCAGCTACGGCACGATTCTGGCCGAAGGCGTGGAAACACGTGAAATCAACGGCAAGCACTACGTTATCCAATATCCCATTCATGCCGACTTTGCTCTGATTCGCGCGGACCGTGCCGACCGTTGGGGCAACCTGACCTACCGCAAGGCTGCCCGCAATTTTGGTCCCATCATGGCGACAGCCGCAAAGACTACCATCGTGCAAACCCGTGAAATTGTGGAGCTGGGCGAGATTGATCCGGAAATCATCGTTACGCCAGGCATTTTTGTGCAACGCGTCGTTCGTGTTTCAGGAGATCAGGAATGAACAGACTCAACCGCAACCAGATCGCTGCCCGAGTCGCCCAGGACATCCCGGAAGGGGCCTACGTCAATCTGGGCATTGGACTGCCGACGCTAGTGGCCAACCACCTGCCGGCTGACCGCGAAATTTTTCTGCACAGCGAGAACGGCATACTGGGCATGGGTCCGGCGCCAGAGGAGGGCAAGGAAGATTCTGATCTGATCAACGCTGGCAAGCAGCCTGTCACCCTGCTGCCAGGCGGTGCGTTTTTTCACCATGCGGATTCGTTTGCAATGATGCGCGGCGGCCATCTGGATATCTGCGTGCTCGGCGCTTTCCAGGTATCCGTCACAGGCGATCTGGCCAACTGGCACACCGGCGAGCCTGATGCGATTCCTGCCGTAGGGGGTGCTATGGACCTTGCAATAGGTGCCAAGCAGGTCTTTGTCATGATGGATCTCATGACCAAAGCCGGGCAAAGCAAGCTGGTCGAGCACTGTACCTACCCGCTGACGGGCGTAGGCTGCGTATCTCGTGTGTATACCGATCTGGCTATTTTCGATATTGCTGACGGCCGCGTGTATGCCAGCGAACTCGTCGAAGGCCTCACACTTGAAAGTCTTCGGGAAATGACTGGCCTTGCACTGGTACAAAAGCCGGTTTGACCCTTATCAAAGAAGAGCGGCCTTGCCATGGAACTCACAAGCCTCAAGGTACTAGGCCCGCTTCTTCTGCCAACTTCATGGCCTTTCAACAGCCTCTGTAAAGGTTTGTCTGTCTTGAAACAACTTTGCTGACAAACCGTCACAAAGGTGTGTTAGTGTTCGCCGACTAAGCACGCTGTTATTGGCACGTTTTATGACCAATCTCCTTTTCTGGCTGCCCACGCCGCCATAGCGCTCCGCCCCGCCTCTGGCCTTGCCCGTATAGGCAGGCACACTATCGCCCTGGTTTTTTATAAACTGCGGTGCTCTGTGTTTTTCGCTTTATTTAAAGTTTGCTTAACTTTTAAACGCGTTCAACATAGCGACCATCACATTGATTTACTGTTGGGCAATAATTGAGCATCAGTCGCTCATTATTAAACCAACCACTATCGGGTTCGTAATTAACTAGCTCACTGCTTTTTGATTAGTACCGCTCGATCAGGCTGGAGAACTATGAAGATTTTAATTACAGGTCGAAGCGGTCAGGTCTCTCAAGCGCTGCAAAGAAACCTTAAAACCGGCCATGAACTTATTGTCCTAGGTCGTGATGCCATGGATCTTGCAAATGAAGAAGCTATCCGTGAAACCGTTCGACGTGTGCAGCCAGACCTGATCATCAATGCTGCTGCATATACAGCTGTGGATAAGGCTGAGACCGACGCCGAAATGGCTTTCAAGGTAAACGCAGAGGCACCGCGGATTCTGGCGGAGGAAGCCGTGGCACGAGCCATTCCGTTCATCCACTATTCGACCGACTATGTGTTTGATGGTGACAAGAACGGGCCCTATAGTGAAGAAGATGCTACCTATCCCACCAGCGTATATGGCGAAAGCAAGCTGGCTGGCGAACAGGCGGTACAGGCCGTAGGTGGACAATATTTGATTCTACGAACCAGTTGGGTCTACTCCCAGGATGGCCATAACTTCGTTCGTACCATGCATCGCCTGCTGCAGGAAAAAGACGAGTTGCGCGTTGTAGACGATCAGATCGGCATACCGACATGGTCCGATACAATCGCGGCAGCCACTGCTCACATCGTGAGTCGCATTGCCATGGGGAACCCAGGCCCCTGGGGTATTTACCACCTTACCTCGACTGGCAAGACATCCTGGTTTGGCTTTACCGAAACGATTGCTCAGAAACTTGAAGAGCAAGGCCGTTTACGTGCCCGGCTTTATCCTATTGCCACGTATGAGTATCCCACTCCAGCGAAACGCCCAGCTAATTCACGAATGGATTGCTCACGTATTCAGACCAACTGGGGTGTGCAATTACCCGAGTGGAAAGAAGCCTTCGAACAGTTCTGGCAACAGAATTTTGCAGATAAGTAGCGCGCTAACTAGTTAATACTAATTTAATAGCCTATTGATATCTCTTTGGGATGCACTGATATCAGCTTTATTAATTTTAGTGTTAATAAAAAGGGCGCTGTAGCGCCCTTTTTATATCAGCCTTTAAGTTCGGCCAGAATCTGATACGACCTGAGTCGATCAGCATGTTCATACACGTCGCAGGTGAAAATCAATTCATCGGCATCGGTCTTCTCAAGCAGCAAATCGACCCGCTCGCGTACCTTGTCTGGTCCTCCAATGATCGCCATGCCCAGCATGTTCAGCACAGCGTCTTTTTCATGAGGCAACCATTCAGGACTCATGTTTCGAACCGGCGGGCGAAGCACTAGGCTTTGGCCACGCATCAATGCCAGGACGCGCTGATAAACCGTGCTTGCCAGGTAATTGGCTTCCTCGTCGCTGTCTGCAGCAACCAGCGGAACACCCAGCATGACATAGGGCTTGTCCAGCACCTCGGAAGGGCGGAAGTTTTCACGGTACAGACGAATCGCTTCATGCATATAGCGTGGCGCAAAATGGGATGCAAAGGCATACGGCAAACCTTTGGCAGCCGCCAGCTGAGCACTGAACAGGCTCGACCCCAATAGCCAGATCGGTATGTTGCTATCGACACCCGGCACGGCGATTACCCGCTGTTCTTCCTGTCGTGGACCCAGGAAGTACTGCAGCTCCTCTACGTCGGAAGGGAAGTCATCGGCGCTTCCCAAACGATCGCGACGCAGCGCATGGGCGGTCATCTGATCGGACCCAGGCGCACGACCAAGCCCCAGATCGATACGGCCCGGATACAGAGCATCCAGCGTGCCGAACTGCTCGGCCACAACAAGAGGGGCATGGTTGGGCAGCATGATGCCACCGGAGCCGATGCGGATCGTGGATGTACCACCCGCCAGGTAACCGAGCAGAACGGCCGTGGCCGAGCTGGCGATACCGTCCATGTTGTGATGCTCAGCGACCCAGAATCGGTTATAGCCCAGCCGCTCCGCATGGCGAGCAAGGTCAAGTGAGTTGTGCAGAGCCTGGGCGGCGTTGCCATCGTCCCGTACCGGCGCCAGGTCCAGAACGGAAATGGCAGTGTCTTTGAGTTGAGTCATGCAGAAGTCTCCTCGTTAGCCGCGGCAGGCTCTTCAATTTGCCGCTGCCGCACGGCCAGATCGTAGGTATCGCGCGCCTGCTGAATGATCGGCTGCGATTGAGCGGCCCAATCGGCCAAGGCTCTGATGGGAATGACCAGGCTTTGCCCGATCCCGGTCAGGGCATATTCCACTTGGGGCGGCGTTGAGGGAATGACCGTTCGGGTAATCAATCCATCGCGCTCCAGGTTGCGCAACGTGACGGTCAGCATTCGTTGGGAAATGCCATCGATCTGACGCTTGAGTTCATTGAAACGCAGTGGTCCGCTGTCCAGCTTGAAAACAGCCAGTACCGACCAGGCATCGCCTACACGGTCCAGCACATCACGGATAGGGCAGTCGTGGTTTTTCAGTCGGCGGCGCCCGGTAGCGGACTTGTTAAAATCGTCCATGGCAACCTCGCTGAGCGTGATTACATCAAGAAACTCACTTTACGCCTTTAAGGCAGTTATTAAAAGTAACCTGGCTCTTTTTAGTGACTATGAAACCGATAGGGTGAGGTAATGGCGCGGTAGGTCCGGTACGACAGGTGTCGTACCGGAAAGACCGTGATCAGGCAAAACCGACCACACCATGAGGGACATAAGGTTCCTCAAGGCGGGCGATCTCTTCGGCGGTCAGGTTGAGCGAGAGGGCGGCCACAGCGTCTTCGAGGTGCTGCGGTTTGGACGCACCAATGATGGGTGCACTGATGCCCGGTTTTTGCACAACCCAGGCCAGTGCCACTTGTGCACGCGGTACGCCACGCTCGTTGGCAATCTCGGCCACACGCTCAACCACACGGCGGTCGGCATCGGCCGTATTGGCATACAGGCTCTTGCCAAACTCGTCACTCTCAACGCGTGCGCTGCTGGTATCCCAATCTCGGGTCAGCCTTCCACGGGCCATGGGGCTCCAGGGAATGACCCCTATGCCTTCGTCAAGGCAGAGCGGCAGCATTTCGCGCTCTTCTTCGCGATACAGCAGGTTCACATAATTCTGCATGGTGACGAAACGGGTCCAACCATTTCGATCCGCCACGTGCAGAGCCTTGGCAAATTGCCAGGCGTACATGCTGGACGCACCGATATGCAGCGCCTTACCCGCCTTCACCACATCGTGCAGCGCTTCCATGGTTTCTTCGATGGGCGTTTCATAATCCCAGCGGTGGATCTGGTACAGGTCCACGTAGTCAGTGCCCAAGCGCTTGAGGCTGGCATCGATACTGGCAAAGATCGCCTTACGTGACAGGCCGCCCACGTTGGGCTTGTTGCGCATCGGAAAATAGACCTTGGTGGCCAGCACAATCTCGTCACGCCGGGCAAAGTCCTTCAGCGCCCGACCGACGATTTCCTCACTGGTACCATCGGAATAGGCGTTGGCGGTATCAAAGAAGTTAATGCCCATGTCGAGGGCTTTCTTGAGTAGCGGGCGACTCTCTTCTTCGCCCATCGTCCATGGATGATTACCACGTTCAGGCACGCCGTAGGTCATACAGCCCAGGCACAGCGGAGAGATTTTCAGGCCCGTAGACCCGAGGTTCTTATAGTCCATAACGACTCCTTGAAATGAATCAGACCGGAGAAAAGGCAGGTCATAGGCTGACCACAACCCTGGCCATTTGCTCCGGCCCTTTTACCTTACCCTGATGAACACCACCTGTACGCCTTACGTTTCGCCGCACCCTCCAACGAACTTTGCCCAGCATCCGATTTCACATATAACTCGAGTCATCCACAGGAGAGGAACCATGAAAAAGACAGCATCTGCTGTATGGCAAGGTGGTTTGAAGGACGGTAAAGGTACGATTTCCACAGGCAGCGGCGCGCTGAAGGAAAATCCCTACGGTTTCAACACTCGCTTCGAAGACCAGCCCGGCACTAACCCTGAGGAGCTGATTGGCGCAGCGCATGCGGGCTGCTTCTCCATGGCCTTTTCCATGATGCTGGGGATGGAGAACTTTACAGCCGAGCGTATCGAAACCAAGGCAGTGGTTACGCTCGATAAAGTAGGCGAAGGCTTCGAAATCACGACGATTGATTTGACCATGTCGGCCAAAATCCCAGGCATCGACAACGACCAATTCCAGGCCATCGCCAACAAGGCGAAGGAAGGCTGCCCGGTCTCTAAGGTACTGAACGCCAAGATCAGCCTGGATGCCACATTGCTGAACTGATATTCAATTCAGTGCCTGGCTACGCTGCCGGGCACTGGTTGCCGCAAATACCTTCCAGCAACACTTCAAGCGTAAATAGAGACAACATTAATCCTGTGGATATCTTCCCAACCTTGCACTGGAGCCAGATCTTATCCACATGCGCTATAGTCGCCTCCACTGCTACTTCCGCTTAGTGCACCTGACTTTTATCTGCAAGCGATTAATCCCGTCAGACATAACAGGCCTGCCGCAATATTCATTTTCAGCGTTGGATAACGTTCGGATCGTTTTGTACAGGCATTACTTATCCACAATCGCCAGCAGCAGGTCTCCTAATAAAGCTATTCAGAGGACGCAATGCTCTAATCAGGACGCCGCTAGCTGCTGTCTGAGTTCATGCAATACCGGGCTGCTCTCCGGCCGTATGCCGCGCCAGAGGTAAAATGCTTCGGCAGCCTGCTCAACCAGCATACCCAGACCATCCAGGGCTTGTACTGCGCCGTGTGTGGCTGACCAACAACAGAAGGGCGTTGGCTCCTTGCTGTACATCATGTCGTAGGTAACGGTTACCCCAGCGCGGACCAGGGTAGAGGTGATAGGGGGAACATCGCCGGAAAGGCTGGCAGCAGTGCCATTGATGATCAGGTCGAACGGCTCCGCCTCAAGGTTGAACGCTGCCGCCTCGATCATTCCCAGCGCTGAAAATTCACGCGCCAGCTGTATGGCCTTACTCTCGGTCCGATTGGCAATGACCAGGGCCGCAGGCCGCTCCGCCAGAATGGGCTCCAACACGCCACGTACGGCACCACCAGCGCCCAGGATGAGGATACGCTTGCCAGTCAGGGACAGGCCTGCATTGACCGTCAGATCACGAACCAGTCCGGCACCGTCAGTGTTGTCGCCCAGAAAGGTCCCGTCTTCCCGCTTCTTTAGCGTATTGACCGCACCGGCACGTCGGGCACGCTCAGTCAGCTCATCGGCAAATCGAAAGGCATCCTCTTTGAACGGGACCGTCACATTGGCGCCTGCCGCATCGGCAAAAAACTCACGCGCGCTGCGCTCGAACTCGCCAAGCGGCGCAAGCCAGGTGTCGTAGCGCATGGCCTGTCCTGTCTGCTCGGCAAAGCGGCTATGAATGGCAGGCGACTTGCTATGGGCGACAGGGTTGCCAATGACGGCATAACGGTCCATGGGATGTCCTTGAAGCAAAGATCAATGGGTCGGTATCAGGTATCAGCCAACCAGTCACGGTCGGTCAGGAAGTACTCGGTCAAACGAGCCTCTTCGCTACCGGGCGCCGGCTTCCAGTCATATCCCCAACGCACAATGGGTGGCAGGGACATCAGGATCGACTCGGTACGGCCGCCCGATTGCAGACCGAACAGGGTGCCGCGGTCATAGACCAGGTTGAACTCCACGTAGCGGCCGCGACGATAGGCCTGGAACTCGCGCTGTGCTTCGGTAAAAGGCTCGTTCCGACGACGCTGTACAATCGGCAGGTAGGCGTTCAGGTAGGCATCACCAATAGCCCGCAGAAAGGCAAAGCTGGTCTCGAAGTCCCACTCGTTCAGATCATCGAAGAACAGGCCACCGATTCCACGCGGCTCGTTTCGATGCTTGATCTGGAAGTAACGATCACACCAGGCTTTGTAACGCGGGTAGACGTCTTCACCGAATGGCGCACAGGCATCCCGTGCCACCCGGTGCCAGTGGATACAGTCTTCCTCGTTACCATAATAAGGCGTCAGATCCAGACCGCCACCAAACCACCAGACCGGTTCTTCACCGTCTTTTTCAGCGATGAAGAAACGCACATTGGCGTGGGAGGTGGGTACATTCGGGTTTTCAGGGTGGATCACCAGCGAGACGCCCATGGCCTCGAAACTACGACCTGCCAGCTCAGGACGATGGGCGCTGGCCGAAGGCGGCATGCTGTCGCCGTGGACATGAGAAAAGTTCACACCGCCTTTTTCGATGACGGCACCTTCACCAATCACACGCGTACGACCACCGCCGCCGGTAGGGCGTGTCCAGGCCTCCTCCATGAACCGGGCATGACCATCCTCCGCTTCCAAGGACTGGCAGATGCGATCCTGTAGATCGAGCAGGTATGCCTTTACGGCTTCGATTCGGTCTTTCACGGTCATCACCTGGAGTAGGGCAGGGTAAAGAAAGTCCTGAATCATACCACCGGAGGGTGCTTTGCCGGTTGACGCAGGCCTCTGCAAGGGATTGGATTAAGGTTCAGCCACTATTCTTACAAGGAAATCCCCATGGCAAAACGTATCCAGTTCAGCCGCACCGGCGGCCCGGAAGTGCTCGAATATGTCGATTTCACAACTGCCGAACCAGGGCCGAACGAGGTACGTGTCCGCAATGAGGCCATCGGACTCAATTTTATCGATACCTACTACCGGGGCGGCCTGTATCCCCTTGGTACTTTGCCATCCGGGCTGGGCAGTGAAGGCGCAGGGATCGTCGAATCCATCGGCAGTGGCGTAACGCGGTTCAAGGTTGGAGATCGGGTTGCCTATGCCACCGGCCCGCTGGGCGCCTATGCCGAGGTCCACACCCTGCCGGAGCGTAATCTGGTTCACCTGCCTGCAAGCGTCAGCTTTGAGCAGGCGGCAGCGGTCATGCTCAAGGGGCTGACCGTCCAGTACCTACTGCGCCAGACCTATCGTGTCGAAGCGGGCGAAACCATCCTGTTTCATGCCGCTGCGGGCGGCGTCGGCTCCCTGGCCTGTCAGTGGGCAAAATCGCTGGGTGTGCGCGTGATCGGCACTGTGGGCTCTGCGGCCAAGGCCGAACATGCCCGTCGCCTGGGCGCCTGGGAGACAATCAATTACAAGGAAGAGGATATCGCCAAGCGAGTCCTTGAGCTGACCAATGGCAGGAAGTGTCCGGTCGTTTATGACAGTGTCGGCAAGGATACCTGGGAGGCGTCGCTGGACTGCATCTCACCGCGTGGCCTGATGGTCAGTTTTGGAAATTCGTCTGGCGCTGTGACAGGGGTCAACCTGGCGATCTTGAACCAGAAAGGCTCGCTGTTTGTCACACGTCCGTCCCTGGCAGGCTATGCCGATACGCCAGAACGGCTGCAATCCATGGCAGACGAACTCTTCGGCCTGGTCGCCAACGGTACGCTCAAGATCGAGATCAACCAACGCTACCCGTTATCCGAAGCCGCCCAGGCGCAACGTGCCCTGGCAGGCCGCGAAACAACGGGGTCAACCGTTCTGATCTTGGAACGGTCATAATTGCAGGAAAGGAGGCAAGCCTGGCTTGCCTCCTCCGTAGTACCGCTGATTTGGAGCCTGTGTCGATCGTATGCCTCATCAAGCCCTCCTCGCTGCGATCCTCGACAGCGCTACGGATTACGCCATCATTACCACAGACCTGGACGGGCGACTGACCAGCTGGAATGCCGGTGCCCAGACGCTGTTCGGCTGGAGCGAGGCCGAGGCGGTCGGGAAGACCGTCGAGTTCCTGCTCAACGCCGAAGACCTCATCGGTCCCATTCTTCATCAGGAACGGCAAACGGCCCGAGCGAAAGGTCATGTGAACAGCCAGCGCTGGTATGTACGCCGCGACGGCACGCAGTTCTGGGGAAGTGCGCGAACCGTACCGCTCATGAAAGACGACCTTCATCTCGGCTTTCTGCTGACCCTGCGGGATCGAACCCAATCCCTGCATACCGAGCGCGACCGCGATCATCTGACTGACACGCTCAGCCGCCGCGTGACCCAGCTCAAGGCATTGGCCGAAGCAACGCGGGCGATTACCTCGGCGCCCGACATGAAAACCACCGTGGACGCCATTACCGAGCAGGCCCGCCTGATCGTTGGGGCTCACCAATCCGTAGTCAGCATGACCCAGGGTGAAGACTGGAGCCAATCCATCACCAGCGTGTCGCTTTCCGAGAAATACGCGAAGTGGCGCCATCTCGACGCCCTGCCCAGCGGCGGTGGCATCTATGCCATGGTCTGCGAGACCAATCAGCCCGTGCGCATGACCCAGGCCGAGTTGGAAGCGCATACGCGCTGGAAGAACTTTGGCACCTATGTCAATGAACATCCACCCATGCGCGGTTGGCTGGCGGTCCCGTTGATCAGCCATCAGGGCACCAATCTGGGTCTGATCCAGCTTTCGGATAAGTTCACGGGTGAGTTCGATGAGGCGGACGAAGCCATTGTGGTACAGTTGGCGCAGTTCGCGTCGGTCGCCATCGAAAAGGCCAGGGCACAGGATCAACTTCAACAAAGCCAAGCCCGGCTACAGCTCGAAAGTGGCTTGCTGACCAGCGTCCTGGAGCAGGCCCCTCTGGGTATTTCCATCTCCGAAGCGGGCACCGGGCGCTCATTGATGCTGAACAAGCAGATTCAGAACCAGCTTGGCATTACACCGGGCGGGGAGAGTCTGCATCGCTACAAGCATCTGGGAGCGGTTCATTCTGATGGCCGACCCTATGCCATTGAGGACTACCCGACGGTACGAGCGCTTTCCTCTGGAAATCCCATACCACCGGAGCCCATGATCTATCGGCGCGCGGACGGGACCGTTCGCACATTTGAAGTTTCCAGCGCGCCCGTGCGTAATTCCGAAGGCGAGGTCATCGCCTCGGTGACTGTTTCCATCGATATCGAAGATCGGCTTCAGGCTGAAGCCACTCTGCAGGACCGTACCAACCGCTTGTCCACGTTGATCAACCAGGCTGCGGTCGGTATCTGCCAGACGGACCTCAACGGCACGATCGTGCTCGTCAATGCACGCTACTGCGAGATTCTCGGGCGCTCCGAAGAAGAGTTGATCGGCAGTAATGTCGATGCACTGACGCATCCGTCAGATCGCCAGACCAGCAAGGTGCTGACCCAGCAGATGTTCAAGACGGGGGAGTCCTATCTGGTCGACAAGCGCTATATGCGGCCGGATGGCTCCCATGTCTGGACCAGCCTGCACGTCTCGCTGGCCCACGACGCAGAGGGCATGCCTCAGTATGTCAGTGCCGTGGTTGTGGACATTACCCAGCGCAAGCAGGCCGAAGCGTCGCTGCACCTGTCCAACCAGCGGTTCCGCGCCGCGGTAGATGCGGTTCAGGGGGTGCTGTGGACCAACAACGCCAAGGGCCGCATGATTGGAGAACAGCCCGCCTGGAGTGCTCTGACGGGCCAGACGTATGAGGAATATCAGGGCACGGGCTGGACCCGCGCGCTGCATCCCGAAGATGCGCCTCGCTCGCTCAAGCGGTGGCGTGCTGCTCTACGTGGACGCAAGACCTTTCACGACGAACAGCGCGTGCGTTGCCAGAACGGCAAGTGGCGGATCTTTTCGGTCCGGGCAATCCCGGTCATCGAAGAGGGCGTCATTGTCGAATGGGTAGGCGTACACACAGACATCACCGAGATTCGCCAGGTCGAGCAGCGTTTGCGCCAGCTGAACGAAACCCTGGAGCAACGGGTTGCCGAACGAACCGCCGAACGCGACCGCACCTGGGCACTGTCTGACGATCTCTTGGGTGTGTTCGCGCGTGAGCGCTGGCAAAGCCTGAACCCGGCCTGGACGCGCCAGCTGGGCTGGTCCCAATCGGAGCTGCTGGCATTTGAGCCTTCCCGTCTCGAGTATCCCGACGATCCATCGCCTACACAGTATTTTCGACAGCTCCCGATCGGTGAGACGATCAATGGCCTTCGCAGCCGCTACCGAGCCCGCTCAGGCGAATGGCATTGGATCGATTGGAAGGCCACGGCCGACAAGGATGGACAGGTTTATGTCTTTGCGCGGGATGTCACGGCTGAAGTGGAGGCGGCGGTCATGCTCAAGCAGACCGAGGAAGCCCTACGCCAGTCGCAGAAGATGGAAGCGGTCGGGCAACTCACCGGCGGTATTGCCCATGACTTTAATAACCTGCTGACCGGCATCATTGGTTCGCTTGAAATCATGAAGCGCCGAATTGGCAGCCAGCAGCTTCAAGGGCTGGAGCGCTACATGGAGGCCGCCAGTGTCTCGGCTCATCGTGCTGCCACATTGACGCAACGCCTGCTGGCCTTTGCTCGTCGTCAGACACTCGATCCTCAGCCCATCGATCTGAATGCCCTCGTCACTTCGCTGGAAGATCTGGTCCGGCGAACCCTCGGCGAGCACATCGAAATCATCACCCAGCTGCATCCCTACCTCTGGCATGCTCTATCGGATACCAACCAGCTGGAAAACGCCCTGTTGAACCTGGTCATCAACGCGCGCGACGCAATGCCTGACGGGGGTACCTTGGTACTCAAGACAGGCCATTTTTTCAATGAGGCAACCCATCCGCTGGAAGATCTGAATCCAGGTCACTACGTCACGCTAACGGTACGGGACAGCGGTACCGGCATGAGTCCGGAAGTTGTAGCCAAGGCCTTCGACCCGTTCTTTACCACCAAGCCCATCGGGCAGGGCACAGGCCTGGGTCTGTCGATGATCTATGGTTTCGTCAAACAGTCCGGCGGCCATGTCACCTTGCAAAGCGAAGTAGGGCAAGGCACAACGATTACCCTGTATTTCCCCCGTGCACTTCAAGCCGAGTCTCTGGATCAAGAGGAAGTCGAAGCGGTCGTAGCGCCAGGAAACGGCGAGTCCATTCTGGTCGTGGGTGATGACTCGGCCGTTCGCCTGCTCGTGGTTGAAGTACTCAATGAGTTGGGATACGCGGCCCAGGATACTCACCATGCACATGAGGCCCTGGCTATCCTGGAATCCGACTCGCCGGTGGATCTACTCATTACCGATGTGGGCCTGCCCGGCATGAGCGGTACGCAACTGGCCGAGCGGGCTCGGGCGTCACGCCCGACATTGAAGATTCTCTTCATGACCGGCTATGCGGGCGAAGCCGTCCAGCCCAAGGGTAGTCTGACCGAAGGTACCGACATAATCGGCAAGCCTTTCCTGATCGATGAACTGGCCAACCGGGTCCGTCATATGCTTGTTGACGAACCCCGGAGCTGACCATTTAGCCACAGAGGTCAGCTCTACTATCAGGGACGAAAGACCTGACCTGTTTCCAGATCGCGGATAACGCTGGGGCTTCTGCGACCACCCAGCGCACCGCCCAGCACGGCGTCCAGCTCTCGGGAAAAATACTGCTCAACCTTAAGCCGTGAACGGGCGGCCGGACGTCCCGCCGGGTTGGCGGAGGTAGAAATGATCGGGCCGCTCAAGGCACACAGTTCACGCACCAGAGGATGGTCAGTCACACGCAACGCCACCGTTTGATGCACACCCGTCACCCAGCCCGGCAAGCGGTTCTGGTGCGGCACCAGCCAGGTATTGGGCCCCGGCCATGTGCTCGACAGTTTGTCCTTCCATTCCTTGGGCAGATCATGCAGCAGGAAATCGAACTGCCTGATGTTGTCGGCCACTACAATCAAACCCTTTTCCAGCGGGCGCTGCTTGATACGCAGCAACCGATAGACCGCAGCCGCATCCCAGGGATCACATCCCAGGCCCCAGACTGCCTCGGTCGGGTAGGCGATTACACCGCCGTGACGTATGACGTGAGCAGCATATTGAACGCGCCAGCAGCTGAGCATCGGTTCACTCCTGTCCATAAAAAGATCACGAGTTTAACCGAGACTGACCCGTCACGCTCGATAGACCCAAAGTCCATTTTCACGGGCCACACGGCCATCCAGCTCAAGCTCCGTCAGCTCGGCCAGCAAATGAGAAACCTCGTAACCGCTGAGCTGGGCAAGCGTCTCGCTGTTTTGGGGGGAAGCCCTCAGTACGTCCAGCAAAGGATGCGTTTCACGTGGAACATCTGCTGGTTCGGGCTCATTCATCAAGGGCAGGGACGACTGTCCAAACGGTGCCTGCCACCCTCTGAGCGATTCCAGAATATGTTCGATACTCTCGACCAGTTGCGCCCCCTCACGGACCAACTGATGGCAGCCACGTGCGCCTGGATGGTGAATCGAGCCGGGAATGGCAAACACTTCGCGTCCTTGCTCTGCTGCCAGCCGCGCTGTGATCAGGGAGCCACTCGAAGGACTGGCCTCGACCACCAGTACACCGAGTGAAAGCCCGCTGATGATACGGTTACGCCGAGGGAAGTTGGCGGCGTTGGGTACTGCATCCAAGGGTAGCTCCGATACCAGCGCGCCACCGTGCTCAACGATACGACGAGCAAGGCTGATATGGCGACGAGGATAGAGTCGCTCAAGTCCTGTGCCCAATACAGCAATCGTAGCGCCGCTGGCTTCCAGCGCACCTTCGTGAGCTGCACCATCGACACCGAGCGCAAGGCCGCTGGTTACGCAGAAACCTGCCGCCGCAAGGCTCTTGGAAAACCGGCGAGCGTTATCAAGCCCATAGGCACTCGCCTGGCGGCTGCCGACCAGGGCGAGCTGGGGCCGCTCCAGCAGCTCCACGGCTCCCGCTACATAGAGCAGAGGCGGCGCCCCCTTGGTTTCGGCCAGTAGTGCGGAATAGCGGGGATCATCCCAACACACCACATGGTGAAGTTCGCCTTCTAGCCAGGCGAGGGCATGGGCTGCAAGTTCACGGGTTTCAGCCGTACGGCGTGCGTCTGCGCAGACGCCTGGAATACCCAATGCCTGCCAGGCGGAAGCCGGCGCACTAAGCGCTGCCGAAGCACTGCCAAAGGCATGAATCAGATGGTGAAAGCGGCGCGGACCAATTTCAGGGAGATTATGCAGACGCAGGCGGGCTTCAAGCTCCGCCGGAGAAGAAAACGACATACGATCATCCTTGATCGTGGCGCACCCCTTGAAAGGCTGCGCCAGTGTGACTATTTAGGGGTTACGGACCTTGTCCAGAACCGAGAGCTGACGAGTCGCATTCAGGACCAGGCCATAGCTGAGCTTGTCATAGGTGCGAAAGATCATTAGCAGACCAGAGCGCTCGTCGGGCACCTTGACGTTATCACCCGTTACCCGGTCGCGTACGGTTTCGCCGGTCTTGTAGACAGCCAGTACGTTGCCTTCGACCAGCCCGTCACGCATACCCTTGTTGATGATAACCACATCGAACTGGCCGATCTGGGTAACACCACGCGGAACATCAAGAATGATTCCGTTGATGTCCCTGTCGGGTGCACTGGGCATAAAGGTAGAGTTGACGACACGCTGCTCGGTGGGGAACAGGCGATCGCCCAGGCGAACCTCTTCATTGGTGCGGCTGAGCACCAGCGTGGTCATGTCGCCTTCAGAGGTCACCTTGTCGCCGCTACCGATATAATCGGCGTTAATGCCCAGAAATTCTTCAGTCTGGGGATCTTTATACGCTTTTCCCTGCCGATAAATACTGTAGGCAGGCTGGTCCTCGGTGAAGTGGCCACGTGCGTAGACTCGATCACCGGCGCCACTGACAACACGCTCGGCATTGCCGGCCACGATATAGGGGGCGTTCCTGAATTGATTGGCATCATCGATCACACGGTTCGACAGCAGGAAGCTGTTGATGGCCTCCAGCGGAATCGTCGGTATCGCTTCGGCAATCGGTGTCGACCGGATGGTAGGCGACAGTTTGATCGTGCCGCGGGGCTCGCCACGGTTGAGCATCAGCCGAGGCTGCCCGTCCACGTAGACAAGACTCAGTCTATCGCCGGGATAGATCAAATGCGGGTTTTCGACCTGTGGGTTGGCATGCCATATTTCTGGCCACTGCCAGGGCTTGCTCAAAAACTTGCCGGAAATATCCCAAAGGGTATCGCCGCGCACCACCATGTAACTGTCTGGATGCCCCTGGCGCAACTGTACGTCGGCCTGCACCCAACTGCTAGCCGCCACCAGCAACAGGGCGAACAACGATTTCCTCATCCGGTGAATCCCTTTACTATGTGCAATATGCAAAAAAACCCTGAGGGAATGCCCCAATCACTCCCTGGCGGGGCTGTTAAATCAACGCTGCTGCATCTTAGCAGTGCCTTTCGAATTTATTCCACACGTGCTTCACACACATCATGGCCCTTTTAAATATCCTAGAATTCCCTGATCCCCGCTTGCGTACTATCGCCAAGCCGGTTGCGAAGGTGGACGATGCCCTTCGTCAGGTGATCGATGACATGTTCGAAACCATGTACGAAGCACCTGGCATAGGATTGGCCGCTACCCAAGTCAATGTTCACAAGCAGCTGATCGTCATCGATATCAGTGAAGACAAGAGTCAGCCGCTCGTGTTCATCAACCCCAAACTAGAACCCCTGACCCAGGATCTGGGCGAGTACCAGGAAGGCTGCCTGTCCGTGCCGGGCTTCTACGAGAAAGTAGAGCGGCCCGAGCGCGTCAAGGTGAATGCCCTTGATCGTAACGGCGAGCCGTTCGAGATGATCTGTGAAGGTCTGCTGGCTGTGTGCATCCAGCATGAGGTCGACCACCTCAACGGTAAGCTGTTTGTGGACTATCTGTCCTCGCTCAAGCGTGACCGCATCAAGAAAAAGCTGGAAAAGCAGCACCGTATCCAGCAGAACGCCTGATTGCTCTGAAAAGGCCTGCAGCAGCAGGCCTTTTTCATTCTGGTGCCAAGACCTCTATCCTATGCAAGACTCGTCTTTATAGTAGCGAGCAGTTGCTGCCTTGTACTGATCCATGAGAGCCCCATGACTCAACCGTTGCGTATTGTCTTTGCTGGTACACCAGAATTTGCCGCCCGCCATCTGCATGCCTTGTTAAGGGTAGGCTACTCGATAGCCGCCGTGTATACACAACCTGACCGTCCGGCCGGACGAGGGCAGAAACTGGCGATGAGCCCCGTCAAGCAGCTGGCGGAATCTCACAATATTCCGGTGTATCAACCTCAGACGCTACGCAACGCTGATGCACAGGCAGAGCTTGCAGCCCTTAAGCCTGATCTTCTGATCGTCGTAGCCTACGGGTTGATTCTGCCTCAAGCTGTCCTGGATATTCCGCGCCTGGGCTGCATTAACAGCCATGCCTCGCTATTGCCTCGCTGGCGAGGGGCTGCGCCAATTCAACGTGCCATCGAAGCGGGCGATGCCGAAACGGGCGTCACGATCATGCGGATGGAAGCGGGCCTGGATACCGGTCCCATGCTGAGCAAGGTAAGCACACCGATTACCGCCGAGGACACCGGTGGCAGCTTACATGATCGTCTCGCCTTACTCGGCGCAGAAGCGGTTGTCGAAGCCATTCCTGCGCTGGCGGCCGGTACGTTGCCAGACAAGCTGCAAGACGATGCCTTGGCAACCTACGCTCATAAGCTTAATAAGGAAGAAGCCAAGCTGGACTGGAGTCGTCCTGCTGTCGATCTGGAACGGCTGATTCGTGCCTTCAACCCATGGCCGTTATGCCACAGCACACTGGCGGGAGAGGGCGTAAAAATCTACGCAGCAACAGTAGTAGACGGTAACGGACAGCCAGGTGAGATTCTGGAGGCCAGCCGTGAAGGCTTACGGGTTGCCTGTGGTGAAGGCGCGTTGCTGTTAACGCGTATACAGTTTCCTGGCGGTAAACCGCTCGCGTTTGCTGACTTGTTCAATGCCCGCCGTGAGCGCTTTGCCGCAGGTCAGGTACTTGGCTTATGAGTCTTAATCCCCGTCTTGCTGCGGCTCGGGCACTGGCTGCCGTACTGGCAGGCCGCGCCTCGCTGGGTAGCAGCCTGCCAGCCCAACAGGACAAGGTTGATCCACGAGATCGTGCGCTGGTTCAGGAGCTGGCTTTTGGTACCGCTCGCTGGCAACCCCGGTTGGCTCTGTTGGCCGAGAAGCTGTTACAAAAACCGTTCAAGGCAGCGGACCGCGATGTCGAGGCGCTGCTGCTGGTTGGTCTGTATCAGCTTTTTTACACCCGCGTGCCTGCCCATGCAGCTTTAGGTGAAACAGTAGGCTGCGCGGACAAGCTTAAAAAGCCTTGGGCAAAAAGCCTGCTTAATGCAGTGCTGCGCCGTGCCCAGCGCGAAGGCGAAGATCTGCTGGCAGGTCTTGAGCGTGACCCGGCCGCCCGGCTGTCGCATCCACGCTGGCTGCAGAAAGAACTCAAGGCCCGCTGGCCGGAGCAGTGGGAAGCGATCTGCCACGCCAACAATTTGCATCCGCCGCTTATGCTGCGGGTAAACCATCGCCTGGGAACGCGCGATGCCTACCTGGCTGAACTGGTCGCCGCCGGTATCGAGGCCGAAGCCTGCGCCTACAGCGAGGACGGTATTCGCCTGGTGGTCGCTCAGGACGTTAAAATCCTGCCGGGCTTTGCCGAGGGACGCGTCAGCGTTCAGGACGAAGCCGCGCAACTATCAGCCTTGCTGCTGGAATTGGCCCCAGATCAACGTGTCCTGGATGCCTGCTGCGCACCGGGCGGCAAGACGTGCCATATCCTTGAGCGGGAAGAGCGGCTGGCAGAGGTTGTGGCGATCGACGCGGAAGCGTCGCGTCTGGTGCGTGTGCGTGAAAACCTCAGCCGCCTCAATCTCTCTGCCAACCTGATCGCTGCCGATGGCCGTGCGGTGGACAGCTGGTGGGACGGCAAACCGTTTCAGCGCATCCTGCTGGATGCACCCTGTTCAGCCACCGGAGTTATCCGTCGTCATCCCGACATCAAGCTCACCCGCAAGCCCGAAGACATCCCAGCCCTAGCCCAACTGCAGGCCGAACTCCTGGATGCACTCTGGCCCACGCTGGAGGTGGGAGGCATTCTGCTGTACGCCACGTGCTCGGTAATGCCGGTCGAAAATACCGACAACATCGGCGCGTTTCTAGCCCGAACACCGGGTGCTCGAGAGCTGGATATTCCAGCCCCCTGGGGAATCAAACAGCCCCACGGGCGGCAGCTACTTCCTCAGGAAAATGGCCACGACGGGTTCTACTACGCCAAGCTGATCAAGATCGCTAAATAAGAGGGAAATGCCCATGCTCGAATCATTGGAAAAGATGTTGGCCAAAGGCATGGATAACCCCATGTTGCGTTTCGGGCTGGGCAAGGGCTATCTGGATGCCGGAAATGCCGTGCAGGCCGCTATACACCTTCAACGCTGCGTAGAGCAGGATGCCCACTATTCGGCCGCCTGGAAGCTGCTCGGCAAGGCACTGGAACAACAGGGAGACAGTGAAGGTGCCCGCGCGGCTTGGCAGTCAGGCCTGACTGCTGCGCAGACCAAAGGCGATAAGCAGTCGGAAAAGGAAATGACTGTTTTCCTGAAACGCTTGGACAAGAAGAAGGGCTAAGCCAACGCAGGGTTTACCCACGTAGAAAGCGAAAGCCTGCACCGAGCGCATCCACACGCATCAACTCCATGTCGACAACAGGCGCCTCGATGGGCAGGTCCAGCACCTGTCCCTGTACCCGCGTTCCCACAGGCCACTCCGTCAGCGTCTCGTGCTGCACATAGACGCCACCGTCGGAAAGGTCACGCGTCTGGCAGATCAGCTCGCCAAAGTCCGGGTGCGTAATGCGCAACCGGCACTTCATGGCTACACGGGGGTGGCGTCTCTGATTGATACCCATCAGGCTCTCCTACTTACTGCTTTTCCGTCTGTCATCAGAATAACCACTGCACCAGAAGCCACAGGTTGGCGAGACTGATGATACCGAACAGAAACCAGGCCAGCAGCTTGGTATAGGTGCGATTAGCAAAAGGGCCCATGAGTTTCGTATCGCTCGTCATGCGAATGAGCGGGTAGAGCGCAAAGGGAAGCTGCAGACTCAGGACAACCTGACTCAGCACCAATAGCTTGCCCACGGAACCCTCGCCCAACCACCACACGCCAATCAGCGCCGGGACCAGGGCCATGGCGCGTGTGGCCAATCGCTGCTGCCAGCAGGGAATCTTGAGTTGCAGATACCCTTCGAGGATGACCTGTCCGGCTACCGTCCCGGTAAAGGTCGAGCTTTGTCCCGAAGCCAGCAGCGCCACACCAAACAAAATGCTGGCGAGCGCACCGCCAACCAGCGGATCGAGCAGGTGGTACGCATCCTGAATCTCGACCACATCCGTATGGCCGGTACGATGGAATGCCGAAGCGGCCAGAATCAGGATCGCCGCATTGATCAGCAGGGCCAGCGCCAGCGAGCCGATGGTATCGAAACGCGCAAGCCGAATGGCCTCCAGCCGGCTGGCCTGATCCTTCGCCACCAGACGTGTCTGCACCACCGAAGAGTGCAAATAGAGGTTGTGCGGCATGACGGTCGCGCCCAGGATGCCGATCGCCAGATACAAGGGCTCCTGATGAGCGATCGCCTCCCAGGACGGTACGAAGCCTTTCGCCACGTCGGGCCAGAATGGATTGACCAGCATCAGCTCGATAAAGAAGCAGATACCGATCGTGGCGGCCAGCCCCAGCATGATGGCTTCCAACTGACGGAACCCTCGACGCTGCAAGCTCAGGATCAACAAAGTATCGAAGGCCGTCAGGATGATCCCTGTGGTTAGCGAGCACCCAAGCAGCAGATGAAATGCCAACGCGCATCCCAGCACCTCCGCCAGATCGGTGGCGATGATGGATATCTGTGCCAATGCCCAGTGCGTCTTGGCTGTCCGCGGGCTGTATCGCTCGCGAGAGAGCTGCGCCAGATCGCGGCCAGTGGCAAGCCCCAGACGCGCGCATAGGCACTGAACCACCATGCCGGCCAGGCTGGCCAGCAACACCACAAACAAGAGGCTGTAGCCAAAGCGGGAGCCTGCCTCGATGGCGGTCGCCCAGTTGCCAGGATCCATGTAACCGATCGAGACCAGAAGGCCCGGACCTGCAAACTGGAAAGCCTTGCGCCAGAAGGGCGCACCGGGCGTGACAGGCACCGACCCACTGACCTCGGAGGGACAGAAGGGTGCTGTAGCAATTTTGGGAATTGAGAATTTCACCTGTTGCTCTCGATCAGTAAGACGGTTTGCCTGTATCAAGGCCTGGTCTGGACCCGAACGGACCAGGCATCACACTTGGCTGGATATCAATGATTGACCACACAAGTGCATGGAATACACTCAGTACCAGCGAGGCTCGCCATCCGGGCGGTTTTTGAAGCGCTTCATGCTCCACATGTATTGCGTAGGATAGGTACTGACGTAACGCTCCAGCGCCTTGCTCATGGCGGCCACGGACACTTCCGGATCCTTGTCATACATTTCCGGTGGAGCAGCCTCGAGAATCACCTTGTAGCCACTGCCATCCGGCAGGCGCACCGCATGGAAGAACACCCCCCGCGCCTTACCCTTGGCCAACAGCGACGGCACAAATTTGCTGGTCAGCGCCGTAGTGCCGAGGAAGGGCACGAACAGCCCCGCACTTCGGCTAGGCTCGGGATCGGCCGGAATACCCACGGCGCCGCCCCGACGCACCTCCTTGATCACACTGATGATGCCTTCCGGGGTAGAAGGTGCCACACGGTTGCCCAGTTGAACCCGCTGTTTCTTCAGGAGCTCATCCACTGCTTTCAGCTTGGGCGGACGGTAGAAAATGATCGGCTTGGCATGGGAGCAATAAAAGTGGTTGAGCAACTCCCAGTTACCCAGATGGCTGGTAATGCCCACAAGGCCATCGCCTGAAGCCAATGCCTCCTGCAGCACGTCCATGCCTTCCACTTCACGAATCAGCTTGAGCGAGCGCTCTGCTGGCCAGATCCAGGCACAGGCGCTTTCGGTCAGGGTCTTGCCGATACCAGCCAGGCACTCCTTGGAGAAGTGCTCCAGCGCTTCGCCCTCAAGCTCTGGATAACAATGGGCCAGATTGATCCGGGTCACCTTGCCGGCACGTGTCGGCAGTTTCCACATGCACCAGCCAATGAAGGAACCCAGCCGCTGCACCATAGACCAAGGCAATAGGGCCAACAGACGCAAGAAGCCGACAATCAGCGCGCCTTTGAGCTTTTCCAAGAGCAACTCCCACAAGCATAAAACCCACTATTGTACTGCCGCACGCCGGGGCTGATCAGCCTTTCGGCATCTGATCACCACACAACACGGCGTAACGGTCGCAGTCCGTCGTGTGATCCATCACCAGCCCGGCGGCCTGCATATAGGCATAACAGATGGTCGGGCCGACAAACGTGAAGCCTGCCTTCCTGAGCGCCTTGCTCATCGCCTCAGCCTCAGGCGTGATGGCAGGGACCTCGCTGCGATCGCGGAAATGGTTGATCTTTGGCTCACCACCGACGAACGACCAGAGAAACGTCACCGGATCCTCCAGGCGCAGCCACGCCTGGGCGTTTTGCCGGGCAGCCTTGAGCTTCATCCGGTTGCGAATGATGCCTGCATCCTGCATGCGTACCTCAATCTCCTCATCGGTCATGGCCGCCAGTTGCCCAGGGTCGAAACCGAACAGCACCTCGCGATAGCGGGCGCGTTTTTTCAGAATCGTGATCCACGATAATCCCGCCTGGAAGCCTTCCAGCACCAGCAACTCGAACAGCCGCTGCGGATCTTTCAGCGGTATTCCCCACTCCTGATCGTGGTAGGCGATATACAGCGGATCGTCAGTACACCAGTAGCAACGCGGCATGAGGACTCCCTAATGGTCAGAACAGGCCGTTCACCTAAATATCATCCGAGTCTAATCGGTTATACTGCCTGACTTTTACCGTCTCCAGCACAGGTGAACGCCGTGACTTCGACTCCACCCGCCGTGCGCACCTTCCAGGATCTGATCCTCGCCCTGCAAAACTACTGGGCGGAGCAGGGCTGCGTTGTTTTGCAGCCCTATGACATGGAAGTCGGCGCCGGTACGTTCCATACCGCCACGTTCCTTCGCGCCATCGGCCCGGAAACCTGGAACGCCGCCTACGTACAACCCAGCCGCCGTCCAACCGACGGTCGCTACGGCGAAAACCCCAACCGCCTGCAGCACTACTACCAATTCCAGGTAGTCCTGAAGCCCAACCCGGAAAACTTCCAGGAGCTTTACCTCGGCTCCCTGAAGGCCATCGGCCTTGACCCGCTCGTCCATGACATCCGCTTCGTGGAAGACAACTGGGAATCGCCCACCCTGGGTGCCTGGGGTCTGGGTTGGGAAGTCTGGCTGAACGGCATGGAAGTTACCCAGTTCACGTACTTCCAGCAGGCCGGTGGCATCGAGTGCTATCCAGTGACCGGTGAGATTACTTATGGCCTGGAACGTCTGGCCATGTACCTGCAGGGCGTCGACTCGGTCTATGACCTGATCTGGACTGATGGTCCATTCGGTACCGTGACCTATGGCGATGTGTTCCACCAGAACGAAGTGGAACAGTCTACCTACAACTTCGAACATGCCAATGTGCCCAAGCTGTTCGAGCTGTTCGACTTTTATGAGTCGGAAGCAAATCGCCTGCTTGAGCTCGAATTGCCATTGCCGACCTATGAAATGGTGCTGAAGGCCTCGCATACCTTCAACCTGCTGGACGCCCGTCGCGCTATCTCCGTAACCGAGCGCCAGCGCTATATCCTGCGCGTCCGTACTCTGGCCCGCGCCGTGGCACACAGCTACCTCAAGGCCCGTGCACGCCTTGGCTTCCCCATGGCCACGCCCGAACTGCGTGACGAAGTACTCGCCAAACTCAAGGAGGCCGAACAATGAGCGCCCAGGATTTCCTCGTCGAACTTGGCACCGAAGAGCTGCCACCCAAGGCCTTGAAGAGCCTGGGCGAAGCCTTCCTGGCCGGTATCGAGAAAGGGCTCAAGGCGGCCGGGCTGAACTACACCGGCGCCCGCTATTACGCTGCACCGCGCCGTTTGGCCGTGCTGATCAACCAGCTAGATGAGCAGCAACCTGATCGCAGCGTCAATCTGGACGGCCCGCCGGTCAAGGCAGCCTTTGATGCCGACGGCAACCCTACACAGGCGGCGCAGGGTTTCGCTCGCAAGTGCGGCGTGGATATCAGCGAAATCGACCGTAGCGGTCCGAAGCTTCGTTTCTCCCAGACAATTCAGGGTCAACCAGCCGGCACCCTGTTGCCCGGGATTGTCGAAGCTTCCCTGAGTGAACTGCCTATTCCCAAGCGCATGCGCTGGGCCGCCCGTCGTGAAGAATTTGTTCGTCCAACCCAGTGGCTGGTCATGCTGTTTGGCAATGACGTACTGGATTGCGAAATCCTGGCCCAGACAGCCGGCCGCGAATCCCGTGGTCACCGCTTCCATAGCCCAGGCAGCGTAAACATCACGGCTCCCGCCAACTATGCTGAAGACCTTCGCGCAGCCTATGTGCTGGCCGATTTTGCCGAACGTCGCGAGTTGATCGAGCGCCGCGTCAATGAACTGGCCGCTGAACAGCGGGGCAATGCCGTCGTGCCGGCGGAGCTGCTGGATGAAGTGACCGCGCTGGTCGAATGGCCGGTACCTCTGGTGTGCTCGTTCGAGGAGCGTTTCCTCGAGGTTCCCCAGGAAGCCCTCATCGCCACCATGCAGGACAACCAGAAGTATTTCTGCCTGCTGGACGCTAACGGCAAGCTCCTGCCGCGTTTCATCACAGTGGCAAACGTCGAAAGCAAAGACCCGACCCAGATCGTCTCTGGAAACGAGAAGGTCGTTCGTCCGCGTCTGACCGATGCCGAATTCTTCTTCAAGCAGGACAAGAAGCAGCCACTGGAGCACTTCAACGAGCGATTGAAGAATGTGGTCTTCCAGGCTCAACTTGGCACTGTCTATGAGAAGTCCGAGCGTGTTTCCCAGCTGGCGGCATACATCGCCGAACAACTGGGCAGCGACGTAGAGAAAGCAGCACGCGCCGGCATCCTGGCCAAGTGCGATCTGGCTACCGAAATGGTGGGTGAATTCCCTGAAATGCAGGGCGTCGCTGGCTATTACTATGCACTGCATGGCGGTGAAGCCGAAGACGTTGCGCACGCGTTGAACGAGCAATACATGCCCCGCGGTGCAGGAGCTGAATTGCCTCGTACCGCTACAGGCGCCGCTGTTGCATTGGCAGACAAGTTCGATACCCTGGTTGGTATCTTCGGCATCGGCATGCTGCCCACCGGTAGCAAGGACCCATTCGCACTGCGCCGTCAGGCCCTGGGTGTGCTGCGCATCCTGATCGAAAAACAGCTGGACCTCAGTATTCCGGCTGCGATCGACAAGGCCATCGAACTGTACGGTGATAAGGTCAAAGCGGGCGATCTGGCTCAGCAGGTACAGGATTTCATCTTTGACCGCCTGCGCGCGCGCTATGAGGATGAAGGCGTTGCCGCTGAAGTCTATCTGTCTGTACGCGCCCTGAAACCCAACTCAGCACTGGACTTTGATCAGCGGGTGCAGGCCGTTCAGGCTTTCCGTGGCTTGCCGGAAGCCGCTTCGCTGGCAGCAGCCAACAAGCGTGTATCCAACCTTCTGGGCAAGGCCGAAGGCATGGTACTGGCCCAGGTCGATGCCAAGCTCTTCGAACACGACGCCGAGCGGGTATTGCTCGAAGCAATCACTGATGCCGAGCAGAACGTCGAGCCGCTGTCGCTGGCACGTAACTACCGCGAAGCACTCAACCGCCTGGCAAGTCTGCGTGAACCGGTCGATAGCTTCTTTGATCAGGTACTGGTAAACGCTGAAGACGAGCATATCCGCGCAAACCGCTACGCGCTCCTGGCACGTCTACGGGCACTGTTCCTGGGCATTGCTGATATCTCGTTGCTGGGTTGATTGATATGAAGCTGATCGTGCTGGACCGGGATGGCGTCATCAATCAGGATTCCGACGCGTTTGTTAAATCGGTTGAGGAATGGATTCCGATCCCGGGCAGTATCGAAGCCATGGCCCGATTGAGCCAAGCCGGCTGGAAGGTGGCGATTGCCACCAACCAGTCTGGTATTGCGCGCGGGCTGTTCGATGGCGAGACACTGGGGGCCATGCACGAAAAGCTCAAGCAGCTGGTGAGCGGGCAGGGCGGCCATGTCGATCTGATCGTTCACTGCGCCCACGGCCCAGATGACGGCTGTGACTGTCGCAAGCCAAGCCCGGGTATGTTCCGCCAGGTGGCACAGCATTACGGCATGACCGACCTGACCGGGGTTCCTGTGGTCGGTGACAGCCTGCGTGATCTGACCGCTGGTATTGCCGCGGGCTGTACGCCTTACCTTGTGAAAACAGGGAAGGGTGAGCGAACCTTGCAGAAGCCGCTCCCGGAAGGAACACAGGTCTTTCCCGATCTGGCGGCTGTTGTACAACATCTCCTACAGGACTAATCCATGCGCGTCCTGCGTACTGTGATCTTCTATATTCTCCTTGGCACCAGCGGCATCATCTGGTCGTGTGTATCCCTGCTGATCGCTCCGCTGCTTTCCTATCGAGCGCGCTATCGCTTTATCGTCAAGGCCTGGACGGGTTTTGCCGTTTGGCTGGCCAAGGTGGTTTGCGGTATCCGTTATGAGATTTCAGGGCTTGAGAATATTCCCAAGACACCCTGCATCATCATTGCCAACCACCAGAGCACCTGGGAAACCTTTTTCCTGTCTGCCCTGTTTGAGCCCACCTCACAGGTGATCAAGCGCGAGTTGCTCAAGGTACCGTTCTTCGGCTGGGCTTTTGCTTTGCTCAAGCCAATCGCTATCGATAGAAACAATGGCAAGGTTGCCCTTCAGCAGATTACCGAACAAGGCGGACGCTACATCAAGCAAGGCTGCTGGGTACTGATTTTTCCCCAAGGTACTCGTGTATCGCCGGGTGAAACTGGCAAGTTTTCTCGCGGTGGCGCTGCGCTGGCCTGTGCGTTGAACGTGCCGGTACTTCCTATCGCTCACAACGCCGGTGAATACTGGCCAAACAAGAGCTGGGTCAAGCGTCCCGGCACCATCAAAGTCATTATTGGTCCGGCCCTATCGCCCAATGGCTCTGATCCCCGTGCGATTGTAGACCTCAATACCCGTAGTCAATCCTTTATCGATCAAGCGCTGGCCTCTATATCCCCTGTGCATAACTCAGCGTTGACTGACCCTCCAGTCAGGCCCGCTACTAATAGTTGATCAGGTCAAAAAACAAAACCCGGGATAACCGGGTTTTTTTATGCACAGATGAAAATTATACAGAGGTCTGTTTCCATTCCTTTCGAAGCAAGCCATACATCATCACATCCTCGAATTGCTCTGCCTTGTGCATATCTTCGCGCCGGCACCCTTCATAGCTCATGCCTAGCTTTTCCAGCACTCTGATAGATGCGCGGTTTCGCTTGAAGCACTCGCCGAAGATCCGATTGAGTCCAAGCGTAGTAAAACCATATTCAATTACCACCCTTGCTGCCTCGCTACAGTAACCCTGATTCCAGTAGGCTTTGCCTATCCAGTAAGCCAAGCCAGCTTTTCGATGAGGAGAGCCGAAACCGCTCAGGCTTATCGTTCCAATCAACGCAGCATGTTCTTGAAGCACAACGGCCAGATTAAGGCTTCGTCCTTCCATAAACCAACGTTCATGATTGGAGATCCAGTGCTCTGCCAGTTCAAGGGTATAAGGCGAGGGCAGCGTCCCGGTCATGGAAGCAATATCGGGATTGTCAGCCAGCAGATAATGAAAAGGCGCATCGGCAGGGACATACGGCCTTAGCTGCAAACGATGTGTTTTCAACAAGGGAAGAGAAGACATGTGTTAACTCGGCTGTGTATAACTTTGAGATATACACAAGCTGTGTTACCAGCAGATTTCCAACACAGCTGTGGAAAATCAACGCATGGTATTGGTGTTGTTAAAGTTAAGCCCAATAAAAAAGGCCAACGTCTCCGTTGGCCTTTTGACTACTACGAGCGGTCAGACGTCCAGGTTCGATACTGCCAAAGCATTGCTTTCAATAAAGTCGCGACGCGGCTCTACCTGATCGCCCATCAGGGTATTGAAGATCTGGTCAGCAGCAATAGCGTCTTCAATCGTGACACGCAACATGCGACGTACATTCGGATCCATTGTGGTTTCCCACAACTGATCCGGATTCATCTCGCCCAAGCCCTTATAGCGCTGGATGCTGTAGCGTTTCGCTGTCTCGCCCATTAGCCACTCAAGAGCCTCACGGAAAGTAGAGACTGCCTTGCGGCGCTCGCCACGCTTCACATAAGCGCTGTCTTCAAGCAGGTTGTTGATCTGAGCGCCCAGCGTCGTGATCTGACGATAGTCATTGCTACCGAAGAAATCCCGGTTGAAGGTGACATAACTTGAGAGCCCGTGCGCTTTGGTCTCAACCTCTGGCAGCCAAAGATGACGTTCACGGTCTTCACGCAAGTTGACTTCGTAGGCAAGACCGGAGCGCTCATTGGTCTTCAGACGCGTACGCAGCATGTCGATCCATGCGTTCATCGCCGCTTGGTCAGCCAGTTGCTCCAATTCAACACGAGGCAGGTAAAGCATGTGCTCGCTGATATCCGACGGATACAGGCGGGACAGTCGCTTGAGTGACTTCATCACCGTACGATAGCTGTTCACCATTTTCTCCAGCTCAACGCCGGAAAGTCCTGGAGCATGCTCATTCACGTGCAGGCTGGCATCTTCAAGGGCGGTCTGCGTGAGGTATTCCTCCATCGCCTCGTCGTCCTTGATGTATTGCTCCTGCTTGCCACGCTTGACCTTATACAGCGGAGGCTGAGCGATATAGATATAACCACGCTCGATCAACAGGGGCATCTGACGGAAGAAGAACGTCAAGAGCAGCGTACGGATGTGCGAGCCGTCAACATCAGCATCGGTCATGATGATGATATTGTGATAACGCAGCTTATCGATGTTGAATTCTTCACGGCCAATGCCGCAGCCCAGCGCTGTAATCAGCGTACCGACTTCAGCAGAAGACAGCATCTTGTCAAAGCGCGCCTTCTCCACGTTCAGGATCTTGCCCTTTAGTGGAAGAATGGCTTGCGTACGGCGGTTACGGCCTTGCTTCGCCGAACCGCCTGCGGAGTCACCCTCCACGATGTACAGTTCTGACAGGGCAGGGTCCTTTTCCTGACAGTCTGCCAGCTTACCGGGCAGACCTGCGATATCCAGAGCGCCCTTACGGCGGGTCATTTCGCGTGCCTTGCGCGCCGCTTCACGAGCGCGTGCCGCATCGATCATCTTGCCGACAACCGCTTTGGCTTCACCGGGATTTTCGAGCAGGAAATCAGCGAATTGCTTACCCATTTCCTGTTCTACTGCAGTCTTCACTTCAGAAGAAACCAATTTATCCTTCGTCTGGGAAGAGAACTTGGGATCCGGAACCTTAACGGAAATAATTGCCGTCAAGCCTTCACGCGCATCGTCACCTGTAGTCGCAACCTTGAACTTCTTGGCCAGTCCTTCCGCCTCGATATAGGTGTTCAGGTTACGGGTCAGCGCTGAACGGAAACCGGCAAGGTGAGTACCGCCATCACGCTGAGGAATGTTGTTGGTAAAGCAGAGAATGTTTTCGTTGAAACTGTCATTCCACTGCAACGCCACTTCCACGCCGATACCGTCTTCGCGGTCACCTACGTTGAAGTGGAACACCTGATTGACAGGCGTTTTGTTAGTGTTGAGATAATCAACGAATGCACGCAGTCCGCCTTCGTATTTGAACATCTCCTCCTTTCCCGAGCGCTCGTCTCGCAGCAGAATGCCCACGCCCGAGTTCAGAAAGGACAGTTCGCGCAAACGCTTGGCCAGAATATCCCAGCTGAAATGGATGTTACTGAAGGTCTCGGCTGACGGCTTGAAATGGATTTGAGTGCCGGTCCCGTCCGTTTCACCAATCGCCTTGAGAGGCTCCTGCGGAACGCCGTGGACATAGACCTGTTCCCAAACCTGACCGAGTCGACGGATCGTCAGGCGCAGCTCTTCAGACAAAGCGTTTACAACGGACACACCTACACCGTGCAAGCCGCCAGATACTTTGTAAGTGTTATCGTCGAACTTACCGCCTGCGTGCAGCACCGTCATGATGACTTCTGCTGCCGAAACGCCTTCTTCCTTGTGGATATCGACCGGAATTCCACGTCCATTGTCGCGGACGGTTATGGACTCATCCGTGTGGATAGTAATGGTAATTTCATCACAATGCCCCGCTAGGGCCTCGTCGATAGAGTTATCGACAACTTCGAATACCATGTGATGCAAGCCGGTACCGTCATCGGTATCGCCGATGTACATTCCCGGACGCTTGCGAACTGCATCCAGTCCCTTCAGTACCTTAATACTGGAGGAATCGTAAGTCTGGTTCTCGCTCATGCTTTACTCCCAACGCTTGGGGTCTGCGTAATGGATCCCTGTTCAACATGGAACAAGGCCACTGGCGTGTCGTCTTGCCAGTTGGATTCCAATGATTCTTTCTCGACACACGTGATAAAGATCTGGCAGTTAAGGCCTTCCAGCAAACGGCATAATGCCTTGCGGTGCTGTTCATCCAATTCGGAAGGCAAATCATCTACCAGATAGACACACTGGCCGCGCTTGACTCGATTGATTAATCTTCCCTGTGCAATTCTCAATGCACAGACCACCAGTTTTTGCTGGCCACGCGACAGGATATCTGCCGCGTTGTGGCTACCTAGCCTAATTCGTAGATCGGCTCTCTGCGGACCGGCCTGCGTATGTCCAAGCTGCATGTCTCGGGTCAAGGACGCCGTCAACACATCCTGCAGCTCGCGGTCTTTGTCCCAGCCGCGGTAATAACTGAACGTCAGGTTTTCAATATCGACCAGCTCTTCCAGAGCAGCCTGAAACTCAGGTTTGAGCTCTGTAATATAGGCTCGCCGAAACGCATCGATTTCGTTGCTGGCTTGCGTCAGTTCTCTGTCCCACGCCTGTTGCGAGGCAGGATCCATTTTACCATGTCGCAGCCATGAGTTCCGCTGTCTTAGCGCTTTCTGAAGCCTTTGCCACACTTGTAGAAAACGCGGTTCCACGTGGAACACACCCCAGTCTATAAACTGCCGCCTGATCTTTGGGCTTCCTTCAAGCAATCGAAAACTGTCAGGATTGATCAGCTGAATCGGCAGAGTTTCAGCAAGTTGGGCGGTACTTCGAGCATTCTGCCCATCGATACGAATAGTGAAATCACCATTACGCTCACGCTGGACGCCCAGACTACTGACGCCATCACTAGGCAAGCTGACCTGGCCAAAGACCGTACAGGCGGCTTGCTCGTTCTGGATAACGGGTGACAATCGGGTGCTACGAAACGAGCGAGCAAGTCCTAGCAGATGGATACTCTCCAATACACTGGTCTTGCCGCTACCGTTGTCGCCGTAGAGGATATTGATCCGCGGGGAAGGCGTCAGCGTCACCGTGTGCAGGTTACGCACAGCGGTGACGGTCAGGCGGATAAGGGACATCGCGCCTCGAGATTACAGACGCATCGGCATGATGACGTAAGAGGACTCGTCATTGCCGGCTTCCTGAACCAACGCACTGCTATTGGAATCGGAAAGGGTAATGCGTACCTGGTCCGTCGTCATGACGCCCAGGACGTCGAGCAAATAGCTTACGTTGAATCCGATTTCCAGATCGGCACCAGCATAATCCACCTGCAACTCTTCTTCAGCTTCTTCCTGTTCAGGGTTGTTGGCCTGAATCTTCAGCTGATCGGTTACCAGCTGGAGGCGAATACCACGGTATTTTTCATTAGAAAGGATAGCCGTACGGCTGAACGCCTCCCGTAACAGCTGACGCTCACCAGTCAGAACCTTGTCACCGTTGCGTGGCAGTACACGCTCGTAGTCAGGGAATTTCCCGTCGACCAGCTTTGAAGTAAAGGTAAAGTCAGCGGTCGTCGCTCGAATGTGGTGCTGGCCCAACGTAACATTGACCGGCTCCTCAGGCTCGAGCAGCAACCGTGACAACTCCAGGATACCTTTACGCGGCACAATTACCTGATGACGACCTTCGTACTGGATTCCCGCTTCCTGTACGCACATGGCAAGACGGTGTCCATCGGTCGCAACTGCACGTAAATGGCCTTCGCTGACCTCAAGCAGCATACCGTTCAGATAGTAACGGACATCCTGCTGAGCCATGGCAAATCCAGTGCGGTCGATAAGACGGCGCAACTTGCTTTGCGGCAGGCTGAAGCTCATCGATCCGGGACCTTCCTCAACGGTAGGGAAGTCATTGGCCGGCAATGTGGATAATGTAAAGCGACTGCGGCCAGCTTTGACGAGCAGCTTCTGCTCATCGGTCCGAATATCGATCAGGGCATCGCTTGGCAAACTCTTGCAAATATCCATGAGTTTGCGAGCCGGTACGGTAATCTCGCCAGACTCAGCTTTGTCTTCGAGCGTTACACGGCCGATCAGCTCAACCTCAAGGTCAGTACCTGTCAAGGACAGTTCCTGGCCCTGGACCACCAGCAGCACGTTGGACAGCACCGGTAATGTCTGCCGACGCTCCACGACACCAGCCACGAGCTGCAATGGTTTCAACAAGGCTTCGCGTTGAATAGTGAAATGCATGGTCTTGTCCCTTGCCAAGTGCTTCTGATCAGGTCGTCAGTGTGCGCAATAGATTTTTGTAGTCCTCGCGAATATCAGCGTCGGACTCTCTGAGTTCGGCAATCTTACGACAAGCGTGCAGCACTGTCGTGTGATCGCGCCCGCCAAAGGCATCACCTATTTCTGGCAGGCTGTGATTGGTCAATTCCTTCGACAGGGCCATCGCCACCTGGCGAGGACGAGCGACGGAACGGGAACGTCGCTTCGACAACAGATCGGCAATCTTGATCTTGTAATATTCAGCAGCCGTTCGCTGGATATTTTCAATGCTAACCAGTTTGTCCTGAAGCGCCAGCAGATCCTTGAGCGACTCGCGAATCAGCTCGATCGTAATTTCTCGCCCCATGAAATGAGCATGGGCGATGACACGCTTGAGTGCACCCTCAAGCTCTCGAACGTTCGAGCGAATCCGCTGGGCGATAAAGAAGGCAGCGTCATGGGGAAGGTCTACCTTCGCCTGGTCTGCCTTCTTCATGAGAATGGCCACTCGCGTTTCCAGCTCAGGCGGTTCGACAGCTACTGTCAGCCCCCAGCCGAAACGCGACTTGAGGCGTTCTTCAAGCCCATCGATTTCCTTGGGGTAACGATCACTTGTCAGAATAACCTGCTGTCCGCCTTCAAGCAGGGCGTTGAACGTATGAAAGAATTCTTCCTGTGAACGCTCCTTGCGTGCGAAGAACTGGATATCGTCGATCAGCAAGGCATCAACGGAGCGATAAAAACGCTTGAATTCATTGATGGCATTCAGCTGTAGGGCTTTCACCATGTCAGCCACGAAACGCTCCGAATGCAGATACACAATCTTGGCATTGGGATTACGCTTGAGCAGATGGTTGCCCACTGCATGCATGAGGTGCGTCTTGCCCAAGCCAACCCCTCCATAAAGGAAGAGAGGGTTGTATCCATGCTTGGGGTTGTCCGCAACCTGCCAGGCTGCAGCACGAGCCAGCTGGTTGGACTTACCCTCGACAAAATTCTCGAAAGTAAAAGTACGATTGAGGTAGCTCGTATGCTTGAGCGCCCCTTCTACCTGAACGTTGCGCTCGGTCTTGTTGGCGACCAGAGGCGCTGGCTGCGGATCGGCATCATCAGCGATCGGCATCTCGATCTGCTGCACTGATGTTTCAGGCTCGGCAACCGGATCTCGACCCGTAGACTCAGGTAATGAAGGTGTATTGGATGCGACAGGAGCAGGCGGCGCCGTCATGGAAGGCGCTCGCGTAGGTTTGCTGCTCTTGCGACTTCCAATCAGCAGAGTCAGCTCGGGTACCAACCCATCATCGGATTGCTCCTCAAGCAGCTCAAGCAACCGGCTAACGTACTTTTCATTTACCCAATCCAGTACGAACCGATTCGGCGCATAAACGCGTAGCTCGGCTCCTTCTGCTTCTATTTGCAGAGGGCGGATCCAAGTATTGAATTGCTGAGAAGGCAGCTCATCGCGCAGTACATCGACACAGCGCTGCCAAAGTTCAACTGACACAGTCACTCCAGAAAGAAAGTCACCCTGTTATTGCCTCTGTATATGAAGAAGCAACGTGTTCAGGCAAAGGTGAATGCAGCACGACATTGTACCGTCGCCCCTGTCACTTATCCACATCAACCATTCAATCAGTTAAATAGAGAACACAAAATCAAAAATCTTTACTGTGGATAAGCGCAGGTCGAAAGCGGTTTGTTAGTAGGGTAACTGCCTGTTGATAACTCAGCTGTGGCTAAGTGCCTTATATATCCACAGTTAGTATCCAGGCGCAGCACAGCAGTTCGACGGCTTTACCGCATAGTTATACAATGGCAGATGTGAGTAGGAATGGAGCATTCACGCTCTTATCCACAGGAAAGGGCTCCTACATACATTAACACTGTATCTATCTTCTTTTTAATTCGTTCTTTTGTTGTTTTTTGCTGAATTTTTATTGACAACCGGTGCTGTATGGAAATTGACCTATTCACTGGCTTTCTCTAGAATCGCCGGTCTATTTAAACGGGGTGATTTCGCCTCGCTTCGTTCACACCTAGGTAAATGACCATGAAACGCACTTTCCAACCCAGTACTTTGAAGCGCGCCCGTACTCACGGTTTCCGTGCTCGTATGGCTACCAAGAATGGCCGTCAGGTTCTATCCCGTCGTCGTGCCAAAGGCCGTAAGCGTCTGGCAGTCTGATAGCCCCGGTACAGGTGGTGAGTCGAGACTTCAGCCGCGAAAAACGGCTTCTGACTTCAAGACAGTTTCAAAATGTCTTCGACTCTCCCACTATCAAGGTTCCTGGTAATAGTGTTCTTCTGCTTGTACGTCAGAATGGCTTGTCGCATGCCCGCCTCGGGCTGGTGATAGGTAAGAAGAGCGTCAAGCTGTCAGTCGAGCGTAACCGGCTCAAGCGTGTCCTTCGAGATTCCTTTCGTCACCATCAGCACATGCTTGAAGGTCTGGATATCGTTGTGATTGCACGTAAGGGCTTCGGTGATATTGAGAATCCCGACTTGCATCAGCACTTGGGCAAACTCTGGAATCGTCTGGCACGTAAACAGCTACAAAAGACCGATCCTTCCGAACATTCGAAACAGGCAAACGGTTCTTATGCGTAAGCCGGCTCTGCTGCTTATCCGCTTCTACCGTTATGTCATCACACCGATGATGGCATCTCATTGCCGTTTCTATCCCAGTTGTTCAAACCATACGTCCCAAGTGATTGCGCTGTGCAATTTCTTGCACGATGGCTGGATGGCAATGCGCCAATGGCGTCTTTGCCATTTCAGGCTCGCTGATGGATATGATCCGGTACCAGCAGACCCATCCCAAGCACCGACCTCTTAGATGGCCGAGTAATCATGGATATAAAGCGCACGTTTCTCATCGCCGCTCTAGCGATTGTGTCTTACACAGCGGTGTTGCAATGGAATAAGGATTACGGCCAGCCCGAAACGCCTTCTTCAGCACAATCCTCCGCTGCGGCGCTGCCGACTGACACGCCAACAGACAATACTGCTGCGGCCGATGTTCCAACCGTTGCAGGCGAAAGCTCGACGAACGGAACGGCTCCACAGACTGTAAGTGGCAATGGTCAACCCATCCATGTCCGTACGGATGTCATGGATGTCACGATTGATCCCCGTGGTGGTGACATCGTCAAATTGGGACTTGTCCAGTATCCACGTCGCCAGGATCATCCGGATGTACCCTTCACCCTGTTTGATAATGGCAACGAACGTCTGTATCTGGCACAAAGTGGTTTAACTGGATCCAACGGTCCGGACGCACGTCAGACAGGCCGCCCTGTTTATCAGAGTGCACAGCAGAACTACGTATTGGCAGACGGTCAGGATCAACTGACTGTCGATCTGAACTTTGCTGAAAACGGCGTCAACTATGTCAAGCGCTTTACCTTCCATCGCGGGCTGAAGCTTGATTGCTCGGATACCGAAAAGGCACAGAAGAAAATTTCCTGCATCAACCCCAATGCCTATCAGGTGCAGGTCAGCTATGTCATCGACAACCAGAGCAGCCAGAACTGGAATGGTATTTTCTATGCACAGCTGAAGCGTGACTCCAGTGGTGATCCATCTTCCACAACAGCCACAGGGGTTTCGACTTACCTGGGCGCTGCTGTCGGAACGCCGGAGGAGCAATATCGCAAGGTGTCGATGAAAGATATCGACAAGCAGGCTCTGCAGGAAACGGCCAAGGGTGGTTGGGTCGCCTGGTTGCAGCATTACTTCGTGACGGCTTGGGTGCCCAACAAGGATGAGCAGCACCAGATCCAGGGTCGCAAGGACAGTCAGGGCAATTATCTGGTGGGCTTTACCGGTCCGCAGCTTAGCGTAGCACCGGGTACCCAGGCAGAAACATCGGCAACACTTTATGCTGGTCCAAAGCTGCAGGAATATCTGAAGGAGTTGTCCCCAGGTCTTGAATTGACCGTCGACTATGGTTTCCTGTGGTTCATTGCTCAGCCAATCTTCTGGCTGCTGCAACATATCCACAGCATCCTTGGAAACTGGGGATGGTCGATCATCGTGTTGACTATCATCATCAAGGCTATTTTCTTCCCGCTTTCTGCAGCCAGCTATCGTTCCATGGCTCGCATGCGTGCAGTTTCTCCGCGTCTTCAGGCGTTGAAGGAACAGTATGGTGATGATCGCCAGAAGATGTCCCAGGCGATGATGGAGCTGTACCGCAAGGAGAAGATCAATCCGCTGGGTGGCTGCCTGCCGATCCTCGTACAGATGCCGGTATTCCTGGCCTTGTACTGGGTTCTGCTGGAGAGTGTGGAAATGCGCCAGTCCCCCTGGATGTTCTGGATAACTGACCTTTCGTCCAAGGATCCTTTCTTCATCCTGCCGATCCTTATGGGCGGTACCATGCTGGTTCAGCAAATGTTGAACCCCACGCCTCCGGACCCTATGCAGGCCAAGATGATGAAGATGATGCCCATTATCTTTACCTTCTTCTTCCTGTGGTTCCCGTCTGGCCTGGTGCTGTACTGGATCGTGAACAACTGCCTATCGATCGCGCAGCAGTGGTATATCAATCGTCGGATCAATGGCACTGCCAAACCGGCCTGATAGCCTTACGCTTTACACAGCGCCCCTTTCGAGGGGCGTTGTGCATTCTGGAGAATGAAAAATGAATCCGATTCAAGACACCATTGCTGCCATCGCTACAGCCACAGGCCGAGGTGGGGTAGGTATCGTCAGGGTTTCCGGGCCTGCGGTAAGAATCATCGCAGAGACAATCTGTGGTGGCTCGTTAACACCTCGCCATGCTCATTATGGTCCCTTCAGGGATAGCGCCGGTCTTACCCTTGATGAGGGAATCGCCTTGTTCTTCCCAGGACCCCACTCTTTTACAGGAGAGGACGTTCTTGAACTTCAAGGCCATGGCGGTCCTGTCGTTCTGGATTTACTGCTCAAGGCTGTCATTGCGGTAGGTGCGCGTTCAGCCCGTCCGGGAGAGTTCAGCGAACGTGCCTTTCTCAACGATAAGCTGGACCTTGCCCAGGCAGAAGCTATCGCCGACCTCATCGAGGCGAGTTCCGAGCAAGCTGCCCGTAATGCGCTACGTTCATTGCAAGGGGCATTCTCCAAGCGAGTAGAAAGCCTGACGGAACAACTGATCCAGTTGCGGATTTACGTGGAGGCAGCCATCGACTTTCCCGAAGAGGAAATCGACTTCCTGGCGGATGGCCATGTGCTGGGCCTGCTCAACGGTGTGCGCCAGGAACTGGCGCAGGTGGAAAAAGAAGCTGGTCGTGGCGCACTGTTACGCGATGGCATGACGGTGGTGATTGCTGGGCGACCCAATGCAGGAAAATCGAGTCTTCTCAACGCGCTGGCAGGCCATGAAGCTGCCATTGTGACGGACATTGCAGGCACGACCCGCGATGTCTTACGCGAACACATCCATATCGACGGTATGCCATTACATGTCATCGACACGGCGGGATTACGGGACACTACCGATCGGGTTGAGCAGATCGGCGTACAGCGCGCCCTGAGTGCTATTGAGAGCGCCGACCGGATACTGCTGGTGGTAGATTCCACGGCACCCGAGGCTCGGAATCCCGATGCACTTTGGCCAGAGTTTCTGTCACAGCGACCTGATCAAAACAAAGTAACAGTCATCCGAAACAAAGCTGATCTTTCGGGTGAACCTATCGCGCTTCAGGAAACCTCAGAAGGTATTCATACCTTAAGCCTTAGTGCAATGACGGGTGAGGGCATCGAGCATCTTCGAGAGCACCTCAAAGCCTGCGTTGGATTTGAGCAGACTGCCGAAAGCAGTTTTAGCGCACGCCAACGTCATCTCGAAGCGTTACACACAGCCCGTCATTATCTGGAGCACGGGCACCAGCAACTCGTAGTGAATGGCTCTGGGGAGCTCTTGGCGGAAGACCTGAGAGTGGCGCAGCAGGCATTGGGCGAGATTACAGGAGCGTTCAGTTCCGATGATCTGCTAGGCAGGATCTTCTCCAGCTTTTGCATCGGCAAATAGCCGCGTTTCATCGATTCAAGAAGCCCCACGGGATTACCCGCTGGGGCTTTTTTTTGCCTGTTGATAACCCTAGCTGAGGTCTGAGCAGAAGTTAGGGCTTAAGCTGTTCTGAAAAGGTGCTGTTGGTAACCTTCCTAATTATCCACAGCTATTCACGAGCTTTCGATAAGGAGAGTGACAGGTTCTCCTCTGACTTATCATTGTCTGTAACGCCCTGTGGGTAAAGGCAAACGCACGTTATCCACAGAAAAGAGGCTCACCATACATAATCGCATTAACAAGCTTTTATATATTTCTTCCTTATTATTTCTATTACCTGATGCCACCAAGTCTGCAGTTGATCATTTTTTGTTCAAAAGGACTTCATAGTGAGCAGAGGAGCCCTTATACTTCTGCGCCTTCCCTAATCCCCTAACCAAACAGGCACGAGGTGCGTGGTGGATTTCCCTTCCCGTTTTGACGTCATAGTGGTCGGCGGCGGCCATGCCGGCACCGAAGCTGCACTTGCTGCTGCACGCATGGGTGTCAAAACTTTATTGCTGACCCACAATGTTGAAACATTGGGGCAGATGAGCTGCAACCCGGCTATTGGTGGTATCGGCAAGAGCCATCTAGTCAAGGAGATCGATGCCCTGGGCGGTGCGATGGCTTCGGCTACCGACAAAGCAGGCATCCAGTTCCGGATACTCAATAGCCGTAAAGGCCCTGCGGTGCGTGCAACGCGCGCCCAAGCCGATCGCGTCCTCTACAAGGCTGCAATCCGTTATATGCTGGAGAATCAGCCCAACCTGTGGATATTTCAGCAGGCCTGTGATGACTTGATTGTTGAACAGGATCAGGTCAGAGGCGTCGTTACCCAAATGGGACTACGTTTCCTTGGGGATAACGTTGTGTTGACCACAGGCACCTTTCTAGGTGGGCTTATCCACATAGGCCTGCAGAATTACTCAGGCGGCCGGGCAGGAGACCCACCTGCCAATGCATTGTCCACACGGCTTCGTGAGCAGCCACTGCGTGTATCACGGTTGAAAACCGGTACACCTCCACGCATTGACGGTCGTACAGTGGATTTCTCTGTCATGACGGAGCAGCCTGGGGATAAACCTCTGCCCGTAATGTCATTCATGGGGTCAGTGGATGAGCATCCTCAGCAGGTTAGCTGTTGGATAACTCATACCAACAGTCGGACCCATGACATCATCCGCAACAATCTTGATCGCTCGCCGATGTATTCAGGCGTTATCGAAGGGATTGGCCCACGCTACTGTCCATCGATCGAAGACAAGATCCACCGTTTCGCGGACAAGGACAGCCATCAGGTTTTCCTGGAGCCTGAGGGACTGACAACTCACGAGTTGTATCCCAATGGCATTTCCACATCCTTGCCCTTCGATGTTCAGCTGGAGTTGGTGCGGTCGATGCGGGGTATGGAAAATGCCCACATCCTGCGTCCCGGTTATGCCATCGAATATGACTTTTTCGACCCGCGTGATCTGAAATACAGCCTGGAAACCAAGGTCATTGGTGGACTCTTCTTTGCAGGTCAGATCAACGGAACGACAGGATACGAGGAAGCTGGCGCCCAGGGGCTACTGGCAGGTGCCAACGCAGCCTTGCGTGCACAGGGCAAGGACAGCTGGTGTCCACGTCGTGACGAAGCTTACTTGGGTGTATTGGTCGATGATTTGATCACGCTGGGTACGCAGGAACCGTATCGGATGTTTACCTCCCGTGCGGAATATCGACTGATTCTGCGTGAAGACAATGCGGATCTGCGACTGACCGAACAAGGTCGACAGCTCGGTCTGGTAGACGATGCTCGTTGGGAGGCGTTCTGCCTGAAGCGTGAGCGCATTACCCTTGAGGAGCAGCGCTTGAAGAGTACGTGGGTGCGTCCAGGGACTGTACAAGGTGATGCCATTGCTGAGCGCTTTGGTACACCGCTGACCCATGAGTACAATCTGCAAAGTCTTCTGAGCCGTCCGGAAATCGACTATGTCGGCTTGATGGAGGTAACCGGCGGTGTCATCGAAGACGCGCAGGTTGCCGAGCAGGTAGAGATCAAGACCAAATACGCAGGTTACATCGAGCGTCAGCAGGACGAAATCGAACGGCTGCGCAGCAGTGAAAGCATTCGTCTACCGGCGGATCTGGATTACACCGCCATATCCGGTTTGTCGAAGGAAATTCAGCACAAGCTGAGCCAGGGCCGTCCGGAAACACTTGGGCAGGCTTCGCGGATTCCCGGTGTAACGCCTGCAGCCATTTCCCTGTTGATGATTCACCTGAAAAAGCGTTCGGCCGGACGCCAGCTGGAGCAGATGGCTTGATGTTGGAAGGAATGATTCGTTACGGCGAGGAGCTTCGCTCAGGAGCTAAGTCTCTAGGTGTCGAGCTGTCTGATGAACAGGTTGAGAAATTGCTGGCCTACATGGGCCTGCTGCAAAAGTGGAATAAAGCCTATAACCTGACGGCAGTCCGTGATCCAGATGAAATGGTTTCACGTCACTTGCTTGATAGTTTAAGTGTTGTCCCCCATATCAGGGCTGGTCGATGGCTGGATGTAGGCAGTGGTGGGGGTATGCCGGGAGTCCCGCTAGCCATCCTGTTCCCGGAAAGCACTTTTACCGTTCTGGACAGCAACGGTAAGAAAACACGTTTTCTCACGCAGGCAAAAATTGAGCTCGGCTTGGATAACCTCCAGGTTATCCACAGCCGTGTAGAAGAATTCACGCCTGACTATCGTTTCACCGGGATTGTGTCGCGAGCGTTCAGCTCGCTCGCTGATTTCACAAACTGGACACGACATCTGGGTGATTCATTGACACAATGGCTCGCCATGAAAGGATTGCATCCTGAGGATGAGCTTGTAGCGTTGCCAACCGATTTTAAGGTTGAAGCAGAACACGCCTTGCAGGTTCCAGGTTGCCAAGGGCAGCGGCATCTATTGATACTGCGCCGCATTGTTGAAGAGGGGTAAAGCGGCTCATGGCCAAGGTTTTTGCGATAGCCAACCAGAAAGGCGGGGTGGGGAAAACTACGACCTGCATCAATCTGGCTGCTTCGCTCGTTGCTACCCGACGTCGGGTACTGTTGATCGATCTCGATCCACAAGGCAACGCGACCATGGGAAGCGGTGTGGATAAGCACAATCTGGAACATTCGGTTCTGGATGTGCTGATCGGACAGTGTGATCTCATCGAAGCCATGCAGTTTTCCGAGCATGGTGGTTACCAGTTGCTACCGTCGAACCGTGATGTGACAGCTGCCGAAATTGAACTTCTGGATATGAGCAAGCGCGAGAGCCGCTTGCGTGAAGCGCTGGCACCCATTCGGGAAAATTACGATTACGTACTGATTGACTGCCCGCCGTCATTGTCGATGCTGACCATCAACGGGCTAGTCGCTTCGGATGGGGTTATCATTCCCATGCAGTGCGAATATTTCGCACTTGAAGGGCTGACTGACCTGATCGGTAGCATCCAGCGCATCGGACAGGCTCTGAATCCAGGCCTGAAGATCGAAGGTGTGCTGCGCACGATGTACGACCCGCGTATCAATCTGGCGAACGACGTAGCCGCCCAGCTCAAGGCGCATTTTGGCGATACGCTGTACGATACGGTTATCCCGCGCAACGTGCGTCTTGCCGAGGCACCCAGTCATGGTATGCCCGCGTTGACTTACGACAAGGCATCAACAGGGGCTGCAGCCTACCTGGCCTTGGCAAACGAACTGGCTCGTCGGCAGCGCAAAGCTGCAAAAGCAATCGCTTAAGGAATACACATGGCTGTCAAGAAAAGGGGACTGGGCCGCGGTCTGGATGCGCTGCTGAGCGGGGCTACGGCTAGCGTACTGCAGGAAGAAGCAGTCAAGGCCGACCAGCGTGAGTTGCAGCATCTGCCGTTGGACATTATCCAGCGCGGCAAGTACCAACCACGCCGTGACATGGACCCGGTCGCGCTCGAAGAGCTTGCCAGGTCGATTCGCGCCCAAGGCTTGATGCAGCCGATCGTGGTACGTCCCATTGCTGACAACCGCTATGAGATCATTGCCGGGGAGCGTCGCTGGCGTGCCAGCCAGCAGGCAGGGCTTGAGCGTATCCCAGCATTGGTCAGAAACATTCCTGACGAAGCCGCCATTGCGATGGCGCTGATCGAGAATATCCAGCGTGAAAACCTAAGTCCGATAGAAGAAGCCATGGCCCTTCAGCGGCTGCAGCAGGAATTTCAGCTGACGCAGCAGCAGGTGGCCGATGCAGTGGGCAAATCACGCGTCAGTGTGGCTAACCTGCTTCGACTGATAGCGTTGCCAGAAGAAATCAAGACGATGCTGGCGCATGGCGATCTGGAAATGGGCCATGCCAGGGCGTTGTTAGGTTTGCCAGCCTCAAAACAGGTCGAGGGGGCGCGTCATGTTGTCGCACGTGGATTGACCGTGCGTCAGACAGAAGCCTTAGTAAGACAATGGTTGAATAAGAAAGAAGCAGTTGAGCCTCCGGGGAAAGCTGATCCTGATATCATGCGTCTGGAGCAACGGCTGGCTGAGCGTCTGGGGGCTCCCGTACAGATCCGCCATGGGCAGAAGGGAAAGGGACAGCTGGTGATCCGTTACAGCTCACTCGATGAGCTGCAGGGCGTTCTTGCTCACATTCGCTAATATTCTAATGGTAGCGAATAGTCGTAAAGACTACCGCATGGCTTGAATGGGCGCGTGCAGACTCCTATACTCTGCGCGCTTTACGTCGGCACAAAGTATGCCAAGGCTTAAATAATAAGCCGACGCCAGAGGATTTCGAGCGCGATGGTTGATCGCACGCCCAAACGCCTGCCTTTTCACCGTCAGCCAGCATTTAACCTGCTGCTCGTCCAACTGGCCGTCACGATATGTGCAGCGTTATTTTTGTTTTGCTTCGTTGGTAGGGTCGCTGCTTATTCTGGTTTGATGGGTGGTTTAATCGCCTGGTTGCCTAATACATATTTCTCTTATAAAGCGTTCCGTTATTCGGGCGCCCGAGCTGCTCGCGACATAGTTCGATCATTCTATGCGGGAGAGGCAGGAAAACTAATTTTGACGGCACTGCTTTTTACAGTGGCGTTTGCGGGGATAAAGCCACTCATGCCACTGGCGTTGTTTGGTGTCTATCTATTGACGCTTTTTGTCAATGGATGCGCTCCCCTACTTGTCAAACGATCTTCTAGACCTTAAAGCGTTCGAGGCAAACATGGCAGCAGAATCCGCTTCGGGTTACATCCAGCACCACTTGCAGAATCTGACCTATGGTCTGCATCCGGCAAATGGTTGGAGTTTCGCCCACACCCCTCAAGAAGCGAAAGAAATGGGCTTTTGGGCCTTCCACCTGGATACTCTAGGTTGGTCGGTCGTTCTAGGCCTGATTTTTATTTGCATTTTCCGTGCCGTAGCAGTCAAGGCCACCAGTGGCCAGCCCGGTAAATTGCAAAATTTCGTCGAAGTCATTATCGAGTTCGTCGACAGCAGTGTCCGTGACACCTTCCATGGCCGTAATCCGCTGATCGCGCCTCTGGCACTGACGATTTTCGTCTGGATCTTCCTGATGAACCTTATGGACTTGGTGCCGGTTGACTGGTTGCCGTCCCTGGCTGGCCTGATAGGTGGTGAGCACACATATTTCCGTGTGGTTCCGACTACCGACCCGAATGCCACTATTGGTATGGCCTTGTCCGTATTTGCCCTGTTGATCTTCTATAGCATCAAGGTAAAAGGAATTGGTGGTTTCCTGGGCGAGCTGACTCTGCATCCGTTCCATAGCAAGAACATGCTGGTTCAGATCATCCTGATTCCGATCAACTTCCTGCTCGAGTTCGTAACGCTGGTGGCGCGTCCCGTTTCCTTGGCCTTGCGACTCTTCGGCAACATGTACGCCGGTGAGCTGATCTTTATCCTGATCGCCATGATGTTCGCCAACGGTCTGGCGCTGGGTGGTCTAGGTATTGTCCTGCAGTGGGCGTGGGCGGTCTTCCACATCCTGATCATTACCTTGCAGGCCTTCATCTTCATGATGCTGACCATCGTCTATATGTCGATGGCGCATGAAGAAAGTCATTAAGAGCTAGAGCACTTGATGATCCTCTCCGAAAGGGGAGGATGCCCGCGAGGGCAATGGGGAATAACAATTTTTTGCTTCAACCTTAACCAAGACGACTTAAAAGTCGGGAGGAAAAATGGAAACTGTAGTTGGACTGACCGCTATCGCCGTAGCACTGCTGATTGGTCTGGGCGCACTGGGTACTGCCATTGGCTTCGGCCTGTTGGGCGGCAAGTTCCTGGAAGGCGCTGCCCGTCAGCCGGAACTTGTTCCGATGCTGCAGGTGAAAATGTTCATCGTAGCGGGTCTGCTCGACGCCGTAACCATGATCGGTGTTGGTATCGCCCTGTTCTTCACCTTCGCTAACCCCTTCGTTGGTCAGATCGCTGGTTAATCATCCGAATCGATGATTCGTATGATTGACAGACAACGAACGAGCGAGGTGTTGGCGTGAACATTAATGCAACCCTGATTGGCCAGTCCGTTGCCTTCTTTATCTTCGTGCTGTTCTGCATGAAGTTCGTGTGGCCTCCGGTCATCGCGGCTTTGCGTGAGCGTGAAAAGAAGATTGCTGACGGCCTGGACGCTGCCAACCGCGCGGCTCGTGACCTGGAATTGGCTCAGGAACAAGCCACCCAGAAACTGAGCGAAGCGAAAGGTCAGGCAGCTGAAATCATCGAGCAAGCTAACAAGCGTGCTACCCAGATCATCGAAGAAGCGCAGGTCAAGGCCCGTGCTGAAGGCGATCGTCTGAAAGAGCAGGCTCAGGCTGAAATCGACCGGGAAATCAATAGCGCCAAGGAAGCTCTGCGTGCACAGGTTGGCCTTCTGGCTGTCGCTGGTGCAGAGAAGATCCTGGGCAAAACGATTGATCCCCAAGCCCACGCACAGTTGGTCGACCGACTGGCTGCGGAAATCTAAGCGAGGCCATCATGGCAGAACTGAACACGCTGGCCCGGCCATATGCCAAGGCAGCTTTCGAGTTCGCACAGTCTCAGCAGAATCTGACCAAATGGTCCGAGGAGCTGAGACTGCTCGCCGCGGTAACTCTGGATGGGACCGTGCGCCAGCTGCTTCAGCAACCGCAGTTGACCGCGGACGCCAAGGCCAAGCTGCTCATTGACGTGTGCGGCGATCAGCTGGATGTGCAGGCCCAGAACTTTGTTCGGACCGTGGCAGAAAACAACCGGATCGACCTGATGCCGACCATTGCTGAACTCTACGAAGAGTTCAAGGCCGAGCAGGAAAGATCCATCGAGGCGGAAGTCACCAGTGCTTTCGCTTTGAGCGACGAACAGCAAGACAAACTCGCCAAGGCTCTCAGCGCAAGGCTCGGTCGCGATGTGCGACTTCATGCATCCGAGGATGCAAGCCTGATCGGTGGTGTGGTAATTCGCGCCGGCGACTTGGTAATCGATGGCTCCGTTCGCGGCAAGCTCGCGCAACTGGCCGAAGCGTTGAAACCTTGAGTTTGAAGGGGCAGTAGCATGCAGCAACTCAATCCTTCCGAAATTAGTGAAATCATCAAGAGCCGCATCGAGAAACTCGATGTCTCTTCGCAACCGCGCAACGAAGGTACTATCGTCAGTGTTTCTGACGGTATCGTGCGCATCTTTGGTCTGGCCGACGTTATGTACGGGGAAATGATTGAGTTCCCGGGCGGCGTCTACGGCATGGCACTGAACCTGGAGCAGGACTCCGTAGGTGCCGTGGTTCTGGGTAATTACCTGGGCCTGGCTGAAGGCATGAGTGCCAAGTGCACCGGTCGTATCCTTGAAGTACCGGTTGGTCCGGAGCTTCTGGGTCGCGTTGTCGATGCCCTGGGTAATCCGATCGATGGCAAAGGCCCGATCAACGCCAAAGAAACCGATGCGGTTGAAAAAGTCGCTCCGGGTGTAATCTGGCGTAAGTCGGTAGACCAGCCTGTACAGACTGGTTACAAAGCCGTTGACGCCATGATCCCCGTTGGCCGTGGCCAGCGTGAGCTGATCATCGGTGATCGTCAGGTAGGTAAAACTGCCATGGCGGTGGATGCGATCATCAACCAGCGCAACAGTGGCATTCGTTGCGTCTATGTTGCCATCGGTCAGAAGCAGTCGACCATTGCCAACGTCGTACGCAAGCTGGAAGAGCACGGCGCACTGCAGAACACCATCGTAGTAGCTGCCAGTGCCTCTGAATCCGCAGCCCTGCAGTTCCTGGCTCCCTATGCCGGCTGCACTATGGGTGAATACTTCCGTGACCGCGGTGAAGATGCACTGATCGTTTATGACGATCTGTCCAAGCAGGCTGTGGCTTACCGCCAGATTTCCCTGCTGCTGCGTCGTCCGCCGGGCCGTGAAGCTTACCCAGGCGACGTGTTCTATCTACACAGCCGTTTGCTGGAGCGTGCTTCTCGCGTATCCGAAGAGTATGTAGAACAGTTCACCAAGGGCGCCGTTACCGGTAAGACAGGTTCCTTGACTGCTCTGCCGCTGATCGAGACTCAGGCAGGTGACGTTTCCGCGTTCGTTCCGACCAACGTAATTTCGATTACCGACGGCCAGATCTTCCTGGAAACCAGTCTGTTCAACTCGGGTATTCGTCCTGCGGTTAACGCAGGTATTTCCGTATCCCGTGTGGGTGGTGCCGCTCAGACCAAGATCATCAAGAAGCTGTCCGGTGGTATCCGTACCGCACTGGCTCAGTACCGTGAACTGGCAGCATTTGCCCAGTTTGCTTCTGACCTGGACGAAGCAACACGTAAGCAGCTTGAGCATGGTCAGCGTGTTACTGAGCTGATGAAGCAGAAGCAGTATGCACCGATGTCCATCGCCGAGATGGCTCTGTCGCTGTACGCCGCCGAGCGTGGCTTCCTGTCGGATATCCCGCTGGACAAGATTGGCAGCTTCGAGCAGGCCCTGATTTCGTACTTCAACCGTGATCACGCCGCACTGATGGCCAAGATCAACGAGAAGGGCGACTTCAACGACGAAATCGATTCTGGCATCAAGGCCGGTCTCGAGAAATTCAAGGCCACTCAAACCTGGTAAGCCCAGGCGGGAGCGTCGAGCGCTCCCGCTTGCTAACCCGATAGGTGTTACATGGCAGGCGCAAAAGAGATTCGCGGCAAAATCGCGAGCATCAAAAGCACACAGAAGATCACCAGCGCCATGGAAAAGGTAGCTGTCAGCAAGATGCGCAAAGCTCAGACGCGCATGGCTGCCAGCAAGCCTTACGCTGAGCGTATTCGTGCTGTGATCGGCCACTTGGCCAATGCGAACCCGGAATATCGCCATCCGTTTATGGTGGAGCGTCCGGTAAAGCGCGTGGGCTATATCGTGGTCAGCTCCGACCGTGGTCTGGCGGGCGGCTTGAACATCAACCTGTTCAAGACGTTGATTCGCGACATGGCAGAGCAACGCGATCGCAATGCTGAAGTCGATCTCGGTGTGATTGGCAGCAAGGGTGCGTCCTTCTTCCGCAGCTACGGCGGTAATGTAGTCGCAGCCATCAGCCATTTGGGTGAAGAGCCTTCGATCAACGACCTGATCGGTAGTATCAAGGTCATGCTCGACGCTTACCTGAATGGCCGTATTGATCGCCTGTACGTAGTGTCCAACAAGTTCGTCAACACCATGGTCCAGAAGCCGACAATCGAGCAGCTGGTTCCGTTGGTGGCTGAGCAGAACACCAGCCTGCAAAAGCATTGGGACTACCTCTACGAACCAGATGCCAAGACGTTGCTGGACGGCCTCTTGGTGCGTTACGTGGAATCTCAGGTGTATCAGGCAGTTGTAGAAAACAGCGCTTGTGAACAAGCGGCGCGGATGATCGCGATGAAGAACGCTACGGATAACGCAGGCGAGATCATCAGCGAACTGCAGCTGATCTACAACAAGGCACGCCAGGCAGCGATTACGCAGGAAATTTCGGAAATCGTCGGCGGCGCCGCTGCGGTTTGACGGACTGGTTCTAATTCTTCGAGGAACGCGAAATGAGTAGCGGACGTATCGTACAAATCATCGGCGCCGTAATCGACGTGGAATTCCCACGCGATTCCGTACCGAAAGTTTATGACGCTCTGAAAGTGCAGGGCGTGGAAACTACGCTGGAAGTTCAGCAGCAGCTGGGCGACGGCATTGTTCGTTCCATCGCGATGGGCTCTACCGAGGGTCTGAAGCGTGGTCTGGACGTTAACAACACTGGTGAAGCGATCAAGGTACCGGTAGGCGTGAAGACGCTGGGCCGTATCATGGACGTTCTGGGTAACCCGATCGACGAGGCGGGCCCCATCGGTGAAGAAGAGCGTTGGGAAATCCACCGCAAGGCACCGTCCTACGCTGATCAGTCCGGTAGCAACGAGCTGCTGGAAACAGGCATCAAGGTTATTGACCTGGTTTGCCCGTTCGCGAAGGGTGGTAAGGTTGGTCTGTTCGGTGGTGCCGGTGTAGGCAAGACCGTTAACATGATGGAACTGATCCGTAACATCGCCATCGAGCACAGCGGTTATTCCGTGTTCGCAGGCGTGGGTGAGCGTACTCGTGAGGGTAACGACTTCTACCACGAGATGAAGGATTCCAACGTTCTGGACAAGGTAGCCCTGGTTTACGGTCAGATGAACGAGCCGCCGGGCAACCGTCTACGCGTGGCCCTGACTGGCCTGACCATGGCCGAAAAGTTCCGTGACGAAGGCCGTGACGTACTGTTGTTCATCGACAACATCTACCGTTACACCCTGGCCGGTACGGAAGTATCCGCTCTGCTGGGCCGTATGCCTTCCGCAGTAGGTTATCAGCCGACGCTGGCTGAGGAGATGGGCGTTCTTCAGGAGCGTATTACCTCCACCAGAACCGGTTCGATTACATCCATCCAGGCTGTATACGTACCTGCGGATGACTTGACTGACCCGTCCCCTGCGACCACGTTCGCTCACCTGGACGCAACCGTCGTATTGTCCCGTGACATCGCTTCCCTGGGTATCTACCCAGCTGTGGATCCGCTGGACTCTACTTCTCGCCAGCTTGATCCGCTGGTGATCGGTCAGGAGCACTATGACGTTGCTCGCGGCGTTCAGTATGTTCTGCAGCGCTACAAGGAGCTGAAGGACATCATTGCGATTCTGGGTATGGACGAACTGTCCGAAGCGGACAAGCAGTTGGTATCCCGTGCTCGTAAGATCCAGCGCTTCCTGTCCCAGCCGTTCTTCGTTGCAGAAGTATTTACCGGTGCGCCAGGTAAATACGTTTCGCTCAAGGACACCATTGCTGGTTTCGGCGGCATTCTGAAAGGTGACTACGACCATTTGCCTGAGCAGGCATTCTACATGGTTGGCAGCATCGACGAAGCTATCGAAAAAGCGAAGAAACTGTAATCCGTGCGCCCGGAAACGGGCGCCTTACGAGGCATGCATATGGCCAAGACAGTCCAATGCGATATCGTCAGCGCGGAAGGAGCCATCTTCTCCGGAGCGGTGGAAATGGTGATCGCCCACGGTAACCTGGGGGATCTGGGTATTTCTCCCGGCCATGCTCCGCTGTTGACTGATCTCATGCCTGGCCCGATTCGCCTGATCAAGCAGGGCGGCGAGGAAGAGGTGTTTTATATCTCTGGTGGTTTCCTCGAAGTCCAGCCGAATGTCGTCGAAGTGTTGGCAGATATTGCCAGCCGGGCGAGCGATCTTGATGAAGCGGCTGCTCAGGAAGCCATGAAGCTGGCTGAGAAGACGCTGAGCGAGAAAGGCTCGAACTTCGATTACAGCGCTGCCTCTGCACAGTTGGCTGAAGCCGCAGCTCAGCTGCGTACCATTCAGCAGCTACGCAACAAGGCCAAGCGCTGAAGCAATACGCTTCGGGTATATGAAAGGGGTAGCTTCGGCTACCCTTTTTCATTTCTGGCCGTGAGCACTTGCTGAGCCCGTTTCTCTTCTGAGACTCTTTATCCGTGTCTAACGGCTTAACGGCCCTATCGAGGCGTAAACATGTCCCTTGAAATTGTCATTCTTGCTGCGGGGCAAGGCACCCGTATGCGCTCCGCTCTGCCCAAGGTTCTTCATCCGATTGCCGGGAAGGCCATGCTGGGACACGTGATCGATCGCGCCCGCGAGCTGGCTCCGCAAAAGATCCATGTAGTGATCGGCCATGGAGCCGAAACCGTCAAGCAGCGTCTGGCAGCAGATGACCTCAACTTCGTCGTCCAGCAGGAGCAGTTGGGTACAGGCCATGCTGTCGCCCAGGCGCTTCCCCATCTGTCGGCGGAGCGGGTACTGATCCTGTATGGCGATGTTCCGCTGATTGAAACGTCTACGCTTGAGCGCCTGCTAGAACAGGTTAGCGCTCAGCAGCTGGCATTGTTGACTGTAGAACTGGCAGATCCCACGGGTTATGGACGTATCCTTCGGGATAACCGCGGTGAGGTGTATGCAATTGTTGAGCATAAGGATGCCGATGCAACGCAGAAGGCAATCCGCGAAGGTAATACCGGTATTCTGGCCGTTCCGGGCGAGCGATTGGGAGAGTGGCTCGGTAGACTTTCCAACAGCAATGCACAAGGGGAGTATTACCTGACGGATGTCATCGCAATGGCCGTATCCGATGGCTTGCGCGTTGCAACGGCTCAGCCAGACGATGCCATGGAGGTTCAGGGAGCCAATGACAGAAAGCAGTTGGCTGATCTTGAGCGACACTATCAATGGCGCGCTGCGCAAGCGCTCATGACGCAAGGTGTAACACTACTGGATCCGACACGCTTTGATCTGCGTGGGCAGGTCCAGACTGGCCGTGATGTCACTATTGATATCAATGTTATTCTGAGTGGCACGGTGGTTATCGACGACAACGTCGAAATTGGGCCCAACTGTGTTATCCACAACAGCACGTTGAAACGCGGGGCGGTTATCAAGGCCAACAGTCATCTGGATGGCGCAGTAGTGGGTGAGGGTGCCGATGTAGGTCCCTTTGCTCGGCTACGTCCCGGTTCTGTTCTGGAAGCCAGGGTTCATGTGGGTAACTTCGTTGAGTTGAAGAACGCTCATCTCAATGAAGGCAGCAAGGCGGGGCATCTGTCTTATCTAGGTGATGCTGTTCTAGGAAAGAACTGTAACGTAGGCGCCGGCACCATTACCTGCAACTATGATGGTGCCAACAAATATAGAACTGAGATTGGCAATGACGTCTTCATTGGGTCTAACAGTTCGTTGGTAGCACCAGTCACGTTAGGCGATGGAGCAACCACGGCTGCAGGTTCTACCATTACGGAAAACGTGCCTGCACAGACGCTGGCACTGGGTAGGGCAAGACAGGTTAACAAGCCTGATTGGCAACGTCCTATCAAGAAGAAGTAGCCCAAAAGGCTGTGAAATACTCACAGCCTTTTTCATTCTGGGTTGACTTTTTTTCCGTTAAGGGTTTTGATTCGAAGTATATAAATTTCGAATCGAAACTTATGGCCAAGCGCAACACTCCACAACGTCGCCACGACATCCTTGCCCGTTTGAATAAACAGGGTGAGGTGACAGTTGATGAGTTGACCAAACTGTTTGCCACCTCAGAAGTTACGATTCGAAAGGATTTGGCCGCGCTCGAAAAGAATGGCCTCTTACTACGCCGATACGGTGGCGCCGTTTCGATCCCCCATGAGCTTCTGAACGATCTTGCTCAAGCGCCATCACCGTATAAACAGGCCATTGCACGGGCTGCCTCTTCACGTATCCGCGAACATGCCCGGGTCATTATTGATAGTGGCAGCACGACCGCTGCGCTTATTCCCGAATTGGAAAACAAAGCAGGTCTGGTTGTGATGACCAACTCGCTTCATATCGCCAATGCCTTGCGTGAACTTGAGCATGAACCGGTTTTGTTAATGACTGGCGGGACCTGGGACCCTCATTCGGAATCCTTTCAAGGACAAGTGGCTGAGCAGGTCCTGCGCTCTTACGACTTCGATCAGCTATTCATTGGTGCTGATGGATTGGATCTTGAACGGGGCACGACAACGTTCAATGAATTATTGGGCTTATCGCGTGTAATGGCTGAAGTGGCCCGAGAAGTCATCGTTATGGCAGAAGGGGATAAGGTTGGTCGACGTATTCCCAACCTAGAACTGCCCTGGTCGAACATTCATACGCTTGTGACTGATGAGCGTTTCCCTGATGAAGCCAGACACCAATTGGAACAACGGGGCATTACTATCATTTGTGTGGCTGTGGATAAATGATCTCCATCAAATATCCACAGCCACTCTTTAAAATTTGAACGAAGCATTCATATGCATTGCTTGTTTAGGAGTTTTCCATGTGTGGCATCGTAGGCGCCATTGCTGAGCGTAATATCACCGCTATCCTCGTTGAAGGGCTCAAGCGCCTTGAATACCGAGGGTATGACAGCGCAGGTCTTGCCGTACTGACGGCGCAGCAGACCCTTGAGCGCATTCGTCGCCCCGGCAAGGTCAGCGAGCTGGCTAGCGCGCTTAACAGTGAAGGCCTGACAGGTCGCCTCGGTATTGCCCATACCCGCTGGGCCACACATGGTGCGCCAACTGAAGCGAATGCCCATCCTCATTTCTCTCATGGTCAGATTGCAGTGGTCCACAATGGGATCATTGAAAACCATGAACCCCTGCGCGAGTGGTTAAAGGGGCTCGGTTATGTCTTTACCTCCCAGACCGATACCGAAGTCATCGTTCATCTTCTGCATCACAAGCTGAAGGAAACCAGTGATATCACGCATGCGCTGAAGGCAGCGGTGAAAGAGCTGCATGGTGCCTACGGTGTAGCGGTCATGAATATCGACCAGCCTGATCGTCTGGTCGCTGCCAGAAGCGGCAGCCCCTTGGTGATCGGTCTGGGTATTGGGGAAAACTACCTGGCGTCGGACCAGTTGGCGCTCCGACAGGTAACGGATCGCTTTATGTACCTAGAAGAGGGTGACATTGCAGAGATTCGTCTGAATGGCGTCTCGCTGTGGTCGGTGGACGGTGAAGCGGTAACACGTGAAGTTGTTCAGTTTACCGAAGGGGCCGAAGCCGCTGATAAAGGTTCGTTCCGCCACTTCATGCTCAAGGAGATTCATGAGCAGCCTGCTGTGGTTCAACGCACCTTGGAAGGGCGGTTGGGTCTTGATCATGTGGTGACCGAGGCGTTCGGCCCTCAGGCGGCAGACCTGTTTGGGCGTGTCAGGAATATTCAGATGGTTGCCTGTGGCACAAGTTTTCATGCCGGTATGGTGGCACGCTATTGGCTGGAAGGGCTCACGGGTATCCCTTGCCAGGTCGAGGTGGCAAGTGAATTCCGCTATCGGCGTGTAGCGGTACAGGCTGACACACTATTTGTGACCATTTCCCAATCAGGGGAGACAGCGGATACCTTGGCTGCGCTTAGAAATGCCAAGCCGCTGGGCTATTTGGGCAGTCTTGCAATTTGTAACGTCGCGACCAGCTCGCTGGTACGTGAGTCGGACCTGACCTTACTGACACAGGCTGGCCCTGAGATCGGGGTTGCCTCTACCAAGGCGTTCACGACTCAGCTGGTTGCGCTGCTGCTGCTTACGCTGTCGTTGGGCCGTGTTCAGAACCGTCTTGAGGCTGGCGTTGAGGCTGAATTGGTGGAAGAGCTTCGCCGTCTGCCCGCGCGTCTTGATGAGGCGCTTGCCATGGATAAGCGCGTAGAGAAAATTTCCGAGCTATTTGCAGAGAAGCACCATACCTTGTTCCTCGGCCGTGGTGCTCAATATCCGGTGGCCATGGAAGGCGCGCTCAAGCTCAAGGAGATTTCCTATATTCATGCCGAGGCTTATCCGGCGGGTGAGCTCAAGCACGGCCCGCTGGCGCTGGTGGACACTGACATGCCTGTGGTTACGGTAGCGCCCAATAATGAGTTGTTGGAAAAGCTGAAATCCAACCTTCAGGAAGTACGCGCTCGAGGCGGTCAGCTGGTTGTCTTCGCGGATGCAGAAGCTGGTCTTACCAACGGGGAAGGCACCCACCTGATCGGGATGCCCAGCATTCATGATGTGCTGGCGCCAATCCTCTACACCATACCGCTGCAATTGCTGTCTTATCACGTCGCTATATTGAAAGGGACTGATGTGGATCAGCCTCGCAATCTAGCCAAGTCGGTAACGGTTGAATAATGTATTCAGCAAAGCCCCGTTAAACGGGGCTTTTGTTTATGGGTTGGACGTGCAGCCACCAACACGGCCGCATAAAAGTGTTTGTCGACCTGCAGATGAGCTGGAGACGCGTCCACGTGAAGTCCAACCAATGGCCCGTGTAAAGCCGGACCAGATCTCGCCATCCGAGGCGTAACCTATCAAGAAACTGATTCGACCATAGTGTGCCTGGGTTTGCGTCCAGGTGCGCTGGGTTGCAGCATCGTATCCTTGGATAAAAATATGTTTATCCACAACCGATACATGATAGTGACTGCCTGCAAGGTCTTCGCAGCTGACTATTTGCCCCGTACTCATACAGTTCACAGGTAAGCCATCGGCAAATGCAAAAGATGAGCACAGCAAGGAAGGGGCAAGTAGTAGAGACCAGGCAGGCGGTCTTTTCATAAGATAGAAAACCATCAAACAGATTAGGTTGTTATCTTATAACCTATTTGCCTTGTGCCAGTAGCCTTTGCCATCAGCAGGATGATCCGTAAAGGCATCAGAGCCTGTCATCATTCAGTCCGCTTGGATGTATCCAGCCACGTGCCCTGGCTCTGCTGTTCACAGAACGGCTTCAAGAAGCGTGCATCCGTAGCAATGCCGTAATAATGGATGTCCTGTCTGTACGGCATGCCTTGTACTTGGGCGTTCTGGCAGATACCGAATCCGCCGGTAGGGCATTGTTCAGCAAAGGTAACCTCAACGTTCTGCTCTGCCAGTTGAGGCTTACAAAATCCATCATGAAATAGATTCGCTGGAATCGAGCGATTCTGCTGGCAGACTTTCACATCGACGCCTTTACCCTTGCTGTGGACCAGGCACGCTTCAGCCTGCACATAGAGCGGAGCGAGGAAGGCTAGACAGGCAAGTAGGCGATACATAGAGGTAACCGGCTTAAAGCGGCGACTCTACCACTGACCGAATCGAGACATAAACATGCTCAAGCATATACCTACCCACGTGATAACAGGACCTTTGGGGGCAGGCAAGACCAGCCTCATCCGGCATTTGCTGACGCAACGTCCTCAACACGAGCGGTGGGCAGTGCTGGTTAACGAGTTCGGTCAGATAGGGCTTGATGCTGCGTTGTTGCATACCACGGATGCCGGTATTTCATTGACTGAATTGCCGGGAGGATGCCTGTGCTGCGTCAACGGTGCGCCATTGCAGGTAGCCCTGGTGCAGTTGTTGCGCAGGGCTCAGCCCCAGCGCCTTTTCATTGAGCCGTCAGGGCTGGGGCATCCGGCTACATTGCTCAAGCAGCTCGCCGAAGGTACCTGGCAGGGCGTACTGGCGATTCAACCGGCAGTCATGGTGGTTGATGCTCACCGCTTGGCGAGCGGGGAACAGCTGCCTGATGCTCAACGTGAGGCGTTACCCGGGGTTGGGCTGCTGGTACTCAACAAGTCTGAGTTGTTGAATGACAGAAGCCGACAGGCGCTTCTAGCCTCCTTGCCCGACATCCAGTGGCAATGGACCCAACAGGGAAGGCTGCCTTTTGACCTTTTGCCCGGAAGCGCTTGTGTAGTTGGCCAACGTGCTCCCGATTCACTCCCAAAGCCTCCCCCTGGTCAGCAGGGACCATTACCTTCGCTGCTGTTACCTGGACAGCCCTTAAGGCAAATTCATGAGGCTGAAGGGCGCTTCGCCATAGGGTGGCGGTTTCACCATAGCAGCCAATTTAACCGCCAAGCAGTTCAGACATGGCTGGGCGCATTACCTGCACTGCTCAGGGCAAAAGCCATTCTGCATGCAGATGGGCAGTGGTGGAGCTTCAATCAAGCCAGTGGACAAGGTGAATGGCGGATCAGTGAGTGGCGCAAGGATAGCCGGGTAGAATTGATCTTCGAAACGGTCGTAGATGCGGCTGCCTTAGAGTCAGATTTGATGAATTACATGCAATAGGAATCCTGTTGTCGCTAAAAGTTGATAAATTCGTTATCTTAATGATAATGATTATTAAATCTGACCGCCTTTGTGGATCATTCCTATGTCGTTGACGTTGCCGGCGAGATCAAAATCGCCTGAGCAAGACCCTTCGCTGCAGCCTGAGCACCCTGCTGAATCGGCTGAAGGAGTACGTCTGTATGTCGTGCGCAGTGAGGTTGAGCCTGTTGATGGTGTAAATGCCAGTCGTACGGATCCAGGCGCAGAGATCATTTCGCTGCAAGGGTATTCACGAAGCGATGAGGTGCCTCCGCTGGAGGAGAACGTCGGCAACGCCGAGCCGACAACCGAAACAACGCCTCTTCGTCGTTGGTGGCTGGCCTCGGGGACTTCCTTTGTTATGCACGCGGCGCTGGCGGCTGCATTGTTTTTTGTCGTACAGACTCCGCCCGAACTCAAAATCAGCAAGGGTGATAGCCCAAGCGAGCTGAAGGTCAGCTTTATCCAGCTGCCTAAAAAGGAGCCTGCCCCAGAGCCTCCGGCAGCAGCGCCTACACCTCCGGCCCCACCAGAGCCCGAACCGCCTAAGCCGGAGCCTCCTAAGCCGGTTGAACCGCCCAAGCCCGTCGAACCACCCAAACCGGTAGTCGAAAAGCCCAAGCCAAAGCCGAAACCCAAGCCGGTTGAGCACACCCAGCAAAAACCGCTACCGGTCAAAAAGAAGCCTGAGCCCAAAGCAGAGCCTGAGCCAGCCCCGGCGCCTGCTGCACCGGCAGCGAGTGCTCCTACGCCTGCGGCTGCACCAAGCGCACCTGTTCAGGCACCCGTGGCCACGCCTGGCGCCAAGACCGCCGCTTCTGCAGGTCCTGCAGGCCTCCCTACTGGGAGCATCGACGACAGCGATATCCGTCCTTTGAAGATGGATCAGCCCAAATATCCTGATGTGCTGCGTCGTCGCGGATTAAGCGGGGAGGTCAAAGTGCTATTTACCGTAACCGCAAATGGCCGTATTACTGATGTGGAAGTACTGGAGTCGTCCAACAAAATGTTCGAGCGCTCCGTGCTCGATGCGTTGAGCAGCTGGCGCTTTGCTCCTCGTGTATCAGGTGGACAAATCGTACCGCGCAAGGCTACCAAGGTATTTATCTTCAAGCTGCAACGCCGCTAACGGCCGACAGGCTCCAATAAAAACGCCGCGGATAATCGCGGCGTTTTTGTTTAGGCCCTGATCAGGCGATCAAGGAAGTACGTCTTCCTTGATCGCCTGATACCGTTCTTGCAACTCTCGGCGAATTTGCCGGCGCTGCTGTGCCTGTATGCAGCGGCGTTTCTCGTCGAACGTCTTGGGTTCCAGTTGAGGAACGGGGCAGGGCTTGCCGTCGTCACCCAATGCAACCATCGTGAAGAAGCAGCTGTTGGTATGGCGTACCGAGCGCTGTTGAATGTTTTCCGTAATGACCTTTACACCGACCTCCATAGACGTCGTTCCGGTGTAGTTCACCGATGCCAAAAACGTAACCAATTCACCTACGTTGACCGGTTCGCGAAAGATCACCTGATCAACCGACAGTGTCACCACATAACGGCCTGCATAACGGCTGGCGCAGGCATAGGCTACTTCATCCAAGTGTTTAAGCAAGGCGCCACCATGCACCTTGCCAGAGAAGTTCGCCAAATCGGGCGTCATCAGAATGGTCATACTGAGCTGGTGATTACCGGCTTCCATATAGGCCTCGTCATATCCTCAAATCACCGGTAATTCCGGCGGCGTCAGTATGCAATGTTATGGCGATTTGCCATAGGACTCATGCGTTAGCTGTATTTGTCTTATGAGCGGCCCGCCGACAACCCCCTATCGATAGGCATGTCTGCGCCTGAAATAGCAGAGGCCTGCGGCTGGCATAGGAAGTACACCAGTTCAGCGACTTCTTCAGGCTGGATAAAGCGGGCTTGATCACCTTGCGGATACCGATTGAGCAAGTTGCGCCGGTAGCCGGTAGGATCGCCCTGGCCATAATGGGCCGCCTGAAAATCCAGCATGGGCGTATCGATATCGCCTGGGGAGACAGCATTGACCCGCACACCGTCCTTGGCCAGCTCAATGGCGAGGTTCTGGCTGAAGAAACGAATAGCGGCTTTAGCAGCGCCATAGGCGGCAGCACCCGAGACAGGTTGGCGACCCGCACCGCTCGAAATATTGATGATCGTTCCGCGGGTTTCCTTGAGAAACGGGATGGCAGCGGAGCACATGAAGAAGGTCGACTTGAGGTTGACCGACATGACGAGGTCATAATCCTCTTCGCTGAACGTCTCGACAGGGCCTTCGCGCCAGACACCTGCCGCATTGATCAGAGCATCGAGGCGGCCGGTACGCGCCATGACCTTGCTGATGAGGTTACGACAGCCTTCGGCCGTCCGTAGATCAGCTACGACGCTCGAATCCAGGGGAACATTGCCATTGAGATCATGCAGGCCATCCTTGTCCAGATCTGCCGCTGCAACGCGCCAGTGACTCTGTGAAAAACGCTGGGCCAGTGCTCGACCGAGCCCGCCAGCGGCACCAGTGATCAGAACGACAGGAGTGCTCATCCAGGGATTACCTTCTAGCGGAAAAGATAGCTATATCCAGACCTTGCACAGCCGCTTACGTTCAGCGTCTGGCCTACCATTCTCGTGCAATCCGCTACAAGCGTCTCGTAAAGCCTGCCAATAGCGGCAGGCTAACGCTATAGAGCTGATCAATGATCAGCTTTCCAGCCAGACATCCCGTGCCCAGATCCAGACGGAATCCCAGGTGTCATCGTCCAGCTCACCATCCGTCCAGAGCAGAACCTCGCCTTCCTGACTGACGGCGTAGTAGCCGTCACCGTCCTCACAAATGGGTATTAGATCGCGAGGTAGACCTTCCGACCAGGCTGTAGCGGCCACTTCTGGGAGGTAGGTATGGGACTGCGGATCGGTCACCGTTACGGGCTCGAGCTTGCCGTATACCACATCGCTGACGGTGAGAAGAAACTCGCGAAACTCGGGCGGAAGGCTGATCAACAGTTCTTCTTCGATTTCGACCAACAGGTCCTCATCGGGCAGCTCGAGCGGTACCGGAACAGGCTCGTTCTCTTCGCGCAGCCTTTCAATCACGTCTTCCATCAATACATCCTCTAATGCAGGGGTGCGTGTTATACCCTAGTCAAGAATATAAAAGATGGAAAAGGTGCCATCGAGAAAGCGCTACCTGTACGAACAGCGCGACAAACGGTAGAAACAAAAAAGCCCGGCATGGCCGGGCTTTTCTGAAACACAGAGCGATCAGGCGTTCTGACGGATACCGGCCAGCAGCCAGGGCTGGTTGCTACCTGCCAGGCGCTCCATACGCCAGCTTTCGCTGAAATTCTGACCCTGGTCGAAGCGAGACTCTTTCGACAAGCCAGAGAACGTGATGGTAGCAATGGTCTTGCCTTCCAGCTCTTCCACGCCATCCAGTTCAGCCTGCAAGTTCTCGATGTAGGTGGACTGGAAGCCTTCACCCAAGCTGGCACGCTCATCTTTCAGCCACTGGAGCATCTGAGGCGTCACAAACTCGGCGATTTTGTCCATCTCGTTGGCATCCCAGTGCTGCTGCAGAGACATGAAGTGCTCACGGCCAGCTGCAACGAAACGCTCTGCATCAAACCAGGCAGGCGCATTCATGACTGGCGCGGCACCACCCTGACCGAATCCGCCAGGCTGCTGTACAGGCGCTTCACGGTACATCGGTGCGTGGCCTGCCGGAGCGGGCTGATGCTGCTGATGTTGCTGCTGACGGCGGCGCGTGAATAGCTTGAACAGAACAAACGCTATCAGGGCCATGATCAGGAAGTCGAAGAACTGGAAGCCTTCGAAACCGTCGCCCATGAACATGGAAGCCAATAAGCCACCAGCGGCAAGACCGGCTAACGGACCCAGCCAGCGAGAAGCACCGCTAGCGGCTGGCGCCTGACGACCCGGTGCGGCTGCCGCTGCGCCTGGTTGCTGTTGAGGCGGTGCCGCCTGGCGTGTCTGGTGAATGGGAGCTGCACCAGCCGACTTGCCTCCACCCATGCGCTTAGCATTGGCATCAAGGCTCAGGGTCAGGCCCAGGCAGATGATCATGAAAAAACTCATTATGCGTTGCATCGTAAGATCTCTTATCGTGAACTACGTTGATGTCCATCTTGCGCCGGACATTGCGTAAGGGCTAGCGCTAATTGTTTCGGCTTTTTGCATGGTTTACTCAAGCCTTATCGTTTGCTGTTGGACTATTGCTTTATGCGCAATATTTCAAACCACTGGTCAGCTTCAAAAAAGCGTTAGCGCGTACTCAATTAGGGTGTTTTCTAAACATCGGCTGTGGCTAAAAGCACAGATCTGAAATTGATGGCTGAGCGCTATCATTTCATTACTACCTTGAGACGGTATGCTGTCCAAACCATTTGCATCTTGGGCTACGGGAGTGGAGTGTTGTGATGCAAGGGATGGTAGCTATCGCTTTACAAGGATACCGGCCTGTAAATGCCTGACAGAAGCAGTCGTGGCGGGGCTCGGTGAGTAGGGCGCCTGAGCACCTCTATGCAGGGAATAGGCTTGTCTTGCATGCTTCGGCAATCTCCCACCGTTTGACAAGCCTTTTCCTTGCGCCTTCAACCCTAGGGTTTCAGCGCCAATAGCACCACGCCAAAACCGATTGCGCCAATGCCGCACCATTGGCGCAGCGTCAGCTTTTCGCCTAGCAGCAGTACACCGAATAGGGCCACGAGCACTACGCTCAGCTTGTCTACTGGCGCTACCAGCGAAGCGTTACCCATCTTCAAGGCTCGGAAATAACAGATCCAGGAGGCACCGGTAGCCAATCCAGATAACACAAGGAAGAGATAGCTTTTTGGCGAGATCGAGCTTAAGGGCTGATACTGGTGGGTCGCATAAACGATCAGCACAAGCGACAGGAGCACTACTCCAGTCCGCAACAAGGTAGCAAAGTCCGAATTGACCTGGGCAACGCCAATTTTGCCAAAAATGGCTGTGAGCGCCGCAAAAACGGCTGACAGCAATGCCCAGAAGAGCCAGGAAGACGCCACGCAATGTCCTTCTTCAAACAGACAGGGCGGCGAAGGCCGCCCTGGATCGTACGTTAAACCGGCTCCAGCTTGGCGTAACTCACCATTAACCACTTGCTGCCTTCGGCGTCGAAATTCACCTGAACACGTGCATGTGGACCTGAGCCCTCGTAATTCAGAATGACCCCTTCGCCAAACAAGGCGTGATTGACTCGTTGGCCCAATGCAAACGTCGTGTCTGGAATGGCGGCACCTGCAAACGGATTAGGTCGACTTACGCCAAACGGCTGCTTGACCGAATTGGACAGGCGGACTTCCTGAATCAGGTTTGGTGGCACCTCGCGGATAAAGCGCGAGAGCTTGTTATAGGTCTCGGTTCCATGAAGCCGGCGCGTTTCCGCATAGGTCATCACCAGACGTTTCATGGCCCGGGTAATTCCCACATAGGCCAAGCGGCGTTCCTCCTCCAAGCGGCCGGACTCTTCCAGGCTCATCTTGTGAGGGAACAGGCCTTCTTCCATACCAGCCAGGAAGACCAGCGGAAACTCCAGACCCTTCGCACTGTGCAGCGTCATGAGCTGTACACAGTCTTCATGGCTGTCTGCCTGATTATCCCCAGATTCCAAGGCCGCATGGTCAAGGAAATTAGCCAGGGGAGAGCGATCATCGTCGCCACTGAAGTCAAAGGACTTCGCAGCACTGATCAATTCCTCGAGGTTTTCGACCCGGGCCTGACCTTTCTCGCCCTTTTCAGCCTTGTGGTAGGCGACAAGGCCCGTTTGCTCGATCACGATCTGAGTCAGGGTATGCAGCGGGACATCTTCAGACCTGAGCCCCAGTTCATCGATCAACTCAACAAAGGCATTCAGACTGGACGCCGCCCGACCGGATACCGACTTGGTGCCGACCGCATCATGCAGCGCTTGCCACATGGAGTAGCCGTTTGTGCGTGCAGTGTTACGCAGGATCTCGACCGTCTTTTCACCAATGCCGCGGGGCGGGACATTGATGACACGCTCCAGCGCCGCATCGTCATGGCGATGACAAATCAGGCGCAAATACGCCATCGCATTCTTGATTTCGGCGCGCTCAAAGAAGCGTTGGCCGCCATAGATGCGATAGGGGATTTTTTCCCTCAGCAACGCTTCTTCCAATACCCGTGACTGGGCGTTGGAGCGATACAGAATGGCCATTTCGCTTAGCGAGAGACCCTTCTTCGATTCGCTTTCGATGGTTTCGACGATATAGCGGGCTTCATCGTGCTCGTTGAAGCCCGCGTAAAGGGTAATGGCTTCGCCTTCACCCGTATCTGTCCACAGCTCTTTGCCGAGCCGGTCGCTATTGTTGGCGATCAGGCCATTGGCTGCCTGCAAAATCGTGCTGGTGGAGCGGTAATTCTGCTCTAGACGAATGATGGCGGCAGAGAAGTCCTGGTTGAACTGCTGGATATTCTCGATACGCGCGCCACGCCAACCGTAGATGGACTGATCGTCATCACCCACTACCATCAGGCTTTCACCGCCCTGGGCGAGCAGCTTGAGCCATGCGTACTGCACGGCATTGGTATCCTGGAATTCATCTACCAGCACATGGCGGAAACGGCGCTGGTAATGGGCAAGCAAGTCCGGATTATCGCGCCACAGCTCCAAGGCACGGAGCAGCAACTCGGAAAAGTCGATGACGCCGGCGCGAGCACACGCCGCTTCATACGCCTCGTAGATGCTGCGCATGGTGGCCAGGAACAGATCGCCACTGGCCTGGATATGCTGTGGACGTAGGCCTTCGTCTTTCTGACCGTTGATGAACCACTGCGCCTGCCGTGCCGGCCAGCGCTGCTCATCCAGCCCCAGATCCCGAATGACCCGCTTGACCAGGCGCTGCTGATCGTCGCTGTCCAGAATCTGAAAGTTCTGGGACAACTTGGCTTCCTGCCAATGAGCTCTGAGCAGACGATGGGCAAGCCCGTGGAACGTGCCGACCCACATGCCTTGCGGATTCATGTTCAAGAGCTGCTCGATCCGATGGCGCATTTCGGCAGCGGCTTTATTAGTAAAGGTCACCGCCAGGAGCGAGTGGGGCGACGCATGCTCGACCTGGATCAACCAGGCGATACGGTGCACCAGCACCCGGGTTTTGCCGGAACCGGCACCCGCAAGCACTAACTGTCGGCCAAGGGGCGCCGCCACCGCTTCACGCTGGGCGGCATTCAGGGAATTCAGGAGGAGAGAGAGGTCATCATGCATGAGCACATTGTAACGACTCGCGCGCTGGACTGCATGGGCGGCTGGTCAGCTTCATGCACGAACCAGCCGCTTTTTTACCGAAATTGCGGGTTTCGAGTGGTCGTACCTGCTTCCAAGTTGCGCATCAACAATCCATAGGCGAGATCGATACCTTCCGGAACCGCCAAGTAGACGGTATGGCTACTGCCCGGAGCGGTTTCCAGGCGGATACCGCGCGCGTTTTCCATCGCTTCGACTGAAAGGTTCATATTGCCGTTAGGCGTCATGACCTCGATAGAATCGCCCAAGTCGAAGCGATTCTTTACGATTACTTCAGCCAGTCCGTTGCGACGTTCACCGGTCAACTCACCCACGAACTGCTGGCGCTCGGATACCGAATAGCCCTGGTTATAGTTCTGATACTCGTCGTGCACATGGCGGCGCAGAAAACCCTCGGTGTAACCGCGGTGAGCCAATGACTCCAAGGTATCCATCAAGGATTTATCGAAAGGGCGGCCCGCCACTGCGTCGTCGATAGCCTTGCGATAGACCTGCGCCGTACGTGCCACGTAGTAATGGGACTTGGTCCGGCCTTCGATTTTCAATGAGTGCACACCCATCCTCGCCAACCGCTCGACATGGTGAACGGCTCGCAAGTCCTTGGAATTCATGATGTAAGTGCCATGCTCATCCTCATAGGCCTCCATCAACTCACCCGGTCGGCCCGCTTCTTCCAGCAGGAAAACCTCATCTGTAGGCGTACCAGAGCCTAGCGTTGGTTCCGGTACGTTGAGTGCGATAGGGTCATGATGCTGCACGATAGTGCCTAATGCATCCTCTTTCCCTAGATGAGCCTTGTACTCCCAGCGACAGGCGTTGGTGCAGGTGCCCTGATTAGGATCGCGCCGGTTGATATAGCCGGACAGTAGGCAGCGTCCGGAATAAGCCATGCACAGCGCGCCGTGAACGAACACTTCCAGCTCCATTCCCGGCACTTGTTGGCGGATCTCTTCAATCTCCTCCAGCGACAGTTCTCGGGACAGAATCACACGGGACAGACCTTGGCTCTCCCAAAACTTCACGCTCGCCCAATTCACCGCATTGGCTTGTACTGACAGGTGAATTGGTATCTGGGGAAACGCCTGACGCACCAGCATGATCAAGCCAGGGTCTGAAATGATCAATGCATCCGGACTCATGGCAATGACGGGCTCGATATCTTTCAGAAACGTCTTCAGCTTGGCGTTATGTGGCGCAATGTTGACCACCACATAAAATCGTTTGCCCTGCGCATGTGCCTCATTAATACCCAGCGCGAGGTGCTCATGGTCGAATTCATTATTTCTGACCCGGAGGCTATACCGTGGCTGCCCTGCATAAACGGCATCTGCGCCATAAGCAAAGGCGTAACGCATGGATTTGAGCGTACCGGCAGGGGAGAGGAGTTCGGGTTTGAAGAAAGGTGTGATGCTCATGGAATAGCGACTTCAAAGCCATGAGCTTATGAGAGCAGATTGTGGAGGGTATTGATCCAGGTCTATAAACCTGTGAATGCTGCTCGCAGTAAGGATTCGCTAACGCTTGGCGAACCCTTACTTGAATGCAACTAGGCGACAATATTGCCTAGCAGCATTACAAATCCCAGTACTCCCAACGGGAATGCCCAATACTGCATCGGAATCCAGAACAGGGTATGGCGCTTACGCAGCTCAACGGTTTGCTGGGTTTCTGGGTCAATCAGGATCTTTCCCGGACGGCTATTAAGTTGCTTACCGAAATAGAAAACGGCCATAGCAGATGCAAGTAGCGTTAGCGGAAAAACGATGAGATTACTTGCACCTAAAAGGCCACCTAGTAAGGAGCCAATCAAGGCCACAAAAAGGGGAATGATGACGACTAAAAAACCAAAACCTTGCCATATTAAGAGCATATTTTATCTTCCTTGATTGGGTTGTGACACATTAACTACCATGTGGAGCGATCTTCGGACTCAGCCTTTATAAGATCTTCCTTCCACTCTATTTTAGCAATTTCATAGATCTTTGAGAAGAAACCTCTTGGATCAACAATCTCATCTGCATACCAGGCAAGTGATCTGTATTCTTCTTCTAGGTACTCAAAATAAGAACTAAAATTGTGGCTTTCAATAGACAATAGTCCTCCTAGCTTTTCTAAAAGAACAAGCCTATGTCTGTAGGAAAGATAATTTAAGTTGGGAAGAATATATTTTCTTATTATTTCTTCTCTATCAGAGGTTTTGTTTGGATCGTATCTCCATAATTCTTCTCCTAAGTTTTCCTCTCTGTCATATATCTCAATGCCTCCTAAAAAAGAGTTAATGTTTGGTACATAGGGGTTTTCTAAAAAAGAATGTTTAAGCATTAGGCATATAGTTTAATTGCTAAGCTTTTATTAAAGCATATCGATAGCGGTCTAGACTGGATAAGTTTTTTTTAGCTTTTCTAAAGCATCATATATTCTATTTTTTCAGTTTTGATATTTTGCTTGCACCAGTCTGTTATTAATTTTACAGCCAAGCTTTTACTTACGTTAAGACTTTCATTCATAAATTCAAAGGTGATCCCGTTATTTTCTATAAATTCTTCAGGAGTTCCATCTGGATCTGAGTCTATATATACGCCAGAATGTTCTAAAGCTACGCTTTCTCCTTTGTTTAATGAGTCTATTAATAATAAAATATAATCATTGCTTGTTGAGGTCCTTAGGGTTTTAAAATCTAAAAGGCAGCAGTTTAAGATTGAAAAGTCTTTTTCTTTGGACGACATGGTGCATATTCTTTGAAAGTTAGTCGTAGGCAAGGCTTAGTCTCAAAAGCCTCATTTAGGTAAACTATTAAATAAATAAATCTGTTTCCGAGCATAGTGAGAAGCTCTGAAGAATTGAAAAGAAGTTTAACTACCATGAGGACTGATCTTCTGAGGCTGCTCTATTAAGGTCATCTGCCCATCTATTAGTAATAAATTCAAATATTTCTATGAAAAAACCCTTAGGGTTTTCAATTTCCGATGAATCCCAAGCAGTACAGGTATAGTCATCAGAATCATAGTCAGTTTCAAATAGTTCTGAAAAGTCAAAATTAGAATTTTCTAATGCCTCTTTTAGTACGTTGTAAAGTACAAATCTGTGCCGATAGGATATATTTTCTATTGCGGGTAAAATGTAATTTTTAATTATTTCTTCACGATCTTTTTCATCATTTGGATTGTATCTCCATAGCTCCTCTCCCAAAGTTTCCTCTCGGTCGTATATCTCTATGCCGCATAGTAAGTGGCTAACTTGAGGGTTGTAGGGAAGATCTGTAGAGGGATGTTTTAACATTTTTCACCTATTTAATTGCTATAAATTATCTACAGGAAACGCAGTGAAAGGCCTTCTTGTATTGTCTTTATCAAATTTTACTTCTGCTCCATTCATGTTTTCGTTAAATTTTGGATTTTGTGGATCTTTTTTGTTTGGCTTATATCCTCTTCCTGCCCCAGGTAAATCTACCCTAACGATATTATTGCCTTTATGGTCTACGCCTGTATGTAAAGGTAAGCCACGAGCCTCTCTTGTTAATGCGGCATTAATAGCATGCAACTGTAGTTTCCAATTTTTAAATTGAGAGCTTGGGTTACCCTTCGCTTTCTTGGGGAGTTCTCCGTTGCTAGGATCAGTCCCGTCAATCGCTCTTTGTTTGAGCTTATCTCTAGGGATTTCAGGACCATGCTTTGTTATGGTATGCATGTCATATCTTTCTTCGTATTCTTTGACACGACGTTTAGCATTAGCCTCAGATAATCTTTCTATCTTTGATTGACGTTCTTCTCGTGAGCGCTCAGGGCTGGGGGCGTTAGGCTCTCCTGAATTTATATTAGCAGTAGGAGTTTCCGCTGTGCCGGTGGAGCAACTTGCTATACCTGGGCAATTATTCAACCCCAACGGATCCACCCACCCCGTCGGGTTGGGCACATACTGATAGTTATTCAGCCCACCCGCTAGTTTGATAGGGTCGGGTGTCAGGAAGCGGCCCGTATTGGGATTGTAGTAGCGGTGCCGGTTGTAGTGCAGGCCGGTTTCCTGGTCAAAATACTGCCCCTGAAAGCGCAGAGGGTTTTCCAGCTCGGCGACTTCCAGTTTTGCCACGTTACCGTAGGCGCGATACTTGGCAGACCAGACGATAGAACCCGCTGCACTGGTCAGTTCCTGCGGTGTGCCGAGGTGGTCGAGCTGGTAGTAATAAGGTTCGGCTGCTTTCCCTTCACCGTGCAGCATCGCCAAGGGGCGGAACGTGCCGGGCTCGTAGACATAGCTGCGGTAGTGGTTTTGCCCGCTTTCGGCGATTAGCCGTTCGCCTTGCCAGAGAAACTCGGTGGTTTGGCCATCAATAGTTTTGGCGATGCGTCGACCAAAGGCGTCGTAACGGTACTCGGCGACTCGCCCGTCAGGGAGTGTTGTGGCAATCAGGCGGTGCTGGTTGTCATAGCGGTATTTAGTGACCAGTCGTTGAGCTGCGCCGCGTCGTTCACGAGTCAGATTGCCATAGGCGTCGTAATCGTAGTGGCTATCGCCCTGCATCAACAGGCGGTTGCCTTTGACGTTGGCAAGGCGTGCGCCTTCCTGTCCCGTCTGGCTAAGCAGGTTACCGGCCGGATCGTGGGCAAAGCTCTCGGGCAAATCGCCCCGAACCGCTATCAGTCGATCCAGCGGGTCATAATGGAAGTGCTTGTTGCCTTTGCGGGAGTCTTCGATCGCAGCGAGATTGCCATTGGCATCGTAGGCATAGCGACGTTGATAAACACTGCGCTCCTGTTGGCTGATGCGGTGGGCTTGGAGGCGGCCTTGCTCGTCATAGTGATAATGACTGAGCAGTGCGCCTTGCTGGCGGTATTGTTCACGTCCGCCCGGTAGGTATTGGTGGGCCGTTAGTGGCTGACCATTCAGGTCAATAGCGCTTAGCAGGCCGCCATTACGATAGCGGTAATCAAGCAGACTGCCATCCGGCAGGCGGCAATGGCTGAGCTGCCCAAGGACATCATATTGATAACGGAACGTTGCCCAACCTTGATGCTCGGTAATCAGGCGACCCTGAAGATCGTACTCATAGGCGAGCGGCCATTGGCCGTCATCTACACTGACCAACCGGCCAAGCGCATCATAGGCGTAATGGATTTTCTGGTCGTCAGGAAGTGTTTTAACGAGCAGCCGCCCAGCCGCGTCACGCTGGTAGCAGGTAACCAGCTGGCTGCCGTCTTCGCCGAATTCCGTTTTTTCCGTCAGATGGCCGTTAAGGTCGTAGGCATAGGCTGTTGTACGGCCATCAAAGCCTGTCTCTTCTCGAATCAGGCCGTTGGGGTAGTAGTCGAGCTGGTAGTGCTCACCACGTTCGTTCTCTATATCTGTCAATAACAGGCGAGCGTTGTCGTAGCGATAACGCAACTGGCTGCCATCAGGGTTGATCCGGCGACTGACGAGGTGCAGGTTGTCCGCGTATTCGTAGCGGGTAATGCGTCCTAACTCATCCCGCTCGGCTGTTATTTTGCCGTACGCATTGTAGGTAAACGCGCGCGTCCCACCGCCTGGCAGCGTAACCTGACTGAGTCGGCCAACGGCGTCCCATTGATACTGGGTAACAGCGCCTGATTCGTCCTGTCGAGTGATTTGGCGGCCAAGCGCATCGTACCGATAGCGGCGCTTGCCACCGTCGGGTAGCAACTCTTCTATCAGCTGGCCTTGGGGATTCCAGGTGAGTTCATGACGGCTACCATCAGGATGTTGAATACTGAGCAGGTTGCCCCGGCTGTCATAGTGATAGTGAGTGGTGTTGCCGTCTGGATCCGTCTGAGCGGTAATGTCACCTTGGGCATTACGCCGATATTTCCAGACAGCCTTGCCTCGGCTAACCGTGCGTACGAAGCCTTTATGGTATTCGTAATAGGTAGGCTCATCTTCAGGCGGAATGACAGCAATGAGATGACCCGCCTCGTCATGCTGGTATTCAGTGATAGCGCCTAGCGGATCTTTCTCGGCAATCAGCTGGCCTTTTTCATCGTATATCTTTTGATGCTTGGCGCCGTCCGGATCGATCTGTTGGACGAGGCGAGCATTTTCATCATGTTGGTAGACCTGTTGGCTGCCGTCTGAGTTATGAACGGTAACGGTACCGTTGTCCTCCCAGACGTAACGTGTATCCATCTGGGAAAAATTGGCCCAGTGATGGACGCAACGGGACTGTTTTCCTTCGTCTTCCCATTCCCAGAAGAACGTCGCTCCGCCCGCCAATTGGCGCTCTTGGATAACGTGCTGATCGTTGTAGCGATAATGCTCGCTTTCATCTGCCGCATTGGTAGCAGACAGGAGTTGGCCTTGGGCGTTATATCTATAGGTGGCCAGGGTCTGGACGGTATGCCAACTCGCTTCTTCATTATCGGCAGGGCGGTAGACCTGATAATCAACCGCTACGATATGAGCGTGCTCATATGTGAAACGCAGCGCACGACTGGTGTTATTTCTCAGGCGGACAATACGGTCTCGGGCATCCCGAGAAATGCTTAAGGTATTGCTATAGGCGTCGCTGATGGCGATCAGGCGGGCGCTTTGACCTATCCGGCGGAAGTGATAAAAACGAGGCGTTGCACCCGCTTGCGCAAGAACCAGCTCGCTTGGGTCCTCACCAAGATAGATCGCTGCAGCGGAAAGCCGGTTCGTAATGGCAGGGCGTTGCTGGCTTGGTAGCGGAAACTCGGTGCGGCGATTCTCATGGTCTGTCCAGATAACCGTGTCGCCCTGAATTTCCAACCTATGGGCCAGACTATGGCTCCATCCATAGCCCAAGCCAACATTGTGCTCGACAGCACTGGTGCGATAGAGGCGAGACCAGGGAAAGGCGAGCACCCCATCCAGCTCTCCATCGGTCAGGGTAAGCAATTCCTCACCTGTAACCATGGAAACCGGACAGCCGTTAGTGCAGGTTTTGGCGCATTCCTGCGAAGGTTTGTCGTTAGGATCTTTAGCCGGCTTGGAGACGTCATCAACCTTTTCTTCACGAGACAAACGCGTTTGACGCCGCGTTTTATTTCGGCTTGTTGTCGAGGCATTTTCAATCGTTTGGCTCGGCGTATCGGCTGGGGTAGGGCGTTTGCTTGCAGGCGCCACCTTGGCGTTGATTTTACGGGCTGTATTCGCCTCGCTGATTTCACCATGGGCCGCTAAAGGCTTTAAGGTGTCTGCATGTACAGACAATGCATGGGATTGACTTGCGTTGATTAACGTATCGGCAAGCTTGCTGATTAAAGCCGTCGCTTGACCAGACTTGAGTGTTTCCAAAGCTTTGGTGCCAACGCGGATTGCGAGCCCCGCACCGCCGCTCAAAATAATCCCGACGACAATATTGATTAAAAGCTCGCCGGTAAATTGAGCCAGTACTTCAACACATGTCTGAGGCGGTAATAGCTTGACCCAGCTAACAATTGCCGCCACGTAAATAAACATTAGTGGCTCATCACTAGCGATCAGTAAGGCTGTGCTTAGCGATTCCTTAGAGGCGGTATAGAGCTTTTTCAGCTCGTCTGGGCTCAGGTATTTAGCGAGCTTTTTAGCGTTCTCATAAGGATGAGCAATCAACTGAAAAAGTGACTTTATGTCGTCCCAGAGCGAGAGCAGTGCATGCTCAAAGCCCTCTAGGGCAGCCTCCAGTTGAAGTTTTAAACGTTGTCCCGAGTTAGCGCTTTGATAGGTGCTCCATAAGGGCTGGAATTGATTGGTCCATTCGCTTTGAAGCCATGCAGCAAGCTTTTGAATAACGCCTTGATAAGAGCTATATAGGGCTTCTACCTGAGCCTTTGTTACATTCGGGAAAAACGTAATGCGATAGAGCTGTCCACGTTTGCAGCCAGAAATGACTTTTATGCCGCTTGGGCCGATTTCATCATTAATGACGGGTCCTGTAACTTCATCTCCGCTCCAGGCTCTCGTAATAGGCTCCAGTCGTACGGGTGTATTGCCGATGGGAACAAAGCGGGCGGCTTCAAAAGTATGAACTAACGTGAACTCTCCATTCAGCGGGCACGTTGCGTAGTTCGTAACAGGGGAGGTGTAATCCTTGTCTTTGCTAATGCTTAACTCATCGCCAATCTTGAACGTTTGATCGGCATCCAATGCCCAACCGGTCCAGAGGCTTTCTGCCAGCTCTTTATAGGTGCCCAGGCAGCTTTTGAATTCAGAGATTACTTTGCTTGCGTCAGGTGACTCGGCACCCAAATCAATAAACGAGAACGAGCCGAGCCGAGGAATCATAGCGAAGCATCCTTTTCAAGTTGAGCGATAAGTTGCGCCGTATCGTCCATGTCTGTTTCCTGGCGCTGAACAAAGCGTTTGATCTTTTGTAAAAGATTGATTTCTGGGAATTTGAAGTAAATGTCTGGGTGATTTTCTTGAATGTGCTGCATCAGGTTATCGATCAGCGTTGAGGCATCGTTTTCATGCAATGCATCAAGTACCGTCTGGGGCACGTTCCACCAAGGGTATGTTCGAGCGGTTTGGTAAGTACTTGGGGTTATGCTGGCGTTGAATTGATTAACCCAGTACTGATCGAAGCAAGGTAATACGGTAGAGAACTGCTGATTCAGGGTCTGAATCACAGGGACCAGATGCCGGCCGTCCCAGAAGCGGAAAAACACTTCGCTACCGTCTGGCATAAAGACTTTGGTCAGACTCTTGAGGTGCTCGACGATAGCTGCTGGCTCGTGCGTGGCTAGGGCTAGCCATCCCCAGTCTTTATATTTTTCCTGAGCGGCCCAATCCAGAAATGTACTGTTTAGACTGAGCCTACCTAGGTAGGGCATCACCGGCTGCCAGTCGGCGTAGGGGGTACCTTCCCAAATGGGCAGAGGGACAAAAGCTTCATGAGCTTCGTAATAGGCCTTCAGTGGATTGGCATCGCTGGTGTTACTCATCACGACATAAAGTGATGAGCTATCAGCCGAGTATTTAGTCAACCATTCTTGAGGGGTAAGCAAATTATCAGAGCGCACAGAATCCCTCCTTGCACTTTTCGCATTCTTCACAGAAGGGTGCGTTACGCTTGAAGGTATTGATCTGTGCAGGTGTTAGCAGGGCACCTGCCTTGTCTGCGTCGGCTGGCTTTACAGGGCCCGGCAGCAGAGGAGCGGCACCGGTTCCGCTGCCAGCATTGCCGCCAGAATTGATACGAACCGTTGGGCCGACGATGGTGATGCCGCTGGCGTCCAGTTTGATGAAGCTGCCGCCGGCCTTGAACGTAAGCTCGCTGCCAGCTTCCAGGACAACTTTCAAACCACTGGATAAGTGGATTTCCTGTCCCGCACTGACGAACTGACCCGTACCGATCTTGATATGCTGGTTTTGCCCTACAGTGAGGTGGTCGTTGGTCTTGACCTCAACCTTGCGGTCCGCATCCGTGGTGCGATGCTCCTCAGCCTTGTATTCCGTGTAGCTGTTGGCCTCGACAATGTCGTGTCGCTCATGCCCCACGCGGATCTTCTGGTCGTGCTCGATGTTCTCGTCCCAATCCCGCTGGGCATGAATATAGATCTGCTCCTGGCCTTTCTTGTCCTCGATGCGCAACTCGTTATAGCCACCGCCGCCCGGTGTGCTCAGGGTCTTGAAGACGCTGCGGGTCTTGTTGGCTGGCAGGTCATACGGCACCTGATGTTCCATGTGGAACAGGCAGCCCGTGACCAGGGGCTGGTCCGGGTCGCCTTCCAAGAACGTGACCAGTACCTCCATGCCGATGCGAGGAATGGCGATACCGCCATAACGATCGCCCGCCCAGCTGGACGAGACGCGTAGCCAGCAGCTGGTCTGTTCGTTGGCCTGGCCTGCACGGTCCCAATGAAACTGCACCTTGACCCGACCGTACTCATCGCAATGGATCTCTTCGCCCTTGGGTCCAGTGACCACCGCGGTCTGGCTGCCCAGGATCTTGGGCTTGGGATGCTCAAGCGCAGGACGGAAGGGTACGTCCCAGGGCGTCGCTGTGAAGCGGTTGCGGTAGCCCTGGGTAAAGCCGTCGTGCTTGTCCACATCGCTGGTAACCGACTCCTCCAGCACCTGGGGCTGCTTGCCTTCATGCCAGATAGCGGTGAGTAGCCAGAGCTGGTTCCAGTCACGGCGGGGATGCTCGGACAGTTCCAGAAAGTGACCGGTCACCAGCTGGGGTTGATCGCTTTCACCTTCGGCCAGCTGATAGTCGCTGCGGTGACGCTCAAGGGCGCGCTGGGCGAGGTGCTTGCCGCGGGTGCGATCGGTAAAGCGACCTGGGTAGTCGTAGTCTTCCAGGTCGGGCTTAGCCTCGCTCTTGTAGGCGGCCTCCATGCGCAGGCGCGGCTGCTCGAAGTCATAGTCGCTGCGGGAGACACGGGCGGTACGGGTTTCCAGGCGTACGCCAAAGCGTTTGACCACCGGCTCGTCTGCCACCAGACCGGAGCCCTGCACATAGGCAGTGGGTGGGGTCAGTTTGGGAAAGCCGGTCTGGTCATCACCAAACACCAGGACGTGGTTATCCTGGGTATGCTCGAAGTGGTAGTGCAGGCCTTCCTCTTCGCAGAGCCGCTGAATGAAGTGCAGGTCGGTCTCATCGTACTGGACGCAATACTCGCGAGGCGGATAGACCGTTGGCCCCAGCTGGAAGCGGTAGGCGTCCGCCAGGATGCCGTGGTCTTCCAGCACCTGGGCAATGATCTGCGGAACGGTGAGCTTCTGGAAGATGCGCTGGTTGGTACGGTGCGCAAGGTAAGTCAGACGCGGCACCAACACGACGTGATAGCGGGTGAGGCGCTTGCCGGCATCGCCTTGGCCGATCTGGTAGAGCTGACCATGCACGCCGCTACCGTTGGGCGAGAAGGCAAGAAAGGCGCGCTGATGCAGCAGGGCTTCAAGGTCGAGGTCGGACCGTTCGCTGACCAGTTCGAGGTCAAAGCGAAAGGGCTGGCTGATCGACTCCTGTCCTGTGAAACTCAGGACTTGGAAATCAGGCGTGACCCCATCTGAGGTCGATCCGTGAATGGATAGCGAAAAGTGAGTCGTATTCGCTGGGTTGAACATTCCGTGTTCCTCCAGATGGTCGTCGCAAAAACAATTTCGGCCAGGAAACCTGGCCGAAAAGGCTAACCGTACTAGCATAGAATGAGCCAATGCCAGACATCATGGCGCTTGACTCATTGTGCCACCTCAAGCGGTTAGCAGGCAGTGAATCGGGTCTGTTTCTGACCAATCGGCTTCTGGAGGGGATCAGAAGCCGACACCGATTCACACCTGTCTGACGGATCGCCGCGAAATTAAGCGGAGATCGGGGAGCGCCAGTCGTCAGAGCCGGAAGTGCCGGATACTTCATGAGTCCAGACGATCTTGCGGTACGTGAAGTACACGTCTTCCAGGTGAGTGAAATGAGCCATGTTCGGATCTTGGCAGTTCGGCATGCGGGACTGCACGTCAACGATGATGGCGTCTTCCAGCTCGATGGTGAAGTAGTGTTCTTGAGTACCAGTAGCAGAAGTGCGGTACCACTCCAGGCGGCACTTGCTCAGGCGCTCGCCGGAGGTCAGTGCGTTGAAGATCAGCGGAGAGGACTTGTCGAAGACCTTGGTGATCATCAGCGGCTTGTGTACACGCTGACCAGTCGGCTGACCGGACTGCGGATCGCGTGGGATGATGACCTGGTGATTGAAAGCCTGAACCAGAATCTGGTCTTCATGGCCTTCCTGGAAGATGTTGCCGACGGAGTCTTCCGTGAAGGTGCCTGCAGTGATCAGACCTTGCTTGGTGCCTTCGAGGGACAGATACGCGGGTGTTGGCATGATGCTCTCCTTGCCTGAATAGTGGGCCCTTGGCCCGGGAGCCATACCTATTACAAACCCTGTGCCAATAAAATAAATTCTTTATTAATCAAGTAGTTATGATTTAATGAAGTGCGTGCCGCATAAGCTTTGCGACAGCTGTCACATAAAGGTGCGCAGCTTTTTGCGCATTGAGGCAGAAATCTTGCGCACTACGCTAGAAGCGAGTGAACTCGCCTTGTCTGTGCCTTTTTCGAGGATGTGGACCGGTGAGGGTGTGCCAAAAGTTGCGCTGTAGACGGTTTGTCTTATGGCTTCAATGCAAAGATGTCCATTACGCGAAATACTAAGTGAATGAATGACCTGGCGTCGATGTAGTATAAAGACGTACCACTACATGCCTTTTCCACCTCTGCTAGTCGAGTGCCGCTTGTGAACCTGATGCAACATATCGCCCAGTCGCGCCATTTATTGCGCAAGTCTGAGCTCAAGGTGGCTGAGCACGTCATGCTGGATCCTGCGGCTGTCATGCACAGTTCGATGGCGGACCTTGCTCATGAGGTAGGGGTTAGTGAGCCAACTATCGTGCGGTTCTGCCGTGCTATTGGGTGCGATGGTTTTCAGGACTTGAAGCTGCGTCTGGCCCAAAGTCTGGCTTCAGGGGCGAGCTTTGGACAGTTCGCCATCCATGAGAACGACTCGGTTGTCGATTTCAGCCTGAAGATTTTCGATACCACGCTGCACACGCTGATGGATATCCGCGAGCGCTTGGACATGCAGGCGCTCGAGCAGGCTATCGAAGAGATTTCCAAGGCCAAGCGGGTAATGTTCTATGGCTTTGGCGCTTCCGGCGCCGTGGCGACGGATGCCCAGCACAAGTTCTTCCGTCTTTTGCTCAGTGCGTTTGCCTATTCTGATCCCCACATGCAGGCGATGTCGGCAGCAACCCTGACGCCAGATGACGCGGCGATCTGTATTTCCCAGTCGGGACGCTCGAAAGACCTGTTGATCACGGCCAACTTGGTCCGGGACAGTGGGGCCAAGCTGATCACGATCTGCCCAAGCCAGACGCCTTTGGCAGAGTTAGCCAATGTCAGCCTGACGATTGATGTGCCGGAAGATACTGAGATCTATACGCCGCTGACATCACGTATTGCACACCTGGTCATTATCGATGTGCTGGCGATGGGGGTGGCGATGTCCCGAGGCCCGACGCTGGTCAACCACCTCAAAGGTGTCAAGCGCAGTCTGCGAAGCCTGCGGTTATCACCCAAGAGCATCAAACATCAGGACGAGCGCGACTCGCATTGATGATCAGGTGCAGCTCTTCGGCTGTCCCTTAAGCTTCACCAAGGCTTCGCCAAACCGTCATCTTTCCTGAGCAGGCTAAAGGCTCCACCTTTGCTTGGGAGATACGGTATGGCCATGTCTATGGACAGCGATTTTCTCGACGCCAAAACTCGCCGTAAACTGGCGGATCAACGCCGAATGGCCTTTCGACGTGCCATTGAGGATCGCAACGAGCAGTTACGTCTGGAGCAGGAGTTAACGGATTATCCCGAACTATTTTCTGCTTCGGTCGCTATGAGCGCTCAGCTCTCAGCGCACTGATTCGTTCGGCTAGCGCGGCGATTCGACTCCGTTCTTCCCGAATGAAGTTAAAAAACGCCTGTGCCACAGGAGACAGGCGTTTGCTGCGCGGATGAACCACGCACCAGCTGCGGCAAAGTGGAAGCTCCTGTACCGATAGCTCGCACAGTACGCCAGCCTTAAGCTCTCGGTGAACAGCCAGTCGTGGAAGCAGGGCAATACCCAATCCGGCAATGACACCTTCCCGTATGGCTTCCAGCGAGGTCAGTTCTTGCACGTCTGAAAAGTGGGCTCGCTTTTGCTTGAAGTACTCGTCACACGCCTGACGGGTGCCGGAGCCCGACTCTCGTACTAGCAGCGGACAATCGCTCAGATCCTTCAAGGTAAGGCTGCCGGTTTGGCTGACAGGATGTTCCGGAGCGGCCACTGCAACAATCTCGTTGTTGAGAAAGGGAAGAAACTCTAGGTCTCGGTCTGACGGTACCAGAGACATGATCATGATTTCGTCACGGTTTTCAGACAGCCGTCTGAGCATGTGATCGTGGTTGCCCACGCAGAGATGAACACTGACCTCCGGGTGCTGCTGCTTGAAGGCAGCGAACAGATGGGGCGCCAGGTATTGCGCGCTGGTTTCTACCCCCAGACGGAGTTGTCCGTGAAGCGAGCCCAGGAGATTGGAGAGCTGCATATCGAGACTGTTGAGGCGTCCAAAGATATCCTGTCCGGCGCGCAGCAAGGCATCGGCGGCTTCGGTCAGGTAAAGGGTTCTGCCACTGTATTCAAACAGTGGTTGTCCGAGCAGCTCTTCCAGCTGGCGAATCTGCAGGCTGACGGCCGGTTGCGTTAGGGCCATGACGTCAGCTGCACGGCTGTAGGAGCGTGTCTCGCATACGGCCTCAAACACTTGCAGCTGGCGTAAGGTGATACGCATCAAAGGTTTACGCATGGCTGAGCCGGCCTTATCGTTGATCTATAAGTAATACCTTATAGATACGCTAATAATTATTGATTTTCCATAATCCTTATTGCCGTCTAGGTTTGTGAGTGAATAAGAACAAATGCCCAAAGGGCTCCTTATCTCGCTCAAGAGGCCGGCGTGTGATCAAGAAAATCCTCATCGCCAATCGTGGCGAAATTGCGGTACGTATCGTGCGTGCCTGTGCCGAAATGGGTATTCGCTCGGTAGCCATCTATTCAGAGGCTGACCGCCATGCGTTGCATGTAAAACGGGCCGATGAAGCACATAGCATCGGCAGCGATCCGCTCGAAGGCTATCTGAACCCTCGCAAGCTCGTGAACCTGGCAGTTGAGACCGGGTGTGATGCGTTACATCCGGGATATGGCTTCTTATCCGAGAATGCCGAGCTGGCAGAGATCTGTGCGCAGCGCGGGATCAAATTTGTCGGCCCTAGTGCTGAAGTTATTCGGCGGATGGGAGACAAGACCGAGGCGCGTCGCAGCATGATTGCAGCAGGCGTGCCGTGTACCCCGGGCACTGAAGGAAACGTAGCCGATCTGAACGAGGCGCTGGTCGAAGCGGAGCGCATTGGCTACCCGGTGATGCTCAAGGCCACGTCTGGTGGCGGCGGCCGTGGTATCCGACGCTGTAATAGCCGTGAGGAACTGGAGCAGGCCTATCCCCGCGTCATTTCCGAAGCAACCAAGGCGTTTGGTAGTGCTGAAGTATTTCTCGAGAAGTGCATCGTCAATCCCAAGCATATCGAAGCTCAGATTCTGGCGGACAGCCTGGGCAATACCGTTCACCTGTTCGAACGGGACTGCTCGATCCAGCGCCGCAACCAGAAGCTCATCGAGATTGCCCCCAGCCCGCAGCTGACACCTGAGCAGCGTGCCTATATTGGCGATCTGGCGGTACGCGCTGCCAAGGCGGTCGGATACGAGAATGCCGGTACGGTGGAGTTCCTGCTCGCAGAAGGCGAGGTGTACTTCATGGAGATGAACACCCGGGTTCAGGTCGAACATACGATCACCGAGGAAATCACCGGGATTGATATCGTTCGTGAGCAGATCCGGATTGCCGCTGGACAACCGCTGTCGGTCAAGCAGGAGGACATCATCCATCGTGGATTTGCCCTGCAGTTTCGTATCAATGCGGAAGACCCTAAAAACAACTTTCTACCCAGCTTTGGGAAGATCACCCGCTATTACGCACCCGGTGGCCCTGGGGTGCGCACGGATACCGCCATCTATACCGGCTATGTGATCCCACCGTTCTACGACTCCATGTGCTTGAAGCTGATTGTCTGGGCGCTGACCTGGGAGGAAGCACTGGAGCGAGGCCTACGGGCGCTGGACGACATGCGGGTGCAGGGTGTGAAGACCACCGCACCTTATTACGAAGCGATTCTGCGCAACCCGGAATTTCGTAGCGGCCAATTCAATACGAGCTTTGTGGAAAGCCATCCAGAGCTGACGCAGTACTCGATCAAGCGTAACCCCGAGCAACTGGCCCTGGTCATCGCGGCCGCCATTGCCGCCCATGCCGGCCTGTGAGGAAAACAAGAATGTCCAAGAAGATCTTTGTTACCGATACCGTGTTGCGTGACGCACACCAATCCCTGCTGGCAACGCGCATGCGTACGGAAGACATGCTGCCCATCTGCGATAAGCTGGATCGGGTCGGGTATTGGTCACTGGAAGTCTGGGGCGGCGCGACGTTCGATGCCTGTGTGCGGTTTCTGAAAGAAGACCCGTGGGAGCGTTTGCGCACGCTGCGGGCCGCCTTGCCCAATACTCGTTTGCAAATGCTGCTGCGGGGTCAGAACCTGTTGGGTTATCGCCACTATAGCGACGATGTGGTCGAGGCCTTTATAGCCAAGGCGGCGGAAAATGGGATCGACGTCTTCCGGATTTTCGATGCCATGAACGATGTGCGCAATCTGGAAACGGCTATTAAGTCCGTCAAGAAAAGCGGCAAGCACGCCCAGGGCACTATTGCCTACACAACCAGCCCGGTACACACCGTCGAGGCGTTCGTCGAGATGGGGCGGACCATGGCAGGCATGGGCGTAGATTCTATTGCGATCAAGGACATGGCCGGGTTGCTTACACCCTACGCCACGGGGGAGCTGGTAAAGGCATTAAAAGAGGCATTGGATCTACCAGTGTTTATCCACTCCCATGACACGGCCGGTGTAGCTGCCATGTGCCAGCTCAAGGCGGTGGAAAACGGAGCGGATCATATCGATACCGCCATTTCCAGCCTGGCGTGGGGGACCAGCCATCCAGGGACCGAATCCATGGTTGCCGCGTTGCGTGGAACGCCCTATGACACGGGGCTGGACCTTGAGCTGTTGCAGGAGATCGGCCTGTACTTCCATGCCGTTCGCAAGAAGTATCACCAGTTTGAAAGCGAATTTACGGGAGTGGATACGCGCGTACAGGTCAATCAGGTGCCGGGCGGGATGATCTCCAACCTGGCCAACCAGCTGCGCGAGCAGGGTGCACTCAATCGCATGGGCGAGGTGCTGGCAGAAATTCCCCGTGTACGCGCCGATCTGGGTTATCCACCGCTGGTGACGCCGACATCGCAGATCGTTGGTACCCAGGCCTTTTTCAATGTCCTGGCGGGAGAGCGCTACAAGACCATCACCAATGAAGTGAAACTGTATCTGCAGGGCCGTTACGGCAAGGCACCCGGCAAGGTCTGCGAGCTGCTGCGCAAGCGAGCCATTGGTAATGAGGAAGTGATCGAGGTACGTCCAGCCGACTTGCTCAAGCCGGAACTCGATAACCTGCGCCGAGAGGCAGGAGAGCTTGCCCGGTGCGAGGAAGATGTACTGACATTTGCCATGTTCCCGGATATCGGGCGCAAGTTTCTGGAAGAGCGTGCAGCCGGAACCTTGCAGCCTGAAGAGCTGCTGCCCATCCCGGATGGAAGCGGTACGCCTCTGGCGCGTGAAGGCGTGCCGACTGAATTCGTGATTGATGTACACGGTGAAAGTTATCGGGTGGATATCACGGGTATCGGCCTGAAGAGCGAGGGCAAGCGGCATTTTTATCTGTCCATTGATGGTATGCCGGAAGAGGTGGTCTTCGAGCCGCTTAACAGTTACGTTTCGGGTGGGGATGGCAAGCGCCGTCAAGCCAGCGCGCCAGGGGATGTCAGTACGACTATGCCGGGTAATATCGTCGATGTATTGGTCAAGGAAGGTGATGTGGTCAAGGCGGGTCAGTCGGTACTCATCACCGAAGCGATGAAAATGGAGACCGAGATCCAGGCCTCTATCAACGGAACCGTCAAGGCTGTACACGTGGCGAAAGGCGATCGCGTCAATCCAGGCGAGGTTCTGGTCGAGATCGAGGCTTGAGCCAGCGGTAGAGCTGGTAGCGCTTAAAAAGCGGCCCGCTCTGCCGTCCAACGGGTGTGTTGATGTGCCAGAGCTTCCGGCAGGAGGGGCTCCGCCAGGAAAAAGCCCTGGGCCAGATCACACCCCAGCTCACACAAGAGATCCAGGTGCTCCTGGGTCTCGATACCCTCAGCAATGATCCTGGCACCAAATGCGCGGCTCATGTCGACCAGAGACTTGAGCAGGGCCCGGCGCTTATCGGCATCTTCCACTTGAATAATGGAAGAGTCGATTTTTACGGTATTGAACGGTAGCGCAAGCAGATAGGCGATATTGGAATGCCCAGTGCAGTAGTCATCCAGCGATAGGCGGATACCGGACGCTTGCAAGGTGGCGAACGTCTCACGGACCTGTGGGGTGATGTTCAAGGGAACACCTTCGGTCAACTCAAGGATCAGGCGTGAAGGCGCCAGCTTGGTTTCTCTCAAGACCTCGGCTACCCGCGCGGCGAAATTTGGATCGGCGAATTGTAGCGGCGAGACATTTACCGAAAGAGAATAGGCCTTTGGCCATTGAACGGCCTGATGGCAGGCGGTACGCAGGGCCCACTCGCCCAGCTCCAGGATGAATCCGCTTCGCTCGGCCAGAGGGATGAAAAAGTTGGGTGATATCAGACCCCGGGCCGGGTCATCCCAGCGGAGCAGGGCTTCATAGCCGACGACTTCAGTGCTCAAGCAGTCATGGATCGAGTGGTACTGCATGTACAGCCGACCCTCATCCAGGGCGCGACGCAAGTCGGCCGGCTTCAATTCGGGCAGGCCATCAGGCGTCTCGAACAATTGGCTGTCCGCTCGGCTGGCCAATGCAATCTGATTGCGCCCGAGCCGCTTGGCCCGGTAAAGCGCGCGGTCGGCGAATTCGATCAATTGCGATTGGTCATCTGGCTGGGGTGATTCCTGATCGCTGCACGCTGCGCCAATGCTGATAGAGACAATCAGCAGCTCGTCGCCCCGGGCCTGATGAGGAATGCCCAATGTTTCAATGGCGGCCCGCAGGCGCTCGGCCGTGATATGGGCCTGTTCCAGGGTGCAGTTAGGCAGGAGAACGGCGAATTCCTCACCTCCATACCGGGCCAGCAGATCGACTTCACGCAGCTGCTCACGCAAGGCAGAAACAATGCACTGTAGGCAGTTATCACCGGCCGGATGCCCATACAGGTCGTTGAAGCGCTTGAAGTGGTCAACGTCCAGGATCAGCAGGGAGAAAGGCGCACCGCCTGCTTCGTACCGACTCCATAGATCATCCAGTTGTGCGACGAAATAGCGGCGGTTGGCGATACCGGTCAGCGAGTCGGTATCTGAAAGCGTCTGCAGGGTACGGTTCGTATTGGAAAGACTCTGAACACGCAGTTTTTCCCTGAGATTAAGCAGATAGGAATACCGCTCCGAGCGCTCCAGCCAGAAATTGGCCAGTAGGGAAAAGGCACCGGTGACCAGAGCAATGCAGGTAGCAAACAGCCCTTGGGGAAAGGTCATGTTCACGGTAAAGGCGCAGCCCACGATGATTGGAAGTACCAGTATCGTAAAAGGCAAAGCGTATCGGAACGGCAACGCCATGGTGTTATTAGCGTAGATCAGGATCAGAGGAAGTGAAAACAGACACAAGGCTCTGTCCGGTGACGAGGACGACAGGATAATGGCTACCGCGGCGATAAATCCTGCAAGGCAGGGCAGCCAGGCACAGACCTCCCTGAATCGATAAGAATTCGTTTTCTTCAGGGTAAAAAGACAGGCCAGTGTTGGCAGCGAGGCGCAGAAGAGGTGCCAGAGAACGGCTTGAAAGAAGATGTCCTTCAACATTAGCCATTCACAGAAAAGAAAGCTGTTGTAGGCAAAGAAGGCCGTTACGTGAGACCGATAGATATGTCGCTTGCGCCGCCTGTGGATATCGTCTTGGTATTGATTCTCGACCATGGCGCTAAACATCAGCACGCGAGACGGATAAGCAATATCAATCTCGATTTGCTTGCCAAGATCGCTGGATAAGGTCATGCCGGAACCTGTTTGAAAGTGCGAAGCTCACGGTAGAGCTCATGAATGAGCAGCACCTGGCTTTTAGGGATGTAGCGTTTTGCCATCACCAAAAGACCGAATTTAGCGAAATAGTTCACATCCTGTAATCTTCACCGGACCAGCGGACTAATAGCCGTCTTAATGGTGGATATGACATTTAGATATTGGTATCGCGCTAATTCTTGACTAAAATAGTCAGGCTTAATGATGTCGAGGATTCTCAATGAGCCTTTCTATTACGTCCACGGCGCCTCGCCAGATCACCACGCCAGTAGTGGCGCTGGGGCTGGTGGTTCTGGGGGCTGTGTTTTTGGATATGGCTGTCAGCGGACGGCAAGCCTTACTGTTCATTCTGGGCGGTGCACTGGGGCTAACGCTTTATCATGCCGCTTTCGGATTCACGTCTGCCTGGCGGGTGTTCATTCGTGACCGGCGTGGCGCGGGCCTGCGTGCCCAGATGCTCATGCTGGCCATTGCCGTTGTGCTGTTTTTCCCGGCCCTGGGTGCCGGTACGCTGTTTGGCCAGCCGGTTACCGGCTTGGTATCGCCTGCAGGAACCTCCGTTGTAATCGGTGCCTTCATCTTTGGTATCGGTATGCAGTTAGGCGGCGGTTGTGCTTCCGGTACCTTGTTCACGGTGGGGGGTGGTAACGCACGCATGCTGGTAACGCTGCTGTTCTTCGTAATCGGCTCCGTTATCGCTACGCATCATCTGGGGTGGTGGTTCGCGTTGCCTTCATTGCCCAAGATCTCCCTGGTGACCAGCCTGGGCGTTGTGCCGGGTATTGCGGTCAGCCTGGCGCTGTTTGCCTTTATTGCCTGGATGACTGTGCGTCTGGAGCGCCGTCGCTATGGCAGTCTGGAAGCGACGGTACCCAATGAGCATCAAGGCGCAGCGCGTTTTCTGCGCGGGCCGTGGCCGCTGGTCTGGGGCGCTATTGCCTTGGCGATCCTGAACTTCTGTACGCTGGCCCTGGCGGGTCGTCCGTGGGGGATCACGTCAGCCTTTGCGGTCTGGGGTGCCAAAGGCGCTCAGCTGCTAGGTATCGATGTTGCCAGCTGGGACTTCTGGCAATTGCCGGCTAATGCCAAGGCCCTGAGCCAGCCTGTCTGGTTCGATGTTACCAGCGTGATGAATTTCGGCATCATCCTGGGTGCGCTGATTGCTGCGGGTCTGGCTGGACGCTTCGCGCCCAGTCTGAAGATTCCGACGCGCTCGCTGGTAGCTGCCATGATAGGGGGCCTGCTCCTGGGTTATGGCGCACGTCTGGCCTACGGTTGCAACATCGGGGCGTATTTTAGTGGTATCGCCTCCGGCAGTCTGCATGGCTGGCTGTGGCTGGTCGCAGCCTTTATCGGCAACAGCGTAGGAGTCCGTATTCGTCCGGTGTTCTTCCCGGGTGAACGTCCTGCTACTCAGCTGACCGGTTGCTAAGCGGTAAGTGAAAAAAGGGCCCTTCGGGGCCCTTTTTCGTATGGCTTATTCGCCAAGCTCGCCGCAGAGATCCTGCTGCAGCCAGTGGTTGACCTGCTCAGGCGCTAAGCCCGAGCCAATCAGCACCTGCAGTTTGGCGACAGCCGCCTCGCGTGTCATGCCGCCACCCGACACAACGCCGCAGGCACGCAGCCTGCTGCCTGCCTCGTAGACATCGAGTTCGACGCCCCCTTCGTGGCACTGCGTGACGGCAAGCAGTACAACGCCCTTGGCAGACGCTTCGCTCAGGCTGGTCAGGAAAGCATCATTGTCGCTGGGACCTGTTCCGCTGCCATAGCATTCGAGCACCAGGCCCTGCACGCCGGTACCTACAAGGGCAGATACGTGCTGAGCCGAGATTCCCGGAAACAGCGGTAGAACCGCTACTTGGGCAACCTGTCTGGCTTGGCCTGCCTTTAGCTCGACTGGTACAGCCTGACGTGGTTGGGCCAGTCGCTGGCGCGCGAGTGTCTTGAATGGATGACGGCCAAAGCTGCGAATCTTGCTGCAGCGGGCCGCATGTAACAGCTCGCCGTGAAAGTAAACGTGCACGCCCTGGGGGGCACCGTCTGCAAGCGTCTGCAAGGCACCGTCCAGGTTTTCCCAGGCGTCGCTGTCCGGTACGCCGGCCGGAAGCATCGAGCCTGTCAGTACAACAGGAATATCGAGCCCCAGCAGGTGAAAACTCATTGCCGCCGCGGTGTAGGCCAGCGTATCGGTTCCATGCAGCACCAATACGCCGGTGTAGCCCTGTTCGGCTGCCTCGACTATAGCTGCACTGAGCGTTAGCCAATAGGTTGGCGTCATGTTGGCGCTGTCCATCAGAGGCAGCACCTCCCGGAATTGCCACTCCGGTAACGCCCGCTCAGGCGCCTGGGCCAGAAAGGCACGCATGCGTGCCTCAAAGCCTGAGGCCGGCGCCAAACCCTTTTCGGTGGCCTGCATGCCGATGGTGCCGCCGGTATAAAGCACCATCAGGCGTTGTGAGTGACCGGTTTGAATCATGGCTTTGTCATGTCCTTGGCCGAGGCAGAAACTTTCCAGACCGCCGGATCAAGATCCAGATCGGCAAAGCCTTTGGGGTCGAATGTTGGAACCTTGTTTCCTGCCCGGATCTGACGGTCATAGTCACGCATGATGCGCAGCCCCACCTTGAACAGGAATGCCAGGGAGATCAGGTTGACCACTGCCAGCAAGCCCATGGTGAGGTCGGCAAAGCCGAACACGGTAGTCAGGTCTTGTTGTGAGCCCCAGATCACCAGCGCCACCACCAGAATCCGATAGATCATCAGCGCCACGCGGCTCTTGGTGAAGAAGCTCAAAGCATTCTCACCCAGATAATAGTTGTAGATGATCGTTGTGAAGGCGAACAGCAGCAGGGCGATACTGATGAAGACACGGCCCCACTCGCCAACCGTCGCGGCCAGTGCCGTCTGGGTCAGAACAACACCGGGGATATCGGCGCCCGGCTCATAGACGCCAGACAGCAGGATGATGAGTGCGGTAGAGGTACAGATGATCAGGGTATCAATGAATACGCTGAAGGACTGCACAACGCCCTGGGCTGCCGGGTGGGAAACTTCCGCTACGGCGGCCACGTTTGGAGCACTACCCAGACCCGCCTCGTTGGAGAACAGACCACGCTTGACGCCCATCATCAGCGCTGCACCCAGGCCACCGGCAAACGCAGGTTCAAGGCCAAAAGCACTGCGTACGATCAGGGTCAACGCCTCGGGAACACGATCAATGTGTAGAACGATCACACCCAGCGCAATGGCTATGTAAGACAGCGCCATTACCGGTACCAGAATGTCGGCTACCTTGGCGATCCGTACCACGCCACCAAAGATGATCAGGGTTATTACTGCCGTGAAGGCCAGTCCAGTAACCAGTGTAGGCAGGCCTAGCGAGTCGGAGAGCGAGGAGGCGATCGTATAGGACTGCAGTGCGCTGAAGCCCAGACCAAACGTCACCAGCAGCAGGATCGAGAACAGGATACCCAGCCAGCGCTGCTTCAAGCCATGCTGAATATAGAAAGCAGGGCCGCCCCGGTACAGGCCGTTGCCATCGCTACGCTTGTACAGCTGGGCCAATGCACATTCGAAATAACTTGTAGCCATGCCTAGCAGAGCTACTATCCACATCCAGAAGACCGCCCCTGGTCCACCCAGCGTAACGGCAACCGCAACCCCTGCAATGTTACCGGCACCTACACGGCCCGCCACGCTAAGCATCAGCGCCTGGAAGGAACTCAGCTGGCCGGGTTTTCGTTGAAAGGCTTCACCAAGGATGCCGAACATGCTGCCTAAATAGCGGAACTGCACGAAGCCCGAAAACAAGGTAAAGACAATACCCAGGCCAATCAGGCCGACAATGAGCAGTTTGCCCCAAAGAAAGTCATTCAGGAGATCAAGCATGAGTGCTTTCGCCTAATTGTAGTAATGGAAGCACCTGGGCTCCGGATAATTCCTGGCCAAGGCATTATGTGGGCGAGCGGTAATCCATCAATGGGATATCCGCTGCCTTCAGTGCCAACCCAAGGGTATGACAGAACCCCTAAATCGCAAGGTGTGCGAGCCGGAAACACGGCAGGCGGCAAGGTTGGCGCGCGTATCATCCAGAAGAGAGGAGAAGAGATCAAATCTAACTGCCTCAAAGGATCTATTGAAACAGTGCTGCTTGTTGCAACGGGCAAGCGGTAAAACACCTGCCTTTGATAATGTATGTGGCTGATAAGCCTGATTTAGAGAGCTTCAAAAAAAAGCGGGCACCCGAGGGCACCCGCTCAAAGCTCCTCACGAGGGGGTGTGAGGAGCGCCGGTTAAGCGTTGAGTTTTTTCGGCGCCAGGCGCGGAGCGATCATATTTTCCGGGCGCAGAATGTCAGCCAGGGTCATCTCGTCGAGCAGGTTTTCTTCTCGGACCAGCTCCAGCACACCACGGCCGGTTTCCAGCGCCATACGCGCAATACGGGTCGAGTTCTCGTAGCCGATGTATGGGTTGAGCGCCGTGACAAGGCCAATGGAATGCTCCACCAGCTCGCGGCAGCGGTCGACGTTGGCCGTGATGCCATCGATGCAGTGCTCGCGCAGCATGTCCATGGCGCGCTTGAGCAGGCGGATCGAGTCAAAGATCTTGTAGGCGATCAAGGGCTCCATCACGTTAAGCTGAAGCTGTCCGCCTTCGGCTGCCAGGGTCAGCGCCAGATCATTGCCGATCACCTCGAAGGCGACCTGATTAACGGCTTCTGGAATAACGGGATTCACTTTACCCGGCATGATCGAACTGCCTGGCTGGCGGGCTGGCAGATTGATCTCGTTAATGCCGGTACGCGGGCCGCTGGAGAGCAGGCGCAAGTCATTGCAGATCTTGGACAGCTTGACCGCCAGGCGCTTGAGCATGCCGGAGAACAGTACGAAGGCACCCATGTCGGAGGTGGCCTCGATCAGATCGGCGGCAGGCTTGAGCGGTTGGCCACTGATTTCAGCCAAGCTGCGCACGGCCAGGGTTTGATAACCAGGGTCCGCATTAATGCCGGTACCGATAGCCGTACCACCCAGGTTCACTTCGGTCAGCAGGTCCGGCGCAATGGTTTTCAATTTGCCCAGATCCTCGCCCAGCGTAGTAGCGAAGGCACGGAACTCCTGGCCGAGGGTCATCGGTACAGCGTCCTGAAGCTGGGTACGACCCATCTTCAGAACACTGGCGAATTCCACCGCCTTGCCTGACAGCGACTCGATCAGGCTCTCCAGGCTAGAGAGCAGGGTGTCATGGCCCAGCAGCAAACCCAGGCGGATCGCTGTTGGGTAGGCATCGTTAGTGGACTGCGCCATGTTTACATCATTATTCGGATGCAGGTATTTGTACTCACCCTTGCCATGGCCGAGAATTTCCAGCGCCACGTTGGCGATAACCTCGTTGGCGTTCATATTGGTGGACGTACCCGCGCCACCCTGAATCATGTCCACCACGAACTGTTCGTGGTATTCGCCGTTGATGATCTTGGTACAGGCCATCACGATGGCTTCGTACTTGTCTCCCGGCAGATAGCCCAGGCGATAGTTCGCCTCGGCAGCGGCCTGCTTCACCATCGCCAGTGCAACGACCAGCTTGGGGTAGTGAGACAGCGTAACGCCGGAGAGGCGGAAGTTGTTGACCGCACGCAGCGTCTGAATGCCGTAATAGGCTTCAGCGGGGACTTCGAGGGTACCAAGCAGATCTTTTTCGAGGCGAGATAATGCAGATTCGGACATGATAGGGGATCACTTCCCGGTGGGTGGCAAAAGCCTGATGCGTTATACAATAAGGCTTCCAGCCAGACGCTGACCAATGCTGTATCGGCGCACCCTATGCCGAAGTTGCATATGATGTAATGTGACGCGTCAGGATCGGCAGGCGTATCCATCCCCTTGAGTATGACCATGAACCTTGAACTGAAATGGCTTGAAGACTTTATTGCCCTGGCTGCCACTCATAGTTTTTCCCAGGCGGCGGAGCGCCGCTTCGTGACTCAACCTGCGTTCAGCCGACGTATTCGCAGCCTGGAGCAAAGCCTGGGGCTGACCCTGATTGACCGATCGCGTACACCAGTATCGCTGACCGAGTCCGGACAGCTCTTTCTGGTCACCGCGCGCAGTGTGGTGGAGCAGCTTGGCGAAGTGATCCGCCACCTTCATCACTTGGAAGGCGGGCAGGGCGAGGTGCTGCAATTTGCGGCGGCACACTCTCTGGCGCTGGGGTTCTTTCCGGGATGGATTGCTCGTCTGCGAAGCGAAGGGCTCAACATTGCGAGTCGCCTGATTGCCACCAACGTCGGCGAAGCGGTTCATGCCTTGAGGGAAGGCGGCTGCGATCTCATGATGGCGTTTTACGATCCCGACGCCGCCTTGCAGATGGATCCGGAGATCTTCCCTTCTATTCATCTGGCGCTGACCTCAATGCTGCCCGTGTGTGCAGCCCGGGAAGATGGCTCGCCATTGTACGACCTGGAGAGTGGGCAGAACTTTCCCTTGCTTGCCTATAGTGCCGGGGCCTTTCTCGGGCGCTCGGTCAATTTGCTGCTACGTCAGCGCAAGCTGCGCTATACCACTGTCTACGAGACGGCCATGGCCGATAGCCTCAAGAGCATGGCCTTACAGGGGCTGGGCATTGCCTGGGTGCCGCATCTGAGTGTGACCGCCGAGCTTGCCCGGGGAGAGCTGGTGCCTTGTGGCGGTGAGCAATGGCAGATTCCACTGGAGATTCGCCTGTATCGCTGCTCGCTCGTGCGCAAGGCAGCGGTGAGGCTGTTATGGCGCAAGCTCGAAGCAGGCGCTGGGACGACTGCGTGAAGTGCCTCTGGATAGGCAGCCAGACATGAAATAACCCGTCGCTATAAAAGGTCGTTCAACCTCTTTGTCCGGTCTGGCTTTACGGTATACTCAGTGGCCCCTGAGGCCGGTCTACATACCGGTCTGCATATACAAGCCACGTGCGGTCCTCCGACGTGGCTTGTTGGTTTCTGATGCGCCTGCGGGCGCCTGACAAGAGGCACGACGATGAGCGCACTCGTAGGCGTGATCATGGGCTCCAAGTCCGACTGGTCTACCTTGAGCCACACCGCCGACATGCTGGAAAAGCTGGGCATTCCCTTTGAAGTGAAGGTGGTCTCTGCCCACCGTACTCCCGATCTGCTGTTCCAGTACGCTGAAGAAGCGGCGGGGCGCGGCATTGAGGTCATCATTGCAGGCGCAGGCGGTGCAGCACACCTGCCAGGTATGTGTGCAGCCAAGACGCATTTGCCTGTACTGGGCGTGCCGGTGCAGTCTTCCATGCTGTCAGGCGTCGACTCACTCCTGTCGATCGTACAGATGCCCGCGGGCGTTCCTGTCGCCACCCTGGCCATCGGCAAGGCGGGCGCTATCAACGCGGCGCTGTTGTCGGCCAGTATTCTGGGCGGCAAGTATCCCGAGTATCACGAGGCGCTGAATCGCTTCCGTGAGGAGCAGACGCGTACCGTTCTGGACAATCCGGATCCGAGGGAAGCCTGATGAAAATCGGAGTCATCGGTGGTGGCCAACTGGGCCGCATGCTGGCGCTGGCGGGTACTCCGCTGGGTATGGATTTTGCGTTTCTGGACCCTGCTCCGGATGCCTGCGCTGCCGCATTGGGCGAGCACATTCGAGCCGACTACAGCGACCAGGATCATCTGCGTCAGCTGGCGGATGAGGTCGATCTGGTCACATTCGAGTTCGAGAGTGTGCCCGCTGAAACCGTCGCGTTCTTATCCCAGTTCGTTCCGGTCTTTCCCTCGGCGGAAGCCTTGCGTATCGCCCGTGATCGCTGGTTCGAAAAAACCATGTTCAAGGATCTGGGCATCCCAACGCCTGAGTTTGCCGACATCCAATCCCAGGCTGACCTTGACGCTGCCGCCGCACGCATCAGTCTGCCGGCTGTGATGAAGACACGTACCCTAGGGTATGACGGCAAGGGTCAGAAGGTCCTGCGCAGCCAGGCGGATGTCGAAGGCGCCTTTGCCGAGCTGGGTAGTGTACCGTGCATTCTTGAAGGCTTTGTGCCGTTTACTGGCGAGGTGTCATTGATTGCCGTACGTGCTCGTAACGGCGAGACGCGTTTCTATCCACTGGTACACAACACCCACGAAAGCGGAATCCTGCGGCTGTCCATTGCCAGTACAGACCATCCCTTGCAGGCGCTGGCGGAGGACTATGTAGGCCGTGTACTCGACAAGCTCGATTATGTCGGCGTGCTGGCGTTCGAGTTCTTTGAGGTCGATGGTGGGCTGAAGGCCAATGAGATTGCTCCCCGTGTGCATAACTCTGGTCATTGGACCATCGAGGGTAGCGAGAGCAGCCAATTCGAGAACCATTTGCGCGCTGTAGCAGGTCTGCCGCTGGGTTCAACCGCGAAGGTTGGTGAGAGCGCCATGCTCAACTTCATCGGCAAGGTCCCGGCCGTGGAGCAGGTTCTGCAGATCGATGATTGCCATCTGCATCACTATGGCAAGGCGTTCAAGGCGGGCCGCAAGGTTGGGCACGCCACATTGCGCTGCAGCGATGCGGCCACATTGAGGGCACGTATTGCTGACGTCGAAACCCTGATTAAAGCGTGACCGAAACGGACCCTTTCTTCAAAAGGGTCCGAGTTCCGCTTCGCTTCATAAAAAATTCGCTGAACCCCTGCGTTTTTCTTGCTGTCGGATTAAGCAAGCGGCACATGCCGTATCGAGCAAACCACAGAAGGGGAAAGATTCATGGGCATTATTGGAACCATCATCATCGGCCTCATCGTTGGCTTGATCGCACGTTTCCTCAAGCCTGGCGACGACAGCATGGGTTGGATCATGACGATCATCCTGGGTATCGTCGGCTCGCTGGTTGCCACCTATGGTGGTCAGGCTATTGGTATCTACCGTGCAGGCGAGGGCGCCGGTTTCATTGGAGCAGTCGTCGGTGCCGTTATCGTCCTGTTTATCTGGGGTATGGTGACTAAGCGTCGCTGATTTCCCGTCCGGGCAGTTGGGTTCAACGCCAAGAAGCTTCACACTAGTGCAACCCAACTGTCCGACACTTCTACCATGCGCTATCTCATCCTCGCCGTACTGCTTCTTTTTTCCCAGATTACAACTGCCGTAGCCCGAGAAGGCGAGCCGCCTGAGACCGATTGGCTGGCCCTCATGCCAGAATCGGATCGCAAGGCGCTGGAAGACATGCCCGAGATCACCCATGACACGCCCGAATTACCAGGCGGTTTTGAGAGCAAGGGCGGACTCAAGCAAAAAGACAGCAACCTGCCGGCCGTCATGCACTCTACGCGCACAGTGGCTGCCATGAATGGGAAGACAATTCGCCTGGGCGGTTATCCGGTTCCGCTGGAAAGCAACAGCAAAGGCAATTTCACTGAATTTTTCCTGGTGCCCTATCCAGGTGCCTGCATCCATGTTCCACCGCCACCGCCTAACCAGATCGTACTGGTACGCTTCCCGAAGGGCGTTCCCTTACCGGATATCTACGAGCCTTATTGGGTTATTGGGGCGATGAAGATCGAAAAAGTGGATAACGACCTGGCCGAAGCCTCATATGCCATCGACGCTACTAAAGTCCGTAAAGTAGAAGAAGCTGATCTGTAATAAGTGCAAGCAATAAAGCTATAAAAAGCCCGACGTGATCGGGCTTTTTTATTTAGCGGCTCGCGGGCGCGAAACGTTTATTAAGATACGCAATGATATCGTTGGACTCATACATCCAGGCGGTACGGCCTTCTTCCTCGATCCGGAGGCAAGGCACCTTGATACGTCCGCCACCCGCCAGCAACGCTTCGCGGTGCTCCGGGTCTTTCTTGACGTCCCGCAGAGCAATGGGCAGGTTCAGCTTGTGCATGGCTCGGCGCGTCTTTACGCAGAATGGACATGCCTGAAACTGATACAGCGCAAGTCCGGCTGTTTGCTCTTCTACCTGCTTCTGCGCCTCGGCGCTTCGCTTGAGCTTACGCGGGCGTGTCAGCAGATCCAGCCCAACAATGGTTTGGCCCAGGCCAATTCGCAGCGCCTTGATCAACATGTATGGCTATCCCTATAGATGTGAGGCGGGGGAGTTTACCCCATTGCACCGTAACGGAACGGCAATTGGTCGGCGTGAAGCTGCTATCGATGCGATTGAGAAAATGGGTATGGGGCGGAGCGCTACCCGAATCCATGAATTCTTTGCCTTTCTGATCGGTCACATAAACAAGAAGCCGATTATGAAGGATGTCCTATGCCCCTCGACCCAAAGATGCAACGAGCCTTTCGTGAGATCGCTAGCACGATTGAAGGCATCGATACAGAGGTCTATGAGAAGTACCAAAAGGACCCACTAGATCCTATTATTGGCTTGGGGCGTAAGGATGCACCTGTTGGTTTCTTTGGTCGGGATCCGGGGCGTGATGAGGTCAAGTACGGCGAACCCTTTATCGGTGCCGGCGGACAGATCGCTCGCAAGGTCATTTATGAGCACTTGCATGGCAAGCCCATGCCAGACTTTGACGCGGGCCGCTCCCTGAGCCAGGAGTTTTTCTGGGCCAACACCGTGCCGTATAAGCCCATCGGCAATAAAGCCTGGTCCGAAAAGATCAAGAAACGCTTTCACCCACTCATGCGACAGTTATTAATCGAACAGTGGCATGGCCGCACCATCATCACTTTCGGCCGCGAGGCCTTTCTCTGGTTTGCCATCGATCAACCCAAAGAAGAGAAACAACGCCTGGAAGCCTTCTGGAAAAGCGAAGATCGTTTTACAAACCATACCGAGGTCACGCTGACAGCAGAAGAGGGGAAAGGGCACGTGTTTACGCTATACCCACTCCCACATCCCTCGCCCTTGAATCAGGCATGGTTTGATAAGTTTCCGGATCTGTTAAATAAAAGGCTAAGAGTTTTATTTAAAAAATAATTTTATTTAGTTTGATTTTTAGATGGTCTGTACTTTCTTTGCTCTTTGTCGTACTCCCATACTTGAGGTTCGGTTTTAGGGTTTTTTCGTTATATATTATGCTTCCATCCCCAGCCCTCTTATAGGCTAAGAATACTATACGTTTGTATTCTCCTTTTGTGAGGTTTTTTTCATTTTCATCTAGTTTGAATCCAAAAAAGTAGTCACCGCCAGCGTTAGCCAGAAAACCATGGCATTGTATAAGTACATTATAAGTTCTATCGCGGCTTGAGCCCTCGCTAGAGTAAGATTCAAAAATATAGTCCTTATTTCCATCGCCATTAAGATCGCCCACCTCGTGAGTCTTTCCATCCTCTTTCAAAAGATCATTTGAATCTATTGTTATTAATGTATCAACGCTGATGTCATCATTAACCCAATGAGATATAAAGCTTTTGGGTCCTGTGTAAGCTTTGCAAATATTTTGATCGGCAGAATAAGCTAATGGTGACAGAATTGATAATGTAAATATTGAAGATTTAATAAGTCCTTTCTGTACGCATCTATGCATTTATTTAAAACACTTAGGGTTGACTCTTCCGAATAATTAGACAATGCTAAAATTTGTGTGTTAGATGTGTAGCACTGTACGCATATCTAATATGATTCTGACGGGGCTTATATTTATTTAAATAAGATGGCATAAGTTTATTTTATGTAAGCTATTCATTATTTTCTATTATTTTCAAAAGTTTAAATTTATTATCCTCAAATTCGTAGTAACGAGTCCTGTCTCTGTAAGGGAGCGGCTCGTTTTGTAGTCCATGCTCTGGGTCTGCTGTTGTGCCTGTAATTATAAGAAGTCTGCTGTAAGGCTTGAAGTCAATACTGAAAAAACTTTCTCCATCAGTTGTCTCTATCTGATACGCATTAGGAAGAGAAGCGACAACTTTCCCTTTTTGAATGTCTATTACTTCTCCACATACTGCTCCTCCACCGCAGCCATTAGTAAATAATACATAATGCCCGGAAAAATTTACAGGTTGCTTAGCTGCTAGTCTTCTATAATTATTCCATTGATCTTCTTCGTCGGTTTCAATGAAATCATGGTTGGCTCCTCTATATATCGGTATTGCCTTAAAATTATCGAAATTTAAATTATGAGCAAAAATGCTCTTTGAAAGTGTTGAGGTGATAATTATTAAAATTATCAGAGTTAGAGATCTATAATTCATTTTTTTTAGACTCCTCTAAAACTTTAATCATGTCATCTGGCATTATATGTGCTGTGTTTAGGCCGTCATTAGAGTAATAAGATTCACCTTCGAATTGCGCCGTGCGATTTTTGTAGATTTTTTTTCCATTCTGGTCCTTCAATGGCTTACCATCTTTATCCTTTAAAAGGACGGGGCTTATTTTTTTGCCTTTTCTAACTCCTGCAGAAGCAAATTCTTTAGCCCAAGCATAAATGGCCTCTTCAACAGAACCATTTGCTTCTAGAAAGTCTATAATTGGTTTCCTTTTAATTCTCAAAATATAATCTTCAAATATCTTATCTTGCATTTCTGAATCATACTTCAATTTTTTATCTAGATTAAGGCTTTTAACCGCATCTTCCAAAGTGGCGGTTACTATCTGGTAGCGACCTGTTGCAAACATATAGCCATCAGCTTGATTTTTCATTACCTCTTCGATAGTCATACGTGTTAAGTTAGTGTTGTAATAAGATTTGAGAGGACGTAGGCTATTGTAAGCTGAATAATCATTATTTGATTCCACTTTTCCTAAAAGCTCTGCAAAAGAGCTACGTGCCCATTTGTGATCTATCTTATTAATTGTTATGTGCTCTAGAAATGCTATAGGATGAAAATGATAAATGCTCTCAGGTATACAGTAACTATCGGATTTATAAATTTCGTCCCAGAAGACAAGATCATCTATTCTTTTAGATTCATGCTTTAAAATTTCAGGATAATCCTTTAATAATTCTTTTAGTATACTCCATTTTTCATTTTTGGAATTTCCAGACCACTCCGTAGGGTGGTAAGCAATAATTTTAGACCATTGCTCCCGTAAGTTTTTATCTCTTAAAGAGTTTTTTAGCTCTATTGGAGTTACTTCCCCATTACCATCACCTGTTTTGTCTATTTCATTATAAATAGTTTTAAAGAAATCAGGAGTGCTGTTTAATGAGATATAGTTATTCTGCTCGTTTTCATTATTTTTGACGATTCGAAACCCGAGCTTTTCCCAGTCAAGTTGACAAATTAATTCAATGCCTTTTGAGCCAATGGAGCTCTTTTTAATAAGGGCAACCTTTTGTGTTTGGCTTTCAATAATTTTTAGTTTTAAATATTCATTACCTGATTTATCTTTAAATGGCTCTAGTTGAGAATAAGGTAAAATATGCTCGGTTAGGGTTTTTTCTTCTGAATATTTTTCTTCGTCAAGTTCAATGCTAATTGGAGTGCCCGATGCTATCTTTAAAAATCTTCTTCCAATTTTTAAAGCAGCGCTATTTTTTAAAAAATCTGAAAGATGTTCCTCAGATGTAAATATCTCAAAATGGAGTTGATGTTTACTATTTTTTTTCCCAGCTTCGCTACTGGATGGAGTTTCGTAAAGGCCCATATATCCTACAGGATCGCCAGCTTTTATTGAGCACTTTGGAATTACAACTGAGTCAAATATACTAGGCGTTAAGCTATGTATTTCTAGAAATTTATATTTTTCATCTGTTGAAACGCATGCCCAAAATTTATTTGGAAGAATTCCTTCTCCTTTAAGTCCTCCAGAAACCAATTCGCACTCAGCAACTGGATACTTATTTCCATCAGGAAATACTAAGTTTAGAATTTGTTCGCTGTTAAATCTGATGATACTTCCCATGTGCAAAACTTGGTTTGGTAGTAATTGATCTCCGACCTTACCTCCCACTGGTTTGCTACGTACTTTGAGGCCGCTGGGTACAGTTACTCGAGCCTCAACAATTCCAGACCAATAGGATGGCTGTAGTTTCTCCATTGACGGAATTTTTTTAAATCTTACATTTCCTTGGGAATCCTTTAGGAATTCACCATTTTCTTTTATAGCGAACCAAACAGTATCATTTAGTTTCTTTTGTCCGATATTACCTTTTAGTATTCGACCTTGTGCAAATCGATATTTATTGTCTGCGGTATTTCTCTCCTCCAATATTTCAAACTCAACACCTGTGGGTATTTTTCCGATAATCTGGCTCTCTTTCTCGTCAATAGGAAGATCTCTTGCGTTCCAGCCACCATTAATAACTTTTAAGTTGAAAGAGTTCGATTTGTTTTTTTTGTAGGTATCATAAGAAGATAAATGCATATAGAGGCTATAGAAGGTTAGTTTGTTTTGCTTTCCTTTGTTTAGGCCGTCCTCTTTATTTTTGGGGGATATATAATTATGCTTGACTAAGCAGAAAGAAGTGGAATATTCAAGCTGCTCACAGGCCGAATTTCCTGTGAACTCAGAAGTTAAATAATTTTTATTTAAACGGTAGGCAATAACTTCTCCGTCAGCAATGCATCTTATAGGTTCAATATCTACGCATTGAGGAGTACTTTGGTCAGTGAAATGTATGCCGCCATGCCAGAAGTTATGATTTCCTAATAAATAATGCCCCGAACTTTCTTCTTCTAAGATTTTATAAATCTCGTCAAAACTATATGAGCCTCCATCCGCCTTTCTTAAAGGAAGCTGATAGCTTTGTAGGCCGTCTGGCTCTTTTTTTATTAGATTTTCATTTTTAGCTGGCGGTCTTATAACTCCGCTGGCTATGTCATTTATGTATTTTAAATATTGTTCTCTTTCAAGTTCTAGATGAGTATGTATAGCAAATGTTCTATTGCCACCTGCACCAGTCCCATATTGGATACCGATAGGTTTTCCATAGTCGACGTATTCTCCATTTTTTACAAAAAAGTCAGTGCGCAGGTGAAGTACCCGACCGATAAGCTTGCCGTTTGGACTATCATATATATTGACTGTCCCGAAGCTTTTTTTTGTTTCTACATAGCCGCTTATAGGGCAAGGGACAGGAATTGCTTGATTGCTTCCATTTATTTGTAATACAAAGTCCTTTTTTATCAATATTCTACCATCTACGGTTTTAGTAACCTCTTCTAAATGCCCATCGATAGTTTCGTATTTACGATTTGGCTCAATCCCAGCTGATGGATGGTGTTTTGCTAGGTCGCTATAAGAGTGTACGGTTTCAATGGATTTTCCTACACTTTCAACGATTGTATAAATTGTTTCGCTCATAAAGTCCGTCCTTAGACTTGCAGATTTAGTTATATGCCGCAGCGATTACCAAAAGCCTTAATGAATATATTATTGTCTGCGGTTTTTATCCAAAATTTAACATTTCTATCGTCACTTTCGCCATACTCTGAAATATTATATCTTTTTGATATAATATATTTTGCTTCTATGTTGTTTTTTTCATTTATGTATACTGCAGAGTTCTCGTTTGATTCTATTCTGTGGAGCTCTAATATTTTTTTATTTAAATTTATATATAAAAAATCATCTATTTCTACAGCGATAGGTGTTTCTTGTTTTTTTTCATAGTTTTTGTCAGCGGGAATATATGCACAGCGATAAACTTCATCTTTATGTTTTTTCCTGAAAATTTCTATAGCCTCTTCGTAACTCAAGGGATTCAAAGGGGAGAATGCTTTGGTTGAATTTTTGCCATAGGAAAAAAAGCTGATGCTAGTTAAAATAATCATTAAAACTAGACGGAAGTCTATTTTTTTATTTGTCATTTAGACATCTACTCAGAAAATAAGAAAAAATATTTTGGCTTAGATTTTTGATCTTCCATATTATTTTTTAAGGTTCTCTCTAGTAATACCCCAGCCTTATCCACATCCGCCTCGCCCGGTAAGCGGGGAAGCTCAATCGCAATACCCGAGCCGTTGCTGGCTGAGCCATCTGCGTTGATTTTGGCCATGGGGCCGATGATCGTGACGCCGCTGGGGTCCAGCTTGATGAAGCTACCGCCTGCCTTTAGGGTGAGTTCGATTCCCGCTTCGATGACCATTTTCTGGCCAGCCTTTAGGTGAATTTCCCGGCCGGCTTGGGTGAGTTGGGCTGTTCCCAAGTGGACATGCTGGTTCTGCCCCACGGTGAGGTGATCGTTAGTCTTGACCTCAACCTTGCGGTCTGCATCCGTGGTGCGGTGTTCCTCAGCCTTGTATTCCGTGTAGCTGTTCGCCTCGACAATGTCGTGTCGCTCATGCCCTACGCGGATCTTCTGGTCGTGCTCGATGTTCTCGTCCCAGTCCCGCTGAGCATGAATATAGATCTGCTCCTGGCCTTTCTTATCCTCAATGCGCAGCTCGTTATAGCCACCGCCGCCCGGTGTGCTCAGGGTCTTGAAAACGCTGCGGGTCTTATTGGCTGGCAGGTCATAGGGCACCTGATGTTCCATGTGGAACAGGCAGCCCGTGACCAGGGGCTGGTCCGGGTCGCCTTCCAAGAACGTGACCAGTACCTCCATGCCGATGCGAGGAATGGCGATACCGCCATAACGATCGCCCGCCCAGCTGGACGAGACGCGTAGCCAGCAGCTGGTCTGTTCGTTGGCCTGGCCTTCACGGTCCCAGTGGAACTGTACCTTGACCCGACCGTACTCATCGCAATGGATCTCTTCGCCCTTGGGTCCGGTGACCACCGCGGTCTGGCTGCCCAGGATCTTGGGCTTGGGATGCTCAAGCGCAGGACGGAAGGGCACGTCCCAGGGCGTCGCTGTGAAGCGGTTGCGGTAGCCCTGGGTAAAGCCGTCGTGCTTGTCCACATCGCTGGTAACCGACTCTTCCAGCACCTGGGGTTGCTTGCCCTCATGCCAGATAGCGGTGAGTAGCCAGAGCTGGTTCCAGTCGCGGCGGGGATGCTCGGACAGTTCCAGAAAGTGGCCGGTCACCAGCTGGGGTTGATCGCTTTCACCTTCGGCCAGCTGATAGTCGCTGCGGTGACGTTCAAGGGCGCGCTGGGCGAGGTGCTTGCCGCGGGTGCGATCGGTAAAGCGACCCGGGTAGTCATAATCTTCCAGGTCGGGTTTGGCGTCACTCTTGTAGGCCGCTTCCATGCGCAGTCGCGGCTGCTCAAAGTCATAGTCGCGGCGCGAGACACGGGCGGTACGGGTTTCCAGGCGTACGCCAAAGCGCTTGACCACCGGCTCGTCTGCCACCAGACCGGAGCCCTGCACATAGGCAGTCGGTGGGGTCAGCCTGGGGAAGCCGGTCTGGTCATCACCAAACACCAGGACGTGGTTATCCTGGGTATGCTCGAAGTGGTAGTGCAGGCCTTCCTCTTCGCAGAGCCGCTGAATGAAGTGCAGGTCGGTCTCATCGTACTGGACGCAATACTCGCGAGGCGGATAGACCGTTGGCCCCAGCTGGAAACGGTAGGCGTCCGCCAGGATGCCGTGGTCTTCCAGCACCTGGGCGATGATCTGCTGGACAGTGAGCTTCTGGAAGATGCGCTGGTTGGTACGGTGCGCAAGATAGGCCAGACGCGGCACCAGCACAACGTGATAGCGAGTCAGGCGCTTGCCGGCATCGCCCTGGCCGATCTGGTAGAGCTGACCATGCACGCCGTTACCGCTGGGCGAGAAGGCCAGAAAGGCGCGCTGATGCAGCAGGGCTTCAAGGTCGAGGTCGGGCCGTTCGCTGACCAGCTCAAGGTCAAAGCGAAAGGGCTGGCTGATCGACTCCTGTCCCGTAAAGCTCAGGACTTGGAAGTCGGTATCAACGCCATCCAGAACCAAAGAAAAATGCGTTTCGTTGGCTGCGAAAAACACAGGCGCCTCCTTGCGTCTGATAGGGAGCGAATCATGTGATCTAGTCGGCTTTTACTCAAGCCCGCCGCTCAACGAAACAGTGATTGCTTCACGTTTCTTGAGCAGCAGCCGACATAAGTCAGCGTTGTGGCTACGAACGGTCTAGGCGGACTGGCGAAGACCCAGCCAGCGACCCAAGGTAGAGGCCTGTTTAACATGGCGAAAACCCTCCAGCAGACCATTAGCATCGACCTGACGATCGGGTTCTGCGAACTGCAGCCCCGTTCGCAACGCTTGCCAGCACGGCTTTGGTAGTTGGGCAGGAGGTGTGAGTTCTATTTGCATGGCACGTGCCTGTTTCGCACTGAGGCGCCGATAGGGATGCTGACCAGTGGCCAATTCATACAAGACACAGGAAACGGCATATACATCAGCCGAGGGCGTCAACGGTGCTCCATCCAACAGTTCAAGGGAGGCATAACGTGGTGTCCAGGCGGTAAAGCGGCTTCGCGAGAGGCGGGGCAGGCCGGGCAGCACGCCTTCTACCGGCTGACCAAGACCGAAGTCGAATAGGCGAAGGCCGTCTTCGGCCAGGATGACATTGCTTGGCTTGATATCACCATGCAGAACTCCCTGACTATGGGCAAAGGCCAATGCCTCCAATAGCGGAATGGCAATGTCTCGCAGCGCCTCCCAGCCCAGGCCTTGTGGGTGATCACACAGCAACTTGTCCAAGGTCAGACCCCGGAGCATTTCCAGCGTTATGTAGGCACGCTCGCTTTCCCGATCGATATCAAAGCCATGCAGGCGAACAATATGGGGGTGACGGAGGCGGGTTGTCAGGGCGAACTCGCTGTAGAGCAATGCACTGGCATCAGGATATTCTGCAAAGTCCTCGCTCAACGTTTTGATGGCTACAAAGGGTTCGGGGTCGCCGTACTGTTCGCGCATCAGGTCGCGTGCGCGGTAAACCGCGCCCATACCGCCTACACCTAATAGGCGCTCCAGTTTGTAGCGTCCGCTGAGCACATCGGGTAACGGCTTTACGCCGTGAGCCCTGGGCAGGGTTTCCGATGCGGAAGGGGTTTTGTTGGCGAAGGCGAAATAGGTCAGCTCGTCTTCGGCAGCTGCCGCGTTGAGTTCGTCCATGAGGTACATCCTTACTCCTGTCGACGGATGACGATGGCGGTCAGGTTGTCGCGTGCGGGGCCTAGCAAGGCGGTATCGAAAAGCCGCTCTAGGGCAACCTGGGCAGACGGCAGGGACAGCGCCGCACCGATCGCGTTCTGACTGATTCCTTTATACAGGCCATCACTGCAGAGAAGCATACTGTCGCCCGGCATCAAGCTGAATTCAAGAATGTCGAGCGCCAGCGTTTCATTGGCGCCTATCGCCTGGGTAAGGGCGTGTGCTGCAGGATGGCGAGCAGCCTGTTCTGGCGTCAGTCTTTCTTCATCGATCATCCGCTGTCGTACCGAATGATCCTTGGTAAGTTGATAGAGCCTACCGCTACGCCAGAGATAACACCGGCTATCACCCGCCCAGACGCAGGCCGCACGCTCTTCGTCGCACAGCAAGACGACTACCGTGCTTCCAATAATGGTGTCCGTCTGGTCGGCCATTACCGTGAGCTCCTGGTTCAGCCGCCGGTTGAGCCAATGAAGGCACTGGCGGATCTGTTGCAGGCGTTCATCGAAGCCTGCGCCTACGGGGAGCTCTGCCAGGCTTTCGATAATGAGGCGGCTGGCCAGATCACCTTGGCTATGACCGCCCATGCCATCTGCAACAGCCCAGAGACCTTGCTCAGGGCTGTCCAGAAAGGCATCTTCGTTACGCGCTCGTACCTTGCCGGCATCGGTACGGGCTGCGCTGCGCCAACGTGTGGCAACGTCACTCATTTAGAGTGACGCCGGCAGTTTGAAGCCGCGCAGGTTGCCCACGTCGAACGGATTCGGCGAGCGCTGGCTGAGCAGCAGATAGCTGGCATGCAGACCTTCCAGATCTGCCTTGACCATGAGGGCGTCCCGGCTGCCGTTCTGCTCAATCTTCATGGCATCCAGCATACGGAACAGGGACCAGGGACCGCTGTTCTGCTCCACACCCACACGGCGACCATTGAGCTCCTCCAGCACGAGGCTGACGCGGCTCTCGTCATTCTCGGCAGGCCAACGGAACGCTGTCTGCACGATCGGGCCATGACGGTATTCCATCTGGTTGTTACCGATGCGCAGGTTGGCACGGGTCAGACTGGAATCCAGTGAGTAGGGCTCAAGCTTGAACATGACCTGCGGCTCCGCCGGATTCTCGGCAAAGAAACTGCGGCGAATCGTCTGGACCCGACCCATCTGAGCGAGGAACTCGCGGGACAGCGGCAGGCTGTGCCCGTCGATGCTACGCAGACGGTAGTTGCCGGAATCACCACTGACGAAAGGCTTCAGGTAATTGTCAAAGAACTTGTCCGCAACGCCCTGCATCTTGAAGAACTCACGGAAGTCCGCAATGGCTACGTCGCTCTCGCTGTCAGCTTTGAAGGGATACCGCTTGTTCAAAGCATTGTTGTAGAACGAATACATCTCGCTCTGGTAGCGCTGGTTCAGGTAGTCATAGGCATCGTTAAGCACCATCATCCAGCTGTCGTCCGCCAGCAGGCTCAGCCAGTTGTTTACCGGCTGCGGCAAGCGATTGGCCGCGTTGCGCAGGCTGTTGATGGCATCACGTTGACCTGCCATGCGATCACGCGCCATTTCAAAGGCGGCCTGCTCGGGGGCGCTGGCATGGGCAAGCCCTGCCATTTGCAGTTGAAGGTCGTTCAGTGCAGCCATGACCGGAACCATATCGGCCGCTGGGCCGCCGTTATCGTCCAGCAGGCGATGCAGTGGCTCGAAGCGTTTCTGCAGCGCTTTCTTGGCCGTATCCGGCAGGTTCTTGGCTAGCGCGTCGCCCGCCTTATCGGCAGCCGCGCTGGCCAGTGCAGCGGCCTTGGCTAGCTTCGCATTACCTTTTGGTGCAGCCTCCGCAAGGGCAGCCGCCGCATCGTTGCCGCCAGACTGGAAGCGGGTGTTGTCGCGGATCTCATTGAGTACTTGCAACAGCGGTGAGTTGGAGGCTGTCAGCGCCGAGAGCTGCATGGCACCCTGATTCGCATCGCCAATCGGAGCCAGTACCAGCTGAGTGACTGCTTCGCTCCAATAGTTGGCGTAGTCGTTGAAGTACAGCTGTTCCAGCTCAACCATCAGGCGCTTAAGGTCCATACCGGAGAGACCGTCGCTTTCGCCCAGTACCCAGTTGTCTTCAATGATATTGCGGACCAGGTTGATGCCTTGGGTCGTAAATGTCTGCTCGTAACCTTTCTGCGTGTAGAAGCCGGGAATGGCAAAGTCTGCACCGCCGTACACGGTACCCTGCGGACCCAGGTGTTGGCTGAAGCGGTATGCCGGCAGGCTGCTCGCCTGATCACGCAACATGCGGTACACCACGTTGGCCAGTGATTCGCTACGCAGGATCTGACGGGCCTGGGCAACGAGTGCATCGTTTAGCGGATAGCGGGTAAAGGATTGCTCCAGGAGGCGGGCAAAGTGGGAGTTGAGCCCATTCTGGACCACGGTGTCGCCGCTGTAGCGGGTCGACCAGTCAGCTGCTACCCAATCCTTCAGGAATCCATTGTCGCGCCGTTCTTCCAGGTTCAGCATCAGGTAGGCGCGCAGACTGCCTAGCAGGCGTTCGCGGTCGTTGAGGTTGGCATGGATCTGCTCTTCCAGCTGGCGCGCCACACGGGGCAGCAACTGATCTACCAGTTCCTGATGATAGGCCTGTTGCAGGGTTGGACGAGCCTTATTGCCCTGATAAAGACCGCTGCGTTCATGCAGTGCTACATCGCTGGCGGCTGGAAAGACATTGGCTACGGCATAGGCGCTATCCAGGGATTTCAACGCTGCCATGGCATCATCGGAGGGTGCCAGCGTCTTGTGCTGATCAGTCAGCTGCTGACCCAGGGTACGCAACTGTTCGAGACGGTCATGGTTTGCACTGAATCCTGTAGCCCACAGTACACCGAACAAGCCCAGACAGGCGGCAGCGCCTGCATAGAGGCCGCGCTGGCCCCAACTGATACGTGACGTTTCACGCTGATCCAGACCTGCCAGGTCGGCCTCAGGAAAGATGACGCGACTGAGCAGCTGGTGGATAAAGCGAGAGTGGCCGGTGCGATAGGTAGGCAGGGCGTTGCTGGGCAGGCCCAGGTTACGGCCGATGTTCATTGTGCTGGGGTCGAGGCTGTTGACCAGCTGTGGAGCGCTGGTGAGGTAGAAGCCACGTAGCTGGCTGGCACGCTGGTAACGGTTGCCGGAAAACGCCAGTTCGACGAACAGGCACAGACGCTCACCGATCAGTGCCAATTGGTGAGGAAAGTCGAGGATACGACCACGGCGTAGGGTATCGCGCTCCTGGTGGATACGCTGAATGACCTGCGTATTCAGGCGGCGCAGCAGCTCTTCGAACTCCTGGCGAACCACTGCTGCGTCTGTAGCATTTTGTTCCTTGCGGAAGCTGGTACCAAAGACCTGCTCGCTTTCCTCGCGGGACAACTGGTCGAAAAACTCTTCAAAGCCCAGTACCTGGTCTGCTTTGCTCAGGACAAGGTATACCGGAACGTCAACCTTCAGCTGCTGATGGATGTCGTGCAGGCGAGCACGAATCTGGCGAGCCAGGGTTTCCAGTTCGATTTCGGTGCCATTGAGCAACTGATCGACCGGTACGGTAACCAGTACGCCATTGAGCGGGCGTGCGCGACGGCGGCGACGCAACAGAGTCAGCAGCATCTGCCATGTGCTGGCATCTACAGTGGCATCCGGCTGGCTCAGGTAGCGGCCTGCGGTATCGACCAGGACACCGTGATCGGCAAAGTACCAATCGCAATGGCGGGTGCCACCGACATCCTTGGTGAGGCGGTTGGCGTCACGGTTAAGCGGAAACTCAAGACCGGAGAAATCCAGAAGGGAGGTCTTGCCACTGCCCTGGGGGCCGATCACCAGATACCAAGGCAATTCCTGTTTCCAGCGCTCGCTACGGGCGCGGTACAGGCTGGAGCTTTTCAGCGTTTGAAGTGCATCCTTGAAACGACTGCGCAGCTCCTGCTGTTCCTCGGTGATCTGTTCGTGACGACGCAGGCGCTCCTGGCCATCCTCGGTTTCGAGGGCGTGCTTTTTACGCACGCCGCTGCGCCAGCTGACGAATACAATGAAGAGGCCCCAGCAGAGAAACAGAGCGCTGAGTGTGACGAGTCGCGTAGTAGCCGGCGCCCAGAATTTATGATCGGCAACGGCCAGCAATGGCCCGACAAACCAGACCAATAAGGCCAGAATCAAAACCAGGGTCAAACTCCAGACCCAGGTCTTACGAAAAATAACCGCCAGATTGCGGAAGAACTGTTTCATTGCGCAAACATCCCTGTCGTCACGTATTTGGCTCGGCCATCTTGGCCGTAGTCAGCTGCTCGTATGGCTGCAGCACGCTTTCGCGTTGCTCGCCCAATACCCAGGCGAAGCCACCGTATAACACACCCAGGCACATCAGGGTGAACAGGGCGACCAACCACCACGGAACAATGCGTACAAGGCTGCGGCGACCATCCTGCAAACCTTGCCAATGGGGCGACAGCTCACGGGGAATATCGCCACGCAGCTGACGAATCTGCCGGTAAACGCTGTCGCGGATCGCTTCAAGTTCTAGCATGCCGCGGGGCAGGACCCGATACTTGCCCTCAAAACCCAATGCAAGACACAGGTACATGAGTTCAAGCATCTGGAGATGTTTGACGGGGTTGCGCGTCAGACGCTCCAGCAACTGGAAAAACTTCTCGCCACCAAAGGTCTCGTTGTGAAAGGTGCTCAGAAGGCTCATTTGAGACCATTCGCTTTCATTGCCCCACGGTGTTGTGACTACGGCTTCGTCGATGACGGTGCACAGCACATAACGCGCTGCCATGACCTGGCCGCTTTCAGCGCCTTCGCCAAAGGCTCGATGCTCGAACAGTTTGATGGCAGTCGTAAGGCGCTCTTTCAGGGCGTACAGGTCTTCGGCGTGATAGCTGTGCTTTAACTGAACTACTTCGGACAGCAGGCCGGAGGCGGCAGCAATCAGCGGGTTCACGCTCAAGTTGAAGCTTTCCGCCGGACGCAGGCGGGCCGCATAGATCATCCGTTCTTCCAGCTGCTCAACGCGAGGCGAGTCGGCAAAATCGGTTAACGGATTGTGAGCCGAGCTCGCCGTACCCTGGCGGCTCAGCACAACGGTTTTATCATCCTGACCGTAATCGTGATCCTTGATCATCGTCAGCTCCTGACTGCCCAGAATTTGAGTTCGAGCCCGGGGAAATCACCGGACACGTGAATGGCGAAGCCGCCCGACTGCTCCAGCTGCGCCTGTTCGTCGGCGCTGAGTTCGAGGGCGAAGTAGGTTTTGCCGGAATGGAACGGAATCTGCCGCGGCGCAACGGGCATGGGCTTGATCCGGATGCCGGGCAGGTGCAGGTTGACCAGCTGGCGGATACGCTCGACCGGGCCGATCTTCAGATGAGCCGGCAGGCGCTGGCGCAGCTCTTCCGAGTCGCACTGCGCACTGGCCGCCAGCACGAAGGAGGCGGAGGTGATGAGACTGTGGTCGTGCAGTGGCGATACCTGAATGCCGTACTGACGTTGTTGCAGGATCAGTTCAACCGCATGCTGCTCCAGCACCATCGACAGGACATGGCGCAGCGAATCCATCAGCTTGCGAAAGCTCAGGGCCTGATCGCTGTGCTGATAGCGGTTATCCAGACGCGGGCGCTTGGTTTCGCTGGAGAAGGTGGCCAATTCACCCAGAAGTCCGAGCAGTTCGCGGAAGATCAATTCGGGATGCAACTGCTCAAGCGTGAGGTAGTGGCGCAGGGTCGGCTCGTAGCGGTTGATCAGCTGGAGCATCATGAAGTCGCCCACTTCCGCGGTGCCTACCTTGCCGGTGGCGCGGATACGCTCGGCCAGAATATCGCCCCGGTGGGCCAGCATGCTGATGACTTCCTTCAGGCAGGACAACAAGTAGTCCGAAGCATGAACATGAAGATAGGTTGGGGTGAAGTCGCCATCCAGGCTGATGACGCCATCCGGCGTCGTGTCCAGTACTTCGCAGACCTTGAGCTTGACGAAGGCTTCGTCATTGGATCGCTCGCCGAGCAGTAGCTTGAAGTCCGGGCGGCCACAGCTGACCTGACTGATAATACTCTCGCCAGCGTTCGAGTCAGCCACTTCCGCCTCATAGGCACGGTAGCGAGCCAACACATCCTTCTGCTCGGGACGGCGTGTCTCGACATGGTTGCCCGTGACCAGCGGCAGGGCTAGATACACGGAGGTGCTACTAGTATTGGCGGGAATGTCCAGTGCCAGGGGCTCGCCCTCGCTGGTCAGCTCAAACAGCGTGCCATCCGGCAGAACGCCGGAGGCCTGGCTGATCACGAGTTTGCCCATGCTCAGAAACTGGCGATCAATGACCAGATTGAAGAAACCCCAGGCATAGCTGCCCAGTTGGCGTGTACGTGCCTTCAATTGATCATCGTGATACCGATCGCTTTGCTGGAAGTGCTGTGGACGCAGCAGCATACCTTCCTGCCAGATCACTTTATGTGCAGTCATGGGATCAGTCCTTGGCCTTTTTTTCAGGCGCGGCGGAGTGAATGCCTTCGGCATCCAGGGATAGATCCGCACGGGTGATCTGCTTGGCCGGAACTTCAATCACGTAGCGCCATTGGGTTTCCGGTAGATCACGGTACGCCGCCAGCACACCAACATAGCGGCTGCCGTCCTGGACGGACAGCTTCAGGTCACGTTTCTCGCCCGGGCGCAGCTCGATCTCTTCGGAGGCGACCAGATCCGGCGACAGCGCTTCGCGCGGGCGCTCGTATAGCGAGAAGAAATCCGCGTTCTGGAAGGCAACTGGATGCTTGAGTTCGATCAGGCGGATCACGATGGGCGAGGGACGACCATTGAGGTCCGGGTTCAGGGTATCGCTACCCGACAGGCTCAGGTCGAGCTTGGACATATCGGAGCTCAGGGACGAGCAGCCTGTCAGGGTCATGGCGGCCAGCAGGGCCAGGGGAGCGAAGCGGATCATGGGTTTCATCCTTGAAAATCGGTGTTGAGCGTTGCGATCAGACGGACCTGCTCTTCATAGGCAGTAGCGAAATCGCGGGCGAACAGGCGCTCGCTCCAGTCTCCATCCTGACGCAGGCTGTGGTGATGACGACGATATGCACGCCAGCGGCTGCCGGCGGTAGCGAATAGAGGTTTGCGGCCCTCGCGCTCGAACCGCAGGGTCAGCTGCTCAGGGTCCAGTTGATCCAGCGTCGCCTTGACTACCGCGCGACTGGCAGCAAGCAGGGCAACCTGATGAGCCTGAAGATCCCGGTAGGCACGGGTGATGGCCTGATCTGCCGGTAGCTGGCCGGGCTTGTCGCCCTTGAGCATATGTCCCAGCGTTTCGGTGCTGTCAGCGCCGTGCTTGAGCGGGTTATTACCGGCACTCTGAACGGTCGTGAGGGACAGGCGCAGCTCGTTCTTCACCTCGCTGCGGGTGCGCAGGGTTTGTTGCAGCCCATTCATGCTCTGACGCAGCAGACGCGCCGCATTGAGGGCCAAGGCTTCGCGTGCTTCGTCGTCCAGGCTGGACAGATCCAGGCCAAGCGCCTGACCGTAGCGGTCCCAGAACTTCTGTGATTGCCGCTTGGGTGGCGCCGCCCGTACCGGTTCCGGCTGTGGTACTACTTCCGGCTCAGGTATGGGAATCAGCTTGGGTACGGTCAGGCTTTCCATATCGACACGGGCATAGTCGGTACGGGATTCATCGACACGCGGACTTACCAGGCTGGATAACTCGTCGGGCTCCGTATAGCCCTGATCCTGACGGTCGAGGGCCGTAAGCGGGTCCAGTTCGAGAAAGGCATCATCCGGGATCAGACCATTGGCGCTGTTTGCCTGCATGGGGCGGCCCAGGTCCAGATCGAAGCGCGAAGGGTCTTGCAGGAGGCGGGCACGGATTTCGAAATCACCCAGGCAGAACGTGTTGCCGTGTTCGATACGATGTGGCTGGCCTTTGACCAGGCGGGCGCCGTTATCCTTGAGCGTGATGCCGTTGCTGCTGGTATCCGTGAGATAGAACGCGTCGTCACGGTAGCTGACCAGTGCATGGTGGCCGGACAGGACGCGATTACGATCCGGGATCACCCAGTCGCTGTCCTCGGCGCGGCCAATAATGCCGCCGACCTGTTTGAAGGTTCGCGTCGACAACATGCCGGGTACGAATTGCTGGGCGCTGACCAGATCAAAAACCAGTTCCATGGTGATGTACTCCTTGCGTCAATTGCCGCGGTTGAGTGCTTTCGGATCGCCAAGCGGGCGATAGTCCTTATCGGTGCTCTTGGGGTTGCTGGAGCAGCCAGCCACGCCCAGCGTCAGGGTCAGTAGAGCGGCGATCCAGAGTCGAGTGGGCATGTTGGCTACCTCAAGTGATGCGTGTAGGGGTGTGAAATGGGTAAAACGGGCATGGACCGGCTCATAGGTCAGTCGGGCTGATATTCAGCCGCTCCATGCGGTACAGCAGCGTGCGGCGTGGCAGACCGAGCTCACGGGCGGCGTGGGTCTGGTTGCCATTGTTCTTGCGCAGGCAGTCAATGACGAGTCCGCGCTCCAGCTGGTCCATCCGCTCGCGCAGGGTCAGGCCGACTTCAGGCATCGTCTCCTGGCGCAGCGGAAAATGTTCAGGTCGTAATTCATTGCCATCGCACAGCAGAACCGCGCGTTCAACGAGGCCTTTGAGTTCCCGGACATTGCCTGGAAAGGCATAGCCCGCCAGACGATCCAGGGCGGCCTCTGTCCAGCGGCAGGGCTCGCGCTGCAAAAAGGAGCAGGCGTTCTCGGCAAAATGGCGGGCTAGCCGGGGAATATCATCGCCACGCTCACGCAGTGCTGGTAGCTCGATGGGGAAGTGCGTGAGGCGGTAATACAGATCCTCACGGAAATTGCCCTGTAGCACCTGGTTGTAAAGATCGCGATGGGTCGCGGCAATGATGCGAACATCGACCTTGTGCGTCTCGGTAGAGCCGAGCGGACGTACTTCGCCTTCCTGCAGTACGCGCAGAAGCTTGGCCTGGAGCGTCAGGGGCATATCGCCGATCTCGTCCAGAAACAGGGTGCCGCCATTGGCAGCGTCAAACAGGCCTTGGCGATCCCGGTCGGCACCGGTAAAGGCTCCTTTGCGGTAGCCGAACAGCTCGCTTTCGAGCAGACTTTCCGGCAGTGCCGCACAATTCTGAACCACGAACGCCTGAGTACGGCGAGCACCACAGTCATGAATCGCGCGGGCAACCAGTTCCTTGCCTGTGCCGGTTTCGCCGGTCAGTAATACCGTGACCGGGTTATGCAGCACCTTACTGATCAGCTGGTATACGCCACGCATCGCGACGCTGTCACCAATCATGCCGTATCCACTGGCGCACGGCTTGACCGACTCGACTACCGGAGCGGTTTCCGGCTCGGATGTCTGCAGGCGCTGCAACAGGTTGAGCTGAGCGATGGCAAAGGTGCCCAGCGGCGAGAGCAGGCCACTCAGAGTCTCCAGGTCGCGGGTACGGTGTGTCGCGCACACCATGACACCTTGTACGCTGCCTTGTGCATCGGCCAGCGGCAGGCACAGTAGGCTTTTCCAGGTATAACCTGCTGGTAGAAAATCGACGGCATGCAGGCTGGGGTGAAGCTCGGTCAGAGCCAGCGGGCGATTCTGGAACAGGCAGTATTGCAACAGCTGGCCGTCGTAATCGGCGGGCAGGCTATCGTCGTGGCAGGACTGACGCTGCTCATCCAGCCAGGCTGCTGACAGGTTCAGCGATGTATGCGTGGCGTCCAGAAGATACAGCTGACAGAGATCAGCCTGAGAGAGCTGGGCAGCCGCTTCGATCAGCTCTCCCAGCAAGCTGTCGCGACTGGCCTCCTGTGCCAGACGCGCAAAGCGCTGAAGCAGCACTTCGGTCGGGCGCAAGGGCTGAATGGCTTCGGGAAGCATTGCGACCACCTCAGGCAAACTCACACATGACTGCACCATTGCCATCCAGCGTGGCGTGTACGCGGGTCAATGTTTCCCCTGCCGCCATGGCTTCCAGCAAACGGTCGGCGATGCGGGGAAGCAGGTGCTGGTCAAGCAGGTGATCGATCAGGCGGGCACCACTGTCGCTCTGGGTGCAGCGTTCGGTCAGATGATTGACCAGCGCTTCACTGTGGCTCAGCGTCAATTGACGGCGGGCCAGACGCTGGCCAAGGCGCTCCAGCTTCACGCCTACCAGCTCACGCAGCACGTCGCCACCTACGGGGTAGTAGGGGACAACGCGCATACGGGCCAGCAAGGCCGGCTTGAAGTGGCGGGTCAGTGCAGGGCGAATGGCCTGTTCCAGCTCATCGACGGGCGGACGCTGGCCCTCTTCGCACAGGCTGGCGATACGGTCGCTGGCCAGGTTGGAGGTCAGCAGGAAGAGGATATTGCGGAAATCGATCTCGCGGCCTTCGCCGTCATTGGCAACGCCTTTGTCGAAGATCTGATAGAACAGATTCAGAACGTCCGGATCGGCTTTCTCGACCTCATCCAGCAAGACGACAGAATAAGGCTTCTGACGTACAGCCTCGGTCAGCATGCCACCCTCGCCATAGCCAACATAGCCGGGCGGTGCGCCGATCAGACGAGAAACCGTGTGCTTTTCCTGGAATTCGGACATGTTGATCACGGTCAAGAAGCGCTCGCCACCATACAGCAGGTCCGCGAGACCCAATGCCGTTTCGGTCTTGCCTACGCCGCTGGGCCCTACCAGCAGAAATACGCCGACAGGTGCATCGGGATTGTTCAAACCCGCAGCGGCTGCGCGCATGGCCCGATTGAGCACCTCAATGGCCTGACTCTGGCCGCGAACGCGTGCGCCCAGATCATCGGCGAAGCGGGCAACCTTCGTATTGTGCTCGCGAGCCAGCTGGGACAGGGGTACGCCTGTCCAATGGCTGATTACTTCGGCTACCAGGCGCGGGCAGACCTCAAAGCTGACCAGGCGCTCTTCCGCCTGGGCGGCTGAAAGCTCAGCCTGAACGGCTGCCAGCGCCTGCTCCAGTGCGGGCAGGTCAACTTCTTCGGCTGTATCGCTTTCGGCAGCTATGCTGCCTTGCTTCATGCGTGCTTCAGCGCATTGCTGGCGAAGCGTCAAAAGGCGAGTGGCCAGATCACGCTGGGTGCTCCAGCGCGTCTCCAGTTGCGCCAATTCGTCCTGGGCTTCCGCCAGACGGTCTTGCAGACGGTTCAACGCTTCTCCGTCAATGGCAAGGCCGGACTCCTGATCACGGCTCAGCGCAGCAAACTGGCGCTCGCCCTGGGCGATTTCGCTGCGTAGGCGCTCGACGGCTTCTGGCGCAGCGGCCAAGCTGATACGCACACGGGCGCAGGCAGTGTCGAGCACATCGACCGCTTTGTCGGGTAGCTGACGTCCGGCCAGATAGCGTGCGGACAGCTCCGCAGCAGCTACGACGGCATCGTCACGCAGGTAGATGCCATGACTTTTCTCATAAACGGAAGCCAGGCCGCGCAGGATGGTAACGGCTTCTGTAACAGTCGGCTCCAGCAGCTTGACCGGCTGGAAACGGCGCGCCAGGGCCGGGTCTTTTTCGAAATACTTTTTGTACTCGCTCCAGGTCGTGGCGGCCACGGTGCGCAGTTCGCCACGCGCCAGCGCAGGCTTCAACAAGTTAGCCGCATCAGAGCCACCTGCCTGGCCGCCGGCACCAATCAGTGTGTGGGCTTCGTCAATGAAGAGAATGATCGGTTTGGGCGACGCTTTGACTTCATCAATCACGCCTTGCAGACGGCGCTCGAATTCACCTTTGACGCTGGCGCCAGCCTGTAGCAGGCCCAGGTCCAGGGATAGCAGCTCGACGCCTTTGAGGGCTTCCGGCACTTCACTGGCGGCGATACGCAGCGCCAGACCTTCGACGATAGCAGTCTTGCCCACGCCCGCTTCGCCCACCACGATGGGGTTGTTCTTGCGGCGACGGGCCAGGATATCGATCATCTGGCGAATGGATTCATCGCGGCACAGGACTGGATCGAGCTTCCCATCACGGGCCTGCTGCGTAAAGTTATGGGTAAAGCGTGCCAGGAAGGACTCGCCAGAAGCCGCCTGTGCCGATGCAGCCTGCGGTTTCTGGGACTGGGCATAGTCGCGTAGACGCTCGGCATCAAGCTTGGCGATTAAGGGCTGGTACTGCGTACCCGCATAACGCATCGGATTGCGCAGCAGAGCCAGGATAAGCGCGGCGGGGTCGATGTGGCTCTGACCCAGCTCCAGGCTAGCCACCAGCAGGGCATCCTGAAGCCACTGCACCAGCTCCGCTGAAAAGACCGGATTACGGGACTCGCTGGCTTCTCCGCGAGGTTGCAGAGTGCGCGCCAGCTCACCCGATTCGATGCCTGCATCCTGCAGGGCGCGAGCCAGCAAGCTGTCGGTACGCTCCAACAGATTTAGCATCAGGTCTTCGACCAGGATCTTGCTGCCCCCACGGGTCAGGCAGCGTTGGGCGGCCTGTTCCAGGTCGCGGCGGGTGTCGGCATCCAGTGCCTGTACCAACTGTTGCAGGTCAACGTTGATCATGTCATCAGTCCTTAATGAGTCTTGCCGGCCAGCGTTACGACGCCGTCCGCATGTTCATGGCCAAGCCAGCTGGTCCAACCCAGGCGGCACGGGTTATCGGCGCCAAGCCGCAGCTCGCGGATGGCATCGGTGCGCAATTCCAGACGCAGGTCGTAGTCCAGCGGATCGCGCAACGTGAAGCGCACCAGGGCGCATAGCGGCGCATAACCTGCGCCAATGGGAAGAAATTCGTGGAAGCGGTTCCAGTCCAGCTCGCGGATATGAATACGAAACTTGCCGCTGCGATCACGCACCTGCTGCCCCAGCACCAGGTTCTCGCCCAGGGTGCTGTTGCCCAGGCCCAGGCGGTTCTGTTGATCGGTAGAGATCTGCACCTGACGCTCGATGCACTGCTCGATATGCATGGCGGCATGCTTGAAGTAGTAGCGCAGCACCGCTTCGATCAGCGCCGCCGAGTGGGCGCGCAGGCTCAGCAGTCCTAGATAGGGCAGCAGGCGCTTCCAGTTGAGTTCCTGCGACTGGCGAATCGTCTCGCCACGCAGGCCGATCAGGGCGAACAGCTGTGCGGAAAAGTTATCCACAGCGCCACGTTGAAAGCTGGCGTTGTATCGATATTTACGCCAGATCGGCAGCAACAGGCGCTGGAAGCGATGATTGAAAAGATCCAGAAACTCGCGGGTCGGATTACCGGAGGGGCCATCCCCCAATGCCTGCTCGCTATAAAACGCAGGCAAGGGCGAGCCGGCACCCGCCAGGCTGACCAGGTTCAGGCGCATCCGCGCGCGCATCTCACCGTCTTCTTCGAAGAACTCGATGCGATCGATATCGCTACCCGGAAAACCCAGGCTTGGGTTGGCCTGAAATTCGAGGCGGTCGTAGAGCGCTTCGTCATCCAGGTGGGGATTGTTCTGTCTGAGCTTCTCCAGTACCCGCTGTATGCCCTGAAAGAGGGTGTACTCACGGATACCGCAGCTCAGCGAGCTCAAAGCAAGGGCTGTTGCCCCATGCGCGGCGTCCATTGGTACACCTCTCCTTGTGTGCTTTTCACGCGCAGCTCATGGTAGGAATTGAGGCTGGCGTACAACGCGAAAAATTCATTGAGGACCGAGGCGAAGACAAACAGGTCGCCTTCGCCCAGAAAGCCCTCGGGATCCATGGTCAGCTCGGTGCTGATGCCGCGGACAGGTAGCCCGCGGTGAAGCCGGTCAACCGGCTTGTGGTTGATGCTTTTCAGAGCGCCCAGCTGGCGGCGGCTGATCTTTTCCGCATGCTGGTCGTAGTAGCGCGGCAGGTCGTAAGTTTCGAGAATCACCTTGAGCGCCTCTACATCGGAGAGCGACAGGTAATTCAGCGACATATTGGAAATGAGCTTCCACAGGAAATCACGCGACAGTGGCGGCGCATAGCACGGTGTCGCGGTAGTGATATTGCGAAAGCTCAAGAACTCCGGCGTGTCTTCGCTAGGCAGGCAGATGTCGCCCAGCTTGAGCTGCAACGGCAAGTTCTGGTTGGTGCAGACAAGCTCGATAGACAGCGTCTCGTGACGCTCCTGGGCTACGGCATCACCAAAGCGACTACCTGACTCCTGAATGCCGAACGATAGATACGTGTCGACGCCGTCATGCAGGATCGAGGTACGCTGGCGCACGCTGTAATGCGGGCGCGCCTTGGGCACATCGAAGCTTGCATCGTGCTCGAAAGACTCGAACGGCACATAGTCTTCATAGCCCATGCCGCCGGGTCGCCAGCCGGTCACGCGCTCAACGGAATAGACGCCGCAGTGCTCGGTATCGTATTCGGCCGGCAGCAACAGGTACTCGTCCTGCTTGCCATCCAGGCGGATGGGGAGGGCGTCATGGTTGAACAGGTTTACGATCGGCGTGCAATAGAGGCGTACGTTGTCACGGGTGGGGCGAAGACGCTGGCTGCCCACCTTGCGCAGATCGAAGCGTAGCTCCAGGCCGCGCGTCTTCTTGATGATCTCTTGAGGCAGCGCATTGACGATGCTCAGCCCATCAAGCTCGACGAACAGGAACTTGTCCTGGAAGGCAAAGTACTCCTGCAGGAAGCGGTAACCCCGAAAGGTATTGTGCGGGTAAGGGATCAGCGCTTCTTCCTCGTCGACACCTACCGCACGCAGTCGGTCAGCCCCCAGCTTGAACTGGATCGGCGTATCGTCGGGAGACTTGACCGGCTTGTTGTCGGCATCCAGCGGTATCAGCTGGACACCTTCCAGATGACGCAGCAGTGCCAGGTACAAGGTCTGGCTGATGTAACGCTCACCGGCCAGATGCAGGCGTAGGCGTTTGAGGCCGATATCGCCCAGGTGGCCTTCGGCGCTCAGGGTCAGGCGCAGGTTGAGCAGGGCACCTTCGCCTTTAGCGGAATACTCCAGTGCGGACAGGTCCAGCGGTAGCACGTCCGTAGCAAAACAGGTCCGGAAGCGGCAGCTTACGTCCTGTACCGGACGCGCTTCCACTGGCGTGTTGCGTGCAACGGTAATGGCTCCACCGGGACGCTTGAGCGGGTCGAACTGAAGCATGCTGAACGCCGGTAGCGGACGCATGTAGTTTGGCCACAGCAGATGCATCAGGGAGTGGGTCAGCTCTGGCAACTCGTCGTCGAGCTTCTGGCGCAGGCGTCCGGTCAAAAAGGCAAAGCCTTCCATCAGGCGTTCGACATCCGGATCCCGGCCGCTCTGACCCAGGAACGGTGCCAGGGCCGGGCTGCGCTCGGAGAAGCGCTTGCCCAGCTGCCGTAGCGCGGACAGCTCGCTCTGGTAATAGTGGTTGAACGACATGTGCTTTCCTTAGCTGACCTTCACTTGTCCGCTGCCATCCAGGCGTGCGGTAAAACTGACCTGCTTCTTGATCCCGTCCACGTCCAGCCAGCCTTCGAGAATAAAGCTCAGGGTCAGCGGATCATGACTGCGGGGCAGGGATAACACTCGAACGCTGGATAAACGGGGCTCGTAGGCGTCGATAAAACGTTCGATAGCGACACGTGCCTGATTCAGCGAATCATGCAGGGACAGGCGCATGTCGTTCAGATCGGGCAACCCATAGTCGGGCTGCGTTTGCACGCTGCCCGCACGGGTGCTGAGCATTTTAGCCAGATGAGAGGCGACCGATGCCGTAACGGCTTGCTCCCGAGTCAGGCGGGTACGTTGATCCGCTTCCCCGGAAAGACGCTCGAACAGACTGCCGTAGCTCATCACCTGGCTCCTGCTCACTCTTTGTCCAGCTTGCCAACCAGGGACAGCGTGAAATCCGCGCCCATGTACTTGAAGTGCGGACGCACGCTCAGGCCGACACGGTACCAGCCCGGCTCGCCATCCACCTCGGTGACCTTGATGCTGGCAGCGCGCAGAGGACGGCGACCGCGAACTTCAGCACTGGGGTTTTCCTGGTCAGCCACGTACTGACGGATCCACTTGTTCAGCTCAAGCTCAAGGTCGGTACGTTCCTTGGTGCTGCCCAGCTGCTCGCGCTGCAAGACCTTCAGGTAGTGCGCCAGACGGCTGACGATGAACAGGTAGGGCAGTTGGGTGCCCAGCTTGTAGTTCATCTCGGCGTTCTTGCCTTCTTCGCTGTTACCAAAGAACTTCGGCTTCTGTACGGAGTTGGCAGAGAAGAATGCCGCGTTATCGCTACCCTTGCGCATGGTCAGCGCGATGAAGCCTTCCTCAGCCAGCTCGTACTCGCGGCGATCGGAAACCAGCACTTCGGTCGGAATCTTGGTCTCGATTTCACCCATGCTTTCAAAGTGATGCAGGGGTAGATCTTCTACCGCGCCACCGCTCTGGGGGCCGATGATGTTCGGACACCAGCGGAATTTGGCGAAGCTGCTGGTCAAGCGAGTCGCGAAGGCATACGCGGTGTTGCCCCACAGGTAATGCTCGTGGCTGCTGGAGACGTTTTCCTTGTAGACAAAGCTCTTGACCGGGTTTTCTTCCGGGTCATAGGGCGTACGCAGCAGGAAGCGGGGCAGGGTCAGGCCTACATAACGGGAGTCTTCCTGCTCGCGGAAGCTCTGCCACTTGGTGAATTGCGGGCCCTCGAAGTGATCTTTCATGTCTTTCAGGTCGGGCAGACCTGTAAACGCCTCTAGACCAAAGAACTTCGGACCGGCTGCCGCAACGAAGGGCGCATGCGCCATGGCCGCAACGCTGGCCACATGCTGCATGGTCTTCACGTCCGGAGAGCTCGGGTCGAAGAAATAGTTGGCAATGATCGCGCCAACCGGCTCGCCACCGAACTGGCCGTATTCGGCTGTATAGATGTGCTTGTACAGGCCGGACTGAACGATTTCCGGCGAGTCCTCGAAGTCTTCCAGCAGGTCCTGCTTGGATACGTTCAGGATCTCGACCTTGTTGTTCTCACGGAAATCGGTGCGGTCGACCAGCATCTGCAGACCACGCCAGGAGGACTCCAGCGATTGGAACTCGGCGTGGTGAAGGATTTCGTCCATCTGGCGGCTGAGCTTGGCATCGATCTCGGCGATCATGCGGTCTACCAAGGCCTTCTTGACCGGCTCTTTTTCGTTCTGCGGCTTGAGCAGCTCTTCGATGAAGGCAGATACGCCACGCTTGGCGATGCCATAGGCTTCGTCATCTGGCGTGAGCTTGGTCTCGGCGATGATGCGGTCAAGAATGCCGGCTTCGCCTGTCACTTGAGTCGCTTCGAGAGCGGTATTGGTACTCATCTGAACTCTTCCTTGTCCTTGGTTCAAGCGTCCTGGTCGGCTTTGGCGGCCAAACCGAGTTCGCCCAGTACGCGTTCGCGGGAGTCATCGTCCGCCAGTACGCTTTCGATGGCCTTGCGGAAAGCAGGGGCGTTACCCAGCGGGCCTTTCAGCGCGACGAGGGCATCACGCAGTTCCATCAGTTTCTTCAGCTCCGGCACCTGATCCACGATGTTGGCAGGGTTGAAGTCCTTCATCGTATTGATGTTCAGGCTGACGCCCAGCTCTTCACCTTGCGCATCATCCTGCAGGCGGTTCGGTACGCTCAGGTTCAGCGTCAGTTCCTGTTTGCCCAGGACTTCATCGAAGTTGTTCTTGTCGATGCTGATCGGCTTGCGATCCTCGACCTTGCGATCGTCTGCGCGCTGGGTAAAGTCGCCCAGAACCATTAGCTTCAGAGGCAGTTCCTGTTCTTCCTGAACATTGCCAGTGGCGGGTTTGAAGGTGACGTTGATGCGTTCCTTTGGGGCTACCGAGCCTTCTTTGGCCATGGCATTTCTCCTTTCTGTGTGAGGGCCGTGCGGCCTCAATCAAGTACCACTTCGAGATCGATGTGGCACAACCTGCGGTAAAGCTCGTCCTTGTAGTCTCGTACTCCAGGGTTCTGAGGCAGCAGTTCGCAGCACTGGTAAAGCAGCTGCAAAACATCCAGGGCGAGTTCGGGTTCCCACTCGGCCAGACCGCTGCGTTGCAGCGTCTCATCGAGCGTTTGTAACTGGGTCTTGGCCAGATCGTATTTCTTGGCCTGGAAGCAGAGGCGTGCCATGGTGAGCTGCCAGAAAAAGCGTTCACGGCCACCTTGGGCGGTAGTCATACCTTGCTTGAGCGTTTGAACCGCGTGCTTGAGTCCATCCTTTCGCAGGGTAGGCAGCAGGGCAGCCAGTGCTTCGTCCCAGGCGGGACGATTGTTGCCGCTATTCGAAGCCGCCTCGCGTGGCGCGCTGGGAGCCTGGGTATGTGGGATGACATGGGCGCTGATCCAGGCGCGTGTTTCGGCATCGGCAAAGGGCTGACCGTCATGGAAGCGCAGCTCCACGATGCCAGGTACGCGGGCCAGAAAGAGGGCGAAGGGCATTTCGACTTCTTTCAGGGAGGCTTCAGCGCCTAATGCCTGTAGGCATTCCCAGGCCAGGCGTTGCCCATCGAACCAGAAGGGTGCACGTGCCAGGCTGGCCTCCAGATCCACCAGCAATTCAGCATGCTGACCTTGCTCGAAGCGCTCCTTATAGGAGGCGATCTTGTCGGTGGGAAGTCCACGAAGCGCCGTGATCTGTTCGGCGTTGTGCTCGGGTACGCTGTCGATGCCCAGCCACAGCAGGGCACGATTCAGACGTAGCGGACGAATGTCCGTCGCCTTTTGCCGGGTCCACCAGGTGCACAGGTGACGAGCGCTGTCCTGCTGGGCGCGAAGGGCCTTATGGGCATCCCTGTCGTTTTCGATCGGCCCGGTTGGCACGTTGGATGAAGACGAAGCCAGCGTGGGTGCAACCGAAGGGGCGTTGGATGCTGTCGTTGGGGTCGCCGTCTGACCGGCACGCTTTACCTGATCGTCTACCCGCCGGCACAGCGGCAGTAACAAGGGAGCCTCTTCGCCTAGATGTGTGGACAGGCAGGCATCCAGTGCCTTCAGGTGCTCTATCAGTTGCTGGAACAGCGGGAGCTGTTCGGAGGTTGGCGCGCAGTCCGACAGTACAGGCTCCAGACGCGTCAGCAGCCAGCCCAGGGCCGCACCGCGCGTACGTACCTTGCGTGGATGTAGCGCATCCCAATGCTGGGTGCACAGGGCATGAAACAAGGCGATACCTGCCTGCAAGCCAGTGAAGCGCTCGCGCTGATACAAGGCCCAGACCAGCCAGGCGGCTACACGCAGGTCTTTGGATTGGGTACGCAGCAGTGCTTCGCTGCCGTCACAAATCATCTGCCAATCGATCTGGCCGCTTTGATGAAGGGAGGAGGCTTTGGCTAGCTCGGCTTCGAGCTGTTCATACTCGCTGGAATATCGCGCGTCCTCGCCGCCGAAGTTGCCCGCTTCGATGGGCTGTTCGGCCAGGGCCAGATAATGCGTAGCGAGTGAACTGGAGAACGTCATTCCGTGACCTTGCTGAAGCATCCATTGCTCTAGGGGGAGCGATAGTGAGCGGCCATCCAGGCCAATCGTCCCCACGAAATTCTGTGCAATTCATTGCACAGCTCGATGTGCAGCAAATTGCGCACATGAGTAATGGTGCGCATCCTAAAGAGCGAAGCCCTCTAGAACAAGGCGGCAAATGTGACCGTTTGAACATTTAGAAGAATTGATGACCCAGCGGTATTTGTTACCGAGACGAACGGTTACCTGTGGCAACCGTTGCGTCTAGAGTGGGCAATTTGCTACCAAGCGTGACGTGCTTTGCATAGGGCGCTTAACAAAAAGCACCCTTGGCTGCCCGCTTTTTTCGCAGAATCTAGCGGCGAGGAACGGAGCGGGTACGGCCGCTGCCGTCGATGGCGACAAAAACGAAGGCGGCTTCGGTCACCTTGCTCCATTCGTTGGAGAGAGGATCATCGCTCCAAACTTCAACCATCATGCGAATCGAACTACGACCGACTTCCAGCGCCTGGGTATAGAAAGAAAGCTGCGCACCCACCGGAACCGGGACGAGAAATGCCATGCGGTCGATAGCAACCGTGGCGACACGACCCTGAGCGATTCGACTGGCCATGGACGTGCCGGCCAGGTCCATCTGGGCGACGAGCCAGCCGCCGTAGATATCGCCAAACCCGTTCGTTTCGCGTGGGAGTGCGGTGATCTGCATGGCCAGATCGCCTTGAGGTATTGGATCTTCTTGTTCGAGTTCTTCAATCATGCGCGGGGCGCCCCTGGAGCCCTTTTCAATTTTGATGGCTGGGAGACCTTTTAAAGCAAGAATATGGCCAACCTGACCGGGCGTGTCGAATGTCGTCTGATCCTGGGCAGTATATAGACTGTGCCAGTCAGGTACGACAGGGTGTTGACAGTTTAAATAAATTCGCCGAACGGCTTGGGCGTCGGTATTTGAATTTGATATCGTGCAGGTTTGCACATGACAGACCCGACCGGGCCGTGTCATGGCTACACAGGTGATGGTTTGCGTTCAACCGGTTCGGGCCAGGTTCGCAATGTTGTCCACAAGATGACGGAGCGAACGTATCACGGCCCAGTGCTCACACGGCTTTTCATTTCCCTGGTTCTCGCTCTTGTATTAATGTCTCGTCTCCGCCTCGTGCGGATTTACGGCCTCCCTGCTTAACTAGGGGGAGACGTTCACCGGTGTAGCTCGAACCTGTGTGCGGGAAAACCCTGCTTGTCCAGGTTCCACGGTCTAGCGCGAACGTGTGCATATAATTCTAACGAGACTTGAGCCATGAGACCGCAATCCCATTCCGCCTTGCCCGAATCACGCCCGTTAGGGCGCAGTGACTATAAGACCCTTTCCCTGTCCGCCTTGGGTGGCGCGCTCGAATTTTACGACTTCGTGATCTTCGTGTTTTTCGCCGCCGTAGTAAGCAAGTTGTTCTTTCCTGCCGAGATGCCCGAGTGGCTGCGCCAGATCCAGACCTTCGGCATCTTTGCCGCGGGCTATCTGGCACGTCCGCTGGGGGGCGTGATCATGGCCCACTTTGGCGATCTCTTAGGACGCAAGAAGATGTTTACGCTCAGCATCTTCATGATGGCACTGCCCACGCTGGGTATGGGCCTGATGCCAACATACGCCCAGATCGGCATTGCTGCACCGCTGCTACTGTTGCTGTTGCGCATCATCCAGGGGGCTGCTATTGGCGGTGAGGTGCCGGGTGCGTGGGTATTCGTGGCCGAACATGTCCCGAATCGTCATGTGGGCTATGCCTGCGGTACGCTGACGGCCGGGTTAACCTTTGGCATCCTGCTCGGCTCGCTCATGGCGACGCTGATCAATACCGTGTTTACGCCCGTTGAGGTGCACGACTATGCGTGGCGTTTTCCTTTCCTGATCGGCGGCGTATTCGGATTATTCTCGGTGTATTTACGCCGTTGGCTGCATGAGACCCCGGTCTTCGCCGAGCTTCAGCTACGCAAGTCGCTGGCCAGTGAAGTGCCGCTCAAGGCGGTCCTGCGTGATCACCGGGGAGCCGTTGTCGTATCCATGCTGCTGACCTGGATGCTGACCGCCGGTATCGTGGTCGTTATTCTCATGACGCCCACGCTGTTGCAGACTCAATATGGCTTCTCTGCCGCGGTAGCGCTCAGAGCCAATAGCCTGGCAATCGTGTTCCTGACCGTGGGTTGCATCATATCGGGCTCGCTGTCCGACCGCTTTGGCAGCGGACGGATCTTTTTGATCGGCGGTGCGCTCCTGGGAATCATATCCTGGACGATGTACGCCAGCCTAAAGACGCATCCGGAATGGCTGTTCCCGCTGTATGCGCTGGCAGGCTTGTCAGTTGGGGTGATCGGGAGCGTACCGCGTGTCATGGTACTGGCGTTCCCGGCCGAGGTACGTTTCTCGGGCCTGTCGTTCTCCTATAACCTGGCATATGCCATCTTTGGCGGCCTGACGCCGATGATCGTGACGCTGATGCTCAAGCAGCACCCGTTGGGGCCGGCCTATTACGTGGTCGGCCTAGCCATTCTGGGCATGCTGGTGGGCACCTGGCTGCTTAGCCAAGAGCGCCGTGTCGTACCGGTTGCGGCCTGATCCTTCACGTACTCGAACGCTGCCTCAGACGAGGTAGCGTTCGGCAAGCTTGGCCCAGTAGCGTGCTCCAATGGGCAGTAGGGCGTCATTGAAGTCGTAGGCGGGGTTGTGCAGGCTGGCGCTGTTGCCATTGCCAATGAACAGATAACACCCCGGACACCGCTCAAGCATATAGGCGAAATCCTCGCTGGCGCTGATAGGCGCAAAATTCGGCACGATGGACTGGCTGCCAAAACACTCTTCTGCGACTGACCGTGCAAACGCAGTTTCCTGGGTATGGTTGACCAGTACCGGATAGCCGCGACGGTAATCCAGCTGGGCAGTCGCGCCAAAGCTTTCCGCCTGGGCTTGGGTAACCGCGCGGATACGCTGCTCCAGCTGATCGCGCACGCTGTTGCTGAAGGCGCGAATCGTCAGCTTCATGTCTACCGCATCGGGAATGACGTTATTGGCATGGCCGCCATGAATACTGCCAATGCTGATGACTGCTGTTTCCAGCGGATCGATATTGCGCGACACGATGCTTTGCAACGCCATGATCGTCGAGGCACTGGCGACCACAGGGTCGACGGCCTTGTGCGGTACGGCGCCATGACCACCCTGGCCGACAATACGCAGGTCGGCAGTATCGGCGGAGGCCATGGCCGGTCCTTCTACAAAGCAGAAGTGGCCGGCCGGTACGCCCGGCATGTTATGGAAGCCAAACACGGCATCGCAGGGAAAGAGGTCGAATAAGCCGTCTTCGATCATCCGCAATGCGCCGCCAAGTCCTTCCTCGGCCGGTTGAAAAATCAGATGAAGGGTGCCGTCAAAGGCGCGTGTCTCAGCCAGATAGCGGGCCGCTGTCAGCAGGGTTGTGGTGTGACCGTCATGCCCGCAGGCGTGCATCCGGCCGGCATTGGCACTGGCATAGGGCAGACCGGTGGCTTCTACAATGGGCAAGGCGTCCATGTCTGCGCGGATGCCAAGTCGCTTGCTGCCCGAGCCGACCCTGAGCGTGCCAACCACGCCGGTGCCGCCCAGCCCTCGGTGGACTTCGTATCCCCAGGCCTTTAGCGAGGCGGCCACCAGATCACTGGTGCGATGCTCTTCGTAGCCCAACTCAGGATGCTGGTGGATATCCCGCCGGAGGTTGACCATGTCGGGTAGAAAGTCTTCGATTCTCAAGGTCGTGTCATCACGATGAAGCGTTTCAATAGGCATGGCGGATTCCTTATATGGGAGCACTGCAAGATCAGTCGAGGTGACGCTCCTGGAAGGCCAGCAGGCCGATCAGTCCGATGCATAGCATGCTGATCAGGTACCAGGCAGGTGCCAGTGGAGCTTGTGTGACTTGCAGCAGCCAGGTCACGATGAACTGTGCCGTGCCACCGAACAGGGTGACGCCGATGGCATAGGTCATGGCAAGACCGGTCGCCCGGACCGGGCGGGGCAGGGACTCGCTGATAAGCAGTAGACCGGCCGTCATGTTCATGCCAAGAGCGGCAACGACGATCAGGCGGCACAGCAGAGCCAGCCCCTGTGTATCGGGTGAGTCCAGCCAGGCAAAGGCAGGGTAGATAGCCAGAATGGCAACCACCAGGGCAACAGCGGCCAGACGTTTGTGGTGGCCGAAGCGGTCGGCCGCAAGCCCTGCGAACAGGGCGGATATCATCAGGACAGCACTGCTGGCGGTACCCATCCAGTAGGCCGTTGTGGCTGAAAGGTGCGAGACCCGGGTGGTGTACGTCGGCATGTAGAACAGGATGATGTAGGTCATCAGCGTGGCCGACATGATGATCAAAAGACCCAGCAGGAACCCTCGGGTATGGCTACGCAGAAAAGCCATGACCGGGGCGGCTTCTGGCTTGTCAGCGCTTTGTGGCTGGTAGGTTTCATCAACGTGGGCTCGGATGTAGAGGCCAACCGGAATAATCAGTAGACCGATCAGAAAGGGTACGCGCCAACCCCAGCTATGCAGCGCCTCTCCGCTGAGCGAGCCGTGCAGGATCGCAGCCAGCATGGCGCCCAATAGGGAGCTGCCGCCCTGGCTGATGACCTGCCAACTGACATAAAAGCCGCGCCGACCCCGGCTGGCTGATTCCAATAGTAACGCGGTGGCTGCCCCAATCTCGCCACCGGCTGAGAAGCCTTGTAACAGTCGTCCAACCAGCAGGAGCAGGGGGGCGAAGATCCCGATCTGGGCATGGGTAGGAGTCAAGGCGATAAACAGGCTGCCCAATCCCATGAGCAGAATGGTCAGCAGCATGGCCGCCTTGCGTCCGGCACGGTCGGCATAGGCACCCAGGACCATGCTACCCAGGGGGCGCATCACAAAGCCAACGCCAAAGACAGCAACGGCCATGAGCAGCGAGCCGTAGGGTGTATCCGAGGGAAAGTACAACTGGCCGATGAGACTGGCGAAAAAACTGAAGACGGTAAAATCGAACATCTCCAGCCCGTTACCCAGGCTGGCAGCAGCGATCAGTTTGGCGCGGGGGAGTGGGGCGGCGACTGCCGATGGCGTAACGGAGGCGGCGTGCGAAGGAAGCGCATGAGCCATGGGGTATCTCCTTGGACGGCCAGAGGTCGATAGCTAGGCAAGCAAGGTTCGCGCCGGAGGGTGTCAACACGCTGAAAGTGGCCTGATCGGCTAGAAACTGAGGGAAGAATCTGTGCTGTACAGGCGCCTGAGCACAGCAGGCAGGCGCTACGATGGTGCACTGTGCACCTAATAGGATGGGCGCGGCGGCCCATGGGCTTGGATGGCGTCACAATATGTTCATATTTTGGTCATATAGTGGCTCAATGCCCACTTATCGCTAATGGGCGCCACCCAATCATTCTTGCAAGGAATGTGGTATGAGATTCAAAAGGCTGATGGCCGCCATGACGTTTGCCGCTGTGGGACTCAGCGCAACGACTGCTGTAGCGGCCATCGACCCGGCGCTTCCGGATTACCAGAAGGCCAGTGGGGTATCGGGCAACCTGTCCAGTGTCGGTTCGGATACTCTCGCGAACCTCATGACTCTGTGGGCCGAGACCTACAAGCGCAATTATCCCAGTGTAAACATTCAAGTGCAGGCGGCCGGTTCCTCGACGGCCCCCCCAGCCCTGACCGAGGGTACTTCCAACCTGGGACCAATGAGTCGCAGGATGAAGGATTCTGAGGTTCAGGCGTTCGAGCAGAAATATGGCTACCGACCGACTGCGGTCCCGGTGGCAGTGGATGCGCTGGCGCTGTTTGTCCACAAAGACAACCCCATCAAGGGGCTGACTATCGAACAGGTGGATGCCATCTTTTCATCCACACTGCTCTGCGGTGGCAAACAGGACATCAGAACCTGGGGTGACCTGGGCATGACGGGCGAGTGGGCCAACCGGCCTATTCAGTTGTTTGGCCGAAATTCGGTATCCGGCACGTACGGATATTTCAAGGAAGAAGCGCTGTGCAAGGGTGACTTCAAGCCAAACGTGAATGAGCAGCCGGGCTCCGCTTCGGTCGTGCAATCCATTAGCCAGTCGCTTAACGGCGTCGGTTATTCCGGTATCGGGTACAAGACATCCAGCGTACGAACCGTACCGTTGGCTAAAAGAGGATCGGATAAGTATGTGGAAGACACTGAGCAGAATGCCCTGAACGGTAGTTATCCACTGTCCCGCTTCCTTTATATCTATGTGAACAAGGCACCCAACAAGCCCCTAAGTCCAATGGAGAGCGAGTTCCTGAAGATGGTGCTGTCCAAGACAGGGCAAGAGGCAGTCGTGAAGGACGGTTATATTCCGATTCCGGCCAAGGTTGCCGAAAAAGCCAGGAAAGATCTGGGCTTCTGAGCCCGGCTTCTTTTACAGTTGCCCGCCCGTGTTCTGCACGGGTGGGCATTGGCATGTCTTATTACTGTCATCTGATTGTCATATCTCGTCTTTAGGCTCTGCGCGACGAAGGACCAGGCTTCCTATTCATGAACCAAACCCGATCCCCTGCACGCATCGATTTCGATACGCCTGCGATGCGTCGCAAGCGCCGCTGGCGAGCCAGCATGGATCGTTTCACGCGGTGGTACGTGCTGGTCGGTGGGTTGGCCGTGCTGGCGGCGATCACTCTGATCTTCTTCTACCTGGCCTATGTGGTCCTGCCGCTCTTCAAAGGGACTACGCTGACAGCCGAGGCCGTACAGACACCTGCCTGGCTACAACAGGCCGGAGCGCCACTTGTGCTTAGCGTGGAGGAACAGAACGAAGTCGGCATGCAGATCACCCCGGCGGGCGATCTGGTCTTTTTCAGGGTCAAGGATGGTACGGAGCTGAGTCGGCAGGCTTTGCCGATTCCCTCGGGTACTCAGGTGGTTTCGGTTGCCCAGGACTTGGTCAAGCCGGTGCTGGCACTAGGGCTCTCCAATGGGCGGGCACTGCTGGTCCGGCACATCTATAAGTCGACTTATCCTGAAAACAAGCGGGTCATCGTGCCTCAGGTCGATTATCCCTACGGGCCGGCACCGGTCGTGGTCGATCCTGAGGGGCGCGCCCTGGAGCATCTGAGCCTGACGGCAGGCGAAGGCGAGTTGACCCTGGCTGCGTCCAATGCATCCGAACTATTGGTGTTCAAGCTGACCCGTACGGAAGACATGCTGACGGGCGAAACCACCCTTGAGCAGCAGCGAATCGACTTGCCTCGCCTCTCACAAACGGTGCAGGCGTTGCATCTGGACCCTCGGGGTCAATGGCTGTATGTGATTAATGGGCGCTCGGCAGCAGATGTTTTTGATCTGCGCGACCGCACCCTTAATGGCCATTACAGACTGATCGATGATGCGCATAACCAGGTTACCGTGACGGCGCAGTTGCTTGGTGGAATTTCGCTGCTTGTAGGCGATGCCAAGGGAGGTATCAGCCAGTGGTTCATGGCACGTGGCAAGGATGGCGAACCCCAGCTTCAGCATATTCGCACTTTCCATCTCAGGAACGCGCCGATCACGCAGATCGTGGCCGAGCAGCGACGCAAGGGATTCATCGCACTGGATGAAAAGGGCAACCTGGGCGTTTTCCACAGCACCGCCGGGCGTACGGTGCTGGCCGAGAAGATCGCTGACGGCAACGGCCGGCTGGCGCTCTCGCCGCGGGCCAACCATGTCCTGCTTGAGCGTGACAGCCAGCTCATGAATTTCGCGCTGGACAATCCACACCCGGAAATTTCCTGGTCAGCCCTGTGGGGCAAGGTCTGGTACGAAAACTACGAAAAGCCGTCCTATGTCTGGCAATCCACCTCGGCAAGCAATGACTTCGAGCCCAAGCTGAGCTTGGCACCACTAACCTTTGGTACGCTCAAGGCCGCGTTCTATGCCATGCTGCTGGCGGCCCCGCTGGCTATTGCTGCCGCGGTCTACACCGCGTATTTCATGGCGCCGCGCATGCGCCGCAAGGTCAAGCCGGTCATCGAGCTGATGGAAGCGCTGCCTACCGTAATTCTGGGCTTTTTCGCCGGCCTGTTCCTGGCTCCTTATGTAGAGGGTCATCTGCCAGGAATTTTCAGCCTGATCCTGCTGGTACCGATCGGCATTGTCCTGGCAGGGCTTGTGTGGTCGCGTCTGCCTGAATCCATTCGCTTCCGGCTGCCCGACGGCTGGGAAAGCCTGCTGCTTATTCCTGTGGTGCTGCTTACAGGCTGGTTTGCGCTGAGCATGAGCCCTCATCTGGAAACCTGGTGGTTCAATGGCGATATGCGTTTGTGGCTACATGAGCACCACATTACCTATGACCAGCGCAACGCCTTGATCGTAGGCCTGGCGATGGGGTTTGCCATCATCCCGAATATCTTTTCCATTGCCGAAGACGCCATTTTCAGCGTGCCGCGCAGCTTGACTTACGGTTCGCTGGCGCTGGGCGCAACGCCGTGGCAGACCCTGACCCGGGTCGTGATCCTGACGGCCAGCCCAGGCATTTTCTCAGCCTTGATGATCGGTCTGGGGCGTGCCGTAGGCGAGACCATGATCGTACTGATGGCTACCGGCAACACCCCCATCATGGATGCCAATATCTTCGAAGGTATGCGGACCCTGGCGGCCAACGTGGCGGTGGAAATGCCGGAGTCGGAAGTTGGCGGCACGCATTACCGCGTGCTGTTCCTGGCGGCACTGGTGCTGCTTTCCTTCACCTTTGTGATGAACACGCTGGCGGAAATGATCCGTCATCGACTGCGTAAGAAATATGCCTCGTTGTAAGCGCTGCCCTGGCGGCTGTAGCACCCTGGAAGGGGCTGGAACTGATAAGAGAAGAACTCCGTGAAGCAGGACTCCCTGAAGCAGTGGTTCAAAAGCGGTGCGCCGGGCATCTGGTTGAGCGGGGGCGCCGTGGCCATTGCTGTGATCATGACCATTGGTTTGATCGCCATCATCGCCGTGCGCGGTCTGGCCCATTTCTGGCCTTCTGATGTGATTGAGGCGCGTTATGCCGTACCCGGCGAGACGCCCCGTATGATCATGGGTGAGGTTGTCCAGACCGAAGAGGTACCTCGGGAGCGACTCAAGAGTGCTGGACTGCTTGTCGAGGCGGAAGGATCAACCCTCATGACCCGGGAACTCGTCAAACTGGGCAATCGGGAGCTGTACGGCAGTGATTTCGTCTGGGTCGTAGGAGATTGGCTTCAGGAACAGAAATCCCCTAAGGATGCTATTGCGCTGGAGCGCCGCGAATGGGGCAACTTCTATGGCTATCTGGTCAACGTCAAGGAGGCGGGCAAGGTCGTTGCGGAAGGGGATGCGGCTCTGCCGGCGATGCGTGAACGTCTCAAGCGCATCGATTCGCTGGCCAGCCGGATCAGCCGTATCGAGAAGGTCGAGATTGGTGGTGTCAACCACGATATCGAGCGTCTCCGGCTACAGATGCGTAGCCTTGAGCTGGACGACCGGCTTGACGCGGCTGCCCAGGCGGACCTGGCTGCCGAGCGCAGCGAGCTGGATGCCCGCTACCATGACCTCGAGACACAGCTGAACGCATTGCGCCAGGAATTCGAACGCGACAGCCTCACGGTGCGGGATGCCTCCGGGCAGGAAACTGAGATTCGCCTGGGTAACGTCGTCCACGCCTACCAGCCCAACGCCATGAGCAGCTTTCAGAAGCTGGGCTTCTATTTCGCCAAATTATGGGAGTTTCTATCTTCCGATCCGCGTGAGGCCAATACCGAAGGCGGTGTGTTCCCGGCTATTTTCGGAACGGTGATGATGACCCTGATCATGGCTGTGATCGTGACGCCCTTTGGTGTGATTGCCGCTGTGTATCTACGTGAATACGCCAACCAGGGACTGATGACGCGCCTGATCCGTATCGCCGTCAACAACCTCGCCGGTGTTCCGGCCATCGTCTATGGCGTATTTGGGTTGGGTTTTTTCGTCTACGTGCTGGGCGGTTCGATTGATCAACTGTTCTTTCGCGCGTCGCTGCCGGCTCCGACCTTTGGGACACCCGGCCTGCTGTGGGCCTCCCTGACCCTGGCTATTCTGGCTGTACCGGTGGTGATCGTAGCGACCGAAGAAGGACTGGCCCGAATTCCAAGAAGCGTACGCGAGGGGTCGTTGGCGCTGGGTGCGACTCAGGCTGAAACCCTGTGGCGCGTCGTGCTGCCGATGGCTAGCCCGGCCATGATGACCGGGCTGATCCTGGCGATTGCGCGCGCGGCGGGCGAAGTGGCGCCGCTGATGCTGGTGGGCGTGGTAAAGCTTGCGCCGACACTGCCCGTGAATCTGAATTACCCCTATCTGCACCTGGATCAAAAGATCATGCACCTGGGCTTTCATATCTTCGATGTCGGCTTTCAGAGCCCGAACGTCGAAGCTGCCCGGCCGCTGGTTTATGCCACGGCGTTGCTGTTGGTCCTAGTGATTGCTGCGCTCAATCTCTCGGCGGTGGCGATCCGTAATCGCCTGCGGGAGAAGTATCGGGCGATGGACAACTAAACGAATCCGGGCGCTCGGCATACCGTGGCGCCCCAACGCGGCCGAGAGGCCCAATGGAGTCATCCATGCGTGAAATGCAACGGCCGAGGTTCGGGCTTAATGTTGGCAGGCGTGAGCGGCAAGGGCTTGACCCGGCGGCCGAGCCCGTGGCCCTGGAAGTACCCGGTCTGAACCTGTTCTATGGACAGAAGCAGGCGCTGTTCGACATCAACCTGAACATTCCCAAACAACGTGTCACATCTTTTATCGGGCCTTCGGGCTGCGGCAAGTCCACGCTGCTGCGTTGCTTCAACCGGATGAACGATCTGGTCGATGGCTGCCGGATCAATGGCGAGATTCGCCTGGACGGACAGAATATCTTTGCCAAGGGGACCGACGTGGCCGAGTTGAGGCGCCGGGTCGGCATGGTATTCCAGAAGCCCAACCCGTTTCCCAAAAGCATCTACGAAAATGTGGTTTATGGCCTGCGCATTCAGGGCATTAAGAAAAAGCGCATGCTTGACGAGGCCGTGGAGTGGGCGCTCAAGGGGGCTGCACTCTGGGAGGAGGTCAAGGATCGCCTGCACGAGTCGGCACTGGGCCTCTCCGGCGGTCAGCAGCAGCGTCTGGTGATTGCCCGAACCATCGCTGTGCAGCCGGAAGTGCTGCTACTGGATGAACCCAGCTCCGCCCTGGATCCGATCTCTTCGCTCAAGATCGAGGAGCTGATCTATGAGCTGAAGACGCGATACACCATTGTCATCGTGACGCACAACATGCAACAGGCCGCTCGTGTATCCGATTACACGGCTTTCATGTACATGGGCAAGCTGATTGAGTATGGCGATACCGACACCGTGTTCACCAACCCGACCAAAAAACAGACCGAAGATTACATTACAGGGCGTTACGGGTAATGAAACCTTCACACTCTATAGCCTACCTTATGTCTATTTAACTATCGGGTTTCCCACTGAAAGGTGTTGCTGACCAGGAAGTCAATCACTGCCCCTATACTCAAGCGCGTTTTTGCCGATAACCCAATCGGGCGCTGCGCATGGCTTCAGGTGGTGTTACCGCTCAGCATCTTTTCAGAAAGGAATCTAAATAAACCGGGCAGTCTGACGATACAGTGGCAATCACAGCTTTATAGGAAGCAGTGCCACGTAGTTGATGCGGTCTGTTCCAGGGAGCGCCGCCCGAGGGGGTTGGCTCCATTCTTTACAGGACGACAACGCCATGATCAGCAAAGAAAGCCTCAACCACCACATATCGCAGCAGTTCAACACCGAACTCGAAGAAGTCCGTAGCCATCTGCTGGCGATGGGTGGGTTGGTCGAGAAGCAGGTCAGTGATGCCGTAAGTGCCCTGATTAACGCCGACTCTGGTCTGGCGCAGCAGGTGCGGGAAATCGATGATCAGATCGACATGATGGAGCGCAACATCGACGAAGAATGCCTGCGCATTCTGGCGCGCCGCCAGCCGGCAGCGTCGGACCTGCGTCTGATCATCAGCATTTCCAAGTCGGTGATCGACCTTGAGCGGATCGGCGATGAGTCCTCGAAGATTGCACGTCGTGCCATCGAACTCTGTGAGGACGGTGAAGCCCCGCGCGGCTACGTGGAAGTGCGCCATATTGGCGAACAGGTACGCAAGATGGTTCAGGAGGCACTGGATGCGTTCGCGCGCTTCGATGCCGAATTGGCCCTCTCCGTCGCCCAGCACGACAAGATCGTCGACCGTGAATACAAGACGGCGATCCGTGAGCTGGCGACCTACATGATGGAAGACCCGCGGGCAATTTCCCGTGTACTCAGCGTCATTTGGGCGCTGCGTTCGCTGGAGCGCATTGGCGATCACGCCCGCAATATTGCGGAGCTGGTGATCTACCTGGTCCGTGGAACGGATGTACGCCACCTGGGACTGACCCGGATGGCAGAGGAAGTCAACAAACCGCGTGACTGATGCCATGGCCCCCGACAGGAAGGCGGCCATGTTCTCAGCTACGCTTTTGGGCTGCGAGTAAGCTTGCTTTCCCGACGTGGCGTTCAGCGATCCATGAAGCTGCGTTCGGGGCTTCATGGAGTAATCGATGGGTAAGGTATCTGTACTGATTGTGGATGACGCACCATTTATCCGCGACTTGATCAAGAAAGGGCTACGTAGCCAACTTCCGGGTATCGAAATGGAGGATGCAGCGGACGGACGCAAGGCTCAGACAATGTTGAGCAAGCAATCCTTCGATCTGATCCTGTGCGATTGGGAGATGCCGGAAATGTCGGGTCTTGAGCTGCTGACATGGTGCAGAAGCGAGCCGGCTCATCAGAAAACGCCTTTCATCATGGTGACTAGCCGTGGCGACAAGGACAACGTCATGCAGGCCATTCAGGCGGGCGTTTCCGACTTTATCGGCAAGCCGTTCACCAATGAGCAACTGATCACTAAGGTCAAAAAGGCTTTGAGTCGCGTCGGCAAGCTGGAAGCGCTCGTGGCTCGTGGCCCCCAGCGTGCAGCATCGGCTTTTGCCAACGACTCGCTCAATGCATTGAGAGGTAGCCAGCCGGGCCAAGCCGCGGCGCGCTCTTCTGGTGGCGGAAAAGTCAATTTCGGTCAAGGTCAGCTGCGCTTGGCCAATGCTGGCATGGCTTGTGTAATCAAGGCCCTGAGCCTCAAGGAAGCCGTTCTGATCGTTAAGCGGGGCGATATCCTGCCTCAGGTGCTGGATAACGCTGTACTGGATCTGGAGCAGGGTGAGGAGGTGCAGGAGATTGCCCGCCTCAACGGCTATCTGCACTCCGTTGCAGCCCTGGAGCCAAAGCCTTCCAGCGAATGGCTGCAGCTGTTCTTCCGCTTTGTGGATAAGGACCCAGCCAAGCTGGAATATTTGTCCCGCCTGATCGCCCGCGGTACGGCGCAAAAGCACTACGTTCCCGGCGCGTAAGTTTCCAGCATGCCGGTGCCGATCATCACATCCCGACGAGTGAAGCCTCGTCGGGAGCGTGTTCCACTGATAGGCTTGCGCCCCCTGAAAAGCGCTTGGTTCTGCACCTGCATGTTGAAACGTCTCTTTTTGCTATGTGGCTCGTTCACGCTGGCGGCAGCGACGTGGGCATCGCCCATCTACAAATACACGGATGCCAACGGTGTGGTGACCTATACGGACAAGGTTACCAAGGGCGCCAAGGTACTTGTCTTCGAGGACGATACCAACGAGCGTATCGAGCGTCAGGTTCGACTGAATACAAAAAAATTGGGCAACGAGACTGTTTTCGAGGCCCGTAACGACCTGCTGGTGCCGGTTCAGGTCGAGCTTCGTCTGGATCAGCTCAAGAACGTGGCTGGTATCAACGAGTCGGCTTCGGTCCGCCGCGTTCTACCACCCAACAGCACCACCACCCTGATGCGCTTGAAAAAAGAGGTGCAGGGTGTGGCGATTCATTACAAGCCGACCTTCAACTATGCGATGGGCGACCCAGGGCAGGGCGCGCGAGATTATGCCTATCCGCTGCCATGGGTGGGAGGGCCGTTCCGGATCAGTCAGGGGGCAAACGGTGCATTTAGTCACAACACGCCCAGAGGACGTTACGCCATCGATATTGCGATGCCGGAAGGTACGCCTATCATTGCTTCGCGTCCGGGTACAGTGGTCAAGGTTGAAAATAGTCAGCAGCAGGGCCGTAGCGCCAACCCTTCGGGCAATTTCGTGCGTGTCCTGCACGATGACGGCACCATGAGTGTGTACCTGCACCTGATGCAGGGCTCGGTCAAGGTCAAGGAGGGGCAGCGTGTAGTGACCGGTACACCGTTGGCGCTGTCTGGCAACACGGGTCACAGCACCGGTCCGCACCTGCATTTTGTGGTACAGCGCAACACGGGATTGGCGTTGGAGTCGATTCCATTCCGGTTTGCCCAGCCGGTCGACAGCCTGCCTAATTTTGCTGTGGGTGGGCCGTAACGCTTGATTGTTTTGCGGTTTACCTCTCAAATTTCTTTCTAGCGTCGTTCTGACTCGCCATACTTGTCTCATTAGAGAGCGGCGGGTTGTTGGGAACGCCCAGTAATTGCAAGCTTTCGGTTGTTTGCAGTGATGGAATGCTGCATAGAAAGCCTTGCTTTCTTAACGTATGAACCGAGCATTCTCAGGTTTGGTCGAGGAATGACTGATGCGTCTGTATGGGGTAATGCTGTTCTGGATCGTGTTCTTCAGCGCGTCGCTGCAGGCTGAGACCTTGTTCGATCCATTGCCCCGGGCGGTGATCCTGAACGACGCGCAGGCGAAGGTCTCGCTGCACTCGGTGAGCTACCTGCAGGCTTCCGCTACCCTGACCTTCGAGCAGGCAGCGGCGGCAGGGCTTGAGGATCGCTGGCAGTCACTGGGGGATGAGACGGTCAATCTGGGTCGGCAACAGATCGGCGCCTGGCTACGCTTCGAAGTGCATAACCCCACCGATCGCGCTCAGCAGCGCTACCTGGTGATTCAGCCACCCATTCTCAATCAGGTCGATGTGCGGGTTCGCTCCCAGTCCAGCGAGTCATGGGGGCCGGTCGAAACCGCTGGGGATAGCTTGCCCATGAGCATACGCTCCCTCAAGGAGCGGGCGTTTGTCTTTCCTCTAACCCTTTCGGCAGGTGACAAGGCGTTCGTCTACCTGCGCCTGCGCTCCTATGAGCCGATGCTGGTTCCGATGTGGCTGATGACACCGGAGCATTACCAGGCGCAGGAGAAGACTTCGCTCGCCCTGCTGACGCTCTTCTTTGGCTTCATGCTGGCCCTGCTGGTTTATAACGGCAGCCGGTACTGGCGGCAGCGCGACCCCAATCACTTATGGTATTGCCTCTACCTGGTCAGCATCCTGGGCTATGAACTCAGCCTGACCGGCATCGGCCAGCGCTATCTGTGGCCGGAGTGGCCTGCGTTTTCCATCCGAACTTATGTAGGCTTTGGCTGCTTGAGCTTTCTTACGGCCATCGTGTTTGCCCGGCGCTTCCTCAATGTGGATCGCTACCGGGGATGGCGGCTGGTCGTCCTGGGGTTGATCGGTTATTGGGCCTTGGCGGCAGCATTGATTGCTATCGAGCCGATGCTGGTCCGCTTCCTGATGATCGAGCCGGCAGGTCTTGTGAGCTGCCTGCTGGGGATCGCTATGACCCTGTCGTTGTGGCGAAAGGGCAATCCGTCGGCCAAGTACCTGGCCATTGCGTGGTCCGTACTGGCGGTGAGCACGATACTGATGCTCATGGCCATCTTGGACTGGATCACGCTATCACCGTTTATTCTGGATGCGCAAATCATCGGCTTTGCCTTCGAGTTCATGCTGCTGTCCGTTGCGCTGGATATCCGCCATGACCATGAGGGCGCCGAGCGGTTGAACATACAGAAGGAAGCCCTTTTGGCCAGCAATCAGCAGGTGCAGCGGCATAAGCAGGCTTTGCAGGCTCAGCAGCAGACACTGGAGCGGCAGCACAAGCGTAACGAGGAGCTGCAACAGCATATCGAGGCGCAGGTGGATGTGCTCGAGCGGGCCAATGAGGCATTACGGGCAGCCAATGACGAGGTCATTCGTCTGAGTACGATCGATACCCTGACCGGAGCCTTGAGCCGTCCATGCTTCGATCGCCACTTCACCGAAGAGGTCAACCGCGCCAAGCGCAATCAGGTGGTTGTGTCGCTGGTCGTGATCGACATTGACCATTTCAAGGAAATCAACGATGCCTTTGGCAGCCCGCTCGGCGATGAATGCCTGCGGGCGCTGGCCGGTCTGCTGAAGAACTACACCAAGCGCGCAGGCGACATGGCCGCCCGTTTCCGGGATGACACGTTCGTGCTTGTCCTGCCGGCTACTGGCGAGGCTGATGCAGTGGCGCTGGCCAATCGGATCTGCGCCGAAACAAGTATGCTGCGCCTGGAGTACGGCAGTGCAACCGTCAGCTTCAGCGTTAGCGCCGGCATCGCCAGTATCGTGCCGACCCTGGACGACAGTGACAAGAGTCTGATCAACACGGCGCTCAAGGCGTTGAGCCATGCTAAACAGGAAGGCCGCAACCGCGCCTACTTTGGCGAAGTGTAAGCGTGTATGAAAAGAAAAAGGCCGGCATCAATGCCGGCCTTTTTTATAGGCATCGATCAATGATGCCGTGGGGCATCTTCTTCGCCGCCCAGCTTGATGACTTTGGCCAGAATGATCTTCGGACCTTTCATCTTCTTGATGATGATGCGCAGGCCTTCGGCTTCCAGAACCTCGTCCTCTTCAGGTACGCGCTTCAAGCTGTCATAGACGAGGCCGGCCATGGTGTCCGCTTCGACATGATCCAGATCGATGTGCAACAGGCGCTCGATCTTGAATAGCGGGGTATCGCCACGTACGAGCAGCTTGCCGGGCTGATAGGCCAACACGCCACGCTCGGCCTTGCGGTGCTCGTCCTGAATATCGCCGACCAGCACTTCCAGGACATCTTCCATGGTGAGGAAGCCTACGACCTTGTGGTCAGCCTCTTCGACCAGCACGAAATGCGCGCCGCCCTGGCGGAATTGCTCGAGCAGGCGGCTGAGCGGCATGTGCTTGGAGACACGCTCAAGCGGGTGGATCAACTCGTCCAACTCGAACGACTCGGCCTGGGAATCCAGTCCGGCGATTGCCAGCAACAGGTCCTTGATATGCAAGACACCGATGAATACGTTCTCTTCCTCGTTGTAAACCGGGTAGCGGCTGTACTTGTGACGACGAATGATGGTCAGGATCTCTTCCAGCGAGGCCGTGTGGTCCAGGTAGATGAGGTCCTCACGTGAGTTCGCCCAGTCCACTACTTCCAGCTCTTCCAGCTCGACCGCCGACGCCAGCACACGCATGCCTTGATCAGTAGGATCCAGCGCGCGGCTGGAGTGCAGGATCAGCTTGAGCTCATCACGGCTGTAATGGTGCTCGTGATCGCCATTGGACGAGCCCTGGCCGGCGATACGCAGGATGGCGTTTGCGCTGGCGTTGAGCAGCCAGATGGCGGGATACATCAGCCAGTAGAACAGGTATAGCGGGACGGCTGTCCACAGCGATAGCAGATCCGGCTTGCGGATAGCCCAGGACTTGGGCGCCAGCTCGCCGACCACGATGTGTAAATAGGAGATGATAAAGAAGGCTGTAAAGAACGCGATGCCATGTACAAGCTCAGGCGTATCTACTCCAGCCATGCGTAGCAGAGGCTCCAGCAGCTCGGCAAAGGCAGGCTCGCCCACCCAGCCCAGACCCAGGGAGGCCAGGGTAATACCCAACTGGCAGGCGGACAGATAGGCATCGAGCTGGCTATGCACGGTACGCAGGATACGGCCGCGCCAGCCATGGCTTTCAGCCAGACCTTCTACACGTGTGGCGCGCAGCTTGACCATGGCGAACTCGGCGGCTACGAAAAAGCCGTTGAGCAGCACCAGCAGCAGCGCAAAAAGAACAAGACCGAAGTCAGCGAAAAGTACTGAGGTATCGAAACTAGGGGAAGGGTCCATTAGGGGTTCAAAGTGATAAAAGTTGGCCCTAGCATGGGGGTCTGACGAGCGACTTTCAAGTCTCGCTCATCAGTGTTGGTGTACGGCTATTGCAGAGGCCGTCATGGAGGCCGTCTGGGAGGGTTCGAAAACACAGGTGAAAACACTGCCCTTGCCGGGAGTGCTCTCGATTTCAAGGTGTCCATGATGGCGAATCAGGACATGTTTCACGATGGCCAGCCCCAGGCCCGTACCGCCGGTGCTGGAGGCTCTGCTGGCATCCACCCGATAAAAGCGCTCTGTCAGGCGGGGTAGGTGACGCGCTTCGATGCCCGGCCCGCTATCGGAAACCGACATCTGGGCACCATGGGCGTCCTGCCACCAGCGAATCCTGATCTGACCACCGTCCGGCGTGTACTTCACAGCGTTGAAAACGAGATTCGAAAAGGCACTGCGCAGCTCGGCTTCGCTGCCTTTCAGGGCCAGACTCGCGTCGGCATCCAGGGTGATCTTGTGGCCGCGCTGGCCTGAGAGCGCACGTGCATCCTGCTGGATGATTTGCAGAAGTGGCGCCACGGCGACGGGTTTGTTTTCGGCAGGGTAGTCGGTCGCTTCCAGTTTGGCCAATAGCAGCAGGTCATCGATCAGGTGCTGCATGCGGCTGGCCTGTTGCTGCATCTGGCCAAGGGCCCGCAGCCAGCGCGGATTGGTATCTTCGGCGGCGTTATCGACCAAGGTCTCCAGATAGCCAGCGATCACGGTCAAAGGCGTACGCAGCTCGTGGGAGACGTTCGCAACGAAATCCTTACGCATCTGTTCCAGTTGATGAAGGCGGCTCACGTCCCGGACGAGCAGGAGACGATCACCTTCACCGAAGCGCGTAATCAGAATGTGAAGGTGCTGATTGGCATTCACGGGCGAGGCCAGTTCCAGCGGCTCCTGATAGTCACCCTTGTTGAAGTAGTCATAAAATTTGGGATGGCGGACCAGGTTGGCGATGGGCTGACCATAATCCTGCGGCTGACGCAGCCCCAGGAGCTGTTCGGCGGCACGGTTCCACCATTCCAGGTTGCCGTTGCGGTCGATGAGGATAATGGCATCCCGCAGCGCCGCAGTAGAGGCCTGGGCACGTTCGATCACGGCTTCCAGGGCGTGGCGCTTTTCACGTTCGCGGCGCTGGGCATAATAGAGACTGTCAAAGATCTCGCCCCAGAAGCCATTGGCCTCCGGGGGTTCCACCCCTTCTTCGGCCGTGGCCAGCCACTTCTGAAGACGGACGATGTGGTAGGACATCCATATCAGATAGATGAACAGGCCGGCAGCCAGCATGGCGCCATAAGCGTCTGTCAGCCAGCCCAGGGGAAGGCAAATAACCAGGAGCAGACAGATATGGCGGGCCAGCAGTGAACGCCAATCCATGTTCAAGGCAGCACATCCCGTTTTTAAAGTTTGGTCGAGAAACGATAGCCCGTTCCGCGTACGGTCTGCACAAGATTTTCGTAGGTTTCACCCAAGGCCTTACGCAGACGGCGAATGTGCACGTCTACCGTACGTTCCTCGACATAGACGTTGCCGCCCCATACTTGATCCAGCAGCTGACCACGGGTGTAGGCACGTTCCTGGTGCGTCATGAAGAACTGCAGCAGACGGTATTCGGTCGGTCCCATTTCAGCCGGTGAGCCATCAATGGTCACGCGGTGGCTGATGGGATCGAGAATCAGGCCATTCACTTCAATCGGCGTTTCGCTGTCGTATGTGCCTGTACGGCGCAGTACCGCTTTCAACCGGGCGACCAGCTCGCGAGGCGAGAAGGGCTTGGTGATGTAGTCATCGGCTCCTACTTCCAGACCCTGGACCTTGTTGTCCTCGTCGTCCTTGGCGGTGAGCATGATGATCGGGATCGCATCCGTCAGCTCGTCACGCTTCAGGCGGCGCGCCAGTTCAAGGCCGGACGTGCCTGGTAGCATCCAGTCGAGCAGGACCAGATCGGGCTTGCGGTCGACGATTAGGGCATGAGCCTGCTGCGCATTATCTGCTTCCAGGCATTCATAACCCGCCATTTCGAGCGCAACCGCGATCATCTCGCGAATGGGCGCCTCGTCATCGACGATAAGAATCGACTTGCCCGCCATGGTTCTCCTCACTGTTCTGCACGATGCTCGCGCATTAGATAACCAAATTGTTGCAGTCATGTGACAAGTCGTCGAACACTTCTTTATCCCATAATATGGGATAAATATTCACATATTGAGATTGCAGTTTTAAAGGAATAGAGTGAGCGCCATGTCTGATCAAAACAACAACGCGCCTGCTGGCGCTCAGGCACTGTTTCGAGGCCTGGCCGTTATCGATGCCATCGCTCAGGGCGCCCGTACGCTGGCTGCCATCGGCGAGGTGATCGGCTGTACGCGCAGCACCACCCATCGGTTGGTCAATGCACTGGTACAGGCTGGCTATCTGCGTAGCGTTGCCGGTCAGTATCAACTGGGAGCCAAGCTTATCGAGCTGGGCTTCAAGGCCCGTGACCAGCTGCCGCTGACCAACCTGGCGCGGCCCCACCTGCAGCGGCTCGCGGCGCTGACCCAGGACACCGTTCATCTGGGCGTGCGGGAGGGCGGCGATGTGCTCTATCTGGACAAGCTTCCTGGAGCCCGCGGCCTTGAAATGCGCTCGCGCGTCGGGCTGCGCATGCCGTTGGCCCTGACCGGGGTAGGCAAGGCCCTCATGCTTGATCTGCCCGAATCCGAATGGCACCTGCTCTACGAGGAAGGCCTCAGACGGCGCGCCGGGCAACCGGGTCTGCGCGAGGACTTTACGCCCTGGCCGGACTATCTGGCCCAGCAGCAGGCTTATGCTGCGGGTGGCTACACTTTTGATCTGGAAGAAAACGAGCTGGGTATTCGCTGCGTGGCCGCGCCTATTCGCGATGCCAGCGGCGCCATCGTGGCGGCCTTGAGTGTCGCCAGCGCGATTCCCTATATGCCTGAAGCACGCCTGCGGGATCTTTGCCCGGATGTCATCGCTTGCGCACGGGCCATTTCCTTTGACCTTGGATGGACAACCTCGGGTGGAACCAGTCATGAATGAAACGGCAACGCCACGTCTGATCGGCCTCGATTGGGGCACCTCATCACTACGCGCGTATCTGCTGGGAGATAACGGCCAGATAGTGGATACCCGCTCGCAGCCCTGGGGCATTCTGCATACGCCTGAAGGTGATTTCGCCAAGGCCTTTCGTGAGCTGGTCGGTGATTGGCGCGCACAATGGCCATCCGTACCCGCCATTGCCGCCGGCATGATCGGCAGCCGGCAGGGCTGGCGTGAGGTTCCTTATGTGGACTGCCCGGCCGATGTGGATAGCTTGGCAAAAGGCCTGCTGACGTTCGACAGCGGTTGCGGTGAGCTGAGCCTGATCCCCGGCGTGATGCAGCGTGGCGCACTGCCAAACGTATTGAGAGGCGAGGAGACTCAGATCTTCGGAGCGCTCGAACTGGAGCCTGCATTGGCCGATCATGCCTTGCTGGTGCTGCCCGGCACGCACAGCAAGTGGGCAACGATCCGCAGTAGCCGGCTCGATCACTTTTCCACTTATATGACCGGCGAGCTGTTTGCCGTCCTGCGTGAACATTCGATTCTGGGTCGTCCTGCGCGGGAAGAGGGCAGCGAGCCGTCCAACGACGCCTTTATGCGTGGCCTCACCAATGCCCGTGAGAGCGGGGCGGAAGGCGTTATTGGCCGTCTGTTCACCACCCGCAGCCTATTCCTGGCCGGTGATCTGCCCGCGCGCCACAGCCTGGACTACCTCTCGGGCCTGCTGATCGGTGAAGAGCTGCGCAGTGTTGTGGCCTGCCTGAAGGGCGCCGTCTGCCCACCGCTGGTATTGATTGGCGATCCGGCGCTGTGTCGCCGTTATCAGGACGCCCTGGCCTTTTTCGAAATTACCGATGTACGTCTGCTTGAGCAGGCAACCCGTACCGGCTTGTGGCGCATCGCCTGTGCAGCCGGTCTGGTAACTGCCGCAACCCCTTCTCAGGAGGATACCCGCCATGTTTGACGCCTGCATGAAACAACTGCCCTTGATTGCCATCCTGCGCGGCATTACGCCTGCGGAGATCGTGCCGGTCGGCAAGGCCCTGTACGAGGCCGGTTTTCGTCTGATCGAGATTCCATTGAACTCGCCTGAGCCCCTGGAAAGCATCCGACTGCTGTCTGCCGAGTTGGGCAACGACTGCCTGATCGGTGCCGGAACCGTACTGACCGAGCGCCAGGTGGCGGACGTAGCCTTTGCCGGTGGCAAACTGATTGTGTCGCCCAATGCCAACCTGGCGGTGATCCGCGCGACCAAGGCGGCCGGGCTAATCAGTGCACCGGGCGTGGCAACGCCATCTGAAGGCTTTGCTGCACTGGAGGCGGGAGCCGACTCGCTCAAGCTGTTCCCGGCTGAGCAGCTTGGCCCGGCGGTGGTCAAGGCATGGCGTGCGGTCTTCCCGAAGGAAACAGCCCTGCTGCCGGTCGGTGGGATCACGCCCGACAACATGGACGTATACGTCAAGGCGGGCGCCAATGGCTTTGGCCTGGGGTCGGCCATTTACAAGCCGGGCATGACTCCTGACGACGTCAGCCGCAGCGCGCACGCGTTTGCCAATGGCTGGAAAGCGCTGACTGGCCAGTAACCATCGGATTTGACCCGGGTCGGTCCGCCGGCCCTGAACGCATCGAGGCATAACAATGAAAATCACCAAACTGACTACCTATATCGTTCCTCCGCGCTGGTGCTTTCTGAAGATCGAAACCGATGAAGGCATCACCGGCTGGGGCGAGCCAGTCCTTGAAGGCCGCGCCCATAGTGTGGCGGCGGCTGTGGAAGAGCTGGCCGACTACCTGATCGGCAAGGACCCGCGCAATATCGAGGATCACTGGACCGTACTCTATCGCGGTGGTTTCTACCGGGGCGGCGGTATCCACATGAGCGCCCTGGCGGGCATCGATCAGGCCCTCTGGGACATCAAAGGCAAGGCCTTGGGTGTACCGGTGCATGATCTGCTGGGCGGCCAGGTGCGTGAGAGCATCCGCGTCTACTCGTGGATTGGCGGCGACCGCCCGGCCGAAACCGCGGCCCAGGCGCTGGAGCGCAAGAACAAGGGCTTTACCGCCATCAAGATGAATGCGTCCGAAGAGATGCAATTTGTCGATACCTTCGACAAGGTCGATCAGGTCATCGCCAACGTCGCGGCCATTCGCGACGCCTGCGGCCCGCATTTTGGCATTGGCGTCGACTTCCACGGCCGTGTGCACAAGCCGATGGCCAAGGTCCTGATCAAAGAGCTTGAGCCCTATCGCCTGATGTTTATCGAGGAGCCGGTGCTGAGCGAGAATTACGAGGCGCTTAAGGAAATTGCCTTGATGAGCAATACGCCCATTGCGCTGGGTGAGCGGTTGTATTCCCGTTGGGACTTCAAACGCATCCTGCAGGACGGCTATGTGGATATCCTTCAGCCTGACCCGTCCCATGCCGGTGGCATCACCGAAACGCGGAAGATCGCCAACATGGCCGAGGCCTACGATGTCGCCATCGCGCTGCATTGCCCGCTCGGCCCGATTGCCCTGGCGGTCAACCTGCAACTGGATGCCAACTGCTACAACGCGTTCATTCAGGAACAAAGCCTGGGCATTCACTATAACCAGGGCAATGACCTGCTCGACTACATCAAAAACCCGGAAGTCTTCGATTATGGCGATGGCCACGTGAAGATCCCGCAAGGCCCGGGGCTGGGTATCGAAGTCAATGAAGAGTACGTGATCGAGCGTGCAGCCATCGGCCACCGCTGGCGTAATCCGATCTGGCGCCACAAGGACGGCAGCTTCGCCGAGTGGTAAGCCCTGGCCTTCAGGTCGTGAAGACGAGCCGGACGCAAGAAATGCGTCTGGCTCGGCATTTTTCACATCTTGTAACGAACCTGAGCAGAGCCTGACGAGTCACTGGAAAGCCAGGTTGATAGCAAATTCACATGCCTGCATTTGCTGAGGGACCGGCATTACAAAAACAACGCCCAAAAAGGCAGGAGTCCAGTTTATGACGAGTAGTACTCATACCGCCGAGAAGACCAAGGGAACCGCGGTGTTCACCTGCATTCTGGCGGCTTTGGCCGGGCTGATGTTCGGCCTGGATATCGGCGTGATTTCCGGCGCCACGCAATTCATTCAGCAAGAATTCCAAGTTTCCGACCGCGTGATCGAGTGGATCGTCAGCAGCATGATGCTTGGCGCTGCCCTGGGTGCACTCGGTGCCGGCTGGATGTCCGCTGCCCTGGGTCGCAAGCGTTCGCTGATCCTGGGTGCCATTCTGTTCGTGTTGGGATCGGTACTGTGCGGTTTCGCCTGGTCGCCGAACTCACTGATCGCCGGTCGCTTCATTCTGGGCTTGGCTATCGGCATCGCCTCCTTTACTGCTCCGCTGTACCTGGCTGAAGTGGCGCCTGAGCAGATCCGCGGCTCAATGATCTCGTTGTATCAGCTGATGATCACGGTCGGTATCCTGGCTGCGTTCCTGTCGGATACTGCCTTCAGCTACAGCGGTGCCTGGCGCTGGATGCTGGGTATCATCGCTATCCCCGGTGTGCTGTTCCTGCTGGGTGTTCTGGCACTGCCCGATAGCCCGCGCTGGCTGATCATGAAGGGCCGCAAGAAAGAGGCACTGGACGTCCTGCACAAGCTGCGCGGCAATGAAGAGGTGATCCAGCAGGAAGTACGCGATATCGAAGAGCAGCTGCGTATCCCGCAGCGTGGCTGGCAGTTGTTCAAGGAAAACGCCAACTTCCGCCGCTCCGTTGGTTTAGGCGTACTCCTGCAGATCGTCCAGCAGTTCACCGGCATGAACGTGGTGATGTACTACGCACCGCGTATTTTCGAAGGCATGGGTTACGACACGCATGCGCAGATGTGGTTTACCGCTGCGGTGGGCCTGACCAACGTACTGGCAACTTTCATTGCTATCTTCCTGGTGGACCGTTGGGGCCGCAAGCCGATTCTTTATACCGGTTTCATCGTCATGGCGGTCGGTATGGGCATCGTGGGCACCATGATGAACATGGGTACGCTGAGTCACGGCCAGCAGATCTTCACCGTTGCCATGCTGCTGATCTTTATCGTGGGCTTTGCCATGTCGGCCGGTCCGCTGATCTGGACACTGTGCTCCGAAGTGCAGCCACTCAAGGGCCGCGATTTCGGTATCGGCTGCTCCACGTTCACCAACTGGATCGCCAACATGATCGTCGGCGCTACCTTCCTGACACTGCTTAACGTCATCGGCAACGCCGCAACTTTCTGGCTGTATGGCGCACTGAATGCCTTCTTCATCCTGTTGGTGTTCTGGCTGGTTCCGGAAACCAAGGGTGCAACGCTGGAGCAGATCGAACGTAACCTCATGAGCGGCAAACCACTGCGCGATATCGGGCAGTAACGTTTGCAGGAGACCACCGGCGGCTGTCGCCGGTGAGTCATCCCCGTTGTGTATAACAAGTCCAAGACAGGTGTAACGGTGATGCAACATTCTTCAACCCGCACGGCGTACAGCCAGACCCAGGCTCAGGTGCAAGCCCAGCCTGCGTCACGCTCGCGCTACTTCATCATGGTCTTGCTGTTCGTCACGGTAGTGATCAACTACCTGGACCGCAGCAACCTTTCCATCGCCGCGCCCCACCTGGCTCAGGACTTGAACATCGATCCCGTGCACATGGGGCTGATCCTGTCGGCGTTCGGCTGGACCTATGCCGCCATGCAAATCCCGGGCGGCTGGCTGGTAGACAAGGTATCCCCGCGGGTGCTGTACCCGATTGCCATCGCGCTCTGGTCCCTGGCAACTATCGGCCTAGGCTTTGTTGGCAGTTTTATCGGCCTGGTAATCCTGCGTCTTGCAGTCGGTGCGCTGGAAGCGCCGGCGTATCCCATCAACAACCGGGTGGTAACGACGTGGTTCCCGGAAGGGGAGCGCGCCACCGCCATCGGGTTTTATACGTCCGGACAGTTCGTCGGGCTGGCCTTCCTGACCCCGGTACTCATCTACCTGCAACAGACGTTCGGCTGGCATATGGTCTTTGTGGTAACAGGCGGGATCGGTATCGTCTGGGCGGCGATCTGGTATCTGATCTATCGTGAGCCAAAAGACTTCAAAGGTGCCAATGCTGCCGAAGTGGCGCTGATCGAGCAGGGCGGCGGCCTTGTAGATCTGGAGAAAAAGAATCAGTCCCGCGCGGCGTTTCGCTGGGCGGATCTGTGGGCCGTGCTCAACAAGCGCAAGCTGTGGGGTATTTACATCGGTCAGTTCTGCCTGAACTCCACACTATGGTTCTTCCTGACCTGGTTTCCGACTTACCTCGTCAAATACCGCGGCATGGATTTCATCAAGGCGGGCTTTCTGGCTTCGGTGCCGTTCCTGGCGGCGTTTCTAGGTGTGATCTGCTCGGGTCTGCTATCCGACTGGCTGGTGCGCCGTGGCGTTTCGCTGGGCATGGCACGCAAGCTGCCCATCATCAGCGGCCTCTTGATTTCCACCTGCATCATCGGCGCGAACTTTGTTGATACGCCGGCGCTGATCATTGCCTGTATGGCAATCGCCTTCTTTGGTAACGGTCTGGCGTCGATCACTTGGTCAATGGTGTCGGCCCTGGCACCTGCACGCCTGCTGGGGTTGACGGGAGGCATGTTTAACTTCATCGGCAACCTGGCATCCATCAGCGTGCCGATCGTGGTTGGCCTACTGGTGGATGGCAACAACTTTGCCCCGGCTATCACCTATATCGGCATCACGGCATTGGTCGGCGCGCTGAGTTACGGGCTCGTCGTCGGCAAGGTCGAGCGCCTCGAAGAGTAATAGCCCTCAAGTCAGGGTGCCGGGCAGGCACCTTGACCTACCTCTCGTTTCCTGTCTCCAACCTTGTAAATCCGAGATCTGACCCATGCAAACGTGCAGGGTTGTTCTACACTTTTCTCACGCTGCTAAATCGTTTCAGCCAAAGGGCAGCGAGGTATAACAACAAACAAAAAGGAAATCGGACATGAACGCATCTGCTCTGCTTGCCAGCTTCGGATTGCTGGCAGCTGCCTCTCCAGTGTTTGCCTGGGATTACACGCTGATCGACTCGAACAAGCCTGCTGAAAACTGGAGCATCACCAGCGAGCAGCTTGGCGTCAAAACGGACAAGCCTTTTTCAGTCACTCTCAAGACGTTGCATGGCGGTCGTCAGGAAGGGGTAAGCCTGATTGAAATAGATACCGGCGCAATGAAAATGACCGTTGTGCCAAACCGCGGCATGAACGTGCTTTACGCCACCGCCGGTACTGTACGACTGGGGTGGGACTCGCCTGTGCATGAGGTTGTTAATCCGGCCTTCATCGAACTCAACGGCCGGGGCGGGCTGGGCTGGCTGGAAGGTTTCAACGAGATGGTAACCCGTTGTGGCTACGAGTGGGTTGGCCATCCGGGCATGGATAATGGAGAGCTGCTAACCTTGCATGGCCGTGCGGCCAATATCCCGGCGTCCAAGGTCGTGCTGACCATCGATGAAAAGCCGCCATATGCCATTCACCTGAAAGGCGAGCTGCGCGAGCAGGCATTCAAGAAGGTGGACTTTCTGGTCGATACTCAGCTGACCACGCAACCAGGTGCCACTCAATTTACCCTTCATGATCGTCTGACCAACCAGGGCGACTACGAGAAAGAGTATCAAGCGCTCTACCATAGCAATTTCGGTACGCCACTGCTGGAGGAGGGTGCCAAGTTCGCCGCGCCAGTGCGTGAGGTGTCACCCTTCAATGAGTACGCCAAGCGTGACCTGAAAGAGTGGCAAACCTACCGGGGTCCTACCAAAGGCTTCGATGAGATGGTGTACAACCTGTTTCCTTATGGAGATGCCCAGGGCAACAGCTTGGCGGTATTACATGATAAAGCCGGCAAGCAGGGCGTCAGCCTCACCTTCAACGTTAACCAGCTACCCGCCTTTTCCCTGTGGAAAAACACGGACACCCAGGGGCAGGGTTATGTGACCGGTCTGGAGCCAGGCACCAGTTTTTCCTATAACCGACGCTTCCAGCGTGACTTGAAGCTAGTACCCAGGATCGGGCCAAAAGAGACTCGTGACTTTGAGATTACCTACAGCCTGCTCAGTGATGCGGGTGCGGTAAACGAGGCACTCAAGCGTGTCGATACGATCCAGCAAGGCCGCCAGACCGATGTACGTGAAACACCGCTGGTGGACTTGAGCAAAGAGAAATAGTGGCGGCAAATGAAAAAGGGCCACAGACGTGGCCCTTTCTTTTAGCGCTAGGGTAGGGATCAATCGTCCCAACGACCGTGGCGCTTCCAGTGTTTCTTGTGGTGACCACGGTGCCAGCCGTTGTCATGGGCATAACGGCGGTCATCGTAGCGACGGCCACTGTGGTGACGGTCGCCCGAATCGCCCATGCTGCTGCCGAGGGCTGCACCGCCGCCGCCGCCCAGGGCGGCACCCACCATAGCGCCTGTGCTGCCGCCTACGGCCTTGCCCAATACGTTGCCACCCGCGGCGCCAAGACCGCCGCCAATGGCTGCTTCTGTTTTATCGCCACGCTTGGCGCCTACCGCACCGCCCGCAGCACCACCCAGACCTGCACCGATCGTGGAGCCTGTGCTTCCGCCTACGGCATTTCCTACAACCGAGCCTAACACCCCGCCTAGCGCACCACCGATACCGGCCTGCATATCGTCGCCCGCCATCGCGCTAGTACCTACCAGGCTCAGGGACAACAGAAGGATCGAGGAGTACTTCATAATCAAAACTCACTGTGAGGATGATGGCGCCGATCCTCGTGATTACCGCTTCGCTTGGCAAGTGGAATCTGCTTAAGGGTGCGATAACTTCCACAAAAGGCAAATGTATGAATTTATTACAGAAACTTTATTACGGAACGGTAGTCTGCACCTTTTTATCTTGATCGAAATGTAGCGGAAAAGGGCGGGTTTACGCTCTAAAACGCCCCTTTCCAGTCAGCCAGTCATGCGCTGATCAGGCCTCTCCCCAGACCTCACGGGCTACGTCTACTACGCGTTGCAGCTTGGCCCACTGTTCCTCTTCCGAGAGCAGGTTGCCTTCCTCTGTCGAGGCAAATCCGCACTGCGGACTCAGGCAGAGCTGGTCCAGGTTGGCATACCGAGAGGCTTCCTCGATACGGCGCTTGAGAGCATCCGGACTTTCCAGTTCGCCGCTTTTTGTCGTGACCAGTCCCAATACAGCCTGACGCTTGCCCTTGGGCAGGTAGCGTAGGGGTTCGAAACCACCGGCGCGCTCGGTATCGTATTCCAGGAAGAAAGCATCGATATCCGTGTTGCCAAACAGCACTTCCGCCACCGGCTCGTAGCCACCTTCGCTGATCCAGGTCGAGCGGAAATTGCCCCGGCAGACATGCAGGCCGATGCGCAAATCATCCGGGCGACCAGCCAGCGCCTGATTGAGCACGCTTGAATAGATCTCGGCCAGACGTTCCGGATCATCACCGCGCTCGCGGGCGGCGGCCTTTTCCTTTTCTGAGCAGAGGTAAGCCCAGACGGTGTCATCGAGTTGGAGATAACGGCATCCCGCCTCGTAAAAAGCATTCACGGCTTTCTTGTAGGTGCTGGCAAGGTCAGCAAAGAACTCTTCCATATCCGGATAGACGCTTTCACTGATGTTTTTTCGTCCGCCCCGGAAGTGCAGCACGCTAGGGCTTGGAATAGTCATCTTGGCCACACTGCGAGTAGTAGCGCTGGCCAGAAACTTGAAGTCCTCCAGCATCGGATGCTGGGTAAAGTCTAATTTACCCGTGACCTTGATTCCTCGGGATTTGGTTTGTTGACCGTGGAACTGAATACCCTGGTCTGCCTCGTAGCCTTCTACGCCGCCAAGTTGCTCAAGAAAGTCGAAATGCCACCAGGCGCGGCGGAATTCTCCGTCCGTTACGGCGGGAAGGCCAATTGCTTCCTGTTTGGCAACAATCTTGCGGATCTCATCATTCTCAACCGCACGCAGTACGTCTCGCTCCATTTCTCCGGTCTGATAGCGGCGACGGGCCTCCTTCAGAATCGGGCTACGTAACAGGCTGCCTACAGAGTCGGCACGAAAACGAGGGAAGTGGCTGGACATAGACTTACCTTGTGACTAGCTAAATGAATATGTCTCATGATCATTCAGTAGACTAAACATTTATAGCGTCTATGCTTCATGGTCACTATTAAGATCATTCATGAAGGTATTGTTTCAGCTTGGCTGAAAGTAGGGATACACATGCTTCGAAAAGCAAAAGACGATGAATATGAGCACATGGTTTCGATCTGGCTGGCCGCCTCCATCCTGGCCCATGATGGTGTCGCGCCCGACTTCTGGCGTAGCCAGCGGCAGGATATGAAGGAAAAGTACCTGCCCAGCGCCGAGAACTGGGTATATGTACGGGACGATACAGTTCTCGGGTTCTTCTCGCTGCAACAGAATGTGCTGGCAGCCTTATTTGTCGACCCGGACCACCAGGGCGAAGGCATTGGCAGCACGCTGCTGGAGCACGCCAAGTCCCTTGAGTCGTGCCTCGAACTGTCTGTCTATAGCATGAACAGCCGTGCGGTAGCCTTTTACGAGCGGCATGGTTTCATAACTATGGACGAGCGCTTCGATGACATGACGGGCCAGTGGGAAAAGGTCATGCACCTGACCGCGGAGATGGAAAGCCGTCCCGGCGCTGGAGATCGGGACGGCTCGTCGCTGGGTTAAACCGTTACGACGATCTTGCCAACCTGCTGATTGGACTCCATGTACCGATGCGCCTCAACGATCTGGTCCAGCGGGAATGTCTTAGCAATCTGTGGCTTCAGCTTGCCCTGGGTCAGGCCGTCCAGAATGAAGTGTTTGGCCTTGGCCAATCGATCAGCGTCCTGAGTGATTTCGAACAGCTGATAGCCGCGAATGGTCAGGTCCTTGCCCAGCACATCCATCACTGGCAATGACAGGTTTTCAGTGCTCAAGGCGCCATACTGGAAGAAAATGCCCAGGAACGAGAGCGCTTTCAGAATCTTGGGCACGTCCGGCCCACCCACTGGATCAAAGGCGATGCGCGCGCCCTTGCCATCGGTGAGCTTTAGCACTTCATCCGTCAGATCCTGTTCTTCCGTTGCGATGACATGTTTCGCGCCTGCCTCAAGCAAGGCCTGTCGCTTGTTACTCGTCCGGGTGAGGGCAATCGGTGTTGCACCGACAAAATTGGCAATCTGGATCGCAGCGAGGCCAACACTGCTGGAGGCCGCACGAACCAGAACGGTATCGCCCGCCTTCAGTCCGGCAATATCGACCAGCGCGCCATAGGCCGTGGTAAACATCATCCAGGTAGCGGCAGCCTCTTCGAATGAAAGCGTGTCGGGGTGCTTGACGACGGCATGGGCAGGCGCATTTACCAACTCTCCGTACAAGCCATACTGTTCGAACGAGAATGCCGGTATGACGCTGACGGTGTCGCCTACGGCAAACACAGTAACACCCTCGCCAACCGCCTCGATAACACCTGCCGCCTCGTACCCAAGGATGGCCGGAAACACGGGCTGATGCGTGTATTGGCCAGCGCGATACATAGCTTCAGCACGGTTCAGGCCCAGCGCCTTGGTGCGAATCTGTACTTCACCTGGCTGAGGTGGGCGGACGTCTACGTCTTCAATCTTGAGTACGTCTGGGCCACCGGTTTCATGAAAGCGTACGGTACGGGGCATGGAGCACTCTCCTTTGTTAAGTCTGAGTTCTCTTGAGTTCTTATGGCTCAAGAGGTTCATGGGAAGGGAAGTGCGGCAAGACATATTCAGCCAGCTCCTGAACCACTTCCTTGGCCGGACGGCGGGACGACTTCAGATTCAACGCGGCGTGGTTCACCCCTCGGCGTTGCATATGCTCAAGATAATCCACCAGGTAGCGACGGCCAATCCTGAGTCCGGCATGAATAGGCATGGGGGCCTGGTCCGGATCTTCAGCCAGATCGAAGAACATGCCCTGGGCAAAAGGCTTGAACGTCTCTTCGCCCGTGACGCGCTTGATAGTTTCGCGCCACAACGTGGTAATGGCCGAGACATGCTCGACGCCAATGAAATAGTAGAACCAGCCGTCGGCATTGGCGGCAATCCAGTCCATTGCCTGACGGCTACGACCTGTAACGAAGGCAGGGATGCGGCCGTTGAATGGTTTGGGGACCAGATCGGCCAGCCCCTGCAGATCGCCAAAGCGGTCGAAGTCACCGTTAGGGAAAGGCGTTTCGCTGGCCAGGCGGAACATCTCGAACGCTTCGCGGAAGCGGTCGCCGCGCTGCTCGTACTCATCTTCCAGGCCAAAGGCGGGATACTCGACAGGTCGATCTCCCGAGGCGATACCCAGCACGAGCCGCCCGCTGGAGAGCTGGTCGACCGAGGCGGCCATTTTGGCCAGGTGCAGCGGGTGGCGCAGGGTGATCACGGCACTGCCGGTCGCCAGCGTAATACGTTTGGTGGTGCCGGCCAGAAAGCCCAGGTAGGTAAACGCCTCGAAGACCTGCCCCATGTCGCCAAAACCTGGATCGTAAAACGGTACGTCCCTGGCCCAGAGCGCAGCGAAGCCTAACTGATCGGCCAGCTGCGTCAGCTCGGCGTGGTGCTCAAGCGAAGGTCCCGGTTCGTTCGGGTAGCTTGCCACCGGCAGAGTAAAGCCCAGGGTAAGCCTGTCCGGCGCAAAGACCCGGTTAAACCCATTGTGGTGAGCGAAGGGATGATCGAGGGGGAGCGATGCAGCGTTCATAAGGTTCCTGGGTCCCTGAGCCTGATATCCATGATGACCGGTCTTCCATGAGTGTAATCGGTAGGCAATGGAGTCTCATGGGTTGTTCGAGTTCGAAAAACAATTTTTCCTGTACGGCAATCAGTCCGGCAGGTGGGGCGGTATATGTGCTGCAGATAGAAACCGAAGTTTCGGCCACCGGCACGCCCAGCCTTTCTCGTGCTGTCGTTGCCTGAAAACCTCCGGTTTGTAACGTTTGGGGTTCGGTGTTACGTGCAGCTTGAAGAGACCATGCTGAACAAACGGGCTGGCGATTTCGATCTGTCCGCTAGTCAGGAGGCGGGCCGCTAAGGCCGTTTCCATCTCCACCCCATAGCTCATGGCATCCAGGCTGCTGTGATAGGGCGCATCCCCGCTGCGCTTATGCATGCGGGCCTGATTCTTGACGGACCAGGGCAGGGCCGCACAGGCCCTGAGCCAATTCTCAAGCTCAGTATCTCTCTCAGGGTCACGGCAGACAGGGTCAAAATAGATGACGTCAATGTCCGTCAGCGGGGTAGGAACCGTGTAACCGTGCAGGTGATCCCAGGCCAGATTGCGCACGAATCCGGCGGCTACCCAGGCATCCGGCAAGTGCAACTGGGCAACACAGGCCAGCACTTGGCAGCGCAGCGGATCTTCAGCTATCCAGTCAGGGAGGCGATACATGGGAAGGAGAGGGTGGCCTTGGACCCTTCAGTATAGAGCCCGGCCATAAAAAGCAGCCTGCCGCCTGTATAGACGGCAGGCTGTTGGCTCGGTATCAGGCGACCGAAGCGATCGTGTTGCTGTGCGCTGGCTCCACGCGAATGGCTACGAATTTGGAGGTAGGCGTAAAGCTGTCCTCGCCGTAGCTTTCCAACGGCACCAGCGGATTGGTCTCAGGATAGTAGGCAGCCGCCTGACCCTCAGGAATATCGAACGGAAGCAGCGTAAAGCCACTGACACGACGCTCGATCCCATCGTCCCACAGCGAGACCATGTCCACCTTCTGGCCTGGCTCATAACCCAGGCGGCGGATGTCCGCTTCGTTGACAAAGACCACGTCACGCTGACCTTTTACACCCCGGTAACGGTCATCCAGGCTGTACACCGTTGTGTTGTATTGGTCGTGTGAACGCATGGTCTGTAGGATCAGGTCAGGCTTCTGGCCATTCTGGCGAGCCGCTTCCGGGATCAGATTCTCTGGCAACTGGCTGGGCGCAAAGTTGGCCTTGCCAGTCATCGTGTTCCAGACGCGATCACGCGCCTTGTTGCCCAGGTAGAAGCCGCCAGGATTGTCCAGGCGCACATTGAAGTTCTTGAAGCCCGGGATCACATCGGCGATCAGATCGCGGATGCGGTCGTAGTCTTCAATCAACCACTCCCAATCCACAGGGTGGTTGCCCAGTGTTGCCTTGGCAATCCCTGCAACAATGGCCGGCTCGGAGCGCATCTGGCGAGACAGTGGCTTGAGCACGCCTGCCGAGGCATGGACCATGCTGAAGCTGTCTTCTACCGTAATGGCCTGCTTGCCGCTGGCTTGTAGATCCAGCTCGGTACGGCCAAGGCATGGCAGGATCAGCGCTTGCTTGCCTGTCACCAGATGGCTACGGTTGAGCTTGGTCGCGATGTGTACGGTCAGGTCGCAGTTGCGCAGTGCCTGATGAGTCCGCGGTGTATCCGGTGTCGCCTGGGCAAAGTTGCCGCCCAGTCCGATAAAGACCTTGGCATCGCCCACCAACATGGCAGCGATGGCCTCCACCGTGTTATGGCCGCGCTCACGGGGCGCCTTGAAGTCGAAGCGCTTTTCCAGGGCATCGCTAAGCCAGGTCGGAGCCTTCTCATCGATCCCCATGGTGCGATCGCCTTGCACGTTGCTGTGGCCACGTACAGGGCACAGCCCCGCACCTTCCTTGCCCACATTGCCACGTAGCAATTGAAGGTTGGCGATCTCCTGAACCGTTGGGACGGAATGGCGGTGTTGGGTTACCCCCATGGCCCAGCAGATGATCACGCGCTCGGCCCTGGCATACATGCGCGCGGCCTGCTCGATCTCCGCCAGGGTCAGGCCTGACTGCTCCACAATCTGCTCCCAGGACGTAGCATCCAGCACGGCCAGATAACTATCGACACCCAGGGTGTGCTTCTGAATGAAGTCATGGTCGAACACCGGTGACGTGCCGTTCAGCTGTGCCTCACGCTCCCATTGCAGCAGGAATTTGGCTATCCCGCGCATGGCCGCCATATCGCCACCCAGGGCTGGGCGGAAATAGGCCGTGTTGGTCGGGCGCGAGTTGTTGGTCAGCATCTCGACCGGGCTCTGGGGATGCTGGAAGCGCTCCAGACCACGTTCCTTGAGCGGATTGAAACTGACTACCTGAGCACCGCGCTTCACAGCGTTGCGCAACACCTCGATCATCCGTGGATGGTTAGTACCAGGGTTCTGGCCCACCACGAAGATCGCATCGGCGTGCTCCATGTCCTCATAGGTCACCGTACCCTTGCCAACGCCTATGCTGCGGCCCAGGCCTACACCACTGGCCTCGTGGCACATGTTGGAGCAGTCCGGGAAATTGTTGGTGCCATAGGCCCGCACGAACAGCTGATACAGGAAGGCAGCCTCGTTGCTGGCGCGACCGGAAGTGTAAAACTCGGCCTGGTTAGGGTTTTCCAGCGCCTTCAGGTGTTTGGCGATGGTCTGGAAGGCATCATCCCAGCTGATCGGCACATAGTGATCAGTCGCCGGGTTGTAGCGCATCGGCTCGGTCAAGCGGCCCTGGTATTCGAGCCAGTAATCGCTTTGTGTGCTCAGGCTGCTGACGCTGTGCTTGGCAAAGAACGCAGCATCTACACGGCGGCTGGTCGCTTCCCAGTTCACCGCCTTGGCGCCGTTCTCGCAGAACTTCACCAGGCCGTTTTCCGGTGCTTCACCCCAGGCGCAGCCAGGGCAGTCGAAGCCGTGGTCCTGATTGGTCTTGAGCAGGGTCCGGATATTCTTGACGGCCTTGCCGCTGTCGAGCCAGAAGTGCACGACACTTTTCAGCGCACCCCAGCCTGCGGCAGGGCCTTGATAGGGTTTGTAAGAAGATTTTTGCTTGCTCATGACTACTCCCGATGTTCTGGAACGAGCGGCGCCGGGCTGTACACGCGAGGCGGAGACTGATGAGGTAAATGAATAAGGTTGAGACGATGCCGACGCGCCCATTCCACGGCGAGGCCAGTGGGCGCGGACAGAGTGACAAGCGTTGCCAGGTTGGCGCGAACCGCCTTGTGGATCAGCTCCAGACTGCAGCGGCTGGTCACCACGACAAAGCCGGCACGGGTATTGATCTTCTGGCGCATCAAGGCGCCGATCAGCTTGTCCAACGCGTTATGGCGGCCGATATCTTCACGGCAAAGGCCTAGCGCACCTTCGGCATTGGCAAACAGCGCCGCATGAACGGCGCCACTACGCTGACCCAACTGCTGAGCCTCGTTGATACGCTGGCGCAGATTGGCCAGATGCTCGGCAGGTGGCAGCTGCACCTTACGCAGCCGATCCAGTTGCGGCAGTGCCTGCTCAAGCGCCTCGACGCCACACAGGCCGCATCCGCTGGTTCCTGCCATCTGGCGACGCTGGCTTTTCAAGGCCCAAAACGTCCGGCTGGAAATTTCGACCTCAACATTCAGGGCTTCACCGACGCGGCGTACCTGCATGCCATAGATGTCGTCGATGGAATGAATGATTCCAGCGCTCAAACTCAGGCCCGCAACGAAATCCTCGATGTCGGCAGGTGTAGCCATCATGACGGTGTGACTGATGCCATTGTAGGAAATGGCAACGGCACACTCTTCAGCCAATGGCGTCTGGCCAGTGACTTCCGGGTTCTTCAGCTCGGCATAGGTATACCCATGCAGCGCTTGGCTGGCGGGCTGTTCCGAGGGTGTATCAGCATGCGGATTCGAGCGGGACATAGCAGCAATTGGCCTGCGGCTGTTTGACACAGATCAAAGCCTAAGCCTATTAAGGTGCGACGTCTAATCGCTGGTACCGATATGGCGATAGATGGGGCTTATCAAGCGACCGTTTTCATTTACCTGAGTACAGCAGGCGCGCTTCAGCAAAACAGGCTTCGGCCACTGGCAGGCGCGGCGCGGTACGCCGGATGATCAGCCCAAGCGGTGCCAGGGCTCGCCCACCCTGAATCGGAAGCAGGCAGGAGTGCTCGGTCAGCGCGTCGAACCCACCCTTGAGTGGCATCACGGCGCAACATAGTCCCGCATTGACTGCTTGCAGGAGCAGGTGCACGGCATCGCTTTCCAGTACAGGCCGGGGTGTGAGGCCGCGGCTGCGAAAACCGTGATCGACCGATTGGCGAAAGTGCATTCCTCCCGTAAGCAGACCCAGGGGCAAATCGGCTACCCGTTCCCAGCTCAGCTCCTGCTCGTCGAACTGAAAATGACGCTGGTCGAACAACAAGCCCATTCGGGTTTCGGTCAGTGACTGGCTTTCAAACATCTGATCGTTGAGATGGCTGAGATAGGAGATTCCCAGGTCGAGCTGGTTGCTCGCCAGCTGTTCGAGAATATGCTCGGTACTCAGCACCGATAACTGAAAGCGCAGATTGCTGTGCAACTGGCGCAGGTGATGCAGCAGAGGCATAGGGTCATAGCTGGCCAGGGGGACAATCCCTAGGCGCAGGGTGCCAACCAGCTGCCCTTTATAGGCGGCGGCTTCCGCATAGAGCCCCTCATGTGCCGCCATAAGGGTCCGGGCCCAGGCCAGAATACGCTGGCCCGCCTCGGTAAAGCCTTCGAAGCGCTGACCCCGACGTACCAGCTCAAGCCCCAGCTCTTCTTCAAGGCTACGCAGGCGCATGGAAAGGGTTGGCTGAGTGACGTAGCACCGTTCGGCCGCTTGGCCGAAGTGGCGCGTTTCATCCAGGGCAATCAGGAATTTGAGCTGTTTGATGTCCATGATCAGGCGGACAGGCTTCCGGCAGCATGAAGGCAGAATCTATCAGCATAGCGCCGTAGATAGAGAAAGGAACAGAATTGAATGACGAAGGGTGCCTGCCGGGTTATCCATGGCAGGCACGTCAGGCCGTACGTTAATCGGTGGCAGCTACCTGCTGCTGCGACCCCTGGCAGACATTGGCCATACCGCGGACCAACGCCAGCCGATGCAGAGAATCAAGTGCATGTGCCGTGGCATAGGTGCTTACCGCACGGGCTGCGACATGTGGGCAGTCCGGCGCCTTGCGTAGAGGCTCGGCAGCCTGGAGTGCATCGAGCAGCTCGTTCTGCAGTTGATCGAGCTGCTTGCGAACCACGGCAAGGTCCGGGCGCGTCTTGTTGGGTGCCTTATCGATGGCATGCCATCGATCCAGCAGCCCATACTGGACCCACTTGTTAGCCTCGATCTGATCGGAAAAGAAGCGCTGCGCATCATCGGGCTGCAAACCGTGAGCGGCGGCTTCATTACGAACCCGGGCCAGGACATCCGCCTCTCGTTGGGTGTCGAGGACCGGTTTGCCGCTGTCCCATTTGCTCAGCGCAACCAGATCGGCCGTTGAGATGCGAGCGTTGATCTTATCAAGCAAAGGCGTAAAGCCACTCGTGTTCTGGGCAGCATTGGCCGTAGCACAGAACACAAGCGTAAGGGCAGACAACCAAACAGCGCCGCGAAGCGGCAGGGTGCATCGAAAAGCGTTCATAGAGGCAGTCCTGAAAAGGTTAACCAGGGGACTAAACGCCGGCCCAGTGCATCATCACTCCACACTGGGTCGCGCTGAAACGTTGCGCCGCTTCGCCGGCAGGGTCAACCCAGGCATGAGGCGTCTGTGCGCGAGTCACGCTCAGGAGTGTGACGTAGCCACCGTCTCTTGGGGTGGTAGCAGTTCTCGATAATCGTCTACCGCCTCGAATTCAGCGGTGTCCCGCGGGCCCTGGCGGCTATCGGGATTGCGTACCGCCAGAAGATGAGCGATGCCATACCGCTGGGCGCTGCGCAGAACGGGTAGGCTGTCGTCGATGAACAGTGTACGGGCCGGATCAAAGCCGAAGTCCTGCTGCAGTGCAAACCAGAACTGCTGGTCTTCCTTGGGGAAACCATAGTCATGGGAACTGATCATCCGGTCGAAATAAGGCGCAAGCTCGATACGTTCAAGCTTTAGGGAGAGCGAGTCCCGATGGGCATTGGTGATCAGGGCGACCCGCTTGCCTGCTGCCTGAATGGCAGACAGAAACGTATCGGCATCGGGGCGCAAGGCAATGAGATGGGCAATATCCCGCTTTAGCGCGGCGATCGAAAGCCCCAGTTGAGCGCTCCAGTAGTCCAGGCAATACCAAGTCAGTTTGCCGGCATTCTCCTCGAACAGTGGCTCCAGTTCGGCCATGGCCCACTCAAAGGACTGGCCATGATGCTTGGCGTAGCACTGCGGGAGATATTCCAGCCAGAAATGATTGTCGAAGTGTAAATCGAGCAGCGTGCCGTCCATATCCAGCAAGACGGTGTCGATCTGATTCCAGGCAAGGGTAGGCATGGCTTCCTCTTTTGGACTCCACCGTAACCGCGGTGAGCCATCTCTTCGTGATTACGCCAAGACAGATCGTCCCGGCCACGGATTATTAAACAAGGCGCGTTATGATAGCCGACCCGATTCGCTCAGGAGCCGTTTATGCGACAGAAACCCGCTGTGCTTGCCCGGCAGATTGTTGCCAAGAGTCGTCTTTTCACGGTTGAAGAAGTCGAGCTGCGCTTTTCCAATGGTGAAGAGCGCACCTATGAACGACTGGCCAACAAGGGGACCGGCCCGGGCGCGGTCATGGTCGTGGCCATGCTGGACAACGAGCATGCCCTGTTGATTGAAGAATACTGCGGCGGCACCGAAGACTATCAGTTGTCCCTGCCCAAGGGGCTTGTCGAGATGGACGAGACCGTACTGGAGGGCGCTAACCGTGAGCTCAAGGAGGAAGCCGGTTACGGTGCCCGCCAGCTCGAATATCTGACGCAGCTCTCTCTGTCGCCCGGCTACATGAATCAGAAAATTCATGTCGTGTTGGCGCGCGATCTTTATCCCGAGCGTTTGCAGGGCGATGAGCCCGAACCGATCGAGGTAGACAAGATCAGCCTACGCGAGCTATTCAGTCTGATGGATAATCCCCGGTTTACCGAAGGACGCGCATTGGCTGCGCTCTATTTAGTGCGGGATCTGTTGATCCAGCGTGGCGAGTTCGTCGCCTGACATTTACCGTGCGGTCGTTATTGAGGCGGCCTCATCTGCCTGTGGAGGTTTTTATGATGGTGCCCGTCTCCATTACCGCACCGCTGGTGCTCAACGTTGTCGACCTGGTCCGCCAGGCTGGTGCCGCAATCCTTCCTTTCTGGCGCAATGACGTGGCCGTGACTGAAAAGGCCGACGCCTCGCCGGTTACCGCCGCCGATCTGGCAGCCCACCGCATCATCAGCGAAGGCTTGGCCGCGCTGACCCCGGACATTCCGGTACTCTCGGAAGAAGCGTGTGATATCTCGCTGGAGGAGCGTGCCCGCTGGCGCTGCTGGTGGGTCGTCGATCCGCTGGATGGCACTAAGGAGTTCATCTCCGGCAGCGAGGAGTTCACCGTCAACATCGCCTTGGTGGAAGAAGGGCGCGTTGTGTTTGGTGTGGTCGGTGTGCCCACCCGTGACCTGTATTACTGTGGCGGAACAGAAATGGGCGCCTGGCGTATACGGGGAGAGGACGGCGAAGAGATCAATGTCCGGCCTACACCTGTACAGGGCTTTACCGTCGTTGCTAGCCGCCGACACAGCAGTCCTACTCAGGAGCGACTTCTGGCTGGGCTGGGTGAGCATATGGGCGAGATCAAGCTGGCCAATGTTGGTAGCTCGCTGAAGTTCTGCCTGCTGGCTGAAGGTGCGGCGGACTGCTATCCCCGACTGGCGCCAACCTCTCAATGGGACACGGCAGCGGCTCAGGGAGTCTTAGAAGGGGCGGGTGGCGTCGTACTCAACCTGAATGGTGAGCCACTGACATACGAGGCGAGGGAAGATTTTCTCAATCCCTACTTCCTGGCCTTGCCGGCCGAGGCACATTGGCGGGACACGCTCGTTGAGCTGGCATCCCGCCAGGCCTGATATTACTTGTGCAGCACGTACTGCCCGGTGAAGCGCACGCCGTCTTCACCGTTGGCGGCCAGAATACGTGAGTGCAACGTCAAGCGGCCACGACCGCGACGGCGGAACATGGTCTCGAAACGCTGCCAGTCACGCTCGTCCGGCGCATCGCACAGCGCAATGGCGTCTGTGGTCACAGGCAGCGGATAGGCAATCTGACCTTCCTGAATCACGATATGGCCTTCCTCTTCCAGGCCTGCTTCGCGCAGGCGCAGGTAGAGCCAGCCCCAGCCCGCCAGTACGGCGATGCAATAGAGGCTTCCACCAAACATCGTGTGGGCATGATTGACGTTAGCATCGAGCGGCGCATGCAGACGCAGGGAATGCGCTTCCCAACTCTTCACCTGTAGGCCAAGGGCCTGAGTGATCGGGATATCGCGGTACAGCAGTGATTCCAGGTGGCGGCAATCGCGTTCCATGCCGGGGTCCTATAGAGCAAATGGCGGGGGTAACAGGGCAGACGCAAACATTGACTTGCAAGTCACGTCCGGACTTCATTGTGCCCTAATCGAGGACGTTCAGGGGAGACACTCGGCAGACGGAAGCGAAAACGAGCACCACCTAACGAAGAATCATCAATCGTCAGGGCGCTGCGGTAGCCTTCAAGGATATCCTGCACAACGGCCAGCCCGATGCCTTGACCAGGGTGGCGGCTGTCGATGCGTACGCCTCGCCGCAGGACAGTCTCGCGTCGCTCGGCTGGAATACCGGGGCCATCATCCTCGATATCGATGATCCAGCTGTCGTCGATGAATTCAGCGCTGACCTGTACTTGAGTCAGGCACAGGCGATAACCGTTTTCCAGCAGGTTGCCAAAGACTTCCAGCATGGCGGCTTCCTCCGCCTGAACTTTCATACCCGGAGGGAAATGCAGTGACGCCTGGACTTTCTTCTCGGCGTACACCTTGTCCAACGTACTGAACAAGGACTCCACGAGCGGCTGCAGTTCCAGTGGCCGGCTCAATACCGCACCGCGCCGTGTGGCACGTTGCAGCTGGAAAACAACCTGTTGATTCATGCGCTCAATCTGAACCTGAAGCGCAGACACCTCATGCTCCAGGCTGGGTTTTCGGCGCAGGTCTTCTGTCACGCCCTGCAGAACGGCCAGTGGGGTCTTTAGGCTATGGGCCAGATCACCCAGCGTATCGCGATAGCGCTCCCGTTGCAGTCGCTCGAAATCGAGAAGGCGATTGAGGGAGCGGATCAGGCGGCTAATCTCGCTAGGTACATTCTTCTCGTCGAGCAGATCGCGCTGGTCAGTCTCGATAGCATCCAGCTGGCGGCTCAAACGGTGCAGTGGACGCAGGCTCCAGTGCAGCCCCACGGCCAGAAAAATCAGAAGAGCGAATAACACTCCGCTCAGCCAGAGCGTAACCTGGTGCATAAAGCCGCTGCGCAGGCGGTCGTATTCCTCGGCCGGCTGCATGGTGACGATACTGAAGCCTGCTACGGGCGGGTTGCCCAGCAAGACCTCTCGGTCAAAGACGAAAAAGCCGCGCCCCTCGTCATCCGTAGTCTTGACTAATTTAACGCCGGTCCCGTCAAAGGTGGGCCGGTAGTTGGGACGCTCGCGTACGGCGGAGCGGGAGCGCCATAGCAGACGACCGTTCTGGTCGTATACATAACCCAGGATCGGCGATTGTGGGCGGTCAAAGACCTCCTCTGCGATCATTTCCGGCATGGCCAGACGCCCATCAATGGCCCGGGCCGCACCAATCAACGTGTTGGCGTTAGCCTCAAGGCGCGCCGCCACAAAGTTTTCTACCGTCCCGTCAAACGCCTTGCCAATGGCTGGGATCATCAAGCCCAGGCAAATGATGACCAGAAGCGCCGCACTTAATAGCAGGCGCAGGCGGAACGATCGAATCATTGGCAGCGCTCGGTAAACAGATATCCACGTCCGCGGACGGTCTCGATGGGCTGCATACCGCATGACGCTTCCAGCTTGCGTCGCAGACGGCCAACCAGTACCTCGATGACATTGCTGTCATGCTCGCCGTCATCGTCGTAGAGCTGCTCCATGAGGCGCTCTTTCGTAATGACCTGCTGATGGTTGCGCATGAGGTATTCAAGCAGGCGATATTCATAAGCCGTCAGCTGCAAAGGCTGCTCTTCGTTGAAGGCCTGTTGGCGACCAAGGTCCAGGCGCAGATTACCGGCCTTGATGCTGGGTTGGATGAAGCCGGCCGAGCGGCGCAGCAATACATTCAGGCGCGCTTCCAGCTCTTCGAACTGAAACGGCTTGACGACATAGTCGTCGGCACCAGCACCCAAGCCTTCCACTTTGTCCTGCCAGCTACCGCGAGCAGTAAGGATCAGAATCGGCAAGGCCATGCCCTGAGTGCGAAGCTGACGGATCAGATCAAGACCGCTCATGCCAGGCAGACCCAGGTCCACAATCGCCAGGTCATGGTGGAATTCGCGTGCGTTATAAAGGGCTTCCTCGGCATTGCCTACGGCATTGACCACATGCCCAGCTTCGCTAAGGCGCACCTTGAGGTGGTGACGGAGCAGGTTTTCGTCTTCGACGACGAGAATTTTCATGGGTGTTCCTGAATGTTCGGCAAACAAAGGTCAACTCGAATCGATAGGGCATTATCCTCGACTTCTGACCAATACGGTGAGTGATGTGCCCCTCTATCAGGGCAAGTACTCAATAAAGGAGGATAAAGGAAAGGTTTCTGGATATGCGTCATTTGTATCAGGCAAAAAAAACCTCTCCGATGGGGAGAGGTCAGGAGCACTTCATGGGGATCGAGAAACTGCCACTGGGGAAAGTGGCTATGCACCACCAGGGATGAACTGGCCTGTGCACAATGGAGCTGCAAGGAACATCGCCGAAGAACATGAGGAAGTTACCGATGCATGTGAACTGGCTGCGTCGATCGGAGCGGGGAACGCAACAGCCAGCTGGGGATACATCATGATCGGGCCTCCTCACTGGAGCATCTTCTGACAGTTTCAGACTACGCCAGGGTGGCTGAATACTTTCTGAATCCGTGCTGAACAAGAGCTGAACGATATGAGATCGACGTTTTTTGAACCAAAGGGCGACCAATGGTCATCTTTTACAGCGAGACAACGGCATTCTTGTTAAAGGCGCACTGAGGCTGGCCGGCTCCTGTCTATCAAGGCTGGCGTTCAGGGTTATCGCCTAAGCTAATCCACTACTAGACGATATAGATGCCGTCATGCCTGATTTTGAAACCGAGCTGTCTGATCTGAAAGCGCTTATCTACCGCTATCAACCGCTGATACTGACAGGCGCGGGTATCAGCACCGCATCGGGTATCCCGGATTACCGCGACGTCAATGGCGTGCGCCGGGGCAGGGCGCCCATGATGTTTCAGGAGTTCATGAACTCCCCTGAGGCTCGAAAACGATATTGGGCCCGTAGCATGGTAGGTTGGCCCGCCGTGCGTGATGCCATGCCCAATGCCACGCACAAGGCACTGGCTGAATTGGAGGCGGGGCGGCGAATTTCGGGCATCGTTACGCAGAATGTAGATGCGCTGCACGGGAAGGCTGGCAGTCACCATGTTACGGAGCTGCATGGCAACCTGCACCGAGTCGTGTGCATGGATTGCGGCAACCGCATGTGGCGCGAGGACGTCCAGAACGAGCTGAGGGCGCTTAATCCGAATGTACAGGGTATCGATGCTGTCCTGGCACCTGATGGCGATGCCCATCTCGCAGCGTCCTATCTTGAAGGCTTTCGCCTGGCGGGTTGTCCCTGTTGCGGCAGTGAATGGCTCAAGCCGGATGTCGTGTTCTTTGGTGAAGGCGTGCCTGCACATGAGGCGGAGGCAGCATGGGAGGGAGTTCGGCATGCCGATGCGCTGGTTGCAATCGGTACGTCCCTGATGGCCTATTCGAGCTTTCGGCTATGCAAGTTGATCGTAGAGCTTGGCAGGCCTCTTATTCTGATCAATATCGGCAAGACGCGCGCCGATACGATATGCACATTGAAGATTGAGCAACCCTGTCAGGAGGTGCTGCCCTGGCTGATGGCGCAACCTTAATGGTCAGGCAAGAGAAAGGCGCCAGAGGCGCCTTTCAATAAAGCAGATTGACCGCAACTCTTTAATGCCGAATGGCGAAGCGTTCAGGCGTTTGCAGACTGATCACCGAGCTGAATGCATCGCGCAGTGGCTTGAGTTCTTCAGGGCTTTTTTCGCCACGATGAACCTGAGCAATCATGGCGAGTGCGTGCTCGATCAAATCATTGGCGGCCTGTAGATGATCCAGCAGAGAGTCAATTTCTTGCTGTGCGGATAAGCAGGAATTTGATTGAGCCATAGCGGCAAGCTTTCCATAAATGAGCAAAGTATGTTGGCTTGGTGTCGAGCAGGGTTACAGCGCACCATTAACCAAGAGGCGCACAGCCTACATTAATCAAGCTATAAAATCTGATGCGGCGAGCATATAGACTGACTCTTGGTGTGCCTCGGCGACCAATGGCATTTAAAGGCCTCTTTTGCGCAGCGTTTCGCCTCACATTTATGTCGCGGAACCTTGGCTACAGTGATCCGGTTAAAGGATGCTGGGCCTTCATAAGTGAGTCGGTCGCTTGCCGTTCTGATTCAGAGGGATAGTCTCGCTTAAGGCCCTGTAAAGGGTATGCACTGGCTGCAATACACGACCACCTGCCCGTATGAGAATCCAGAGCTCACTTTCGCAATTGATCAAGGGAGCGCTTAACGGGCAGAGTTCGGGAGCTGTTTGCAATACAAAGCAGGGCAAGATGGCAACGCCTAATCCTGAGCGCACCAGCTGCGTAACGGCATGTATGCTCTGGCAGCGATACCTTGGGATGAGGGTTGGATAGTTAAGCGTGCGCCACGTGACGGTGGGGTGATCGCTGAAAGAGTCATCGAGTGATATCCAGGTCAGCGCATCCCACGGCTTATCCTGAATCTGACTTAGATAAGACGTATGTCCATACAAGGCATACGGCACTTTTCCCAGGCAGCGACCTACAAGGTGTTCCGGCGGGGTTTTCGTCAGCCGTATAGCGATGTCGGCATCCCGACGGCTCAAGTCAGCGAAACCGTCGGATGTCGATATTTCCAGCATCAGCTGCGGATAGTCTGGTAAGACATCTCCAAGCGCCGGGGCCACAAGATTTGCCAGTACGGATTCGGTACAGGTCAGTTGCACGGTGCCCGCAATGGAGTCGGCTTCCAAAAGACTGGCCCGCGCATTGTCCAGGGCATGCTCAGCCCGTTCGGCTTGATCCGCCAACAGCAAGGCGGTGGGCGTAGGTAAGTAGCCGGTCCGTTTCTTCTCAAATAACTCAAGCCCTAACGATGCTTCAAGACGCCTGATAGAGCGAAATACGGTAGACACGTCTACGCGAAGCCGCTCGGCAGCACGTGAAAGCGAGCCCCCCCTTACCAAGGCAAGAATCAGCGCAAGATCAGAATAGTCGAGTCGATTGTGCATATGTGCAAGGACAGTCTGCCGAGGCGCCAATAGTGGTCAACAGGGTCTCTTTTTATAGTGCCTACCCAAGAAGCAAAACTATAGAGGAGAAGTCCATGAGCGCACCTGTGAAAAACCTTATACCAGGTAGGCAAAGCGTTCGGGTTGCGCTGGTAGGTGACTACAACCCTGAGATCAAGGCGCACCAAGCCATCATCCAGGCGTTGCACTTGGCTCAAGCCGCTCTGAATATTCCCCTGGTATTCGAGTGGATCGCTACAGCTAATATAGAAGAAACGACTTTCGAAGAAGCTAATGGCGTTTGGTGCACCCCTGGAAGCCCATATGACAATGAAGAAGGTGCGCTATCTGCTATTCGATACGCCAGAAATCACGCAATCCCGTTTTTAGGCAGTTGCGCAGGATTTCAGTATGCATTGATCGAATATGCACGCAATGAGCTGAACCGGGCCAACGCAGCGCATGCTGAAACAGCACCGGAACGCGATAACCCGATAGTCTCTCCGCTAGCCTGTGCGCTGATAGAAAGAGGCGAACAGGTAGGATTCACTTCCAGCTCACGTATAGCCGAAGCGTATGGTGCTATAGAAAGCTACGAGGAATACCGCTGTGCATATGGCCTTAATACAGCGGTCGGGCTAGAGATCTTGTCCGGCAAGCTTAAAGCCGTCGGACAAAATGCTGCTGGAGAGGTGAGGGCGGTCGAACTGCATGATCATCCCTTCTTTATTGCAACACTCTTTCAGTCCGAGCGTCAGGCCTTGAAGGGACGTCTGCCTCCCCTTGTTAAAGCCTTTATAAAAGCCTCTGCCACTCATGCCGTTTCGTCAGGGAGGAACAAATAAAGAGCCCTCCCTCTCCGCCATGCTACGCAGTCATCTTTGTTTCCAAGCAAAGTGCTCAAAAAGATGGCTATGAGGAAACAGCCGAGCACATGCTCGAATTGGCCAAAAGGCAGCCAGGGTTCCTGGACGTCCTCTCCGTAAGAGGCGAGAACGGTACTGGAATCACCATTTCTTATTGGACCAATGAAAAGTCCATAAAGGCATGGAAAGATCAACCTGAGCACCAGCAGGCGCGCAGGCAGGGTCGCACCAAGTGGTATGAAGGGTACAGTGTGCAGATCGTAAAAGTGGAGCGTGCTTACTCTTTATAAGAGCAAACACAAGAGACCACGTGCGGCCAACTTAAAGAGAGGAGTCCTGCTCTGTAAAACGGCTCAGCTCATCAGCACGAGCTTTGGTCATATCCAATAGGCAGGATGCCGTATTCAGCGCATCAATCGTACCGCCTGTTGCATTGGCATAAAGGCTACAGTTGGCGTCTCGATATTTGATCCACAACCGTTGAGTCTCTTTGAGCTTGGCTTTCTGTGGATCGCTAAAGGTAGCCATCGTGTTCTGATAGGCTTCATTTAGCCGAGTATCCTGAAGCTTTGTTTCGGCAGATATACAGCTCAGCATGTCTCTGGTAGTGCCTTTGGACTCATCAAGGCACGTATTAAAGGTAGCCGAGTAATCTTCTTCATCCATTGCAAATGCCGGTTGAAAGGCAACAAGAGCGGTAAGTCCAAAAGCAAATAGGTAGAACCTCATGTATTCCTCGCTTGTTGGCGTGCTGCTTTTCCAAAGGATCTGGTGATAGACAATAGGGCTACTATTAAAGTGGTATGAATCAGACGTCCTGAAAGAGAAGCTCGGTACATCCATAAGAAACGCGTGTAGTAACACCTTGAGGCAGTCTAGAAGCTATATATAGGATTTTATCGAAGCCTATTCAAATAAAGCTTGACCTGTGAGCGGAGGGGCCTATAATGCGCCCCACTTCCGCTGCAACGGAACAGCAAAAAGCCTTGTAGATCAATGGTTTAGCTGTTTACTCAGGGTCAGGCCTCCGGTCTGGCAG
>NZ_JAUEPD010000004.1:0-491194 GCF_030403525.1 Pseudomonas sp. WAC2
TGATTTCCTGGTAGCGCGCATACGGAACGCCACTGGTCCCAATCACCTGGCCGCGATAGCGTGCATAGTTATGCAGGTCCAGAATGATCTTGATGTTGTGCTTTTGCGCATAACCAAAGGTGCGGTCGATCAGGGCTACATAGGTAGGATCTAGAGGACCGCCCAGCTTGGGTTGCAGACGCTCCCAGATGATGGGGAAGCGGAATGTCTTGATACCCCTGGCGCTCCACTGCTGGAAATAGGATTCCACTGGAAAAATATAGTTGGTGCCATTGATTCCAGGTAGAACATGGGGAGCAAATCCCGCACCGGACAGGTTCAGACTAACCAGATCGACCGGTTCGGCTTGGGCGGCTACCGAGCCAAAGGTAAGACCCACGAGAAGGGGCAGGCTCTTGAAGAATCGCTTAGAAAAATGAATGGACGTGCTCATAATCACCATACTGCTCTGCTAGTGATGGGCTAGGTCTCGCGTCCATGAATACGAGGGGGCTGCCCTAAATAAAAAGTAATGAGGTCTTGGTACTGGGAGATACCAAGAGGCGCATCCTGACGCTTGTGGCCTTGATTACAAGTGACGTGCCAAAACCTTTACATATAAGGAAACATTTAGGATTAAAGTCCTGATAGCTTTGCTAAATACTTGATGGCGCAATGCTTTCAGCAGGAAGACCGTTTATCGGGTTTGATTTTTCAGGTCGAGTAGGCAGTACCTGGTGAAGAAGGGACCCCTTGGGCAGTCAGAAATCTGGCTTTCAGGCGAGACCATTCTGGCGCTTTCGCCTATCCGGCTCGATATTTCTAGAATATTTTCATGATCTATTTTCGCTTTCGTCCAAAAGCAAAAACTTCTTGTCGAGATGCGGGATAATGGCAGCCAATTCGCTTATTCACGTTTCGGTAGTTTTGCATGGAAATCAAGGTCAATTTTCTCGATAACCTTCGGCTTGAGGCTAAGTTCGATGACTTCACGGTCATAGCCGATCAGCCTATCCGCTACAAGGGGGACGGTTCGGCGCCTGGGCCTTTTGATTATTTCCTGGCTTCATCAGCGTTATGTGCTGCGTATTTCGTGAAGCTGTATTGCCAGACACGCAACATCCCTACCGACAACATTCGTCTTTCGCAGAACAATATTGTTGATCCTGAAAACCGTTATCAGCAGATTTTCAAGATTCAGGTCGAGTTGCCTGCCGATATCTCTGACAAAGACCGGCAGGGCATTTTGCGCTCTATCGACCGTTGTACGGTAAAGAAGGTGGTGCAAACCGGCCCGGAATTTGTCATTGAGGAAGTGGATAACCTGGATGCCGATGCCCAGGCGCTGCTGATACCGAGCATGGCCTCTGACACGAGCACCTTTATTGCAGGCAAGGATCTGCCGCTTGAGCAAACTATCGCCAACATGTCGGGGATTCTGGCCGACCTGGGCATGAAGATTGAAATCGCTTCATGGCGAAATATCGTTCCCAACGTGTGGTCGCTGCATATACGCGACGCTCATTCTCCGATGTGCTTTACCAATGGCAAGGGGGCCACCAAGGAAGCCGCGTTGGCGTCAGCCTTGGGCGAGTTTATCGAGCGTCTGAACTGTAACTTCTTCTACAACGATCAGTTCTGGGGTGAAGACATTGCCAATGCAGAGTTCGTGCATTACCCGAACGAACGGTGGTTCAAGCCAGGCCGTAAGGATGCATTGCCAGCTGAAATTCTCGATGCATACTGCCGGGAAATCTACAACCCTGATGGGGAGCTACGCGGCTCGCATCTGTATGACACCAACTCCGGCAATGTCGAGCGTGGCATCTGTTCGCTGCCCTTTGTACGTCAGTCGGACGGCGAGGTGGTGTATTTCCCATCCAATCTGATCGAAAACCTGTACCTGAGCAATGGCATGAGTGCCGGTAACACGCTGGCTGAAGCGCAGGTGCAATGTCTATCTGAAATTTTCGAGCGCGCAGTGAAGCGTGAAATCCTGGAAGGGGAGCTTGCCCTGCCTGACGTACCGCAGGACGTGCTGGCAAAATACCCAGCTATTCTGGCTGGCATCCAAGGACTGGAAGAGCAGGGCTTCCCGGTATTGGTAAAGGATGCATCGCTCGGAGGTGAATTCCCGGTGATGTGCGTCACCTTGATGAATCCACGTACCGGCGGCGTATTCGCCTCGTTTGGCGCGCATCCGAGCTTGGAGGTAGCGCTTGAGCGCAGCCTCACAGAACTGCTTCAAGGGCGCAGTTTCGAAGGTCTCAATGATCTTCCTCAGCCTACGTTTGAAAGCCAGGCCGTGACCGAGCCGAACAACTTCGTTGAGCATTTCATTGATTCCAGCGGTGTGGTGTCGTGGCGTTTCTTCAGTGCCAAGGCGGATTTCGAATTTGTCGAATGGGATTTTTCAGCCGAGGGTGAAAATGCCAATGCTGAGGAAGCCGCGACGCTGTTCGGTATCCTCGAGGATATGGGTAAGGAAGTGTACATGGCGGTATATGAGGACCTGGGGGCAACGGCTTGCCGTATCCTGGTGCCGGGCTATTCGGAGATTTATCCGGTAGAGGATCTGATCTGGGATAACACCAACAAGGCGCTGTCCTTCCGCGCTGATATTCTGAATCTGCACCGTCTGGATGACGCCGCTCTGGAAGCATTGGTTGAGCGCCTGGAAAACTGCGAGCTGGATGATTACACCGATATCACTACCCTGATCGGCATCGAATTTGATGACAACACAGTTTGGGGACAGCTCACGATTCTTGAATTGAAGTTGCTGATCTATCTGGCACTGAAGCAGTTCGAGGAAGCGCATGAACTGGTCGGTGCCTTCCTGCAGTTCAACGACAATACCGTTGAGCGTGGCCTGTTCTATCAGGCTTTGAATGCAGTACTGGAGGTGTCGCTGGACGAGGAACTGGAGCTGGCCGACTATGAAGTCAACTTCCGCAGGATGTTTGGCAATCCGCGCATGGATGCAGTGCTGGGCTCAGTGGATGGAAGCATCCGCTTCTTTGGCCTGACGCCCACCAGCATGAAGCTGGAGGGGCTGGATAGACACCTGCGACTGATCGACAGCTATAAGAAACTGCATACTGCACGTGCCAGGGCCGCTGCCTCTGCCCATTAGCTGTCATTGAAGGCGCGTAGTGGCTAGGGTCGCTCCCAGTGACTATACGCCTGGCGGATGCCAGCAGTGCAATCGCCTGATTACCTGCTATTTGAGTAATCAGGCGCGCTCGCGAGACGGACCTGTTATTGCGTTGGGGCAGAGGAGAACTGACCCTTTGCCCGGCTACGAATGATGGGTCTGCTCTTTAGAGGAGGTACCCAATGGAGGTAATCGTCGTACTTCGGTGATGTAGATCAGGATCAGCGACACCCAAACGATTAATACAGAGGCCAGGGTAGTTTGATGTCATGGAAGGTATTATTATGCACAGGCGCATTTGGAGTGCGCGTTTGACCTGATCATTAAAAGGACTTAGCCATGACCGACATCAATCAGCCTATTCAGCCGGCCCCATCGCAGCAGCCGATAATCAGCAATTCAAATATGGCTGTTATCGTCTATGTTCTGTATATCGTAGGCTTCTTCAACGGCGTCACCGCGCTGATTGGACTCATCCTGGCTTACGCCAATAGAGACGCAGCAGACCCGGTTTCTCGTTCACACTTGGATTATCAGATCCGTACGTTCTGGTGGGGGCTTTTGTGGCTGGTACTGGGGTTTGCTTCAACCCTGCTCATCATTGGATGGTTCGTGTTGCTTGGCTGGGCCATTTGGACGATTTATCGAATCGTGAAAGGACTGACAGCAATCAATAATCGTCGCGGTATTTAAGCGCTGAATTCTGGCTAAACATTTTAGATATTCCCTGGGATAGTAGTGTTTGTCGCTGATATCCCAGGCTGATGTCTAACCATCAGAAACGCAAAACCAGCACATGCATGCACTAAAGCTTACTTATTACTCAGTGTATGCGTTACTGTTTTCCTGCCTTGTCACTATTCCTGATCAAATAACGTCAGAAGATAGGATTCTTGCCTTATCGTCAACAGATATGCTTGTTATTGGCAGGTACGTCTTCAACGAAAAAAACAGGGCAATAAAATGGCATACGAAATTGCCGCTAAAAACACTGTTGTTGACTCTAGCCAAACTACGGGATAAGTAGGGATCAATACACATGAACTGTCGATTAGAGTACGCAATTGAAGCCTCTTGGAACTTCAATTGCGTAATTAGGATCAGGCTTAGAAGGCCTTGGGGTTCTGCCCAAAGCGGTTTTCTACAGAATCTCCCTCGAGGCACATAAGTATTAGAAAGATGATTCCACCTACCGCGGGGACTCCACTGATAAGCACCCACCAACCGCTTCGGTTGGTATCATGAAGGCGTCGGACAGTTACTCCCAGATTTGGAAGAATCATAGCCAGGGTATAGGCACCACATAACCAGAGGCCCCAGCCAATTACTCCATCTACTACGGCTAGTACAATAGTAATGATCAAGCTGAATAGGGCGAACATCCAATATTCTTTCCGCCGAGCACGGCCATAAAACTTAATGTAGTTACTGACTACCGAGAGATACCATTCCATTTCTTACATCTTCCTTATACAAGCCATGCATAAACGCCAGCATCCTAAAAACAATGAAGTTCAGGAAAGGAGTCAGTAAAAGACGAGATGACTGCACAAAGACGCTACTTGCCATGAGAGCAAGCAATGCAAGAGAAATCTTTCCCAGATCATCCATAATCTTTCACAGAAGCCAGTCCATAGCTTCAAGGTGGGCGGTAAGTTTACAGATGAAGTCAACTTGACGCTACAGTAAAAGCGCTATCATTCATTCCAGATAGGTGACCACTGAGTAATAGTTGGAAAATTCGGCTTTTCAATCACTTAGATACGTCGAAGGTATTGAATCAGTGAAGTGCCATGATTAGCGTATCTTTAAGGTTTGGCAACCTGAGCATTGAGATAGCCGCTATTGCTTGGTCAGGTATACCGGCAGGCATGGATTTATCGTACATGCTACCGACTCAACCAGACTAAAAAAGTCAGACAGTTGTGTAATAGTTCTGACAAACCGTTCAGGATGATAACGTGTAAATGTTACCTTTAAAGGTTTACTAGCGTGTGGTTTCATAACCAGATCCTGGCCCTCAAAACGATTACTACATAGTTTGTGGTTGCATTTGATAAATCAGCGTTTGCCTATTGAGTGGGCGCGCATGCATTCCCTCGTGCAAACCTCATTGCCTCAACGTTTAAATCCATTGATACATCGTCAGCATCGACTTCTATCGAACAAAATGTATGGCTGTTCGCTGGGTGCGATGAGTCCTTATACAGTCGTAGCATGCCAAGCTGCTACAAGTCACACAGTAGGGTTATGTCATTGGGTGGGTATCAACACCGCTATAATCGTCGTAACGCTTGAGCGAGATCAAAAACGTTTATCCAGATTTCGATACGTTAGGGGTTCACCTCATACGTTCAGGAGTCTCGGATGGCCAAGAAATTTCCTTTGCAGCCTAAGCATCCGGAGCGCATCTGTTGGGGGTGCGATATGTATTGTCCTGCAAACTCGTTAGCCTGCGGTAATGGCGCCAGCCGTACCATGCATCCGGTTGAGCTGTTTGGTGAGGACTGGGATACGTTCAATGCAACCGGGGGTGAGCAGGCAGAAAGCGAGAACCCCGAACATCAGCTGAAACAGTAGGTCCGACGCGAGCGGGTATCCAATCAACCTATCGTACGTTCGTTTGGCTTAAGCTGTAGTCTCTTCAAATCGGATGAGAGGCTATAAGACGTGTTTACCCTGCGGCATGCCTGGTCAGGTCCCGTTGAGCTGGTGGATGCCAGCGGTACGGGTCACCGATTCGCCAAGCACAGCCATGATGAGTGTGTAATTGGCGTTAATTTGGAAGGCGAGGAGCACATCTGGCTGGATGGCAGGATGTTCAATGCCGGCAAGGGATCCATCACCCTGTATAACCCCGGCCAAATACAAGGCGGTGGGGCCCATGAGGGAGCCTTCTGGCACTACGTAGGGCTTTATGTATCGGCGGACTGGCTGGCCCAAAGCCTTGGGGTCAATAAAGTTGAGTTCGAGCATCCTTTGCTCTATCAGCCAGACATTGCAAACCGCTTTGCCTGCGTGGTGCAAATGGCGTTACAAGGTAGCTCCATGAGCAACCCACACGTTCATCAGGCGTTGGTCCTGTTACTCGCAGAGATCACGGAGCTGAGTGGTGTTGCACTGACCACGCATTCAGCCGAGCCAGAGGTGGTTCTTCGTATTCAGGAGTGTCTTGCCGACTCCTTGGCGCAAATGCCTACTTTGGACGAACTAGCCCTTTTGACCCAGCGATCCAAGTATCAATTGCTGAGAGCATTTCAAAAGGAAACGGGGTTGAGCCCACACCAATGGGCCATGCAGCTGAGAACGCGGCGAGCACGGGGACTGCTGCGGCAGGGTATGCCCGCCACGGATGTTGCTTATACGCTTGGCTTTGCTGATCAGAGCCACTTGAGTCGCCACTTTCGTTCGGCTTATGGAATACCGCCTGGCCAATATCAACGCCTCTACAGGTCCTGCAATCCTGTTCAAGATTATTGAGCAGGGGCAACCCATACTGATCGCCCTTTCTTTTCGAGACGCCTGATATGCTGACAATCTTCCTATCGGCCTTTTTGTTTGGCGCTGCGTTCTGCCTGTCGCCTGGACCTGTCCTGGCTGAAACGTTGCGTCGTGGCTTGTCCAATGGTTTCAGGCCGGCCTTAATGGTTCAGGTAGGATCTTTGTTGGGCGATGCCGTGTGGGCTGTATTAGGGTTGGTAGGGCTGTCAGTCCTGCTGGGCCATGAGCCGATTCGCATACCCCTAACGCTACTCTGTGCGGTTTATCTGGCCTGGCTAGGCGTTCAGAGTCTCAAGGATGCGTGGCGCCTGCCGGTCGGTACAGGTGAATCAGGTCAACCGCAGCAGGGCGCCTTGATGGCGGGTGCTGCCATCTCGTTGACTAATCCAAAAAACATTGTGTATTGGGGTGCGTTGGGAAGCGCCTTGTCGGGTATAACAGGCGACACTCCCAGTATTGCAAACACAGCGATGTTCTTTAGCGGAGTCATGAGTGCCTCCATTTTGTGCTGCTTTCTGACGGCAGCGCTTGTTGAGGGATTCCGGCGTGCCAGCTCGCCAAACTGGCATAGAGCCAGCCATGCCCTGTGCGGAATCCTGTTGCTCATCATGGCTGGGCTCGCTCTGCATGGTCTCTGAGTGCGATCTTATACATGCGCTATAAAAGACAGGTAACCGTTTTGATAAAGGTAACGGCCAATCATTACAAAGCAGATGGCTACGATGAGAGGCCTGATCAGTCGGGCACCGCCACCGATAACGGCCAGTGAGCCCAGATAGGCACCCGCAAGCTGTCCGACTGCCATGATGCCACCTACCAGCCAAAGTACCTTGCCGCCCACGATGAAGATTGCAAGGGATGCAAGGTTGCTCGCCAGGTTAAGGGACTTGGCAGTTGCCGTAGCGGTAATAAGGTCGCGGCCCCGTAAGGCTACCTCGCTGAGTGAAAAGAACGAGCCCGTGCCAGGGCCGAAAAAACCGTCGTAAAACCCGATAAGGGGGACAACCAGGAGACGGTGCAGCCGCTCCCCCATGCGCGGCTTGCGCTCAACAGTACCTGCGCCTGGCGCAAGCAGAAAGTACAACGCAATACCACCCAATATGAAAGGCACCAGGACTTCAAGAGCGGAGGCATCCACACGCTGAATAACCACGGCGCCCACGGCTGCACCAATAAAGGAGGTCAAGAAGGGCTTTTTGACACCTGCCCAGGCGATCTTGCGTTTACGAAGCAGGGTCAGTGTGGCGATTAGCGCCCCAAAGGTGCTCTGGAGTTTATTGGTTGCAATGGCTTGTACCGGTGGGATCTGAGCCAGCATCAGGGTAGGCACGGTAAGCAGCCCGCCGCCACCTGCCAGCGTATCGATAAAGCCTGCCGCAAAGGCAACCAGCCCGAGTAATAGCAGAAAGGTGGGATCCAACACTACATCCATTTCAACATCCTTTGATGACGCGAGACGGATACGATAGAGCAATGCCGGGTTTTGTGTTGCAATGTGGTATTGCAGAAATCGCAACAAGGAAGGCGGTATGTCACTGGCCCAGTTATGGGAGCTACAAGCCTTTTGCGCAGTAGTGGATCGCCATAGTTTCGTGAGTGCGGCGCGCCTGCTGGGACGCTCTCCCAGTACAGTGACGCGGGCCATACAGAGCCTTGAGGCACAGCTGGGGCATGAGCTTTTGCAGCGCTCACAAAAGCAGGTCCGATTGACCGAGGCGGGGGAGGCGTATTATGGCTACGCCAGGCAGATGCTGTCGCTGCAGGCCGAGGCAGAGGAATCACTCTCGGTACAGGGTACGTTGGCGCAAGGGTGGATTCGCTGCTCCGCCCCTGAAAGCCTGATGATGGATTTCTTGCCCAGCGTCATGGCGGAGTTTGGGCGGCGGAACCCCCAGATCAGCATCGATATACAGGTAAGCGATGCGGCGCATGATCCCATTGCAGACAAACTGGATTTTGCTATTCGTGGTGGCTTTGCCTATCCCAGCGAGCTGATCGGCGCGCCATTGTGGAGCTATCGGCGTTACCTCTATGCAAGTCCGGCGTATCTCGCCATACGTGGCGTGCCTGAAGCGCCCGAGGCGCTTGTCGAGCATGACCTGCTGATGCATACCTCCCCAAGAATCCTCAAGGATTGGTATTTCAGGCAGGGCGATGCTCAGGTCCGTTACAAGGCCCAGCCCCGTTACCGTCTCAGTTCAGGCGTAGCGTTATATAACGCTGCTGTCCAAGGTCTTGGTATCTGCCGGCTGGCAGACTGGCTTGCAGAACCGGCGGTGCAGGCGGGACGTTTAGTCCGGGTATGCAGCCATTATCGATTGACCTCCTCAACCGGGCATGACCCACAGATACATGCCGTTTATGCCAGTACCCAGCTGCCCCAGCGAGTGCGCGCCTTTCTGGAGGCAATCAAAAGCGCCGCGCGTGAACGTTACGCCTGAAGCGGTTGAGTCGTTGGTGCGACAGGCCCAATCACCCAGCAGAGGTACAGATGCTTGTAACCGTTTATGGTGTCGTCTTGTTCGCGGCGGCCTTGCATGCCACTTGGAATGCAATCGTCAAAAGTGGAAGCGACAAGATTCTTATCACAGCAGTGATTACCGCTGCAGCGGCATTGATAGCAGCCTTGATCCTACCATTTGTACCTCCGCCGGCAGCGCCCAGCTGGGGTTTCATTGGAGCATCTGCTGTACTGCAGGTGGTGTATTACAACCTGGTGGCACAGACTTATCGCGTCGCTGAAATGAACCTGGCATACCCGTTGATGCGGGGAACGGCGCCGCTGCTGGTAGCGGTCATCAGCACGGTGGGATTAGGCGAGCATCTGAGCACGACGGCCTGGGTGGGTATCGGCACGCTTTGTCTGGGTATCTTATTGATGGCGCGCCAACGTGCATCCAGGCGCGGGGCAGGGATTGGTCTGGCGCTACTTAACGCCCTGGTTATTGCTACTTACACATTGGTAGACGGGGCGGGCGTCAGAATGTCGGGTGCACCGCTGGCGTATACCCTATGGATTTTTCTTCTGACAGGCGCGGTTATGACGGCCTGGATGCTTTGGCGCAATGCCCATGCCTTCGTATCATTTTTCCGCGTTCAATGGCTGGTGGGACTGGTAGGGGGAGCTGGAACATTGGCGTCTTATGGCCTGGCGCTTTGGGCGATGACCCTGGCGCCTGTGGCCGTTATCGCTGCCTTGCGAGAGACCTCGATTATATTTGCGGCGCTCATCTCCGTGCTTGTTCTGAAAGAGCGCATGAGTCGGGGTCGAATTGCGGCGGTATGTGTCATGGCTATAGGGGCAATGATTCTGCGTCTGGCTTGACTAGTCAGGTGGCAAGCCAGATGCCAGCAAGTCTCGCCGATATTTGACGAAGCCGCGCTTGCTGTCACCCTTGAAGCCTGCCCGCTCGAAGAAGGCGTGGGCCTGAGTCCGGTGGGCTGAACTCAATAACATGATCTTGGAGCAGTCCTTGTCGATACAGCGTTGCTCGATGGCCCTGATCAGCTGCCTGCCGACGCCCGTTCCGCGTTGCGCCTCGTCAACGATTACATTCTCTACCACCGCAAACGGTTGAAAACCAAACATTGCATCCTTGCAGAAGATCAGCAACGCGCTGGCGATAACGGTGCCGCCATATTCGGCCACTAAAAGCTCATGGACAGGATCATGCTGAAGCTCCTCCAGACGAGCCGGAAGCACAGTAATGAACGCACTGTCCACAAGTTGGCTGTATAGCCGTTGGAGGTAGCCGGCATCGTCAGGTTGTGCACGTCGAACGGTTAACATGCGTGGACGATCTCTGTTGTGGTGCGTTGGCAGACTTTTATCTGTGGCTTTACCGAGGGATATCTCCGGTTGGCCGAAGCATCTTGTACATCGGTATACAGTCCAGCGTAAGACCACGAGGCGAGTGGTAGGTGGATACCTTTTCACCTATGAAACCACATTTTCGATAGAACGGCGCCGCGTTCAGGGTAGCGTCCAGGTGAAGGTAGTCCAGGTCTGCCTGAACGGCAAGCGTTTCGAGATGCTCCAGCATCTGGCGCGCAGCCCCTTGTCTCATGCAGTGGGGTAATACAAAGATTGCGTCGATCTTGCCGGATGTTAGGTCAACCATACCTGTTCCGATGATGCGCTCATCCGAGACCAGGACATGGAAATGGTCCTCGACATCATTTTCATAGCTTTGCGTAAAGGTGCCACTGGTCCAGATCCGGATCTGCTCGTCACTGTAGGACGATGGGCATTGATGACGAATGGCCTCACAGCGGACTGTCCAGGTGTCCGCCGTGTCTGCGCGGTTTGCCTTGCGAATGTGAAACACGTTATGACCCCTCTGATTGAGCAGCCGGACGGACTCATTCCCTGGCACCACGAGGCGCTATTTGCTGCGTGCAGAGAGGGTACATCCAGGAGGACGCACAGAGCCACAACAGCACACCTGCGCTGGCGACCAGAGCCAGTATTTTAAACGCTTCAGCATAGCCGTAACGGGCTGCGAAAAATCCGCCCAGGCTGGTACTCAAGGCAGCACCGATGCCCTGTACTGTCATGACGGCAGCAAGGCCGGTGTTGAATCGCCCGGAACCATCCAGAATGCGGGCTACCAACCCCGGTACGGCTACGCCCAGCAAGCCCGCACCAATACCGTCGAGCAACTGGACAGGGATCAGAACCCAGGGTGCCTGGATGAATGAGGCCAGCAGGCCGCGAAGAGGCAAGGCCAACAGTGCCAGTATAAACACGATGTAATAGCCCTTGGTCTGGGCCAATCTGGCCGCCAGCAGTGCCATGACGATCATGGTGGCCTGAGCCACGATTACCGTAGCCGCGGTATAGGCACTGGGGTCGCCAGCGGTGCCGCGCGCTACCATTGCCTGGCCCAGCAGCGGGAGCATTGCCGCATTGCCAAGGTGAAAGAGCAGCACTGTAACTGCCACGGTTAGAAGGGGGCGGTTGCGGAAAAGGGCTGACCAGGAAAGCTTTTTCGCATGATCCGGCGAGCCAGCGCGGGCTGCCTCGTGATCAATCTGGTCAGCCCGTATCCTTGCTAGCATGCACAAGGCGGCTAGTGTCAGAATGCCCATCAGGACGAATACAGCGCCCAGACCAAACCAGTAGCCGAATACGCCAGCGCCGATTGCAGCAAAGGCATTACCACCATGGTTGAACGCTTCATTTCGACCTAGCTGATGGTCGAACCCCCGTGTTCCTACAAGGCCTAGGGTAAGTCCTGCAATGGCGGGTGGAATAGCGGCACCGGCGATACCGGCAACCATCTGCGCGATGCTGGTAAAGAGAAAAGTAGGTAGAAAATAATTGAGGGCGCAGGCCACAAGAATGCACAAGGCAGCCCATGCAACAATACCGCGCTTGGCCTGTAGTGCGTCCACCAGCATTCCCAGCGGTGTGGTCAGGAGCAAACCGGCTAACCCGCCTAGTGTCATGACCAGTCCTATTCGGTCCGCGGTCCAGCCCTGTTGCTGAAGAAAGATTCCAAGGAATGGGCCAAGCCCGTCACGAACATCCGCAAGAAAGAAGTTCAGGCCGTTCAAGAACGCAGTGGGCGCCATGTGGATGCATGCCTCTTATGTCCATTGGGCAACGACTATTCATCCTGATTTAAAACATTTTGCAACCTTTAAGGAAGAATTAAGCCAGCCCCGTTAGCGTGATCACATCAAAAGCTGCATTGAGGATGCATCACATGAGATCACCTATATCTATCTGGACAACTTGGGTCCTGGCTTTTGCTGACGACACGCGGAAAACCCGGCAGCAGCTGCGTTAACGCCGTTCTGAACGATATACAGCCACTGATCTCCAGACTGTCACCAAGGGAGTCGTTTCATGATTGCTCGGATTTCGAGAACGCTGACCTGGATGCACAAGGTTTTTTCCTACGTCGGCTGGCCGCTGTTCTGGTTGTTTATCTGGGATGTCATCGTTACGGCCGATTCGATGTTGCTGATGAACAATCGGCTAAACCTGCCTCTTATGCCACTGACGCTGCTCTGTTCAGCGCTGGTCGTCCTGATCAGCTTTCGCAATACAAGCGCCTATAACCGTTGGTGGGAAGCACGTACCTTGTGGGGCGCCATGGTTAACAGTTCACGGAGTTTTGGTCGCCAGGTACTGACCTTGATCGATGATCAAGACGACAGGCGTAATCCAATCAAAGCGCTGCTGTTTCGCCGACACGTGGCCTACCTCAAGGCGCTTTCCGCTCACCTCAAAGGCCAAGCTTGCCCAGCGGATGTCGCGACGCTACTACCTGCCGATGAGTTTGCCCGCCGACATGACACCAATAACTTTCCCAACGATATCCTGAACGCCTCCGCAGCGATTGTGGCGCAGGAGTACCAGGCGGGTAGGTTGGACAGCATACGTCTGGCCCGTATGGAATCTACCCTCGTGGAAATTTCGAACCATCAGGGTGGAATGGAGCGTATTGCCAACACGCCATTGCCCTTTCCCTATGTGTATTTCCCGCGGCTGTTCATTTCGCTGTTCTGCCTGATCGTTCCGGTTGGCCTAGTGTCGTCTATGGGGTGGTATACGCCACTGGTTTCTACCGTCGTAGGCTTCATGCTGCTGGCGATCGAGCGGATCGGGACCGATCTGCAAACCCCGTTTGCCAATAGCCAGCACCAGATCCAGATGAACTCGCTGTGCAGCAATATCGAAAAGAACCTGGCCTCCATGTTCAAAGAGCCTTCGCGGCTGGAGTTCGGCTTTATGCCGCGGCGACTCAGCTATCAACCTAGCGCCACCGTTGCGTAGTCGCCAACAGCCCGCCGTGGTCCCTTGGGCGGCACAGTCACCTATCGAGATGCATGTTCTGTTCGAAAGTCTCAAATAGCCATGCATCTCAAAGGTTCGATAACAGGAATTAATACCAGAAGGCTCAAAAGCGGTTCGTTTACATCCTTTGGATCGATTTTATATTTAGCCTTTTCCTTGAAGAATCGACCGGCGTCTTGGTGATGCACTCGCAGGTGGAAGCCATGCACAAGGTTCATCTACCGCAGGGCAATACCGCGTTACGGATAGCCAGGAACACGCCATTCTTCAGCACGCCAACCGGTGCTGATCTGGTCGATTAACCGGGTCGCCAGGTAGTGACCCCTACGGATACAAGGAAAGGAAATCGTATGTCCCGCTTGAAACCACTCGCTGCTGCCATCCTGCTGGCCTTCGCCATGCCCTCATGGGCTGAAATGAATACTGCCAACGTTATGCAGGACGGAGAAAACAACACGGCAACCCTTGAGCAGGCTGGTACCGCTATCAATAGCCAGGCCTCTATCAGTCAGCTGGGAAGCAGTCATATCGGGGTTATCCAACAGCAACAGGTCAATAACGGTCAGGTATCAATTACTCAGGAGGGTTCTGCCAACGAAGGGCAGATCTACCAGGGGGGCGGCGGCCAAGATAACAGTGTGGCGCTTGAGCAGCGGGGCGATTCGAACCTGGCTACCCTGAATCAGGGTAGCGGAATAGCGCAAGTCGCTGATTTGCGAGCCACCCAGGAAGGAACAGGCAATACTATGCACGTAACCCAAAACGGGTTTGATACGGTGCTCGGTGTTACTTCTCGTGGCAATAACAACTGGGTCGAAGCTGTGCAGTACGGCGGCACCACATCAGGCAGTGTTACGCAGGAAGGCGATAACAATACGGCTTACTTCAGACAGTCAGGCGGTGGTGGTGCTGGCATTAGCCAATATGGCAATGGCAACAGCGCTTCGCTGGAACAGTCCACGCGTGAGTTTGCCAACGGTGGGATATCCCAGTCGGGTGATAACAATTTTGCCTCTGTCAGACAAAGCAATATGTTTGGCGGTCTGGGTGTCTCACAAGAAGGCTCGAATAACGAGCTTTATGTCGTGCAAGGGACACGAGGCTCCAACCTTTCTGGCTCCACCGTTGGCAATGATAACGACGTTGAAATCAACCAGTACAGTGACACCAGCACTATTAACTACAGCCAAACCGGGGACCTGAATATCGCCCAGATCGATCAGGTGGGATATCAGACACAAAACTCAGTGTCGCTTACCCAGAACGGCATCGCCAACCAGGCGCTGATTACTCAGGGTGGCGATACCTTCTATGGCAACACTGCAGGCATTACGCAAACAGGTACGGCGAACCGCGCAACAATTACCCAGCAGTAACGTTTAACCATGAAAATAAACACCGCGCTGAACGTCTCTCGACGGCAGCGCGGTGTTTATCATGGACTTACTGCTTTTGAATGAAGCCCTGGATGATATCCAGTGACACGTCGTTCACACCTTGCATGCCCTTCACCTTGCTCAGGGCTGACTGAGCAGCGTCTACCGAACTGTAATGGATGACGCCCATGCCTGCCGCCGAAGAGGCTTGTACCATCGTACCGCCAGTAGCTTTTGCAACCCGCTCGATAACAGCCGCATCCTGTACAAATACCTTCAGGCGCGGAGGCACCAGCACGGCTTGCCCAGAGGTCAGGTTCACTGCGACGCCCATCTCGCTCGGACCTGAGGCAGTGCTGGCTGCCGCCGCGGATTGCGATTTGAGCTGAGCCTGATTACCCTGCGGCAGCCTGATCGCATAAGGCCCTATCTGTCCCACCACATTGCTGTCTGCCTGTAGCATCTGCTGGCGGCTCTGGCTTTGCGTGGTTGACGGCGTTTGAGCAGAGGCAGTGGAGTCGATACGCTGAGCCGTTGCGTTGGGCACGAGGCGAAACGGGGTGTTTCCGACATTGAAGCTGGCCCCGGTTGCCGCCTGCTGAAGGCGCGCCGCGTCTGTGGTCTGCGCCTGTACCAGAGGTGTTGCAGCCAGGGTAACGGTTAAGAAGAATAAAGTGGCTATTTTCATGATCAGTGCCCCACCACGCGAAGTTTGAAGTCTTGCAGCTTGGCGGCATTACCCCCCGCATCAACCACATCCGTTAACGAAAGCGTCCAGTCACCCGTCGCCGGCTCATCCAGAAACGCGTTGCTCGCCGCCAGTGAAACGGTGAACCCGGTCCCGGACGTAACATCCGATAGCGTCGAGAAAGGTGTCATGACATAGCTTTTGGTACCGCTTGGCGAGGTTAGAACGGCCTTCAGGTTTGATGGCTTCATATGGCTGGTCTGGAAGCTGAGCTGTACCGCCTCAACCTTGATGCTCTGATTGATCCGCACGCGCAATGTTGCCGGAGCATTCACACCGCCAATCGGGCTGGCAGGATCACTGGAGGCTTTCCACTGCGTATCTTTCATCGCCGGCAGTAGCTTGAAGCTCATGGCTTTATTGACGGCCGCGGTTGCATCCACCAATCCAAACCCATACCAGTTGCTGAAGTGATGGCCTGCCGCGTTGGTAATCCATCCCGGCTCGATCACTGTGCCGCCGTAGCTCACTACGGGCTGATAAGGATCAAGCGGCCGCGCGGTGCTGGCTAGGATATATTTCACGTCGCGCTGGGTCAGCTTGGGATTAGCGCCCAACATCAGGCTAGCCACACCCGACACCGTGGGCGCGGCAGAAGAAGTACCATTCATGCGTCCCCAGTAATTGCAGGAGTTGTCGATAGGCGACTGACTGCCTTCCAAGGCATTAGAAACAGTATTCGCGGTATTGGCTCCTCGGGAACAGCCCATCAGATCAGTGGTTACGATGGCAGGGGAATAGTAGGTCGGCCTGATCGCTTCCCGTACATTGGTAAGGTCCGGGTTATAGGCCCTCTGATTGCCAAATTCGCCACCAAAGCCTGAGATCCACACTGACGATCCGGCTGTGGAGTAGGACGAGCGGAGCCCTCGAGCATTCACGGCGGCGGCGGTAATAATCGTGATCAGGTTGTTGTTGGGATCAACCGTTGAAGACGCGCAAGTCACATTTAGCTCGGCTGCCTTTTCAGAACAGATATTGACTCGGCCAAACGCAGTATAGGTAAAGAACTCCTTGAAGGAGTTGCCGGCCGATTTGACATAAATTCCGCCCTTGCCATTACGCGTGGACTGCATCAAACGTTCCCAGGCGGCCTGCTCGCTGGTAGAGAATGCAGGATAGTAAGGTGTACTGCTGCCCCAACTGTTATTGAAAACGGCCACATCCTTGGATTCGTTGCCGCTGCCCCAGGCGTACAGAATGTTTGCATCCTGGCTCGCCGGGTCTGCATCGCTGGCCAGGAAGTTAAAGCCCTTCAGCTTTGCCTCGGGTGCGATGCCTCGTCCTCCTTTTCCGTTCCATCCCATTTCGGCAATGATGCCTGCCACCGAGGTGCCGTGTTCATCGGTATCGACACTCGGCGTCGGATCGTTTGATCCGTTTACGAAGTTCTTCGAGCCATTTGGCACGACGTTACCTGACAGGTCTTCATGACGTATTTCCAAGCCATCATCCACCACCCCGACAATGACGTTCTTCCCTCGTATACCCAGCTCATGCAATACACCCATCCGCAGATCCACGCCGGCAAGTGGCGTGACATCACCGATTACCTTTTGCCCTCTATTGCGTAAATGCCACTGGTAAATGAACAGTGGGTCGCTGCCATTCTGAACATTTTGCGCGGCTTGTGACGATGCAGTGTCTTCGGCAGCGTATGCAATACCGCAGACTCCCCCTGCAAAAAGCGAAACTAATAAAAAAACAGGTTGTTTGGATGAGAGCATTATTCCGGTCCTTCGCTTTATCTAGAGATTTAGCCAGGCAGGATTAACGATACGCCCAGATTCGTTTTTCCTGATACGAATATAGAATTAACGTCTCGTTTTTTAAATCAGGTGTATTGACGGTTTGCTTGAGGTATTTCTTTAAATGCCACTCTTGTGATATTGAATTGAGATTCAAAATGAAAAGTTGTGATGGCATGAGTGCATGTTATGTTGTTTATAAGTTATTGATATATAATGTATTTATAATTTTATTGGCTCTCTTGTATGAATGGATCAGCATAACGCACGGCAAGAAAATCCGATAAACGGCATTAATTCTTTTCAATGTTTTTGACTTGGTTTGGATTATATCCAGATGACTGAGTGGTCATTTAATGAATAAACAATAAATTGAAAGGGCGACAAACAAGGCAGCGTGTAATGTTCGTTATGAAAGATAGGCTTGTATGGGTAGAGGAAATAAAGCTTTATGAATGGATAAGTTTATGCTGTCGTAACTAATTCATATTCTTGCTCAATTAATTAGTAAACAGTAGGCGTATTAAAGCTAATTTCTTTTAGCGCCTGTTTGCAGAGACCTTATGGCCAGAGTGCTTTGGGGTTATTCCCTCAAGAACTCGCCAGGCAAGTGATCGCTTGACACATGCTTCTGGCACCCAGTGTCGATCTAATGGGCGTGCAGCTGAGCAGGCGACCGCCAAGCGGCAGTGTAGAAATATCACTGCAGGCGTTGTCCCTGGCGCATTCCGTCACATTTTATGTGGTATTTCCTTCTTCAGTTATCCCGGCATCTGCCGATAGCCCTTCCGCATAGATAAATAAGCTGGCTTTAAGAAGAACAAACACACCAGCTGGATGATTCGAAACGACATTTGACGGAAGGATTTATGAATAGCTGGTTTGGGAATATCAGCGTTACGCGCAAGCTAACGCTGGGGTTCGGTGTGGTACTGGCATTGACGCTATTTCTTGCATGGAGCGGCTGGAGTGGTTTGGGAAGCGTTATTCAGCGCAGCCTCTGGATGACAGACATCAGTAAGCTGAACAGAACGCTGACCGACCTACGTATCGCACGTCTGCAATTCATGCTAGCGAATGGGGATGAAACCAGTACCGAGCGGTTGCAGAAGAACTTGGGTATCTACCTTGAGCAGCAAAAGAAGCTCTTGGGTAGCTTTACCAACCCGGCCAATGTTGTGCTGCTGAAAAAGCAGGACGGCATCAACGGCGATTATCAGAAGTCCCTGGGCAACATGCGTGACGCATACAAGGTTGCGAATTCGGCTCGTGAGACCATCAAGAGCGAGTCGGCTGACGCGGCCAAGCTGATCGACAAGATGACCAATAGCGTCCTGCTGCTTCCCAGCTATGATGACCGTCGCTTCTCCCAGTTTCAGACTATCTCAAAGACCAAGGAAGACTTGCTGAAAACGCAGTTCCTGGTCAGTGTCTATGCCGCTAATTCAACGTCCGAGAATGAACAGGCACTGCTGGCTCAGATCGAAACAACGGGCAAGGGTATCGATCACATGATGTCCGTGTTCAAGGATGAGCTGAGTTATACGGCCCAGCAGGTCAAGGACTCGCTGAATCGCTATAGCACGGCTGTTGCTGGCTACAAGAAGGCCAATGCGGATATTGCTCAGGCTCGCAAGGAAATGACCGATCAGGGCAATGAGATCGTCAAGATCAGTGAGGAGTTGTATCAGTTCCAGCTGGATCGTCTGGCAATTGAAAGCAGCCATGCGCGTCAGCTGCAGATCGGCAGCACGATTCTGGCTCTGTTGTTGGGTGTACTGGCTGCCTGGGTGATTACCCGTCAGATTACCCAGCCGTTGAAAGAAACACTGGGTGAAGTTCAGCGTATTGCCTCGGGTGACCTGACGGCTTCTGCCCGTGTTACCCGCCGCGATGAGCTGGGTGTTCTTCAGCAGGGTATCCAGAACATGGGCAATACACTGCGTGAGCTGATTACCGGTATCCGCGATGGTGTGACCCAGATCGCCAGTGCTGCCGAAGAGCTTTCCGCCGTGACCGAGCAGACCAGCGCAGGTGTAAACGGCCAGAAGAGCGAAACTGATCAGGTGGCTACCGCCATGCATGAAATGGCCGCGACCGTACAGGAAGTAGCCCGTAATGCCGGTGATGCGTCCACGGCTGCCAGCGAGGCGGACAAGCAGGCCCGCATGGGTGACAAGGTGGTCAACGAGGCGATTGTACAAATCGAGCGTCTGGCTTCTGAAGTAAACCGTTCTTCCGAGGCCATGACCAATCTGCAGAAGGAAAGTGACAAGATCGGCAGTGTGATGGATGTCATCAAATCTGTCGCTGAGCAGACCAACCTGCTGGCGCTTAACGCTGCCATTGAGGCCGCGCGTGCTGGTGAAGCCGGTCGTGGATTTGCGGTGGTGGCGGATGAGGTTCGCGGTTTGGCTCAGCGTACTCAGAAGTCGACAGAGGAAATCGAAGGGCTGGTGGCTGGATTGCAGGTCGGTACGCAGCAGGTCGCGTCTATGATGAACGATAGCCGCAAGCTGACTGACAGCAGCGTCGAGCTTGCCCGCAAGGCAGGCGGCTCGCTGGAAAACATCACTCAGATGGTGTCCAACATCCAGTCGATGAACTTGCAGATTGCGGCGGCGGCTGAACAGCAGAGCGCCGTGGCTGACGAGATCAATCGCAGCATCGTCAATGTTCGCGATGTGTCCGAGCAGACTGCAGCGGCGAGCGAAGAAACCGCGGCCTCCAGCGTTGAGCTGGCGCGCCTGGGTAATGAGCTGCAATCCATGGTCAGCCGCTTCCGCGTCTGATCCTCTCTTCAGTGCACGGTACTCGCCGTGCACTGACTCTCCAAACGGGCATATCCAGCTCAGCGCTGTTGGCTTTACAGCCAGGGTGACTACCTAATTGCGGGCGTCTGTCACGCCCTGGTTGATCTCTGTATCAAAGAGATGCCTGCGCTCAGTGGCCTCGCTACAATAGCCATTCATTTCAATACGCCCACTTATAGGGATAGTGTCTTGGGTCTTGTCTCCTGAGTGCCGACGCTTCGGCTACGCAAGGGGAAGGGTCTCTAGCAGGGAGCTCGCTTGGTATGATTGTTGGTATAGACCTGGGAACCACCAATAGTCTGGTCGCCGTCTGGCGTGAGGGTGCGCCGGAGCTGGTCAGGAACGCGTTGGGAGATACGCTGACGCCCAGTGTAGTCGGCCTCGACGATGAGGGGCAGATACTGGTGGGTAAGACAGCGCGTGAGCGGCTGCATACCCACCCCACACGAACAGCCGCCCTGTTCAAACGGTACATGGGAAGCGCCCAGGAGGTTCGCCTGGGGGAGCGCACCTTCCGGCCGGAAGAGCTGTCCGCACTGGTGCTTAAAAGCCTGAAGGCTGACGTCGAGCGTCAATACGGCGAGCCGGTGACCGAAGCGGTCATCAGTGTTCCGGCCTATTTCAGCGATGCACAGCGCAAGGCTACCCGCATCGCGGGCGAGCTGGCAGGGCTCAAGGTCGAAAAGTTGATCAACGAGCCGACAGCCGCGGCCTTGGCGTATGGGCTTCATCAGAAAGACAGCGAAACCTCATTTCTGATCTTTGACCTCGGCGGTGGCACCTTTGATGTCTCCATTCTTGAGTTATACGACGGAGTCATGGAAGTACGCGCCAGTGCAGGCGATAACTTCCTAGGTGGAGAAGACTTCGATCTCATGCTCATGGAACGTTTCGTCGCGCTTCAAGGCCAGCAGAGCGGCTTTCCTGCTCTGGAGCAGGTCCGCCAGCCGCTGCGCCGTGAGGCGGAGCGCGTACGTAAAGCCTTGGCGCAGGAATCCAATAGCGAATTTGTCCTGCGGTATAACGAGCAGGAGTGGCGCCAGACGTTTACTCAGGCACAGCTTGCCGAGCTCTTTGCTCCGCTGCTGGAGCGCCTGCGGGGCCCGATTGAGCGTGCACTGCGGGATGCGCGAATCCGGGTGGCTGATCTTGATGAAGTGCTGCTGGTCGGCGGTACGACACGCATGCCCTTGGTACGCAAGCTGGCAGCAGGGCTGTTTGGCCGTTTCCCCTCCATCAGCCTCAACCCTGATGAGGTCGTTGCTCAGGGAGCAGCCGTTCAGGCGGCCCTCAAAAGTCGTGACGCAGCCCTTGAGGAGGTTGTCCTGACCGATGTCTGTCCCTATACGCTTGGCATCGAAACCTCAATCACGTTTGGTCAGCAGAGTGAAAGCGGGCATTACCTGCCGATTATCGAGCGCAACAGCGTAGTGCCTGTCAGCCGTGTCAGGTCGGTACAAACGCTCCATGACAACCAGAGCAAGGTCCTGTTCAGGATCTTTCAGGGCGAGAGCCGACTGGTGAAGGACAATATCAAGTTGGGCGAACTCGAGATTGATGTTCCTCCTCGCAAGGCAGGCGAGGTCAGCATTGACGTGCGTTTTACCTACGATAACAACGGTATTCTGGAAACCGATGTCACCATTCCGTTGACGGGTGCCAACCATCGGCTGGTCATTGAAAACAACCCCGGCGTTCTGAGCCCCGATGAGATTCAAGAGCGTCTCAAAGCCCTGGAAAAACTCAAGATTCACCCGCGCGACCAGCAGGTAAATACCCATATGGTGGCGCGTCTGGAACGTCTGTATCAAGAGTTGTTGGGCGACGAGCGCGAGACCGCGGGGTATCTGGCTACCCAGTTTCAACAGATCCTGGAAACGCAGGACGAGCGTAAGATCAGTGAGGTGCGCAAGCAGATCGCGGAGCAGCTCGACAGGCTTGAGCGGGGGACATGGTAAGCCCTATGGACTGCTGGGAAATTCTGGGTCTTGATGATGAGGCCGATGAGCGTACTATCAAGCGGCAGTACGCCAAGCTGCTCAAGGTGCATCGCCCCGATGATGATGCCGAGGCGTTTCAGCGGCTGCGCGAAGCTTATGAGGAAGCCTTGAGCTGGGCCAGAGAGCGAACCGTCGAGGAGGTCGAGGATGCCCCTTGGCCCTTCATGCGCCCGCCAGAAACCTTTTCTGATGCGCCCATTGAGCCCGTGCTGCCTGAAGACAATAGTGTCTTGCTACAAGCAACCCAGGCTCATGACTCGGACGAGGTTGAAGAGCCGGCATTCTTTCCAGGTGATGCACCTCGGCCTCGCCCAGCGCCTGATTATCCCGAACCGGCTCTGAATGCCGAGGCCTTGGCCGGACATCATGCCAGGCGTCTGCTGGAGGAAACCGTTGCCGAGAACCTACGTCAGCAATGGGCTCAGGCACAGGAGTTGAACTGCGCAGCTCCATTCCAGGCGGGACTGCTCGAACGCTGTCTTAGGCATGATGAAACCGCGCTTCTGCTCGCTGCGGTTGAACTGCTGCAGTGGCTGACACCCTGGCAGAGTGTCGTGCTCAGCGCCGGTCAGGAAGCCTATCTGACTGCAGAGCTTCTGGGGCATCAGCGTGAGCATCTCGATGACCTTGGCGAAGCAGGTAACGAGCTAGGCTTTCTAGCGCAGCTCAGGGTACTGAGCAAGCAACCCTGGGCGAATTCATTCGACAGACAGCAACAACTGCAGGGTTGGATGCTGGAGATGCTGGACGAGGCCGACTATCTTACCCCTTCATTGTTCGAGGGCGTATGTTGCCTGTTTGGCTGGGATGACCGGAAGGGCATTGTACCTGCGCCGTACGAGACATGGTGTGCCCTAGTAGAGCGCTGTGAGCAGGAGGCTTATGCCCTCTGCCTGCAACAGCTCCTCAATGCAGAGCCGACAACTCCTGAGGGAAGGGCTGCTCATCTGTTGCTGGGGCCTATCTCTCATTCCGAGCAGATTCGTCTCGCCAAGGCTTTCAAGCCAGAAGACCGAGCGGCGCGTGAGACCCTAAGGGATAGTCTGAATCATCGCTACCCTGGTTTGAAACAGCGTTTTCCAGATGCGCGACTCGATGCGTTTGTCAAGGTAGAACCTGAAGAAGGCAAGCCACTTTCGTATGGCTGGGTATGGGCAGGCGCTGCTCTATTTGCACTTCTTTATACTTTGCCACAGCGGTGGCAGGAAGGGCGTCTTGACGTATTTACCTTGTTCTATTCCTTGACGCTTTGGCCGCTTGTTGCCGTATGGGTAACCAAACTACTCACGCGCTTGTGGCGACCGGTAGCCAAATGGCTAGAACCGCTCGATTTGATCCTCACTTATAAGGTGCTACCTGGGCGGTTATTCAACCCAGAAGCCTCGCGCTGGACGCTGCTACGCAACGGTATTCCTCTAGCCGTTATGGCCTTATTTATGGGGCAAAAGGCCGGGCTTATTGCACTTGGAATCATGGGGCTAGTAACTTGCGCCTGCTTTGTACGCCTACCCGCCGGGGGTACCCCATTCGATGCGCTGGTTGCTTACTGGCGACGCAACGATTTTTCTAAAGTCATTCGACTGATCCTGATTACTGCTGCCTTTATTATTATGGGCGGTCTTGTAGGCCTTGCTACACGCGGATCGTCCCCAAATCAAAAGGTACCTGTTTCATCCAGTGCGGTGGAGCAGTGCGTCATGCATTCTGCACCTCAGGTAGCAAAGCTTTGTGACAACGCCCAGGATGCGCAGGTTTGTATGTTGAAGCTACAAAAACTGTTCAATGAACAATGCAACAGTCAGCAGCCCGAGCCAACTGTCAAAAATAGCGCATCAACATGAGGCTGGGCTCAAGAGGCTCAGCTTTAGGAAAGGTTTATGGACCACCCCGCGTTGTGTCATTGGCGCGGGGCTTTTCATCGTTAGTATAGTAAGCAGGTTAAGGCGCTAAGCTCTATACGAAAAGTCTTCGAGCGAAGGTCAGGCGAGGCAAGAATCGGTAAGGAAGCAGAGTTTACGTGTTGTAAATGAGCATTCCAAATCGGTTTTTAACGAAGCACCACCGAGCGCAGGTACTTTTCGTATAGAGCCTAGAGTAGTTATTCAAGGAGTAAAGCCAGCGTACTAGACATCCTGATATTGAAATTTATAAATACGATGCGTAAAGTAGTTACTTCATTTGCTCATGGTTGCCATTCTGTAGATTCACTTGGGCAGCCGTGAGCTTAGGCTTTTGACGAAGCGTCACATTTATTCGTTGATATTGAAGTATTTAAATGAGCAAATCCATACTGCAAACTACCACGCTAGGCCCTTATACACTTAAGAGCCGCATTGTATTACCGCCATTGACTCGTTCGCGTAGCACCCAGCCAGGCAACATACCCAACACGCTAATGGCAACCTATTACCTGCAGCGGGCTAGCGCAGGGTTCATGGTCACTGAGGGAACACAGATCGAGCCTCGTGGCCAAGGTTATGCTTGGACGCCGGGCATATACTCACCTGAGCAGATCGAGGGATGGCGACTGGTAACCGACGCGGTGCATAAGGCAGGCGGTATTATCTTCGCTCAGCTCTGGCATGTAGGCCGTGTATCGCATACATCGTTGCAGCCAGCGGGGGCAGCGCCTGTTGCGCCCTCAGCCATAGCCGCTGAGAACGTCAGCGTATTCATCGAAACCGGCCCTGGGACTGGAGTCCTCAGTGCACCTTCAACGCCTCGTGAGCTCAGTACGGCTGAGGTAAAAGAGCTGGTCCAGTTTTACGCGCAGGCAGCCCGTAATGCATTGGACGCTGGTTTCGACGGAGTTGAAATACACGCCGCCAATGGATATCTGATCAATCAGTTTATCTCGGCGCACAGTAACCAGCGTACCGATGAGTATGGCGGTTCGCTGCACAATCGTTTGCGTTTCCTGCGGGAAGTTACCGAAGCAGTTGCTGCAGTGGTTGGCAAGGATCGAATGGGCGTACGTTTTGCTCCGCTCTTTGAGACAACGGATGAGGCGCGGGTGTATCTGGGGCTGGTTGAGGAAAATCCTCAGGAAACCTACCTGGAAGCCATTAAAGTGCTTCAAGATGTAGGAATAGCCTACCTGTCAATTGCCGAGGCAGACTGGGATAACGCACCAGAGCTTCCCGATCATTTCCGCGAGGCGGTCCGCAACACGTTCAAGGGCCGTATCATCTATGCGGGACGCTATACGTTAGAGCGTGCGGAGCGAGTGCTAAAGGCTGGGTGGGGCGATCTGATTGCGTTTGGCCGTCCTTTTATTGCCAACCCCGATCTGCCTGAACGGATTGCCAATGATTGGCCGTGGACTCCAGTGGATCCTGCCACGATGTATGGGGGCACAGAGGTCGGCTACATCGACTATTCTCGATACGAGTCCTGAGAAATTGTTCAAATACCCCTTGGTAAAAATGCCAAGGGGTTCCGCTGTGATAACATTGACTGGCTGTTTACTATAAAGGAACCGTTACCGGATACCAGCAATGAGTATCGATGTCAGCTTGGCGCTTAAAGCGCTCGATAATCCTACCCGTCTCAAGATCCTGAATTGGCTGAAAGAGCCTCGCCGGCACTTTCCAAGCCAGGAAGTTGATCCTGAAACCACTGGGGTATGTGTAAGTATTATCCAGGACAAAGCTGGGCTTTCCCAACCTACGGTTTCGCTGTACTTAAGCACCTTGCAGCGCGCCCAGTTGGTTACCTCTCAGCGTATAGGTCCCTGGACATACTACAAGCGTAACGAGGCGAGCATTGCCTTATTGAAGGAGGCATTGGGTGAGCTGATCTGATCACGAAAGACATCATGATCAGCAATACGCCTGTAAGTGACGGCGACAGGTAACCCGTCTCTATTTAAGCCGCGTTCTGCGGCGGTTATAGCATACATCGCCGTCGATATATACCCTGATTAGCCAAAGCGACCAAGCGCTATTCCTGTATTCATATGATTTCGCCAGCCTGTTAAGGCGGGCATTCAGCCAACACTTTGCCCCTATTGATTCCCAGTCACACATAACTATTAGTGGTGCCGTCTCGCGTCAGCTTGAATGGCTGAGTGTGTACTTGAGCCTCAAGAATATGAACCATCCATGGTAAGAACATATCAAGAGTTGCGCTGGATAATGATCAGGCACCTTTAAGCAACCATGCATAAAAAAGGCAGCCTTCAGGCTGCCCTTTTTGTGACTATGCCGTTACTGCTTATTGGCATACTTGCTTTGGAGCGCCTTGGCATGCTCAAGATGCATTTCCAGCTTGGGCAGAGCAGCTTGTGCCAGAGCCTTCAGCTCAGGATCTTTGCTAGTATTGGCTTCGTTACGGAAAATCTCGATAGTCTGTTCGTGGGCGACAACCTGATTATTGGCATAGGCAGCATCGAACGACTCATCGCGTACCTGGAGGACCATTTTCTTGGCCATATCCATCAGTTTCGCATTATCGGCGACTTCCAGCTTCTTCTGTTGAGCCAGTTGCTGGAGTTGCTGATTCATTTTGGTGTGATCGTCAATCATGGACTGAGCAAAAGTCTTGACGTCCTGAGACTTGCTCTTTTCAAGCGCCAACTTGGCTGTTTCAATCTCAGCAATGCCCTTGGCCGAAGCATCGTCTACGAAATCTTCAGGTGACATGGCCTCAGCTTTCTTGGTATCAGCCGATTGTGCATGGCCGGAAGTGCTGTGTGCGCTATCAGTATGGGTAGTATTTTGCGCAAAGGCAGTCGCCGTGCCCATTGACAGCAAAAGGGCGCACGTGAAGGCGAATTTTTTAGGCAGTGCTGGGCTCATGGTGATTCTCCTGATCTAGCTTTAAAAAACACCGGATCGCTTGGTGTGCCTGGCGAGGCAGCAGCACAAGCAATTAGTCTCATCTCCGATGATGCTGGGCTTATATAGCCTACTGGTTGTGACTGACATCCCAATCGAGTTGTTCCCAATCCCAAGCAGATCCATGAAAACACTTGTAAAAACGTGTCTCGATATTGACCGTATAAGGCCTCCATGATGAACCGTACCTGTCTGATGCCAGTCGCAAGAAGGTAAGACTGAAGAAGGCGTCGAGATGAAAAGCGAGATTTCAGCTCAGGAGCTGGGACTGGATCTATATAGTGGAGATGAGAAAGCACTGTTTGGCTGGTTTCTGGCCAGTTACCTGTTTGGCAAGCGTATTTCACAAACGATTGCTGCTCAGACATGACGTTTGATGTTCAAGTCTCACGGCCATGATACGCCGCTAAAAGTATTGGCGTGTGGTTGGCACGGCTTGGTAAGGCTGTTACGGGAAGGGCGTTACACGCGCTATGACGAGTCTACCGCCACGCGGCTACTGGAGGTATGCCAGATACTTCAAGCTGAATACGGTGGCAGCATCATGGATATCAAGAATAAAAGCGAAGGCCGTTCGGATTTCGAAAAGCGCCTGCTAACCTTCAAGGGCGTCGGGCCAAAGACGTTAGAAATCTTCATGCGAGACGCTGGACCTGTTCTGTTCCACTAACGAAAAGCGCAAAAAACGTGTCTGATCGTCCTCTTGTGGTAACCAAGAGCGATCTATTGAACCGCGCCTGGTTGCATGCAGTGAAACCTCTTATAGATGAATACAGCTGTGCACGGCTTCAACAGGCATGGCGACGTCATCCACGGCGTGGATCATGCCTGTAGCCAACGCTGCTGCGGGGTTAAGGATACGGGGAGAGGCCTTCAGATAATTACGAATGTCCATTCGCTCGCTCGCACCCGCAGTGCGCTCCATGACGATCTCGGCATAGAGGTCCAGGTCATAATCCAGACTCATGGCATATTCAGACATCCGCGCATGGTCAATTGCCCCATGCAAGCTCCAGTGAAATGGATGAATCAGAAACTTGCTGTGGCGACAGGCTGTGCGGTGGCGTCCCGCCAGGAACAGAATGTTACCCATGGACTCGACGGTCCCGAGGTTGTGCGTATGGACCGGAATCGGAAGCGATACCAGGAAATTGTACATTGAGAAGCCGTAGCTGCAGTCGCCACCCATGGTCGCAATCTTTATGAGCAGGCTAGAGGCGTCCTGCTGCAAGGCATTGGAGCATTTCTCGATCAGCTGACCACACGTGGTTGAGTTGATGGGGCCAGTGAAATTGATAACGTGTGTGGTCATGATGGGTACGACTCAAGGATTGGGTCTGCGATATTGGCAGCGGCTACTGCCTAATAAGCAGATCGGCATTCTTGGGCAATCCTTGAGCGTTCATGACAGCAGGTAGGCTACCTGGAACGTTATTGGTTTCTTGAGGCCGATCATCTTGATTTTTAGCGATGGAATTTCTGATCAAGCTTCCATCCTCAACAAAAAAGGCGCCTGTGCGGCGCCTTTTTCCTGTTGCGGGATTAACTCAATACGCCTGTGAGGCATCGACCTGTACGGCCTTCTGCATCTTCGGTGGCAGCGGGTTGCTAGTATTGGTTGGCAGCGACTGTTGGTACAGGTTGGTCAGCATACCTTCCAGCGGCAGATTATCCGAAGAGTCTCCTACGGAAATCATGTAACGGCCAGCATCAGCAAGCCAGTTCCATGTGTTGACATCGAAGTAGGCCAGCGAACGCGCGTCCAGCTGAACGGTGACCTGCTTGGACTGGCCGGCTTGCAGGAACACTTTAGTAAAGCCTTTTAGCTCTTTCTTCGGACGGTCGATCATCGCCTTTTTGGGGCTGACATAAACCTGAGCTGTTTCGTAGCCATCCTTGTTACCGGTGTTGGTGACGGTAAAGGTGACGTCGATGGTTGAACCAGGTGTCAGCGACTTCGGACCAATCTTCAGGTCGGAGAAGCTGAACGTGGTATATGACAGACCGAAACCAAACGGGAACAGTGGCTTGGTACGCTGCTTATCCAATCCGCGATATCCCATGTATACACCTTCCGAATATGTCATCTCGGTCTGGGCATTGTCACCCACGTACAGATCTGGATTCGGGTAACTGGCATAGGCAGGGTTATCCTGGATACGTTTTTCGATCGAGATTGGCAGCTTGGCAGAGGGGTTGGTATCGCCAAACAAGATTTCCGCCAGGGCCTGACCGCCCAACTGACCGGGATACCAGGCATGTAATACGGCCTTGGACTTCTTCACCCAGGGCTCAAGGTTCATGCCGCCACCGCCATGCAGCACAACGATAGTGTTGCGGTTGGCCTTGATGACATTCTGGATAAGATCGCTCTGGTACTCGGGCAGATCGAATCCATGATCCGATGCTTCGCCTTCGTACTCGCTGTTGAAGCCTACGGCTACCATGACAGCGTCATATTGGCTCAGGTCTTTAGGCGCAGCCAGCGACGCCCAGCTCATCTGCAGACCATACAGGCTACCCGACGTTGGAATATAGTGATCGTTGACGCGGCTATATTCGAGCTTGATGTCGTAGGTCTGGCCGGCTTTGAGGTTATATGCCTTGCCCGAATGAGAGATTGAGTCCGCCAGGTCGTTGGACAATGGTTTGCCATCGAAGTCGATGACCAGCTTGTTGTCTACCCATAGCTTGTAAGCGCCATCACCACGTACCTTGAATACTTGGTCGCCATTGACGGTCGGTTTGATTTTGCCGGTAAAGCGGGCCGAGAAATTATTCTGGTCCGGGCTGAAGCCATCAATGGTAGTGACGCCATTGGCCGTGATGTTCTGTGCCTTCAGGAAATCCCAGTTTATACCGGGTTCAATACGCTTGACGGCGGGCTCGCCCGAGAAGTTTGGATTGTTGAAGTATTCAGCTGTCAGACCTGCTACGGTCTCGGTGGAGCCGGTGCTATCACTGGAGGTATACCACTCCGACGTTTGCGGATCGAGAGACAGTGCCTGGATATAGGTGATCTGGCTTTGATCCTGAGCCAGTTGCTGCAGGCCTTGCAGCTCGGTGGTATAGGTATTGGCGGCAGACCAACCGGTACCGAAGGGGTAGGGTGGGCGCTGCTTGGCGATATCACCAATCACAGCAATGCGTGCGGTTTTTGGCAGCGGCAGCAGGTTATTGGAAGAGCCTTTTGCTTTCTCGTTCTGTAGCAGAACGATGCCCTGCCGGGCCATATCAAGGGACGTGCTCAGACTGCGCGGATCGTTGCCTATGTGCGATGCGGTCGGCAGGCCTTTGTCAAAGCCAAAGCCAATCATGGCGCGCAGGTTACGACGGACCTTCTCGTCGATCACTGACACCGGCAACTGACCACTCCACACGTACGGCATCAAAACGGATTCGTTCATCTGTAGGCCGCTGGGCATGTCTAGGTCAGCGCCAGCCATCGCCGCCTTGTAGCCGTTCTGGATGGAGTTGAAGTCGCTGACAACGAAACCTTTGAAACCCCATTCGCCCTTGAGCATGTCGGCGATCATGCTGTGGCTCTCGCAGGCATAATCGCCGTTGATCTTGTTGAAGCCGCACATGATCGACGCAGGGTTGGCATTTTTGACCAGAGACTCGAAGCCGGGCAGGTAGATTTCACGCAGGGTGCGATTGTCGACCTTCACATTCAGGTAATGGCGGTTGGCTTCCTGCTCGTTCGCGACAAAGTGCTTGGCACCTGTCCAGATACCTTGAGCTTCGATGCCATTGGCGACAGCTGGAGCTAGCACGGCACCTAGGAAGGGATCTTCGCCGGTCAGGTGCTCAGCAGAGCGGCCATTGTAAGGCGTACGGTACATGTTGAGGCCGGGAGAGAGCAGTTGCTGTCCGCCCGATGCGCGAGTGTCGTAGCCAATAGCCAGACCGTAGGTTTTGGCCAGGTCCACGTTCCAGGTTGCTGCCAGCGCAGACTGGGCAGGGTACTGCACCCCGAACATGGTGCCTTCAACGGTTACGCCAAGAGAGGAATCGCGGGCTAGAGTGCCCGGCAAGCCAAACTTGGGCATGGCACGCATCATGTAGCCGTTATCGATATTGATGTAGCTGATTTTGTCCGACAGGGACATCTGGGACAGGATCGACTCGACTCTGCTTTCGACTTCCGGACCTTGCTTGAGGGGGGCAGCCCAGGCGCAGCTGGCACTTGCCAAGGCTACGGCTAGCAAGGATCTGCTGGCCACAGGAAAAACACGAGTAGGTTTCTGCATGTTGGTGGGGGTCCATCCTAGGATTTACTTAATCAGCGTGAGGCTGATCTCATTTGGAATATGAAGGGCGCTTAAAATAACCGTACTGTTCAGTTTAGTTATTGGACAGGTTCACACTTTTGAAAGCAAAGCGCTATTACTTTGCTTTTATCTGGTGGCCTATGAGCATTAAAACGCTATTAAGTTTCCTGATGTGACGATCTGCCTTAGCATGGCAGGATTATGTTGGTGATCATGGACGTAGGATGAGAACGAAAAGCCTAAGCAAACGCCGTGAAATAGTGGACGTTGCCTCGACGGTTTTTATGGAGTTGGGCTTTGATCAGGCATCCATGTCTGAAATTGCCAGCCGCGTAGGCGGTTCAAAAGCGACGCTCTACAACTATTTCAGTTCCAAGGAAGAGCTGTTTGCCGAATGTATCCGCGCCAATGCTGCCAAGCATTTTGAGCCAATATTTGCGCACCTTCCGCTAGACGCCGATTTGCCCGAGATGCTGGAGCGATTTGGTAATGAATATGTCCAGACCATTATTCGACCCGAAATCATGCAGGGCCGACGCCTGGTGCAATCGAGTGCAGGAAACAGCCAGGTAGGGCTTATCTACTATGAGAACGGACCCAAGATTGGCTGGTCTCGAATGGCAGAGGTGCTCCGTAACGCCATGGATAACGGTGTATTGGAACCTTCTGATCCTTGGGTCGCGGCGCTACATCTCAAGGCTTTGCTGGAGGCCGAGTTCCATGAGCAGGCTATGCTGGCGTTAGAGCCCGCCATTGACCCGAGCCTGATCGGCCCCGCCGTGCAAAGGGCGGTAGCCTTCTTTCTAAAGGGGTATCGTCTGCAGACGTAACCTGCCGCTTTTTAGGGGGAGGGTTTGGGCTTATTCTGGTGAAGTGCGGAGCATTTCGGCTGCTGCTTCGGTGGCCTGAGGTGTAGATTTACGGTGTAGGCCTTGAAGTACGCCTTTACGGTCCGCTTCGCTGCGGTTCTGGCTCATCTTCCATTTTCCTTCCAAGCGGGAAACGTGGATTTCTATACCGACAATTCGAGACAATTGCTCGTCAATGAAGTCGGCTGGCGCATCGGTCATTCTCCAGGGCGTGTCCTGAGTAGCCTCATGTTCACGGGTCAGGCGAGCCACAAGGCCTCTGACCCATTGGGCATCGTCTCTGACCTTGATCCGTCCATAGGCATGTACGGTGGCATAGTTATAAGTCGGCACGACCCGGTGCGTTTCAAGTTTACTGGCATACCAGGAAGGTGAAATATAGGCGCTTGGCCCCTGGAAGATGACAAGCGTTTCGTCATTGCCATTAAGCGCTTCCTGCCAGAGCTGACTGGCACGCGCCACATGAGCCTTGAGAATGCCTAGACCCGTCTCCTCGCTTTCCAGCAAAAACGGAAGATGCTCGGCAGACAAACCATGACTTCCCTGTATAACCAAAGCACCCAACGGGTGCTCCTTGACGAAGCGATGCAGAACGGCTGGGTCCGTTTCCTTGAAAGGGGTCGGAAGATACATGCGCAAGGCTCCGTTAGAGAATCAACGTAACCTTAACGGTATGCCTCCAGAGACAACCATATACAGAATGCAGCAGATTGAACATTACAGTTATGAGGTCCGTGCTGAATTACGGAATGCCATTCCTACCATAGACCAGAAAACCGGAGCGCTCAGCCAGCCGATCATAATAAGTGTTCAAGGCGGGTAGGTGGAGATGTGTTACAGGCGTTTCGAACCATCGGTTCACAGAAAGACCGATCGGAATGTCCGCAAGCGAAAAGACTTCGCCTGCTACATAACCCTTGGTTTTCTGAAGCTGGGCGTCAAGGATGGCCATACATGCTGACCATTGGTGATGACTCTGGCTGATTTGTTCTGGATCCTGATGGTTGGGTAACCGCCTTACCAGCGCTTGGAAGGCATAGCTCCAGGAGGGGTTCAGCGTAGAGGCCTGCCAGTCGATCCACTGATCAATGATGGCGCGACCCTTATTCTCCACCGGATATAGAGCCTCTCCATTATAGTGGTTCGCCAGATAGCGAATGATTGAATTCGATTCCCACAAGACGAACCCCTTGTCCTGGATAACCGGGACCATGGCGTTGGGATTCAGAGCTAGAAAGTTCGGATCATCCGTTGGCCTGAACCCTGTGCCCCACTCTTCAAGAGTGAAGGGAATGCCAAGCTCTTCGCACGTCCACATGACCTTGCGAACATTGATCGATGTCGCCTTTCCCAGAACCGTCAGCATAGTATTTCCCTTTAGAGGTTACTGCTGATTCTACCCATTGCCTGAAATGACTAGTATTTCTCAGGACGTCAATGTTTCAAACCAGCCTGCATAGGGCGTGTTGGCAACTTGTCGGCGGTTATAGTCGGGCGCTCCGTCTGTCCACCACACTGGCCCACGCTCACCTAAAGCGCGCTTGGCTTCATCGACCCGGTGGCGAGCCTGCTGTTCAGCCGCTTTGTCGTGGTTGCGCTTCGCTTGGCCCACCTCTCTGCGCGCCGTCATCAAGTCGTGGGTAAGCACCTTGCGTTGCGCCTCTGGAAGTGCAGGATTGGTGCATCGCCAGAGTTGACCACGTACCACGAAATAGCGGCCATCAGGCGTAACGGGGTAGGGGGGCGTATCAATACTCATAGGTGTACATATAGGCCCGTGAAAACTTTTTAGAGCGTTGGGCGGACAGGTTTATTTGCTCGAGAGATGCTAGGAAAACAGCAGAGCAAGTTGGCCTAGGTCGAACACGGAGCATGCTTCATGGATAGTGGTTTAATCGTGTGCCGCAGCGGGTTGATCAACTGGAGGTGTTGTTCAACCCGTTCAAGAAGGGTCAGGTACTGGGAGTCGCAGAGTACGCAACACCCGTTACCATATCGATTAGCTGGCCGATCGACCACGGTTTGGGCAGAAACCTGACCTTATACTTGATGCTGGCAGTGGCTGGCGTGTCATAACCGGACATTACGATGATGGGAATATGAGGCCATGTAGCGCCTACATGATTGGCAAGTTGGGCACCGTCCATCGAGCCTGGCATACGGATGTCGGTGATCAGCAGGTCGATATCTGCCGCCTTGTCCTGCAGAAGGGCATGAGCCACGTCGGCCGACTCTGCGGTCATGACGTTGAAACCCTCGCCATCCAGAAGCTCACGGACGAATTCCCGAATCACTTCCTCATCTTCTACAACGAGAACAGTGGAGGGGGTGCGGTTGGTACCTTGTGTCGATTGTTGACTATACATATGTCAGTGCTTTTCCAGATATCTGCCAGAAGCCGTCGTCAAACGGATGTACTCGGAGGACTCGGCGTATTCCCTATGTGGTTCGAAGAAATGGACACAAAGAGAGTGATTAAGTGCCAGCCGGAGTCATGATATTGGCGAATTTGTTGTATCCGTACAGGCTTGGCCAAAGCGTTAGGCCTGGATCTGGACGAGTAGCTTACAAGTAAAATAGATGTAGAAAAGCCAGCAAGATGCTGGCTTTTCATGCAGGTACCGTTTATTTTCTGACCCACTTTCCATTGAGCTGGATGTATTGCCCCGCGGGTGTCTTCTCGATCGCCTTCTTGCCGGCGATGGCTTCTACGTCACCCAGCTGGATGCCATTTTGCTGAGCCAGACGCTGGTACTCATCGCGGCGGGCCTGATTGATCAGATTGGCAATTTCGGTGCCTTGGCTGCTCCCGTCAACCGCGCCCAAGTAGCCATTGGGTTGTTCGCCTACCTGGCCACTTGACTTGGCATGGCTCAGGGTGGCCATCGCCTCGTTGAGGCTCATGGCCCAGGCGGGACTGGTGAAAAGCAGGGCCAGCATCAAACTGGCAACACGGATTCGCATGGCTGGCTCCTTAGAATAGACCGCTGTTTTCGCTGAGAACGTTGTCCAGTGCCTTGTCTACTTTGATGTAGATTTCATGCTGGATTTTTACGTTCAGGTTGATGTTGATCGGCTCGTTTGGAACCGCGACCTGTACGGTAGGTGTACAGGCTGCTGCCAGGAGGCATAAGAGCAACATGCCGAATAGTGGGCGCAACCCCATTAGGGCTTCTCCTCGGCTTTGGGGCCAGTTTGATCATGATGCAGGCGTTCCTGCACACGACGTTGAATGGTGTCGCTGACTCGGTCAGTCAGTTGCAGACTGGTCAGTAGTTGCGGAATGTTTTCTTCAAGGTTGATTCCAAAGTTGAACGCTCGTCCCTTTTCAATATCAGGGTTGCGGCCCTCCAGGCGGAGTGAAAGCATCAGTGTACCGTCTTCACGGTAATCAACGCCGCTACGAAGTACCTCGTAATGGAAATCGTCGAGCGCATCGGCTACCAGTTTCATCCCGGGATTGCTCCGCCCTAGCGCTTTGATTCGATCCGAGCGGAAGCGTAGCATGCCGGCTCCACGTGCGCCGACAACGCCTTGCTCGACGCGAATACCCTGGCGCGTCCAGTGCAGGGGTAACTGCCCGTCAATTGTACCTTCGCCGCTGAGCCCCTCGGTCGGGTAGGCTTCCAATAGTGAAGCGACTTGCAGACCTGAGAGATGCACCGGCAGCGCAAGCGTGAAGTCGCCCAGGTTGCCTTGGCCTGGCGGTATCCACAGGCGACCTCCCAATATGGCCGTTTGAGCCTGTTGCCAGGACAGCGTGCCGGCCAGTGGATCATCCAGCCGAGCGCGATAGGCGCCGCTCAATTCAAGAGGACCTAGAGTAAACCCTGGGTTAAGGCTATCGGCTTTGAACGCAGGCAATGCTACGCTCAGCTGATCGTTATTCAAATCAAGCGCAACCTTTGCACCAACGCCATGCATTTCCAGGCGATCGTAAATACCGCCCAGACCTTGAGCATCCAGATCAATATGCAGGTTCATGTCGCCTTGTTGAGGGACACGAAGGGCAAGCTGGCCGTCAAGACGTCCCGTATTGAATTCCAGCAAGGCCGGCCAGGCGGTAAATGTGGCTGCAAAGGGATTTCCAGCCCGCATGAATAATGTGTCCAGTATGCCTTCCAGGACGAACGACTGATCAGGAGACTGACGAAGCCGGGTCTTGAGGCTGAGGCCTGTATCGGTCCTGAGTGTACCATTTAGACCTAGTGCCCGATCCGTCAACTCAAGCTGTCCATCCCAGTTCCATTTGGCAGCTTTGAGCTGCGGGTGAGCAATGCGCTTGGTCTCGAGCTGAGTGTTGCCCTTCAATGTGAAATGCACGTCCTGCTGATCGTCCAGCCGCCCCATTAGGTTGAGCCCAGGCGAAGTTGCAGATACGTTGTCCAGGCGTGTCCCCGAAGTACCGCTACCGATGTCCAGCTGGCGCGCACCTAGCATGATATTGGAGAAGGTCAGCTCAGCACTGCGCTGATCCATCTTCCCTTGCGCCTTCAGTTTGACGTCGAGAGTGTGAACGGCAACGCTGGATTGCTTAAAATTTGGAACGGTCCCATGCAGATCAAGCCCATCCACCAGGAGGCGCCAAGAGGCCTGAGTAGCAACCTTAAGGCGTCCCTTCAGGTCCAGAGCTGCTTCGCCACGGGAGGTTAGGGTAAGGTCGAGGGGGAGCAGCACGTCCGGCTGATCAATAGGTGCAGGTGTCTGCGCCCGGATATGGAGTTGGTCGGGTCGTATACCCTGCGGGAGTTGGAGCTGCCAAGGTTGGTTCTTTACTGCAAGTTGCAGATCGGCTTGCAGGGCTCGAGGCATTACATAGCCGTGATCCACTGTAGCATCCACGCTGGCATCGCCTCGAAGTGATCCCAGTCCTGGCACTGGCCAGGCTTGGGGTAAATGCGCATCAAGCCGAATACTGCCTTGTGCATTAAGCAGGGATTGGAGGTCGTCAATTGTGTTAGGTAGGGACAACTGCCAGTCACCTTGTACTCGAAGAGCACCCGGCAAGGATTCAGCGTTCACGGCAGGCATTGGCCACCACTGGTTGATCCAGTCCAGAACCCAGGGGCCTTCATTAAACGCAGGAATCAGGAGGTCACCGCCCCAAGCCACTCCGTCGCCGTGGGGCGTTAGCGCAGTCCGTAGCACAAGCCTTGGCTGATCATCAATGGCAAGGTTGGCTGTCAGGCGTGGTGCCTCTGGTGTGCCTTCAAGCAAGGCCAGGGTTTGTAATGTGCGCCCCTCATGACGAAGCGTGAGCTCCAGGCTGAGGGGCAAGGCCTGGTTGTTTGCCTGGCTTGCACTCAAGGAGCCTTCCAGCCTGCACTGGCCTTGTGCGCAGGGCAGAGACAACGTGAAATTAGGTGCATCCAGACGATCGGGTAGCCATGTCGGTATGGCGAGAGGAGCGTCAAGGTGCAGAGGGCCAATAGGCTTACTGCTGGTACCGTTTGGAATAGCAGTCAGCGCGAGCTCAACGTGATCGATCCTGAGATGACGCCCGGTCCACTCAAACATCAGTGGCCCGGTGTTGAGTGACTGCTCTGTACCATCTTTATCGGCTTGGACAAGCGATAGGCTCTGTAACCCTATCGAGTGAGTATTCAGATACAGCCCTTGTAGATTCCAGTGTGTAATACCCAGCGAGCGAATCAATAACGCAAAGCCGAGCGAACCGGATGCCAGCAATAACAGGAAAACTACACTGGCCCAGCCTAAACGCCGAAACCAGCGTAGGGCGCGAGAAGAATTGACGTTAGACAGTGGACTCACCGCTCGAATACAGGCTCGACGTTAGGGTGAAGCGTCTAAACCACTGAATCAACCCTGGTGCCTTCGTTTTGCATTAAATGCTTATTTTTCTCAGTAATACCAGCCCATTATAACGCAACCAAACTACAATGACGCTTTTGTAATCAAGACAAAAAAGCCCCGGGCGTTTAACCCGGGGCTTGGCGAACACGCTAATGTTACAAGCAGAATGTCAAAACAAAGTTGAACACCAGGGCGGCGATGAAGCCGAGTGGCGCTGCTTTGAACAGGAGCTTGGGAAAGAGAGCAGAGCGGCTTTGTTCAGTGGGGCATGAGCCCAGCAGCAGGCTTCCCCCGGAAGAGAAAGGCGAAATAGAGGTTGCCTGTGCCCCCGCTACGATGCAGATGAAAATGATCATCGGATCAATGGACAGATTAGCGGCAATTGCAGGCACGATCGGGAAGAGCGCAGGTGTTACCACGCCCAATGTACTTGAGAACAAGGACATCAGCGCCGCGACCACACCAAAAGCAACAGGTACCAGGACGGCCGGTATGTTGGCGCTGATCCAGGACGCCAGAAGATCAACCGTGCCGGCCTTGATCGCAACCGAGATCAGCATACCTACGCCACAGATCATGATGATGGTAGACCAGGGGAGCGTAGCCATGACCTTGCGCTCATCGCCCAGCTTGAGCAGCAGTGCAATCACGGAGAAAACACTGGCGATCAGACCAATATCCATCTTCGAGTTGATAAAGCTGATCGTGTCATTCTGGGGGAAGATAAGGTGGGCGATAGGAGCCAGCAAGACAAGCCCCATCATTAGAAGGGTCAACCACAGCGTGGTTTTCTGATCTTTTGTGAAGGGTGTAGGTGCGCTGATGTTGAACGCAGCCTCCTTCATAGACTGCTTGGGCCCGCTGAGCAGGACAAAGCCAGTGATGACCAGTAGTGGAATTACAATCGTACTGGCGAAAATGCCAAAGCTGTTGATAAAGGCGGTTTGTTCCGGAACTCCTGCATTTACCATCAGGCCGCGGAAGATAATCCCGCTCTGGCTGGAGACAAAATTGGCGCCACCTAATGCTCCGTAATTTACTGCCATCGAACCTAATATTAGGCTCATGCCGGTTCGTTCGCACAAGAGCAGCGTAATAGGCGCCATAAATGCTAGTACCGTATAGTACCCAGCGCCTAAGGCCGCGATCAGAGTGGCGGTAACAAAAACGGCGTAGGGCAACAGGTAGGGTACTTTTCTGCAGCTGTACAGCAAATGCTCCGACAGTTTTTCCAGCGTGCCGTTAACGATGGCAAAACTGTAGAACAGGCATACCGAGAAAATGATAAAGAAGATTTTGAGCGGCCAGAGGTTGATGACTTCCGACGGACTCATACCCATCACAAACGAGCCGATCAGGTAAGCGAAGGCGATAGCAAACAGGCCGATATTGATCCGGGTCTTGTACCCGAGGACAATGGCAACGGCAATCGCCGTCACGACGAGCAGACTCATCATAATTGTCTTTCCTTGTTGTTATTGTCTGGTTTTCAGGGCTTGAACTTGAACAGTCTGGCCGGGTTGTCCACCAGCACTTTCCTTCTTTCCAGCACATCCGGGAGGAGGGAGGTCATTATTGAAAACTGGGCATCATAATCGGTCTGGTCCTCGAAGCGGGTATGAGGCCAATCGCTACCCCATAACAGTTGATCAGAGTGTCCATAGGCGTTGCGCAATATATCAACCATCTGGGTAGCTTGCTCTAGACTGGCCTTGCTTCGATAGGTCGCGGACAGTTTGACCCATATAGCGGAGTCAGGCAGAAGCGACAGGAAGGCCTGATGCTCTGGCGTTTCAGGATCTATACAGCCGGCGGGCAAGCCGAAGTGGTCGATGACAACGTTGACCCCTGCATCCAATAGCGTTGGAACGATAAGGCAGAGGTCTTCTATGGCACGCTGGATTTCGACCGACCAGTTTCGGTCGGCCATCTTCTTGAAAAAGGTTTGCCACCGTGGCTGTGAGTAATCCTCCAGCGGAAGTCCGACCAGGTTCAGTCTTACACCCACTACCCCTGCCTTTTCCAATTCATTGAGTTCGGCGTCACTGACTTCGGAATCGACTACCGCTGTGCCACGTAACCGTTCCGGATAGACCCGCAGCGCACCTACCATGAAGTTATTGTTGGTCCCCAGGAAGCTGGGCTGTACCAACACACCATGGGAAAGCCCGCAATGCTCCAGATGAGCCAGATAGCTTTCCACAAGGGCATCGTAGTCAGGGCTGTAGCGCCGGTTTTCAGTCAGGGGAAGGTCACGGGAAAAAATATGTGCATGGGTATCGATACCCGTGATGGGCATATATGGCTGAGACATGGGCACTACCCTTGTTGTGTGTTTTGGCAAAGGTAACCACCACCCTTGCCCATAAAACATATATTCATCTATATGAATAGAGGAACGTATAGCGATGCGTGTTAGCTGTCAATGCATCACCCGGCGGTGCTCGTGGTAAAGTAGGTCTACCAGTCGTTTGGATGACGATATGAACAACGCAAAGCTGGGACAGGATGAGCGTTTACCGCTCTATCAACGGTTGAGTGATGAAATACTGGCCAGGATTGCGTCAGGTGAATGGTTGCCAGGCCAGTCGATCCCCACCGAGGCTGAATTGACCAAGCTCTATGGCGTTGCCATCGGGACGGTGAGAAAGGCAGTGGATACGCTGGTGAGCGAGGGCTTGCTCGAACGAAGCCAGGGCAGGGGGACGTTTGTTCGTCGGCCAAGCTTCAATGCCTCATTCTTTCGTTTTTTTCGCCAGATAGATTCGTCCGGTAGCCAGGCTGTGCCGACCAGTCAGGTACTCAGCCGCACGCTCGAGCAGCCTCCTCAGGCCGTGATCCATGCATTAATTCTCAAGAAGCATGAGCAGGTAGTACATCTGGAGCGCGTCCGTGTCATCGAGGGGCAGCGGAAATTCTATGAGGATATCTGGCTTCCCGGCTCGAAGTTTTCCAGGCTTCTAGACGTAGACCCAGGCAGGTTCGGCAATCTGCTTTATCCCTTTTACGAGCAGCAATGCGGCCAGCATGTCGCATCAGCGCAGGAAACGCTGACGGTGGAATCGGCTTCGGCTGAAACGGCTCGGATTCTGGAAATCGAGGAGGGCAAACCGGTTGTCGTGATCGAACGTATCGCGCTGGGCTATGACCGGCTTCCCATCGAGTACAGAGTATCTCGAGGTGCGGCAGAAGGCTTTCGTTACCAGGTCGAGATAACCTAAAGAGTCACTTTAAAATCGGCCGTTTCCAATAATTATCCTGGACGTTCTCCACGGTATGTCTGATCAGACCACGCCCAATCTGCCTCTGGATGACAAGCGTTTTGCTGAGGTAGCCAGTCTTATTTCAACCGCTCGCCAGCGAGCGGTTCAGGCCGTCAACATCGAGTTGATCGATTTGTATTGGCGGGTAGGGGCGTATATCAGCGCCAAGCTTGAAACCGCGGAGTGGGGAGACGGGGTCGTCGATCAGTTGGCGCGCTATCTTGCACAGACTCAACCCGGCTTGCGTGGTTTCACTCGCGCCAATCTGTTCAGAATGCGCCAGTTCTATGAAGCGTACCGTAACGAACCATCACTAGCCGCTCTGGTACGGCAGTTACCATGGACCCACAACCTCATTGTTCTCAGTCAGAGCAAGCGCCCCGAAGAGCGTGAGTTCTATTTACGGCTGGCCATGCAGGAACGGTGGTCCAGCCGTGAGTTGGAGCGGCAGTTCAAGTCTGCACTGTTTGAGCGCTCCGTTACGCAGCCTGCAAAAGTCTCGGCAGCGCTGAGACAAAGTCATCCTGAGGCGCTGAGTGTGTTCAGGGATGCCTATATGGTCGAATTTATTGGGCTTCCGGAGGGACATGCAGAGGCTGATTTGCACCACGGACTGCTGCAGCGACTCAGGGATTTTCTGATCGAACTCGGGCGGGATTTCTGCTTCGTCGGCTCCGAGTATCCCTTACAGGTCGGTGGACGGGATTTCGCGTTGGACCTGCTGTTCTTCCATCGGGGCCTGAATTGCTTGGTGGCCATCGAGCTCAAGGTAGGCCGATTCGAGCCGGAATATCTGGGTAAACTCGAGTTCTACCTTGAGGCGCTGGACCGCACCGTACGCAAGGTGCATGAAAATCCTGCAATTGGTGTTCTGCTCTGTGCCAGCAAGGATGATGAAGTCGTTGAGTACGCGTTGAATCGATCTTTGTCGCCTGCGCTTGTAGCGGAATACCAGACCCATTTGCCCGACAAGAAACTACTGCAGGAAAAGCTGCATGAGTTTTATCGGTTGAACAGTCGTGACGATGACATGAGTGACACTTAGCGGATCTTATTCAATGCGAAGGTCTGCCAGGACGATTTGATTCTGTCCGCTTTCCTTACCTTTGTACAACGCCTTGTCTGCGCGCTTTACGGTAGCAGATAGCGACTCCGAGACCGCCATTTCGCAAACTGCCAGCGTAGCTGTAATAGCGATGTCCTGATTGTTAATGGTACACGGCAGTTGGCGGATATCGTCCAGTAAGTTCTTAGTCACCTTCATTGCGTCCTGTACTGTATCCTAGACTATTCTGAAGATGTTTGATAAATGTCCTGACTTTGGCTGAAAGGAAGCGGCGGTGAGGGTAAACAGCATAGAGAATGGGGGTGTAGCTGGTCTTCCACGCTTGCAGTAGCGGTACTAGGCGACCAGCTTTTATGTCATCGCCAATGATGAAGCTTGGCTGCAGAATAATTCCATGACCTGCCAAGGCTGCAGTTCGCAAAACATCGCCGTTATTGGCCCGAAACATCCCGGATACCTTGACTCGTACTTCTTCTTCGTCGCGTTGAAAGAGCCATTCATTACCCTGGCGCGCGTACGTATAGTTGAGGCAGCGGTGTTGTCTGAGTTCCAGTGGATGCGCTGGCGTTCCATGCTGTTTCAGGTAGAGCGGTGAGGCACACACCACTAAGTCGAGTACGGCCAGTTGACGTGCGACTAAGCTGGAGTCGTCGAGCTGACCAATACGTACTGCCAGATCGAAACCTTCCTCTACAAGGTCAACGACTCGGTCATTCAGTTCAAGATCAACATATACCTCTGGGTATCGCTCCATGTATCGGGCAATTACCGGGGCCAGCTGCAGGATACCAAAGGAGAACGGGGCATTGACCCGTAGCCGCCCCCGCGGATGCTGGACATCAGACTGCAGGGCTGTTTCCAGGTCATCAAACTCGGCCAGTAACGGAAGAATGCGCTCATAGAGTGCACGACCCGCATCGGTAAGGCTTAGCTTGCGTGTCGTCCGGTTAAGCAGTCTCACATCGTATTTACGCTCAAGAAAGGCGATCAGTTTCGTAAGTCCCGAGCGGGACAGTTCAAGTCGATCAGCGGCCGCAGCGAATGACCCTAGTTCCACTACTTTGACGAAGGCAGATAGCGCAGAAAGCGTATCCATGTCGATTTCCAAAATGTAAATAATTCATTTTTATTTACCCTATTTATCTCTAAAAGGGAAATACAAAGAATAGCGGTATCTGACCGACCGCACTTTTTTCTAAGGATTTAACGATGGATACTCGTACCGCTCCCTATGCCGCGCTCCTGTTGCGCTTAGCGCTAGGTATCATGTTTCTGGCCCACGGCCTTACAAAGCTGTTCGTTTTTACCTTATCGGGTACCGCACAGTTCTTTGAATCGGTTGGTTTTCCAGGCGTGCTGGCCTATCCGGTTACGTTCTTCGAAATTCTGGCGGGTGCAATGCTGATACTGGGCATCCTGCCTCGCTGGGTTGCAGCCGTTGCGGCAGTACAATTACTGGCAGCCTCTTCCGTACACTTTGGAAACGGCTGGTCATTTACCGCAGCTGATGGCGGCTGGGAATATCCTGTTTTTCTGGCGGTCACGGCCGCTGCGTTGGCACTCCTGGGGCCCGGTGCCTTGGCTCTGAAGCCATCGCTTCGTAAGGATTAAGGTTCTAAACCGCGCTGCACCCTTGAGGAGAACACCATGAGCCGACTTCCCACGATTTTCATATCCCACGGTTCGCCAATGGAGGCATTGGATGCAGGGCGGGCAGGGCAGGCCTGGACGGAGCTTGCCGCGGCGTTACCACGTCCGCGAGCCATTGTAATGGTATCCGCTCATTTTTCGGCACCATATCCAGTGCTCGGAGCGACCTCGCAGCATGACACCATCCATGACTTTTATGGCTTTCCTCAGGCGCTTTATGCGCTGCGCTACAACGCGCCGGGTGAACCTGACCTGGCTTTTCAGCTGGCAGAGGCGTTGCAGGCTCAAGGGTTGCCGGTACGTATTGATCCTAATCGCGGGCTGGATCATGGCGCGTGGGTGCCACTGCGTTACATGTATCCTGATGCCGATGTTCCAGTCGTCAACCTGTCCATTGATGAAAACAAGGGCCCTGCCTATCACTACCAGCTCGGTCAGGCATTAGCGTCATCATTGGCTGACGACATACTCCTTATTGCGTCAGGCAGTCTGACACATAACTTGGGCGATTTTCGCAGGCCGCACCGGTCCGTTCCCCGCTACGTCACAGGCTTTCAGGTGTGGATGCAAGACCGCCTGAAGGCTCGAGATATAGCCGCTCTGCTGGACTACCGTGGGCAGTCACTGGAGGGCGTTCAGGCTCACCCGAGTGATGAGCACTTGTTACCTCTTTTCGTTGCATTGGGTGCAGCGGGTGAGCAGAGCGAGGCACACGTATGGTTCAGCGAGATAAACCATCAGATATTGGCGATGGATGTGTACCGGTTTGAGCGCAGCCCTATTTGAGACATCGATAATGAGGTGTGTCTATGGACTATAGATACGGTCTAACCTGAAGCAAAAGTCGGTTACAGGCTAGATACAATAGGCCCTCAAGCTCTTGTCGTCCTACCGCTGGCTTAAGATTTAAAACAGCTTTCCAGGAAAGCCGCAGACGCAAGTATGATCTCCACGTCATTATTTCTTCCGCAAAAAAGACAGTCCTGGGGGCGCCTGGTATTACGCTATATAGCGTTGCCTCCAATGCAATTTTGGGAGGCCAGAGAAGCAGACAGTCAATCGCTCCCATATTAGGTAACAAGACTGTTCCCCAGCGAAAATCCTTGACGCAGACATCTATAATTAGATCGTTTTCCCCAGGATCAGTGATCTGTTGTATAGGTGTAAGTACCAGTACGTCCCGTAAGCATCTGGCAAGGTGTTCTTCAATGGTGCTCTTTTCAGACGGAAAGTCTGGCTCGAGAAACCGGGTTAAATCGCTTCGAGATCTAACCGTTACTGTTCCAAGAAACAAGCGGGATGTTGGTCTGCACGCATGTCGTTTGAACATATTCCTGGGCTGGTCCTGGCTGCGCCAATTAAGTCAACGCTCAATATGACTGCACAAATGTTCCAGATTCAATCGGAAAGAGGCTGATACGATACCAAGACGATCTGTTTGTTGCCGTCCATGATATCAAGGCGAAAGTCCTAACTATGACAGACGACAGGAAAAGCTGGGTTCACCTGAGCCAGGACGCTGAAACCGGCATCGAGACCATTCGTGCTCATTTTGAGGGTCATGCCTATGATCCCCATTGGCATGACAGCTATCTTGTAGGGTTTACCGAGCAAGGCGTGCAGCAGTTCAGCTGCCGCAATGCGCTGCACGTCAGCACCCCTGGTAAGGTCTTCATGCTTGAGCCGGGTGAGATTCACGATGGCCATGCGCCGGCAGAGGGTGGGTTTACCTACTCCATGCTTTATCTGGAGCCGCAGTGGATCGAGCGTGAGTTGAGGATGTTGCATGAGGATGCGCCTGTACAATGCCTTCCCAGTTTTGGCGCAACACTGACCGATCAGACCGAACTGATAATCGCCATTGCCGATGCGTTCAAAGCGCTCGAATACAATGAGTTGAGAATAGTAAGGCAGACCGCGCTGGATCAACTGCTGATCAAGCTGACCGACCATGTGAAATGGCGAATGCGGGGAGCTTATGATCCCAGACTTCCGTTGGTAGCTTATCGCGTTCGAGATTATCTTCACGCTCACATGCAGGACGATGTAGGCCTGGATGAGCTTGCTAATACCGTAGGCGTGGATCGATTTCGCTTGACCCGAGCCTTCAAGGCCGCCTTTGGTTTGGCACCCCATGCCTACCTCATCCAGCTGCGACTCGCCAAGGCTCGTTTTATGTTGGCGAAAGGCGATCAACCGGCCGAGGTTGCCATGAGACTCGGTTTTGCGGATCAGAGCCACATGGGCCGTTGGTTCCGCCGCGCCTATGGGCTGACTCCAGCCAGCTACCGCAAGTGCTGCTCAAATCTTCCAGACGCCTCACGCAGCTAACACCACAATTGACTTCAGCCGTATAACTGTGGAGTCGATAAGATGATTTCTGTGCCGTTCATTCTGTTCTCTCTGGTAGCCTCCATCACTCCAGGGCCCACCAACATCCTGGTGTTAAGTCACAGTGCCCGCTATGGATTCTGGAAGGCATTACCTATTGTCCTGGGTGGGTGTGCAGGCGCGGCCGGTATCGTGCTGGTAACAGGCGTGGGGATTGGCGAAAGCCTGACGAGCTACCCGTTGATCCAGCTCGTGATGAGCACTGCCGGCGTGCTGTGGTTGAGTTATCTGGCCTGGCAGATCTTTAGCAGCCCAGCCACGCCATTGAATGAGATGAGTGAGTCCATGGCCAATGACAAGCGCGTCGGGTTTGGCGGAGCGGCCGGGTTGCAGCTGATAAATCCAAAGACCTGGATGATGGCGATCGCCGTTATCAGCGTGTTTACGCAAGCCGGGTCAGACAAGGCCGCGCAGGTGGTACAGCTGACATCTGTATTCTTTGCGATATCGATTCCGTGTCTGACGGCATGGGCAGTGCTGGGCTCAAGCGTTTCGCGCTGGCTCGATTCTGCCATCCGTGTCAGATACTTCAACCGTCTCATGGGCCTGCTGTTATTGGGATCGGCTTGGCTGAGCCTGCTTTGATGTTTGTCCCATAGTTAGGCCAGACAACTGCCTGGCCTAACTATGGCTGTCTTCATGTAGTACTTTCAGGATATTTGGCTCGAGCCAGCCAGCCCTTCCATAACCATTTTCTCTCATGAACATCCAGAGGAGCATCGAACGCGTGCAATGCTAGCCACTGGTTGAAACGCAGCTGTTCGAGTTCTTCGGCTGGCTTGCATACCGGCCCACCCAGAACCTGTTCGATATTGTTAAGCAGTGGGGCAGGTACCTGTTCGCGGTACAGGCAAATCTGCTCTCTCAAGACATCCAGTGTATAGGTGAGGATTTCCTTGTCAGAAAACTCAGGCACGGACATAAGACACCTCTTGCAGCATTGATCATTAAGCAAAAACGGTTAAATACGATCCGTCGCGATGTCACATGAAGCGGGTTAGTGCTGAGTCGTTAGTTGGGCAAGCAAAAGCCCCATTTCTTTTACCGGCACGCAGTAGTTCGGGTTACAGGCGCTAAGTTCATGAATAGCTGTGGTATAGCTAATAGCCTGTCTTTGATCCTCTACGATACAGACTCCCCGGCGCCTTTGATGGCACGCAAGCCCTCGACGCCGTCTCGTCCCGATGCTGATAACACCGCGCCTATTGTACGCGGCCCAAATACCTTGGCTGCAGAGGTGAACAGTTTATCTGCTGAGGCATGCTCATGCCTTGCGGAATCAAGCCGTTTAAGCCTGATCATGCCCTTGGGCTCTATAGTGACTTGATACCCAGGCGGAGTGAGATAGACGCAGTCCGCCACGAGTAGCTCGCCGGGTGTGCATACTTTTACGGGAAGGAAGGTATAGCGTCCCATAAGCGTTACGAGCGCCTCTACAGGGCTGTCGGTTGCTATACGAAGCATCACAACGACACAGGTTTCCAGGCGGGAAGGAAACGTGCTGGCGAGCTGGCATAAGGCTCTAAGACCAGGAAGGGGGGAGGTAATAACTACAATGTTGTTGATTGAGCTCATCTTAAACTTCTCATGCAAAACGCTGTGAAAGCATGTCCTGATGAAAAGGTAACTCCGGCTTACTGCCCTCACGCTCCGTATGCGGCTGCGTACAGACGGAAAAACAACGGGAATAAAAAACTGTATCGCCGCGAGTACAACAACTTCGCCAACACACTAAACGCGGCGATACAGAGGAGCACACTTCATGAGCTATGACATCACTACAGAACAGGTTCAAATACAACCTGTATTCAATGGAAAGCTGGGTGAAAGATAAGTTGCAGAATTGCTAAATCATTAAATTTTCTGAACTTTATTCAAATACAAATTTTGCTAAGTAGATACCAGACGCTGATTAAGATAGCGCTTCGTTGGAACGTCGCAATTGTGCAGATTTGCTTTTTAATCTTCTACATGAAAATTGTACGTGTATAACTATGGACCTATCTGTTACGTCTTAACCCTGTAATATCTTGAAACATCCATCCATCCTTATATAAGACTACGGCAGCTGAAACAGATAAGCTTTAGTCCCGGGTCACAGCTGCTACTCGCCGTCGACGTTGGACGTAAGCAGTGAGTCAATGGCGTGAGCGTTCAAGGGCATACGATGCTACCGGTCTCATCTACCTAGTAATCACACAGAAACAAGGCTTAGTACCCCTGTTTTGGCTAGCCGATATCGAGCAAGGTCTTCTGCCAGAAACAGCGAGCCCTGGTAATGGTGTGCGGCCTCACTACGGATATCCTCAATGGAGGGAGACTGCTCCGGATTGGCTTGATAGCGGGCGCTAAAGTGCGTCAGGACAAGATTGGGCAGCCCGCTGGATTGGGCAAAGCTTGCAATCCCGGCCGCTGAGCTATGTCCGAATGTATCGCCAGCCCTGTCTGCAACATCTTGTGTATATGTCGACTCATGAACAAGCACCTGAGCTGGCTGGCAAAAGGTCCGCAACAGCTCGGGCTGATCGTTGTCACCGCAGACGACCAGGCAGCGAGCCGCATGGGGGTAGTACACATAATCGCCGCTTTTAAACGTTTGGCCTTCATGTACCACATCAATGCCTTTACGCAGCTGTCCCCAGATTGGGCCGCGTGCAATACCTTCGGCATTCAATTTTTCAGTGTTTAGATGAGGCTCACGGGCTGTTTCGGTAAACCGATAGCCGAAAGAGAGCACGCGATGGGAGAGGGGCGTAGCATCGACCGTCCACCGTGGAAATGCCCACTGCCCTAGCGCCTCAGCCGGCAGAAACTCTACGTCAAAGGGCAGGTACAACTGGGTGAATTGTCGAGTCGCGTTAAACCATTCGGCAATGCCCGCCGGGGCAATGATGGGAAGTGGCTTCTTTCGGCCTGACATGCCTGCGCTGGCCAGGAGGCCTGGCAAACCATAACAGTGGTCACCATGGACATGTGTAATGAAGATGGCCTGCAGATCATGCAGCGACAGACGTGTACGCAGTAGCCGGTGCTGAGTGGCCTCGCCGCAATCAATCAGAAACCAGGCACTGCCCATCTCTTCCTGTAGGGCAAGCCCGGTCACGTTGCGTTTCTTGGTCGGTACGCCGGCGGACGTGCCCAGAAATAGTAAATCCACAAATGCCTCTATTTATCGGTGCCGCACCAGTATCAAGACATAGTGTATATCGCAGATGGCTGCAAGGTGGTGAGCATGAGACTTGCCGACCTCCGTGTCGGCGTATTTCAGAACGCTCAGGTTCCAGGCGCGACGTCATTTCTGGCGATTCGGATCTCTTGCACCATGGCCTCGGAAAACTTCTGGGCGGCTGACCAGCGCAGGTGGATTGCATCTATGAAGGATGTTTTGGCGGTAATCCATTCCTTGTCGCCATTCCAATACTGGGCCTTGGTGGGCGCCAGGGCGGTAGCAAGCTGCTGGTCGAAGTTAGCCAGAAATACACCCGTTGGATCTTGCTGGGCTTTCCAGTCAGGATGTAATGGCGTGGATACGACCGTTAATTGCCGTCCCTCCTGGTACAAACGGGTAGCCAGGGTTTGCAGGGCATTGAAACAGGTTGAATCCAGCACCTCCGGGCGGCCATACAGCAACTCCCGACTGTTTAGCGTATTCAGTGGGCCATCGCCGTAGCGATTGAACACCAGAGGATCGAACTCGATACGGTTGGCCCGCTGATCCTTCACCTTCAAGGCATTGCGCATCAGCGAGCCGGGGGAGAAATAGTGCATGTAGTAAAGCCAGGGTGACGTTTTCTCATACACGTACTGATCAACATCGTTGCGATTGAATACGGCAGCCGAAACACGCCAGCAACCCGCAAAGTCCTGGGGGTCGACTACCATCAGGACATGCCTGACGGTAGGTTCCCGGTCAAGTAGCCAGTTGGCAACGTATACCGATTGATTGGCATGCAGACCACAGAAGGCGCCGTTCAGCGGGCGCGTACCTGGGGAATGCCTGACGATGGCATCACCATCGATATGCCTCCAGGCTACAGATGACCCTATCACCAGCAGGTCTGGCGATTCGATGGGATTTTCACGTAGAAAGCTGAGTTTCTCATCAACGCACAGGCTATTGGAGAATGCCGGTGGGGGCAAGTTATCTGTGCCGCGCAGGCCGAGCAGCAGCATCCAGAACGCCGCGAGGGCACCTGCCATTCCGCCAAATAGTGCCAGCAGGTAGCCGGCAGAAATCCTGCTGCCGGAACTGGAGGTGGGCTTGTCATCCGCTGCTGAAGTCTTCATGACACCGCTGCTCCTTCGAGTTTGGATTGGATCAGCTGAGCGAAATGGCCCACATTCTTGAGTGACTCAAGCTCTGCGGTCCTGAACTTGATACCAAAACGCTGCTCTGCCGCCACGATCAGGATGACATGCGTCTGGCTGTCCCAGCCGTCGATGTTGTCAGCGGTCATGTCTGAGGCAAGCACAATGTCCTCGTCATCAAACACATCGCGGAAGACCTGGGTCAGTGCGTTGAGAATGTCCTTATCGTTCATACGTCAGTAACCTCGATGAAGTGGCGGGAAGTACGGGGTGAGAGCAGGTCATAACGCCAGAAGCTGGCGTTGGGGATAGCGCCTTCAGGTGCTGGGCAATGATCGAAGCCCAGCGCTGCATAATGTTCGGCAACCATGCCGTTCCGGTCGGTAGGGCGATATTCGCCGATGAGCGCTGCCCAGCCAGCTGCCGTCGCGCGTTTGATCAGTACGTCGAGGACGGCCTCTTCTACCTGACGGCCCAGGACGCGGCAGCTCATCAGCCAGGTATCGATAAGAAGTTCATCCTGAGCCCATGCGGTATCTGCGCGTGCGAGAACTACGCTGATCAGGCCGTTATCACCGAATTTGTCGCTCAGGCGCACCGCAAGGGCAACTGCATGATTATCTGCTGCAAGGCGTTCGACCTCCACTTCGCTGTAGCGGCGCGTCGTAAGGTTGAACTGATTGGTCTTGTTAATCAGCTGCGTGGTACGGATCAACTCTGCCGGGCCGATGGTGGTAGCGGTAAGAACCATCTGCAGACCGCGCAGATAACCTTCCATGTCGGTTGCCTGGCTCATGGCAACCTTGCGTTCGGCGTTAAGGGCGTAGTGACGGCTGCGTGCAGTGTCGTCTGTGGTGAACGAGACTGTCTCGAAATAACCGGCAGCCGCTACGCGAGCAGGGTAGTCGGCTACATCCTCGGGAAGTTCCGGCACCGCCACCTCGGGTAGCTCACGGCGAACAATGTCACGCTCAGCCGGGTTATCGTCGACAAAGACTAGGCTGTCGAGGCCGATATTGAGCATGGAGGCAATACGACGCAGGTTGCTCGCCTTGTCCTCCCAATTGGCAACAAAGGCGGCGATATCGGAGCGCTTGAGACCCATTTCCGGGTGGTCGAACGCCGCTTCAGCTACTGCCAGATCGTTCTTGCTACAGACCGCGAGAATGATGCCTCGTTTGGCCAGCTTCCCTGCGTAATGCTGGAATGCCAGAAACGCTTCACCGACCGGTGATCCCTGGCCTATCTGGATGCCATGAACACCATCGTCGCCAATCACGCCGCCCCACAGGGTGTTGTCAAGGTCCAGGACCAAGCACTTGCGTGAGAGACCGACCCCGGCAGCAGCAACCCTTGCCAGCTGATCGCCATAAAGGGGGGCCAGCGTTGGGCTGACCAGCTGTTTGGCTTGGTGCCACCGCACAGGCTCAGCCAGACCGGTGCCATACATTCCTTGTGCAGCTTGCCACGCCAGGTCCATCAGCAGTACACCTTCTTCCCTTGCCGCTGCACGGATGGCGGTATTGAGCCGCTCGATTACGGCAAAGGGCGCGGCTGGAACATGGGCTTCGAATGAGCCGAACAGCAAGGGTTCTGCAGTGACAAGCGTTTGCTGAATAACCTGCGCTGCGTAACGTTCCCGGGCGAGGCGCCAGAGGTGGCGTAACTCCTCGATACGCGTCTCAACGGCGCTTGAAACCTGCGCCTCTGATGCATCCAGGGGCAGCTGCAGGGAAGTGTCTTTTGCATCCACGGCCAACAGAATCACCTGGGGGGCAAAGGACGATAGCGCAGGGTCGTCCATCAGTAAGGCCTGTCGATACATGCCATACGGGGCAACATACACGGACAAGGCCAGACGCCGGGAGAGGCCTGCTACCCGAATGGCAGGAACGAGATGGTCCACGGTATGGGAGGAAAGCAGGGCGATGCGCAAGGGACGCAAACCCAGTGCTGCAAGATCTCCTGCTGTAGTGAGATCACTCAGTCCTTCTGCGGCAAGCTTATCCAGTCGGGTGGTAAGGGTGAAGTCGCGTCGAAATCCGGATAAGTAAGCCGCCTGACTGAGCCGCTTGGCAGGGTCTGCCTCTCGCTTGGCCTCGCTGATCGCTGCGCTGAGATCTGGATGAGGGGGAAGCCAGGGTAATAGGTCCATCATGGAATGCTCCTGTTTCGACACTTAGAACTGGAAGTAAAGAAACTCGGTCGGGGCCGCAGAGAACGCAGAGGCCAACGCAAAAAAACCCAGTACACCCAAGGCAGCGCCTAGCACCGGCGTAGGTCGCCACGCCACGAAGGGGAACCAGTGTTCGATCCAGTTTTCCTTTGGCCGAAAGTTCAGGGCAGTGCGGAAGTGATGCATCCACTGGCCGATATTGGGCATGGTCCAGACAAAGGCCAGCAACATAGCGATGGCCAGGAAATCGGACTTGTCGAGCTTGGTCGAGACGTCGCTCAGGCCCACCATGCCGGTGAGGATTGCCATGGCAGCGGACACGCTTTCGGCTCGGAAGAACACCATGGCCACCACCACACAGGTGAAGGTGAGCAGCAATGCAGCGACCTGATGGATTCGGTTGTCACTGTCGAGCTTCCAGCCTTTACTGACCTTATAGGCGCGCCAGCCATGGGCGACCACAAGGTAAAAACCGTGGAGTAGCCCGAACGCTACGAATTGCCAGCCGGCCCCATGCCAGACGCCGGAAATGAACATGGTGAAAAGGGTAGGGTAGGCCACCAGCGCTACAAAGGTACCAAGCGACATTTTTCCGCGCTTGGGCAGGGGCTTACCGGCAGCCAGCCGTGCACGGGTAATCCGCATGACGATGGGATTGTAGATATAGGCGGTCAGAAAGCGTGTCAGCGTCATGTGCCAGCGAGACCAGTAGTCGATCACGTTGCGTGCCTTAAACGGGCTGTTGAAGTTGGCCGGTAGGCTTATTCCAAAAAGAAGCCCCAGGCCGATCGCCATGTCGCTATAGCCGGAAAAATCAAAATAGATCTGGAGGGTGTACGTAAGCGCGCCGGTCCATGCGTCGAAGAAAGAGGGCGTCACGCCGTCGGCTGCCAATGCAAACACCGGCGAAGCTTTTTCACCCAGCGGGTCGGCGATAACAACCTTCTTGAATAGCCCCAGCAGGAAGATAGTGGTGCCAACAGTGAGATTATCCAGGCGGGGTTTGAAGTTGTTGCGTTCGCGAAACTGCTCCAGCATCTCACGGTGATGGGTAATCGGTCCGGCGATCAGGTGCGGAAAGAAGGTAATGAAAAGGCAGTAGTTGAGAAAATTATGTTCAACAACTTCACCGTCGTGTGCATCGACCAAATAGGCAATTTGCTGGAACGTGAAGAACGAAATGGCCAGGGGTAGAATGATGTCACTGACCGTCCAGCCTGTATCGAGCACATCGTCAAGCGTGCCGAGCAGAAAACCGGTGTATTTGTAGTACCCCAGCAGTGCCAGGTTGGCGGCAATACCTAGTGTCAGGGCCCAGCGGGAAGGGTTGCGAAGTAGATAGCCACCCAGCAGGTAATTAAAGATCATGCTTGCGGCCAACAGCGGAACGTTGGCTGGATTCCACCAACCATAAAATACCAGGGAGGCGAGTGTCAGCCAGACGATCGCCAAGCGTTGTCGACCCGTCCCACCCAAAACAAAAAAGCCTAACAGTACGACAGGAAGAAATCCGGCTATAAACGCAAACGAGTTAAAAAGCATCGTCCTGACCCTCTTAACAACGCCGCTCCATGGCCAAGGGCTCGCCCGGCGACAAGCCAGAGCGGGGTGGTTTCCTTGGCACTGCATCATGAATGGCTATCACTGATATCCACCGCGGCCATCTACTACCGACCGCGCATAAGTGCCTTTCACCGTCGCGTACGGGGATTTTGATCCAGAACGTTTGTGCGCTCGGCCACAGAAAAATCCTATATCTTCGTGTAGCACCTATGCTTAGCGCTTGCCAAAAAAGCTCGCCGCTTCAAGCGGAAGATTTGCTTATTTGTGTGATCTAGTTTGCTTTGTGTGGAAAGAAAAGCGCCGTTTATTAATGTTCTGTTAATGAGTCTTTACCAGATTGCCCATAAATTGTGACGGCTATCACTCATAAATGGGACGCGGTTGTTGTTGCTCCTTAAAACAAATAACGGAATTACAAAATAATACCAGCCCTATTAATGGTTTAAGAAAACTACCAAACCCATGTACATAACCAAGTAATCAGAGACGTAAAAACAAAAAGGCCACCATTAGGTGGCCTTTTCGCTAAACAGACGATTAGCGTTTGGTGCGGGTGGTAGGATCGACATCGTCCATATGATCGGTGCCCCGCATGCCAGCCCGGGTTGCGACATTGTCATTTTCGATGTCTACATCGGTACGGCGTACTGTGTCACGAACCGTTTCGTTATGATGAGTCGTTTCCTTACCTACCACGACTTCTTCCACAACTCGAGCAGTCTTCTCAACAACGGCTTCTTCTGCTGTTTCCTGGATCTCTACCGTTCCGGATTTGAAGGCAGAAAGATCGTCAGTGGAGACTGGGCGGTTGACAGGGCGACGTTCGATAACGGCATGCTGTTCGCTGAGGTTGACCGTTTCTTCAACGGGACGCTCACTCATACGTGATACCACTCGTACGCGGCCCAGGCTGTTTTCACGTTTGCCGACCTTCAATTCTTCTTCCATGACTGGAATGGCCGTGCGGTCAGTCGCTTCAGTAGGCGTCTGGTCAGCGAGGGTAGTGGACCCTACACCCAGTGTAGAAGCTGTGTTGGGGTAGTCACTCGATACCGGCCCGGTAGCGGCGCTAGTACCCATGGTGGTCGCTGAAGAGCCGATCGCACCCTGGTTACTCCAATTGGCGCTGCGCTCGTCAATATCAATTGCGCCATTGCGCTCCATGATTTCTTCAACGACACCTACTTGTGCGTCGTCATTGACGGTAACAGTCACCACAGTGGATCCACGGCGTACCGCTTCAGGATAGGTATCGGCGTAGCGGCTGTTATGGGTGTCGCTATCGCTGAAGATTGAGCGGAAGAAGCCGCCGATCTTGTCGGTCATCGATTCATCGTCGTGAGTACGGGTGTCGGACCGCATGGAAGTATCTGTCGTGCCGTCGAGCACGGGGGATTCGTTAGAGGCGGCCATGCGGATGTTCGTTTGGGATACGCCTTTGGACAAAAGCTCACGCTTAACCTGTTCTGCTTCGTTAACGTGGTCAAATGCTGCAACTAGAATGTGCTGTTTCATAAAGTCACCTTTCGTTCTCTTCGGCAGCTGTGCTGCGATTCGATTGGGCGGTGCAGACTGCGTTTACCGCGCGGAACCGGAGTGATCTGACTCCGGATGAGAGTGGCTGCGTTCCACAGTCACGTTTTCGCGTTTCAATGTGACCGGCACGGTACGTTGTGCTTCACGAGTGACGCGCTGGACATGAAGTTCTTCCTTCAACATCAAGCGTTTTTCAACAACCAGAACTTCTTCGAAAACAGGGATGATGGTGATATCACCGTCCTGCCGCACCTGTGGAAGGTGAGCGGGGTCGACTGGCGTGTCGAATTTGACCCGTTCGATAACCGTTTCCTCATACCGCAAGGCGTCAGAAACGGTGTATTCCTTTGACTCGACGGTCTTGTTGATCCGGACGCGACCGGATTCGACAGTCTCTTTATGAAGCTCGGCACGCTCTTCAACGATAGGTATCGTTTCGGTTGCTTGCCTATCAGACTGGTCGTTGTTCATCCGTCTATCCTGCTGTTGATTTCGCTCGGTGTTTTCATGCCCTTCGTGAAAATGGAGTGAGTCACAAACGGTTCGTTCAGAGAAACTTACGAGCGGTAGGGCCGGTTCTAGACTGGTTGAGAGCAGAAGATTTACAGGAACGTAAGCGGTCTGTAGGAGTCGGCCCAATGCAACCGAGCAAGCGTAACGCTGGTAAAGGAGGTGATGAGAGGAGGCGGACGCAGAAACGCCCGCCGACACGAGGAAAGGACCTAAGCGCTTAGATGACGCATCCATGCCAAGCCTTCAGATGTATTTCCACGTGGACGGTATTCACAACCGACCCAACCGGTGTATCCCAGTTCATCGATCAGCTGGAATAGATAAGGGTAGTTGATCTCGCCGTTGTCCGGCTCGTGTCGGTCCGGTACGCCGGCGATTTGAATATGCCCGATACCTGCCATGTCACGACGTAGTTTTGCAGAGATATCTCCTTCTACGATTTGGCAGTGGTAGCAGTCAAATTGGACCTTGAGGTTGGCAGCACCCACTTCTGAACAGATGGCCTGAGCCTCATCCTGCCGATTCAGGAAGAAGCTGGGCATATCACGCGTATTGATAGGCTCAATGACTACCGTCAGGCCACTCTTGGCCGCTTCCTGCGCCGCATAGGTGAGGTTTTGCAGGTATACCTCACGGTGTGCTGCGCGATCTGCGCCTGCCGGCAGCAGCCCGGCCATGACATGAAAGCGGTCATTACCCAGAGCGGCAGCATAGTCCAGCGCACGGGCGATGCTATCTTGAAATTCAGCTTCGCGTCCGGGGAGGGAGGCGAGACCGCGCTCTCCGGTCGCCCAATTTCCAGGCGGTGCGTTGAACAGCGCCTGGACAAGTCCGTAGTCGTCGAGCCGTGCCTTGAGCTCGGCAGCTGGGTAGTCGTAAGGAAACAGGTACTCGACTGCCTTGAAGCCATCGGCCGCGGCCGCAGCAAAGCGGTCGAGAAAGTCGTGTTCGGGATATAGCATGCTCAGGTTTGCAGCGAAGCGGGGCATAGTCTCTCCTTCGAGTGTTCAGACAAAGGGCCAGAGCAATAGGGTCAAGATAAACCCCAGGGAGCCCAGCAGTGTGGTCAGTACGGTCCAGGTCCGCAGGCCGTCGCCCACGTTCAGTCCAGCCAGTTTAGTGAAGATCCAGTAGCCCGCATCGTTGATGTGAGACATGGCGAGCCCGCCGCCGCCCATGGCCAGGCAGAGAAGTGCCATCTGGTTGGCAGAGAGATCCAGCGTTGCGATGAGCGGGCCGAGAATACCTGCCGTGGTGACGAGGGCGACGGTAGTCGAGCCCTGAACGGCGCGCAGCAGCAGCGTCAGGATAAAGCCTAGCGCGAGGACCGGAAGGCCGGTAGAGCGAAGCATTTCCGAAACAATGGCACCGATGCCGGTGTCGACCAGAACCTTGCCGAATACACCCCCCGCGCCTGCAATCAGGATCACCATTGCAACACCCGGCAGGGCAGAGCCGATGACTTCTGAAATCTGACTGGCCGACCAGCCGCGGCGAGCCCCCAGCACATAGGCGCATAGCAGTGTATCCAGCAGCAAGGCCACGAAGGGCGCTCCGAGAACGGTGAGTACATCATGTAGCAGTGAGCCGGCCGGAACGAGCGAGTTTGCCAGCGTACCCATGAGAATCAGAACGATAGGCAGCAGAATCAATGCCGCAATCAAGCCAAACCCTGGAGCAGGCGCAGCAGGCAGCGTAGCCGCAATGCCGCTAGGCGTTTCGTCGACTTTGACGGCCGCCGCGCCAAGCGTAGGAAGACCAGGTGCCATATCACGACCGGCTGCCCATTGCTCCAAGTGTGCATCAGTGACCTGTGGACCATAAACGTCCAGTCGAACATCATCGGTTATCGGATAGTGACGTCGTGTCATTCTGGCCGAGACCAGGTAGCCTACCAGGCATAGCACCGCTGTAATCGGGAGCCCAAACAGCAGGATACGGCCCAGATCAGCACCCAGCTGACCCGCTGCGGCTACGGCGCCCGGGTGGGGCGGAAGAAAGGCATGTACCGTGAGCATGGCGGCGCACATAGGGAGGGCCAATGCCAGTAATGGTTTGCTGGAGGCGCGCGCCACGCCATAGGCCAGCGGCATGAGGATGATGACGCCCACCTCGAAAAAGACCGGTATTCCAACCAGAAACCCTGCCACTGTCAGGGCAAGCGGTGTGCGACGATTGCCGAAGCGGCGAATGAGGGTTTGCGCCAGGGATTCCGCACCGCCAGACAGTTCGATGATTCGCCCGATCATGGCACCCAGAGCAATGATGATAGCGATATGTCCGAGCGTCTTGCCCATTCCGCCTTCAATCGTCGCAACCAGCTTGGAGGGCTCTACACCGGCAGCCAAGGCGACCAAAATACTGACCAGCATGAGCGCCACAAACGGCTGGAGTTTGTAGCGGAGAACGAGAAACAGCAACAAGGCGATGCCCGCACCGGCAATCGCAACCAGCAGGGTAGGAGTCATGGATGAACCTCCCATAGAGAAGAGGTGACAAGGTTCAGATAGGGCATGGCGGTTTCCTTTTGTTGTTCTTGGATAAGCCGCGTCCGTGGCGGCTCATATGAGCCACCCGACAGAGAAGGTGTGTATGGGTATTCAGCTACCAGACGGCGCTGAATACCTCTCGCAGTTCCTGCAACACTTCATCGCTGAGTGATGCTGGGCGCGGCTGGGTTAGTAGCCATAGGCGGGCGGTTTCTTCCAGTTCTTCAAGGGCGTAACTGGCTTGACTCACCGAGCGTTCCCAGATCACCGGTCCCAATCGCTCGAGCATGACGCCTCGTACACGATTGGCCAGCTCAGCCACTCGTTCGGCTACCCTGGGCGAGCCGGGTCGTTCATAACCGATCAAGGGAATGCGGCCGACCTTCATCACCTGATAAGGCGTAATCGGCGGAAGAATCTCGTCCTGACTAAAGACGCCTGCCAATGTAAGCGCAACCAGATGGGTCGAGTGGGTATGTACAACTGCCTGCATGGCAGGGTTACGATCGTAGACCTGCCTATGCAAAGCCAGTGTTTTAGAGGGCTTGTCGCCTGACACCCATTCTCCCGCAAGATCAACCTTGGCAATGGCAGCAGGCTCGAGTCGTCCCAGACAGGCATCGGTAGGTGTGATTAGCCAGCCATCCTCCAGACGGGCGCTGATATTGCCTGCGCTCCCTACGGTGTAGCCACGGGCATAGAGGCTTCTTCCCACATCGCAGATTTCCTCTCGCAACCGGCGCTCTTTACTCATTGCGTACCTCCGGCCAGGCGATCCAGGGCTTTGGCGAAGAAATCGGGTGATCCAAAGTTGCCGGACTTAAGGGCAAGAAGCATCGGTTCTGTATCAATACTGGCGGTGGCAGGCACGCCTGGATCGATCTGCGGGCCGATTTGCAATGCGCGGATATTGAGCGCCTTTACTACCGCGCCCGATGTTTCACCACCTGCCACGACAAAACGGCGTACGCCTTGCTCATGTAAACCCGCTGCGATACTGCCCAGTGCATGCTCGACCAATTGCCCCGCACGCTCGACACCTAATTCGGCCTGAACGGCTTTGACGTCTATGGGTGAAGAGGTAGCGTAGATGAGTACAGGTTCGTCGGATGCCAGTGCAAATGCCAGCGCCTCTTCCACGACAGGCTCGCCGCGCGCCAGGGCCAGTGGGTCAATCCGCAGGGATGGGCGATTGGCCTCCCGCCATACCGCAACCTGGCCATTGGTAGCTTGCGATGCGCTACCAGCCAAGACAATTCCACGCCCTGATACTGCAGGTAAGGCATCCGCCTGCCTGTTTTGCAGCTGGCCGGCACGGCGGAAATTATCGGGCAACCCTTGAGCAACTCCTGAACCGCCGGTGATCAGCGGCAGTTCTTTGCAGGATTCGCCCAGGGTCAGCAGGTCTGCATTAGAGAGCGCATCGGCAATGGCAATGCGGATGCCCTCGGCACGTAGCCGGGCGATCTCTGACTGGACTGCCTGGGGCCCTTGCGCGATATGGTCATAGCGCAGCAAACCAACGGGTAATTCAGTTTGGGTCTGTAGCATACGAACCAGGTTGGCATCGGTCATGGGGGTTAGTGGGTGATGTTGCATGCCCGATTCGCTGAGCAGGGCATCCTGGACGAAAAGGTGTCCGCGGAAAACCGTCCTGCCGGTTTCAGGAAAAGCCGGGCAGGCCAAGGTGAAATCGGTGCCTAACGCCGCCATGAGGGCTTCGGTTACTTGCCCGATGTTACCCGCCGGGGTTGAGTCGAAGGTCGAGCAGTACTTGAAGAAGAACTGCTCGCAGCCTTGCTCACGGAGCCAGTGCAAGGCTGTCAGGGATTCCGCTACCGCTTCCGCGGCAGGTGTGGTGCGAGATTTCAATGCCAACACAATCGCGTCGGCATTTGCTGTTGGTAAGGTATCGTCGGCGGGTATGCCAATCGTCTGTATCGTTCGCATACCGCCGCGAACGAGCATATTGGCCAGGTCCGTGGCGCCTGTGAAATCATCGGCAATACAGCCAAGCAGCGGGCGATGGGTTGATGCGTTCATCGGCGTCACCCCTTGGCCTTAGGCAATTCGATGCCCGGGAAAATCTTGATCACGGCAGAGTCGTCTTCTCGACCGTGACCGGCGGTGGAGGCCTGCATGAACATCTGGTGAGCCGTGGCCGAAAGGGGCAACGGAAACTTGCTGGTACGGGCAGTATCGAGTACTAGGCCCAGGTCTTTCACAAAGATGTCCACCGCAGACAGGGGCGTATAGTCCGCATTCAGAATGTGCGGCATGCGGTTCTCGAACATCCACGAGTTGCCGGCACTGTGGGTGATCACGTCGTAAAGGGCATCAGGGTCGACACCTTCCCGCAGCCCCAGCGCCATGGCCTCAGCGGCAGCTGCAATATGCACACCCGCGAGCAGCTGGTTGATGATCTTAACCTTGGAGCCTTGTCCGTGAGCCTCGCCCAGGCGATACACCTTGCCGGCCATCGCTGCCAGTACCGCTTCCGCCAGGGTATAGGCCGCAGCGGGGCCGGAAGTCATCATGGTCATTTCACCCGCGGCGGCCTTGGTCGCTCCGCCGGAAATAGGCGCATCCAATAGCAGTAGCTGATGCTCCGCCAGGCGCTTCCCCAATTCAGCTGCAAAGGTGGGCGCTACGGTTGCGCAGGCAATGATGAGCCCGCCCGGACGCATTTCAGAGACTGCTCCGCTCTCGCCGAAGAGTACCGTTTCGGTCTGCTCAGCATTTACGACCACTGTTATGACAATCTCGCAGGACTTGGCCAGCGCAGCAGGCGTTACACAGGCCACGCCGCCTTCGGTTGCAAATTGCTCCAGGACAGCAGCACGTACGTCACAGGCGTATACGTTAAAGCCGGCGCGCAACAGCGAGCGGGCGATACCCAATCCCATGGCGCCCAGGCCAATCACACCAACGTTTTTATTCATTGTTATCTCCTGTCGAAGGGTTGCAGGCTATTCCACGCCAGCCTGACGCAAGCGGCGGGCTGCGTTGTAGATGTGCGCGCGGGCCGCGTTTCCGGCTGCAAGTGGATCGCGCAGGCGAATGGCAGCCACAATGGCTTGATGTTCTTCATGAACCTGCCGGGAAAAGTCCTCACGCCGCGCTTCATTGGTGCGGGTGATACGTGTGGCGGCCTCCAAATACTGGCTGACGAACTCAAGCGTTTTGAGGAAATAGGGATTGCCCGTAGCCAGGGCGATTGCACGGTGGAACGCTACGTCGGCCTTTACCCCGTCACGTCCTTCGGCCACTTCTTCATCAATGGCTGCGAGGGCATCATCAATGGCAACGAGATCGTCTTCGGTGCGATTCAACGCCGCCTCGGAGGCAATCTCCGCCTCAATGGCTCGGCGCAAGGCCAGTAAATGGAAAACGCTGCCAGGAAGATGCGCTTCTTCATAGTCGATGCGCAGCGGGCGAATCGTGGCGTTCTCCGTGACGAAGACACCACGACCCTGTTGGGACTGCAAAACGCCTTCGTTCTTGAGGCGTGACAGGGCTTCACGCACGACTGTTCGGCTCACACCGAAGGCTTCCGAAAGTAGAGCCTCGCTGGGAAGCTTGCTGCCTGGGGTAAAAACTCCTGTGCTGATCTTGTGCAGGAGTTGTTGCGCCACGTTGTCGCTCAGCGCATGGGAAGAGACCTTCTCGAACATGATCATCTACTTGTTGTCGTGTTGTATGCTTGTCATACAAGTCGGGCGTTCATCATCCATTAAGTGAATCGCTTTGTGTAGTGCCTTTTCTGCACTCCTACATGATTGAGATCACAATTTAGTGGCTTATAGCGGGCAGCCGCTATGCAGGCCGTTATCCAAATCCATTTCGTAACGCTTGAACCATAAAGCCCTAAATAGGGCTTTCTACACTCGGCTTCGCTCCTGAGGTCTTGCTCTGGCAACCAAGCCCTAAGTGCCAGGCTCAGCCATCGCCAAGCCCTTTAGCCCAGACCCCGCATATAGGCGAGGCTGCCAGGAACCCACATGATAAGGCCTGCCAATTGCTGGTCAGGCAGGTCGCTTAACTCGGGGTATAGCGGTTGGATACTGAAGATGCGTCTCCATCCTATCTGGAGCGCGAATGGGATGCCCGGATAGTCGGGTGCACTCGGCTAGCCCAGTGGCGCTGGGCAGCGTAGTGAAGGCAGTCGGGAAAGCCCAGGGGTTTAGTGCTCGCCTACACGTTCAAGGTCGTCGGCGATCAGGGAGATAAGTGCATTCTGCTGTCGACCGGAAAGCTGGCGGAAGCGCTGGAGTAGTTCACGTTCGTGCAGGCTCAGGGTCGGGCTGTCCATGCGCATGTCGGGATCAGCTTTAAGAAGGCCGTCCTGCACTAGACTATGCTCCAGGTACGAGATGATTTCGGAGTTCATGCTGCGGTGGTGGTTGCGAGCAACCTCTGCAATACGCTCACGCATGCCTTCAGGCAGCCGGAGGACGAATTTTTCGGCGGTACGGGTCGAGTAGGATCGAATGGCTTGTGGCATAGTCTATTCAGCTCCGTGCTGGGGTAGGGACAAACAGCTGTGCAGTGAACCGCTCCAGCCAGGTTTCGACACGGCCCGGCAGCTTGTGGCTATCGAGCCGTGAAACACTTAGATGATCGACAGCAACAACCGGCCGGCGAAGAACACCAGCACTAGCCCCATCGTGCGTTCGAACCAGTGCCCCATGCGCAGGAACAGTTGTCGCACACGAGGGCTCGAAAATAGAAAGCTGACGATCATGAACCAGGTTGCGTTCACACAGCACATCCACAAGCCATACAGCGCCTGGATTTTCATTGGGGTTTGTGCGCTCACCACGGTAGTAAAGATCGCCAGAAAAAACAGGGTTGCCTTGGGATTGGTAGCATTGGTGAGGAACCCAATACGGAATGCCTTGCCAATGGTTTGCTCATCGACAGCCACCGTGCCGCCTTGCACTTCATCCAATGCTTGGGTCGGCTTGCTTTTGAGCAGGCTGATGCCTAGATAAAGGATGTAGGCGCCCCCAACCACTTTTGCAACACTAAGCAGCCAGGGAGTAGCGTGCATCAGGGCACCGATGCCCAGCAGCGTATAGAGCACATGTACCGAAATGCCTGCTCCGATGCCCAACGCCGTAAACAGCCCGACCAGACGTCCGTAGCGAACGCTCTGGCGTACCGTGATGGCAAAATCGGGCCCTGGTGCGACCACCGCCAGAAAATGGATGATGGCAAGGCTTAAAAATTCGGTGAAGTAAGAGGACGTCAATTTCAACTCCAGAAGGTCAACGGACTGCCAGCGCCTCGGTATCCAACAAAACACGACAGGCTGAGGCGTAAATGGTCCGAACCGGGAGTGACCGCATGCATCTTTCTTGAATTGAAGAGAATGAGGTCACCCGGCTCCGGTCGGATTTCAACATCGGGTGGTCCCAGCAGGGTGGGGTCTATTCCATAGCTTGTGCCACGCAGGGCGTCGAACTGATCGGGCGTAAGTTCGGTTCGCCAGAGCTGCAGGGCGCCGCCCTCGCTTGGCATGTTCAGGTAAACGTTGCAGGCCATCTGGGCCTCAAGGCTCATGGCCTCGGTGCTCTGCGGAGCATCCTTGGCAAAGATGTCGTGATGGGCGAGGAAGCGAACGCCCGGTTTGACGACGCGGGAAAGGCCTACATACATCTTGCGTCCATACAGGGTTTGCAGCCGGGCGCCGGCAGGCCAGACTTCATCGAGCGTGCAGCGCAGCAGATCGATAGGGGACAGATACGGCTGGCAACGCCGTCGCAGTTCTTCGATGTTTTCGTAGACGCTTTCAAAATAGTCCGCCAGCCGGGGCGGCTGATTTTCAGCCTCGTAAAAGGCCATGCCGATACGGCCGATACTGGGTGCGTTAAGGTAGCTTTCGAAACCCTGTCCGAGAATTTGCTGGGCTATCTTCGACGCCAGTTCCTGAGGAATGAACTGCCTGACGTGGATCGCCATGACCTCTTCGTTAGCGAGAGCGTTGATGGACGACGTCTCGAGACGCTGCTTTTCAAGCATCATGAGCAGGTTCCTTGGGTGATAGGGTGACTTCCTGGTGTGCTCGTATGGTCGTTACACGTCGCAGACCCTGACCATCGTGTGATCACGTCATGGGGAAGTCACATCGTAATGAACGGAGAGTTTTCCTTTCTTTTCCTTGAGCAGGAGATCCTTCAGTCCGTTAAGCTCCCGCGAGGAGCGAACATGCGTGCCGCCACAGCCGTAAGGCGTAAAATCGCCAAAGCCAACCCTGCGCTGGCCTTCGTCATCGAGGGTGATGCTGACCGGCAGATCCTGCCGCACGTACTGGTCGAAATAGGATTCCAGCTGCTCCGCATCCAGAGGCCGAGCCTCCTGACCGGGCATGAATTCAATACGGCCTTCTCCTGGCCAATGGTGTGCCTTGACGGGTCGCCAGCCAAACGCCTCTCCGATATGACCGATCAGATGACCGGCCGAATGCAAGTGTGTATGTAGTCGACGTCGGTTCTCATCGACCCGAGCTTGCATGGAACCCGGTGTTACAGGCTCTCGTGTGTAGTGGACGATACGCTCGCCGTCCTGTTTGACCATGACGACCTCTGTGTCGCCCAGCCAGCCGGTATCGCTGGGTTGCCCACCGCCCTGGGGATGGAAGGGCGTGGCGGCCAACTCCACCGCATAGAGATCTTCCCAAGGGGCACAGGCGGTAACTTCAACCTCCATGACCAGAATGTCACTCGAATAATACAGACGCTGAGTCATGTCTAAAGCCCTTTGCAAAGCAGATGCCTGCCCCATTCTAGGGAAGGGGTGATATTGTGATAATCCGCCTGCATTCCAAAGGACTTTTGCGCGGTGAGCACAAATCTATCAATCATGCTAATGGGCGAGATGGTTGTTTTCGTCAAGGTCGTCGAGACCGGAAGCTTTTCCGAGGCCGCCCGTCAGCTGGGCACGACACCGTCTTCCACCAGCCGAAGCGTGGCCCGGCTTGAAAAGGCCCTGGCGACACGCCTGCTCAACCGGACAACACGCAAGCTGCGTTTGAGCGAAAGCGGGGAAGAGGTCTATCGGCGCTGTGTCGACATGGTGAACGCTGCGCGCGCCGTCATGGAGGTTAGCGGGCAGTTCAGTCAGACGCCGGAAGGCGTCATCCGCCTGAGCGTGCCGAAGGCAGTCGGGCGGTTTCTGATTCATCCGCACCTGCCCGAATTCCTGCGGCTCTACCCGCATGTGGATGTGCAGATGAATCTGAGCGACCACTATGTTGATCTTATCGATGGCGATGTGGACCTGGCTATCCGCATTACCGATCAGCCACCGCCCGGTCTGATGGGGCGAGAACTGGTGCAGATCGACCATCTACTGGCGGCGACACCCCATTATCTGGCAGAGCATGGCACGCCGGAGCATCCTCGGGAGCTGACAACGCACAGCTGCATTTACCTGGGGCAGGAGCCGGCCGATTCACGTTGGCGGTTTAGAAAAGGTAACAAGACCGTAAGCGTCAACGTTCGCGGCCGTTATGCCGCCAATCATACCGGCGCGCGATTGGACGCTGTGCTGCACCATATCGGTATCGGCAGTCTTCCCTATTTCACCGCGCGCTACGCCTTACGCAAGGGCCTGATTGTTCAAGTGCTGCCTGAGTGGTCATTCCAGACGCAATACTGCGGAGGAGCCTGGCTGCTCTATCCAGCAACCAGGCACCTGCAACCCAAGCTCAAGGTGTTTATCGACTTTCTGGTCGAACGACTGAGTCAGGAGCCAACACTCCATGACGATCCAGAGATCGGCATGGCAGTGACCCAGTACCGGGAATACGAGATGCCGGAGGCAGGCGGCGACTGGTAGCGCCGCCTGGAGGGTTCAATAGCCGATTGCGGCGCCTGCGGGACGGCGTACGTCGTTGGAGCCGTAAAGAAAGCCTTCCCGCACCCGCCCGGATACTGCCGAGTCGTTGCCGGAGTCATCTGCCGTGACGCCAGGCGCACCCGGCAGGCCCACCATGATCAGTTCGGCTGCGCCCCATGGCGTTTGCTGCACCATGGTATAGCCCATGTCCTGCAGGAGCTTGAGGCTGTCGGCTGATACGCCGCGTTGCTCGTAATACACCTCATCGGGCATCCACTGGTGGTGGATCCGCGGTGCATCGACCGCTTCCTGCGGTGGCATGCCATGGTCTATCACGTTAAGGGCGGTTTGCAGTGTAATGGAGATGATACGTGAGCCACCCGGTGAGCCCAGTACCATAAAGGTTTTGCCGTCTTTGTTGACCAACGTGGGGGTCATGGAAGAAAGCGGGCGCTTGCCTGGGGCTATGGCGTTGGCAGTACCCTGAACAAGACCATACAGGTTCTGCTCACCCACCTTCACGGTAAAATCATCCATCTCATTATTCAAAAAGAACCCGGTTCCGGGCGCAATAACGACTGATCCGAATCGGCCATTGATGGTATAGGTCGTGGAAACGGCATTTCCGTGTTCATCCATGATGGAGTAGTGCGTGGTCTCTGGCTTTTCTCGTGTTTCCATGCCTGGAATAACCTGCGCCGACGGGGTGGCCTTGTTGGGAATAATCCGGTTGCGTACCTGGGCGGCGTAATCTTTGCTGGTGAGCTGCTCGATGGGATTATCGACAAAGGCCGGATCGCCCAGAGAGGTGTTGCGGTCCATGTAGGCCTGCCGCATGGCTTCGGTCAGGGTATGGATATAATCCGCCGAGTTGAAGCCCATGCTTTTCAGGTCATAACCTTCAAGAATATTGAGGGTTTCGCACAAGGTCACACCTCCCGAGCTGGGCGGTGGGGCAGACACAAAGGTGTAGCCTCGGTAGGTACAGGTAAGCGGTGCGGTTTCGTTGATGGTGTAACGCGCAAAATCCTCTGCCGTCAGGATGCCGCCCCCTGCCTTGGCCGCCTTTTCGACAGCCTGGGGAATGCGTCCCTGGTAGAAGGCGTTCGGTCCCTCTTTGGCGATGGCAGCGAGGGTGTTGGCAAGGTCGGTCTGTATCAGACGGTCACCTGGCTGAAGTGGAGAGCCGTCCTTGCGCAGGAAAAGTCGTGCGGCTTCCGGATCATGCTTGAAGCGTTCAACGGTAGTGTCGAGGATATCGGTATCCGCCCGGGTCAATACAAAGCCTTCCCTTGCCAGCCGGATCGCTGGAGCCATGACCTGCTCTCGGGTCAGCTTGCCGTACCGCTGGTGAGCGGTGTCCAGGCCCAATACCGTACCGGGCACGCCAGCGGCCAGATAGCCATATAGGCTGGCGTCTTTACGGACCTTGCCGTTGCTATCGAGATACATATCTGCACTGGCGGCAGCAGGCGCCTTTTCGCGAAAGTCGATGAAGGTATCTTTGCCATCCGCCAAGTGGATTGTCATGAAGCCACCGCCACCGATATTGCCGCAACAGGGATTGACCACGGCCTGCGCATAACCGACGGCAACGGCAGCGTCGATGGCGTTACCCCCTTTCTTGAGAATATCCACGCCCACCTGTGAAGCCAGCTGTTGCGACGAGACGACCATTCCATGCCTGGCCTCCACGGCAGGATTGGAGGCCGCAACCGTAAGTGCAGGGGACAGAAGCATGGAGGTGGAAAGCGATACCGCTGCAGCAAATGGCAATGTCCATCGGACGAACATCAAGGTCTCCTTGTTGGGATTGTTATAAGGCGTAGCACATTGAACCGGTGGAACCGCGCGTCCACATCGCTAGGGATACTAAAGGCTGCTGGGTTGCATTGAAATGCCGGTTGTAAAAAGGCCGGACGAGGTCCGGCCTTTCATGCACAGCTATCAACGAGGCTGAAGCAGCAGCGCGACCAGTGCGCTCCAGCCGGTCTGGTGGGAAGCTCCAAGACCGCGCCCGTTCTCACCATGGAAGTACTCATGGAAAAGCACAAGGTCCGCACAGTCCGGATCATTCTGAAGCTGTGGATAGGCCATCATGCTGGGGCGGTGGCCGTTTTCATCCTTGAGGAACATGCGTGTCAAGCGCTCGCTCAGGCCGCTGGCGACCTCTTCCAGGGAGGCGAGGTAGCCGGAGCCGGTCGGATACTCCACCGAGAAGTTGTCCGAGTAATACAGATAGAACTCATGCAGCGATTCGATCAACATATAGTTGATCGGCATCCACAGCGGCCCCCGCCAATTGGAGTTACCGCCATACAACCGGGAGTCAGATTCGGCGGGTTGATAACGTGCGCTAAGCATGGAGCCGTCTTCCTGCCGCATCTCGAAGGGGGCTTCGGCATGCACCTTGGATAGCGAGCGGATGCCGAATGGCGATAGAAACTCTTTCTCGTCTAACATCCGTGCCAGGAGACTCTTGGTCCGCTGGCCACGCAGCAGCGCCAGCAGGAATCGGTTGCCCTGACCGGGCTCGGTCCAACGGGAAACCAGTCGTGCCAAATCAGGACGTTGCCGTACGAACTCCTTCAGACGATCCCGCACGCCAGGCAGGCCTTCATATTCCTTGGACTCTAATACCTGTACGGCGAACAGCGGGATGAGTCCTACGATCGAGCGCAGCCGCATGGGTTCGCAGGTACCATCGGCGCGGTGCAGCACGTCATAGAAAAACTCGTCCTGCTCATCCCAAAGCCCATCATGGCGCTCTTCACCCGCATTAATCGCGCCGGCGATATGTAGGAAGTGCTCGAAGAACTTGACGCCAATGTCCACATATACCGGATTTTCCTTGGCCAGCTCTAGCGCAATGCGCATCAGGTCGAGCGCATAAGCAGCCATCCAGGCAGTTCCGTCGGCCTGGTCCAGATGACAGCCGGGCGGCAAGACGGCGGAACGGTCGAAAATGCCAATGTTATCCAGGCCTAGAAAGCCACCCTGGAAGAGATTACGGCCTTCGGCGTCCTTGCGATTGACCCACCAGGAAAAGTTGAGCAACAGCTTATGGAAAACGCGCTCTAGAAACTCACGATCACCGTGTCCCATCAGTGCTTTTTCTTGCTGGTAAACATGCCAGCAGGCCCAGGCGTGCACAGGAGGATTGGCATCCTCAAAGTTCCATTCGTAGGCCGGCAGTTGTCCATTTGGGTGCATGAAGCGGTCTTTTACCAACAGCAGAAGTTGCTGCTTGGCAAAGCCCGGATCGATCATGGCATAGGCCACTGCCTGAAACGCAAGGTCCCATGAGGCATACCACGGGTATTCCCACTTGTCTGGCATCGATACGATGTCGAAATTGACGAGATGCCGCCACTGAGTATTGCGACCGCTCTTGCGCTCCTGAGGCGGGGCGGGACGATTAGGATCACCATTGATCCAACGGTTGACTTCAAAATAGTAGAGCTGCTTGGACCAGAGCAGGCCGGCGATGGCCTGTCGCTGCACGTTACGGGCGTCCTCGTCGACAATATTATGCTGCAGTTCGGCGTAGAAGGCGTCTGCTTCAGCGCGACGCTTGGCGAAGACCGCTTTTACATCAAGATGAGGATCAGCGGTTTCCGGTGCGAATCGCAGGTAGACAACCGAGCGGCCATTTCCCTGGATATCCAGTACGAACCGTGCAGTGACCTTGCTGCCGGAGTCTCGGCGGATCGCTTGCTCATCGCCACTCACCACATAATCATTAATGCCATCCTTGAAGGGACCAGTCGCTTCGACGCCTTCCAGTTTCGGCTTGTTAGTTTCGTTGTTGCAAAAGATCCATTCGGGCGCAACATTACCCCATGCAGTAGCGACGTAATTCTCCCAGTTGTAGTTGGTTGCCTTGACTCTCCCACCGTCCATCATGGATAGCAGCGGCCGCTGGGGGGCACCGGTCCACACCCACGTGTTGCGCGTCCACAGGTGGGGCATGACATGCAGGCGGGCGGCCTCGGTCGAGCGGTTCACCACCGTGACACGCATCAGCACATCGTCCGGTGTGTTCTTAGCGTATTCGACCGTCACATCGAAATAGCGGTTGTCGTTAAAGACACCGGTATCCAAAATCTCGTACTCCGCATCCTCAAGGCCACGGCGAGCGTTTTCCTCGACAAGATCGGCGTAGGGAAACTCGGCATGGGGATACTTGTAGAGCATGCGCATGTAGGAGTGGCTTGGAACGCCATCCAGATAGAAATACAGTTCCTTGACGTCTTCGCCATGGTTGCCTTCGGCGTTCGTCAGGCCGAACAAACGTTCCTTGATAAAAGGGTCGCGCTCATTCCAGAGCCCTAGCGCCAGACACCACTGCTGGGCTACGTCGGAGAAACCGGCTAGCCCGTCCTCACCCCAGCGATAGGCACGGCTGCGTGCATGTTCGTGTGGGAAATAGCTCCAGGCGTTGCCATCGGCACTATAGTCCTCACGCACCGTTGCCCATTGGCGTTCACTCAGGTAGGGACCCCATTTTCGCCAGTGCTCGGCATCTACGCCGGAAAGCCGCTGGCCTTCTATTGTGTTGAGGATGCCCGGTGCTGGATGTGCCGTCATCGTATCTCCCGTGATAATCAGATTGCCTAACTCCAAGCGCGAACAGGCGCCCTTGATGAGGTATAGACATCTTTTGGCTCAGGAGGATTCACATTCCACGCTTGCAGCCCTAACCGACACGTTTATACGGCTTGATATGGCCGGTCCAAACGCGTCGGCAAGCACGCTTGGTGTTGGCGTTAACCTGAAACCTATTCATGTTCGGCAACCTTTTCTTACAGTTACATAACCCCCTGATATGGCAGTACAATGGTCCATCGCTTTGCGATCACCAGTAGAGAAGAACAGGCACCTGTTTTCTTGCGGGTGCGAGGTGGCTGCTCTCGTACATACCCTTTCACGAGAGAGCTCATGATTTGCCAAGCCTTATGAGGCTTTTGGAACGCTCGCGTAGGCTTACCCGCCGAGGCGACACCCAACCGGTAAGCCCATGAGCATTCCTGTCATTCACGTGTGCGGGAATCCTTCCAGTCCGTCAGGAAAGACCTATAGAAACAAGCCTGATCGTCACACCGTATTAGTCAGAAAGGAACAGCAGTAGATGTTAAACAAACGGATTACCTTGATTGCTTGTGGCGTATTGAGTGCTACCCAGGCATTGGCAGCTGAAACCCAGACCTCCAACGGGTTCATTGAGGACAGCAGCCTCAAACTGTTCCTGCGCAACGCCTACATGAACCGTGACTATAAGCACGGTAATCAAGACAAGGCGGAGTGGGGGCAGGGCGTAACGGCCAATTTTGCATCTGGATTTACACAAGGTACCGTAGGGTTTGGCGTCGACGCATTTGCTTTGTACGGTCTGCGCCTGGACGGTGGCAAGGGCCGCTCGGGTGCTGGTGGTATCGATTTCTTCAAACAGGGCGACAGCGGTGAGGCGGCCAGCGATATCGCCAAGGGCGGCGCCTCGATCAAGGCACGTTTTTCCAACACGACCATCACCTACGGTGATCAGATGCCGGCGCTGCCGGTCTTGAACTCGGACACCTCACGCCTACTGCCGGAAAGTTATACCGGTACGCTGATTACCTCGAAGGAAATCGATGGGCTTGTCCTCAACGTAGGGCGTTTCACCGAGGAGTCCCGCAAGAGTGCCGAGGGACGTGATAGCGGTGGGCTGAAAAAGATCGATGTCATCGGTGGCAGCTACAAGTTCACAGATCAGTTCATGGCATCGCTTTATGCGTCCGATGTCAAAGACGTCCTGAAAAAGCAGTACATCAACCTGAACTACGTCCTGCCCATCGATAAGGACCAGTCTCTGACGTTTGACTTCAATGGCTATAAGACGCGGCTGGACAAGAGCTTTGCCCAGACTTATTCAGGTGATGCCGATGCCCGCGACAACAAGATCTGGAGTCTGGCGGCTACCTACTCGGTAGGGCCTCACTCCTTCACTCTGGCGCATCAGCGCAGCACGGGTGATATTGGCTATCCCTATGGCTGGTATCAGAACGCAGGCGGCATAGGTGACGGTGGCATGACGATCTTTCTTGCCAACTCCTACTGGTCGGACTTCAACGCCAAGGACGAGCGTTCCTGGCAGTTGGGCTATGGGCTGGATTTTTCCACTTATGGGGTTCCGGGCCTGAGCTATCAGCTGGCTTATGTTCGCGGTGATCATATCGATGCCGGAGATGGACGTGGCAAGGAGCGCGAGCTGTTCAATCAGGTGAAATACGTTGTCCAGAACGGTCCGGCCAAGGACCTTTCGGTACGTCTGCGTAACTCCATCCTGCGCACGTCGAACAATGTCCGCTCCTACAACGATGACGGTAACGAAGTGCGTATCTTCATCGACTACCCAATCAGTATCTTCTAAACAGGTGCTGGCTGGATAAGCCGGCCAGGCGGGTCGCTTGAGATCAGCGACCCGCCTGGTTTACCAGACGCACTACCGATGAAAGGCCTGACTTATAAGTGGCTAGCGTCTTTTGCAGTAAATGGCGTCTGAAGACCTGACACTAGGTTTCGATCATTGGCGGCGGGTCTGAGCAGTACCCAAAATGTCTAGAAGAAACATTCATGACAAGATGACGCTTTAAGGACAAACGGTCGATATTTGCATACAAAATGTCACAAAGAGGGCATAGCGTGAGGTGAACAGTCCTATAAGGTTCCCTCGTATGTCGACGATCCAGGCTCATGATGCGGCCTCCGCAGCCACGCGTCCCCGGCTGGACCAGACGTTCAGTCGCCGAAGTGTTTTCCTATTTTTCTCATTGCTTTTTGCCGGCATTCTCATCAGCTCCTACGGTATCGTTAGCGACGTCCGTGAAGCCGGATCGGTAGCCACCACCTGGTTGCCGTTCGCGCTGTTGGGCCTTGCCCTAGTCATTGCGCTTGGGTTCGAGTTCGTCAATGGGTTCCACGATACAGCCAATGCGGTTGCTACCGTAATCTATACGCATTCACTGCCTGCCCAGGTCGCTGTCGTGTGGTCCGGTTTTTGGAATTTCATGGGTGTGATGCTTTCCAGCGGCGCCGTGGCATTCGGCATCATTGCCCTGTTGCCGGTTGACCTCATCTTGCAGGTCGGTTCCAGCAATGGCTTTGCAATGATCTTTGCTTTGCTAATTGCCGCCATTGTCTGGAATTTGGGAACGTGGTGGCTTGGGTTGCCAGCGTCGTCATCCCATACCTTGATTGGTTCGATTCTGGGCGTCGGGCTGACCAATGCCTGGCTGGAAGGGCGAGACGGCAGCAGCGGGGTAGATTGGAGTCAGGCGCTGAAGGTGGGGTATGCGCTTCTTTTCTCACCCCTGGTAGGATTTATCTGTGCAGCGCTCCTGCTGCTGACATTGCGCATGCTGGTCAAGCAAAAGGCACTCTATCAGGAGCCCAAAGGCACTCAACCGCCTCCGTTCTGGATTCGGGGGATGTTGATCCTTACCTGCACCGGCGTGTCGTTTGCCCACGGCTCCAATGACGGTCAGAAGGGAATGGGGCTTATCATGCTGATCCTGGTAGGTACCTTGCCAATGGCCTATGCGCTGAACCGTGCAGTGCCCGCCACGCAAACGCCGCAGTTCGTTGCTGTAGCTCAGGTGACTCAACAAGGAATTGTAAAGGATGTACCTGGCGCTGCACCGGCCGATCCACGTGGCGTACTTCTGGAATATGTACGTACCCGCAAGTCCACGGAGGAGGTCATTCCGGCGTTGGGTGCAGTGACCGGGTTGATCGCCGATGAGGTGAAAAGTTACGGCACGCTGGCCAACGTACCTGCCCAGGCCATGATGAACGTGCGTAACGACATGTACCTGACTTCAGAAAGCATCAGCCTGCTCAAGAAACAAAAGCTCGATACCTTTTCCGACGACACGCGCAACAATCTCAATGAATTCAAGCGCCAGATCGATGAGGCGACACGGTTCATTCCGCTTTGGGTAAAGGTGGCGGTAGCCATTGCGCTGGGTATGGGCACCCTGGTTGGGTGGCGACGGATCGTCATTACCGTGGGCGAGCGCATTGGTAAAACGCACCTGACCTATGCTCAAGGCGCCAGTGCCGAGCTGGTCGCCATGGCTACCATTGGCGCAGCCGACCTGTATGGCCTGCCTGTCTCCACCACGCATGTCTTGTCCTCGGGTGTAGCGGGAACCATGGCAGCCAATGGCAGTGGCCTGCAGATGTCTACGGTACGCAACCTGGCCCTGGCCTGGGTATTTACCTTACCCGCCGCGATGATGCTTTCAGGGTTGCTGTACTGGCTCTTCCATGCCGTGTTCTGATAATAAGCTGCCTGTGCGGTACTCCTGTGCCTCGCCAAGCAGCCAGTCGCGAAAGGACTGTAATGCTTGAGATGTGGTCGTACGCTCGGGGTTAGCAAGATAATACGCACGGTCACTGCGGTAGCTAGAGGTATTCAAGATGATAAGCCGCTCCTGCTCCAGCTCGTTCTGGATAAGGAACGGCGGAATCAGCGCAACCCCCATTTCATGGATGGCGGCCTGAGCCAGCATGGAAAACAGCTCGTAACGCGGACCATGCAGATCATGGGGGAATGACAGGCCCTGCGCATCAAACCATTGTCGCCAGGCATAAGGCCGTGTGGTCTGTTGCAGTAGCGGAAGCGCCGCAACAGCCTGAGCGGTAATGCCGTCCTTGCGATCGACCAGTGCCGGACTGCACACCGGCACCGGGTATTCGTGCATGAGAAAATAGGTTTGTGTGCCTGACCATTCACCGTCTCCACAGTAAAGCGCGGCATCGAAATCAGTATCGGCAAAGAGAAAAGGGCGGGTACGGTTGGTCAGATTGACCGTCACGTCTGGATGCAGCGCTTGAAATCGCTTAAGGCGTGGCAGGAGCCATTGTGTACCAAAGGTGGGTACTACTGCGAGTTCGAGCCGGCCTGAGCCGTGCTTACCCATAACAGCCAGCGCGTCCCGCTCGGCTGCATCCAGGTGCTGGGCTACCTGCCGGCTATAGGATAATCCCGCTTCAGTGAGTAGAACACCCCGGCGAGTACGGCGAAACAGCTCAATGCCCAGAAAGCTCTCCAAACCTGCAATCTGCCGGCATACCGCACTTTGTGTCAGAGCCAGCTCATCTGCGGCCCGGGTAAAACTCTGGTGTCTGGCAGCAGCCTCAAAGGCAATCAGCGCAGCCGTACTAGGTATTTTTCTTCTCACATGTACCTCTTGCTCACAGACAAATGCCTACAGCAGCGGTAATCATCATGGCGCGAAGTGAGTTTTACGCACAACCCTGTGCACATAGCTCGGTTGCAGCACAGTTGGGCGTCTTCTAGGCTTGCTTCACAACAAGATCACCGGAGTGACCTGCAATGACAGCCAATGCACCGTTCAATTGGGAGGATCCTCTCCTGCTTGAGCAGCAGCTCAGCGATGAAGAGCGGATGGTACGCAACAGCGCCGCGCAATTTGCACAGACCCAACTGGCGCCTCGTGTCCTGGAGGCGTTCCGGCATGAGCAGACCGACCCGTCGATTTTCCGCAAAATGGGGGAGGCAGGCTTGCTTGGAGCCACAATCCCGAGTGAATACGGAGGCAGTGGACTTAATTATGTGTGTTACGGCTTGATCGCCCGTGAGGTGGAGCGGATTGACTCGGGATACCGCTCCATGATGAGTGTCCAGTCGTCTCTGGTCATGGTGCCTATCTATGAATTTGGTACTCAGGCACAACGCCAGAAATACCTGCCAAGGTTGGCTTCAGGCGAATGGATTGGTTGCTTTGGGCTGACAGAGCCGGATCATGGCTCCGACCCAGGATCAATGGCCAGCCGCGCAAAAAAGGTAGAGGGCGGCTATCGCCTCACCGGTAGCAAGACCTGGATTACCAACAGTCCGATTGCCGATGTGTTTGTTGTATGGGCCAAGGATGAGGCCGGTGATATCCGCGGATTCATTCTGGAAAAAGGCTGGAAAGGTCTCACCGCACCTGCCATTCACGGCAAGGTGGGACTGCGTGCCTCAGTAACGGGTGAAATCGTAATGGATAACGTCTTTGTCCCTGAGGAAAACCGATTTCCAGAAATACGCGGCCTGAAAGGTCCCTTTACCTGCCTCAATTCCGCCCGGTACGGGATCAGCTGGGGTGCATTGGGTGCGGCCGAGTTCTGCTGGCACACCGCTCGACAATACACCCTTGATCGCAAGCAGTTTGGTCGACCTCTTGCTGCAAATCAGCTCATTCAAAAGAAGCTGGCCGACATGCAGACCGATATCACGTTGGCCCTGCAAGGCTGCCTGCGTCTGGGACGAATGAAAGACGAGGGAACGGCCGCCGTGGAGATCACTTCAATTATGAAGCGCAACAGCTGTGGCAAGGCACTGGACATTGCCCGTATGGCCCGGGACATGCTTGGAGGCAACGGTATCTCTGACGAATTTGGCATTGCGCGGCATCTGGTTAATCTTGAGGTGGTCAATACCTACGAAGGAACCCATGACGTGCACGCGCTTATCCTTGGACGGGCACAAACCGGTATCCAGGCCTTCTTTTGATCACTCTCAGGGAGGCTGGCTCATGGCTGGAGCACTTGCAGGCTTACGAGTCCTGGACCTGTCACGGGTTCTTGCCGGGCCTTGGGCAGGACAAATCCTGGCGGACCTGGGGGCAGAAGTCATCAAAGTCGAGCGCCCCGGGCGAGGAGATGATACACGTCATTGGGGGCCGCCCTTTTTAAAAGACCCGCTAGGGGCGAGCACGGGCGAGTCAGCCTACTTTCTATCAGCCAACCGCAACAAGCAGTCGATAGCAGTGGATTTTACTCAGCCCGAAGGCCAGCAGATCCTTCGGGATTTGGCTGTTAAATCCGATGTGGTGCTAGAAAATTTCAAGGTTGGAGGCTTGTCAGCCTATGGCCTGGACTACGCCTCGCTCAGTGCTCTTAACCCGGAACTGATCTACTGCTCGATTACCGGTTTTGGTCAGAGCGGCCCTTATGCACAGCGGGCAGGCTATGACTTCTTGATACAGGGTCTTGGCGGCCTTATGAGTCTGACAGGCCATCCGGATGATGACGAGGGCGGTGGCCCGGTCAAGACAGGGGTTGCGCTGGTAGATATCCTGACGGGGCTGTATGCCACGGTTGCTGTTCTGGCTGCGCTGAACCATCGGACTCAGACCGGTGAAGGGCAGCATATCGACATGGCGCTGCTCGATGTTGAAGTGGCTTGCTTGGCCAACCAGGCCATGAATTATCTGGTCTCCGGTGAGTCGCCAACGCGCCTTGGCAATGCCCATCCCAACATCGTGCCGTATCAAGTCTTTCCAACAGCCGATGGCGATATGATCCTCACGATTGGCAATGATGCTCAGTTCCGCCGGTTCTGCGAGGTGGCAGACCGGCTGGATTGGGTGAATGATCCTCGTTTTGCCACCAACCAGGCGAGGGTCGTCTATCGTATGGAACTGGTTCCGCTGATTCGGCAGGTTACCGTTTTCAGGCGTACTGAAGAATGGATCGCCCTGCTCGAAGCGGTGGGGGTGCCCTGTGGTCCGATCAATTCAGTGGCCCAGGTTTTTGCCGATAAGCAGGTAGCGGCACGCAGTCTGGCCTTTACGATGACGCATCCGCTGGGACAAACCGTTCCGCAGGTGGCAAGCCCGATGCGTCTTTCCAGAACGCCCGTGGAGTACCGACGTCCTCCACCGCTGCTCGGTGAGCATACCGAGCAGGTGTTGCGGTATCTTCTGGGTCACGGCGATGCCAGAGTCAACGCCTGGAGGCAGGCGGGTATAGTCGGTTAGCCTTTACGCCCGAATGCCTGAACGGCCAAGGCCAACCGCTCTACCGCGTGGCCGATCTGCTCGAGCGATGGCGCAGCAAACGACAGCCGTACCGTAGAGTGGTCAGGGGCTTCGGCGTAGAAGGCGCTGCCTGGAACGTACATGACCTTATGCTCAATAGCCTGCTCAAGGACCGCCTGGGCATCCAGCCCCTCTGACCAACGCCCCCAGACAAACAGCCCGCCTGCCGGTATCTGGCATTCGAACCGTTGGCCAAGGTGTGTCTGTAGACCACTCACTAGCGCCAGGCACTTCTCATGATAGGCCGCGGTAAGCACCGGTAGATGCCGCTCCAGTAAACCCTGCTTTAAGTAGGCTTCGGCAATGGATTGCATCCAGCCGGAGGTACACAAGTCAGCGGTTTGCTTGGCGATCGTACAGCGTTTAAGTACCTCGGCAGGCCCTATCATCCAGCCAATACGAACCCCAGGCGCCACGATTTTTGAAAGGCTGGACAAATAGACTACCTGATCTCGGGTCTCCGGCTGCGTGCGAGCCAGCTCTGCCAGAGTAGGAATGGCAACGCCGGTAAAGCGCAGATCACCATACGGATCATCTTCGATAATCAGCAGGTCATGGCGCATCGCCACCTCCAGCAAGGCGCGGCGGCGTTCCAGACCAAGCGTAAGTCCGGTAGGGTTGGCAAATGTGGGGGAGAGATAGAGAAACTTCGGTCGTTGCTCCTGCGTATAGCGGGCCAGCTGCCTATCCAGTTGCGTAGGATCGATACCGTCCAGATCCGAGACGACGGTTTCTATTCTGGCCTGAGCCAACCGTAAGGCTTGAAGCGTAGCGGGGTAGGTAGGTTGTTCTACCAGAACGGCGTCACCCGGCGACAGCAGGACGCGAACCAGCAAATCAAACCCTTGTTGCGAGCCAGACGTGACGATCAGATCGTCCGCCTCACAGGGAATACCACGCTGGCAGCTCAACTGAGCAAGTGCCTCGCGTAGTCCCGGCAAGCCTTCACTGCTGGAATATTGCAGGCAACCGACTGGATTGCGAAAGGCCACTGTCATCGCCTCTGCCAGCCCTGCTTCATCAAACAGATCGGAGGCAGGGTAGCCGCCCGCCAGCGAGATCATGCCGGGTACGGAAAGATACTTGAACAACTCTCGTATGGGAGAGCCCTGTGGCGATTTGAAGACAGGGTTGAAGGTAAGCATGGGAGATTTGCCGTTAATCATAATGTGAAGACTATGCGTCAGCCGCTTCTCTCACTACAAACGAGAAAAAGTCATAGGCTGTTGAAAGAAAGGAATTCTAGTGATTTGCCGTTTCGCTTGACTTTCCTGCTGAACCGGTTAGCTTTGTCGCTCATGAACACCTTTATCACACCCATCGCTGCGTATTATTACTACCTGAACTCTTTCGGGTGGTAGGTGCTGCGCTGCATTCCGAACCGCCTGTGGCGGCTCGGTGAATGCAACCTCTCCCAGTCTCCGCAGGCCAGAAAGCCAAGGAGACGTATTCAATGAACAAGCCCCAGCAAGACCTGCTTCACCTGTTGGAAGAACGTGGTTTCGTCCATCAGATCACCGACCGTGACGGTCTTGGCCAAGCGCTTAATAACGGACCAGTGACCGCGTACCTAGGCTTTGACGCAACGGCTGATAGCCTGCACGTCGGGCATCTGCAAGGTCTCATGCTCATGCGCTGGATGCAGCGTGCAGGGCATCCGATCCTGCTTTTGATCGGTGGTGCCACGACGCGCATTGGCGATCCCAGCTTTCGGGACAGCAGCCGCCCGGTGCTGAACGACGCCCAGATCGCTCAGAATATGTCCGGTATTGCCAAGGCATTTACGACCTACCTGGAAGTGGGCGATACGGACGGGCAAGCCCGGGTAGTAGACAATGCCGAGTGGCTTGATGGGCTGGGTTACCTGAATTTCCTCAATACCGTAGGACGGCATTTCTCGATCAACCGCCTGCTCACGTTCGATGCCATCCGCAATCGCCTGGATCGTGAGCACTCTCTGTCCTTCGAGGAATTTGGCTACACGTTGCTTCAGGCTTACGATTTCGTCGAGTTGGCCCATCGGTATGGCTGCACTCTGCAGTTGGGCGGCGCTGACCAGTGGGCCAACATTATCAATGGCGTTGAGCTGTCACGTCGCCAGAATGGCCCGCAGCTCTACGGGCTTACGATGCCGCTGTTGACCACGAGTGACGGCAAGAAGATGGGCAAGTCGGCACAAGGCGCGGTATGGCTCAACGGCGATAAGCTATCTGCCTATGATTTCTGGCAATTCTGGCGCAACTGCGATGATCGGGACGTACAGCGTTTTCTGGCACTGTTTACCGAACTGCCCATGGACGAAGTACGTCGCCTAGGCGCATTGCAGGGTGCAGAGCTTAACGAGGCGAAAATCGTTCTGGCCAACGAGGCGACCCGTTTGTGCCATGGCGAAGCGGCCCAGCGTGACGCGGAGGCAGCGGCACGGGCGTTGTTCAGTGAGGGCAGCCAGAGCGACACACTCCCCAAAGTGGAAGCCAGCCGCGCCGCGCTGCAAAAGGGCTTGACCCTGACCGATCTTCTGGTGGCCAGCGGACTACAGGGTTCGCGCAGTGCCGTGCGCCGACTGGCGGACGGCGGTGGGCTGCGTCTGGACGACGTGCAGGTCCAGAATCCGGACGAGCCTCTGTCTGCCGCTTTGGAGGGCAGCCGATTGAGTCTGGGCAAGAAGCGTCATTTTCAGGTTGTGCTGGTGGACTGAAAAAGAAAAGCCCAGGTGTTCCGGGGCTTTCTCTATCTCTGGTCTTACGTCGCAAACCGCATCACAAGCCGGTTCATATCTATGGCCAGTCGAAACAGTTCCGCGCTGGCCGTAGCGGTCTGGTTGGCGCCTGCGGACGTCTGTATCGACAGGTCACGGATGCTGACCAGATTGTAGTCAACGGCCCGGGCTACTTGGGCCTGCTCTTCAGACGCCGTGGCGATCAGCAGGTTTTTCTCGTTGATATCGGTAATCGCCTGGGCAATCTGCGCCAGTGCAGCACCGGCACTGGCTCTGGCCTCATGACAGCTGAGCGGCATCGGACGCGGAAGCCGCGTTACGGGCCACGTCCTCCACGGCGGCTGCCCGAATCTGCTGCATCTTGGACAGCGATAAAAGGCCGACAAAGACCAGTAGCGCTGTCACCGTCATAAAGGTGAAAACAACGTTGATGCAAGTTTAGACGTTCTTAGAAATATGATCTGATTTCTTTACTGCTTAGAAAGGAGAGGGGGCCAATAAAACAAAATGCTTGTTTGCTACGAGCGCATCGGAATCAAATTGAGATTACTGTAGTAGAGAGGCATTACGGCACTAAGTGCACAGCTATTATCTTGTTGTTTTATTTTCTATTTAATAAAAAATAATCACATTTATTGATTTTAGAATTCGTTCTGCAGGCTGTAGGGCTTGTGTTGTGTGGGGTTCCCTATATTCCTCTGAGCGTCTCGAATAACCCCGTCTTCCTGCAATTAAAATAAGTCACTTGGTTGGATATTCTAAACTTCATTAGACAAATAGATTAACGATTAGCTTTTTCATAATAGGGTTCTGTAAGACATATTATAAGATTTGTAATCAGGCTAAGGCACGGGCAACGCCCCAATAATGATACGTTAATGGGCGTAAGCCCGTTAAATAAAACGTTTTGAATTCAATCATTTCGAATTTGGCGTCATGGATAAGTTTGCCTATTTCCCGGTTCAGGTGGCAGCCGCCCACTACTTGGGACCAGAGCGGCGTCATCCGATCTTGCCACACACGCACCGCTTCATCGGGGGCTTGCCCATGCTCGCAGAATAGGAGCTGTCCCTGCAGCTTGAGTACGCGATGCATCTCTTTGAGTGCAGCGGCCGGATCTGGAATCGTGCACAGCGAATAGGTCACCACAACCGTGTCGAAGGAGTGATTCTCAAAGGGAATCCGCTCGGCCGACAGGCCAACCAGTTCGACGTCAAGGCCTGCGTGTTGAGCACGAGACCGAGCCAGCCGGTGCATATCCAGGGAAGGGTCCAGTCCAACGATACGCTCTACCTGAGACCTGTCATAGTGCTCAAGGTTGAGCCCGGTCCCGATGCCAATTTCGAGCACCTGACCATACGCCAAGGGGATAAGAGACTGCCGCTGCAGGCGTACGGGTTTAATCCCGCAGGCAATATCGAGCAGATAAGGCAAAACACGACGCTCATACCAGGAACTCATGTTGAACAGGCCACGTGATCCGTTGAAAGACGGTACTACTGTATCCGGTCTGTAAAACAAAAGGCGGGGAGAATACCCCGCCTGGCTCAGGCGATCATTGCTGAATCATCGAGGCCATATTGGCTGTACCCAGTTGAGAAACGAACGCTTCATTACCTATGCCTGAGCGCTCAAGGCTTAGAGTGTGGTTGGTGCCTTCCTGCACCAGCGCGAAATGGTCATTTTGTGTATTCATTTGAGTCACCGTCATGACCAGCCCATCCCCGCGCTGCGCCATATCCAGGGAGCTGTCAGTCGTGTTTCGTTGACTTAAGTTCATCTCATTGTTGTTACCGGTCTGCTCGGCCGTAATCTCATGGGCACCCGCACCCCCCATTTGCACCACGGTCATGCGGTTATCGTTGCCGTTTACCGTGGCTTCCAGGCGGTTGGTCATCTTGGTGGCCAGGTAGCCAGACCACCCCCATTGCTGCACATCCAGAGTATTACGGTCACCGTTCTGGCTGGAGATGAGAGTATTGCCGTCACTTCCCTGCCGGACGTTCATAACGTTGTCGTTCTCATTCTGGAAAGCCTGCATTAGAGATCCGCTCAGCTCGCCCTCGATAGGCTCCAATCCGCTCTGCTGCACCTGAACGATATTGCCATTACCCTGCTGATTGACCTCGGCCTCCTGACGACGCCATTGCTGTTGCAGGTCGATCAGGTTGTTGTCACCGTTTTGCACAAGGTCTGCATCCATGAAGTATTGAGCATCCTCGCCCTGCACAACCCTCATGGTATTGCCATTGCCCAGGGTGCGGGCACTAAGGCTGGGCGTCCCACTCATGTTTTCCAACTGGAGGTCGTGCAGGTTGTAAGTACCCTCCTGGTAGCTCGTGACACACCCGGCGTTATTGCTGCCCTGATCGATACGCACCTCGTTCACGCTGCCTCGCTGCGTAACCGCCACGGTAGACCATCCTCGGGTGTCCTGATAAATCTCCACCAGGTGGCTTTCACCACGCTGATCGATATCAATAGTCCCGCGGGTCCTTTCCCCTGGTAGATCGATACCGCATTGAGTTCGCCCGTTTGCAGCACCGTTTGACGAGTGTCGGTGCCCAGCTGGATCTGAACGCTGTGGTTGCCTTGCCCGGTTTGTGTCAGCGCGGCCGTATTCTGCGCACCGCTCTGAGTCAAGTCGGCCGTATTTGACGCGGCGTAACTATGGGTGGTGCCGAGTAGTCCGATAAGCAGTGCGAGTGGTTTCAACCTGAACATGACGGATATCCCTACGATCTAGTAATGACCTGTACGCGCTTTGCTATTACAGGGCCGGTGTTATCCGGCCTTATGAGCGTAGAAGGAAATCCGAAATCGTCTTTTGCAGCATTTTGCTGTTTGTAGCGCCGGGAAATATCAGACGAACCATAAATCCTTTTCCATTTTCAGCTGAATACTGGCATCACGGGCATAGGCGATGTCACGCACGATGGCAAGCCCAAGGCCCGTACCGTGGATGCCCCGCTCAAGCCGATAGAATCAATACGTTCACATTCATCCGGTGGGATACTTGGACACTGTTTTCCCCTTCCAGAATGACCGCCTGGCCCGGCGGTTTGACTCGCACTGTGATGCAACCTTCAGGCGGGCGTTGTTGACAAGGTTGACGCAGCAGAAAGGCATTGCCTTGTGTTGAGGCAGCCTGCAGCTCACTACGTCGGGCATCTGTCGCCCCACATAGTGAGGAACCGCTTCTTCAACCAGTTCGTCAAAGCGCAGCGGGATGAGGGCGAGCATGTACAGTGAGAAGTTGAAGCTCGGGCCAGGATCAGCAGCTGATTGGTCTTGTAAATCATCCGCTCGCTTGTCTGATTGATAAGGCTCAAGGTGCGACTGCTATCAGGAGCGCCTGCATATTGTTCGCATAACCATGGACGTTGGGTAGGCAAGCCGGCAAGCGTGGTGCGCAACGGGTACACCATATCATCGAGAAAGGCGCGCTGCGCTTCTGCACCCGGGCGGATACAGAGCAGCGGGCGATTGAGCGCGGCAATAATAGCGGAAGGCTTCTCAGGCCGCTCTGTTACTCAACGATGTCAAAGTACGGTAATGGTGCGTTGCTGAACAGCAGCCATAACCTCAGCTGAACCATTACATTAAAAGTAAAATCTTAGCAAAGTCTTATAAGACATTGATTTTCATGATAAATATTTATGTTGATAGATGATAGGTATCTTCCTTCAATTTATCGTGAAGCCAAGCCGTCTACATCTTAGAAAACTCATTAAAAGTCAGAGAGTTAAAGTGATTTCTCGTTAAGATTAGTAATCAACATCAGGTTATGTTTTTAAGCTATTGATTTTTATAGGTATTATTTTGCAAGAATGGTTTTTTTTGATCGCCTCGCTTACAGCTGCATAAAGCGTTGAATCACAGGCACTCTCTGAGGGTCCATAAGTACTCTAGGTTTAATCACGAGGGTCAATCATGGGACTGTTTAGCTCGATTCTTGACAAGCTTGGCTTGGACGGCGTTAGTAACGAAGAGCAGCGAAAGGCTGATGTCGGCGTTATCGATGCCAGCAAAACGTCTACACGTATCGTTACCGATTCTGAAGAAACCAATGCGGCCCACAGCGCTCGTGCCGAGCAACTACAGGCTCCGGCATCTACCGGCGTGCAAAATTCGATGGATATTTCGGCGCGTCTCGATGCGATGGCTGCTAATCATACTGATCACCTGAACTGGCGCTCCTCCATCGTCGACCTGCTCAAGGTACTTAACCTGGACAGCAGTTATGAATCACGCAAGGAAATGGCCGCCGAGCTTGGGTGTCCTGCCGATAAGCTTGGAGATTCGGAGCAGATGAACAACTGGCTACACAAGGCCGTTATGCAAAAGCTGGCCGAGCACGACGGGACGGTTCCTCCCGAGCTTAAGGCGTAACCGGTTTTGGAAGGCAGGCATCCAACTCAAGGATGCCTGTGAGACACCTCCGACGGTCAGGTATTGCCCATCAAGGGATCGCTAATCGAATGGCGGCCAGTTTCAAGTCTGCCAGCCAGACGCCGTTCCCAGCTGCCCTGATCAGCCCGAACCGTAATGTCGTACCATCCACCACTCACGCGCGTCGATATACGCTGTTTATGTGTGGCACCCGCACCAAGCTGAAACTCGTGGGGCTTTTCAAACGTATAGGGACACCGATCAATCTGAACGGTCATAGCCTGCAGGCTTGTATTGGTGATTGTCATGACCAGATTGTGGCTTTTACCGTCACGCTGCAGCCTTACTTCTGGCTGCGGAGCCTTGAGGTTGCCACGCAGTGCTCGATGAAAGCCGTTAGGCCCCAACAACCACAGGTCGTAGGTGCCATCATCTGTAGTAGTGGGGACCCAGACATCACTCAACAGCTTCCCTGCCTCGATGGTATAACGGCGAGGGATATCCTCCAGATGCAGCCGATCGTATACATGCAGCACGAGACCTTGCTCGCCTGTGTTGCGCATGGTCAGGGTTAGCTGGCGCGTCTCCGGACTGGCTTCCGCTTCGACCTCGATCCGATACGGCAATGCTCGGGAAGGGCGAGCCAGACGTCGCTGCACAGGGACTTGTTGTTGGTCAGCAGGCGGAACAGGGACCTGTGGTAGCTGCTCCTGTTTTTCCCGCAACTGATCCGCTGCACGGCGGGAGGTAGTCTGCAAGGGCGGCAATAACTCCTGATTCGGATCAACAAAATTAAAGGCAGACGTCAAATCGCCGCATACCGCTCGCCGCCATGGACTGATATTGGGCTCTTTTACGTTGAAGCGCTTTTCCAAGAATTGCAGTACCGAAGTATGGTCGAAGACCTGCGAATTCACCCAGCCGCCTCGGCTCCACGGCGAAATGACAAACATCGGGACACGGGGCCCTGGTCCGTACACACGTCCATCGGGGGCAGGCTGGTCCTTCGAGCCAGGAGGTGCTTTGTGCTGGAACACTTCGGCATCGAAGGCAATGGTTGATTTACCTGCCAGTGTTCCATCTGCGCGTAGGGAAGGAGCGGCAGGTGGCGGCACATGGTCGAAGAAGCCATCGTTTTCGTCATAGTTGACGAGAAGTACCGTCTTGCTCCAGATCTCTGGATTTTCAGTCAGTGCATTAAGGACTTCCTGGGTATACCAGCCTCCCTGAACAGGACTGGAGGGACCGGGGTGCTCCGAATACTCTGCCGGTGCGACCAGCCAGCTCACCTGAGGCAGCTTGCCTTGTCGGATGTCGCGTCTAAAGCTCTCGAACATGGTTTCTAGGTCTTCGCTGTTCGCTGCTGGCATGGTATTGCCGTTGCCTTTGTACAGCGGGGCGACGGCCTCCAACGCTTCGCGATAGACGACGAAGTCGTTAAAGTCTGCAGAGGGCTGGGCGGGGTTGCCAACCTCGACGCTTGCGGCACGGTATTGGCGAAAGCCTGCATAAGCATTATCACCGAAGTTGTCCGGCAGGTACTGATAGACCTTCCACGAGACGCCTGCATCCTCAAGTCTCTCTGCATAGGTCGTCCAGTCATATCCCTCATCGGGCGGCCCCGGAGCATCCCACTCGTTGACAACCGCTGCGACGTTGGAGCCGGTGGGGCCGTTGGTACCGGTCCAAAGAAACAGGCGATTTGGTGCTGTTCCACCTAACAGCGAGCAATGGTAGGCGTCACACAACGTGAAGGTATTGGCCAAGGCAAACTGAAAGGGCACCTCGTTACGCTCGTAGTATCCCATCGAAGTCAGCGTCTTATAGGTTGGCCATGCACTCAAACGACCACTGTCCCAGGCCGCCTGGGTGTCTGCCCATGAATGTGGCGTGTCATGCACACGCTGGGCGTTACCTTTTCGGCTGTCGAGGTGATAAGGCAGGATAACGCGCTCTTGACCTTGCTGCTGCCAGACAGTGCGTCCGCCCGGCAATGGAATCGTCAGCCGGTCAGCAAAGCCGCGTACGCCCGGCAGCGTTCCGAAATAATGGTCGAATGATCGGTTCTCCTGCATCAGGATGACTACATGCTCGACGTCCTGAATAGTACCGGTACGGTTGTGGGCGGGAATGGCCAATGCCCGTTGGATCGAGGCGGGTAGCATGGCGATGGCCGACCCGACGGCCGCTGCCTGCAATAGATTTCTGCGGGTGAGAGAAGGCATGACTCGTTCGCTCCCTGTACGTGCTAAGGTGGTTAGCCGGAACAACTCGTTACATATTTGTACGGGTAGCAGGTAGCAGAAATATGACACTGCGAAACGATCTGGAATTTATAGGCAGGTATATGAAGCGCTTGTCTGCCAGATGAATCGGTGCGACTGGGCAGAGCCATATCGCACCCAGGCAGGGAGATCAGGATTTTTCAGTAATAATGAATTGATTGGTGCCGAGTTTATGTGCTCCCCAGGAAACGGCGTAGCCCTGGCCAAGCCTTACCGCCTCGGAGACAGCTACCGCCTCGCTGTTGTAAACGCAAGCCAAATGCCATGGAGTGTTCCGATAAACTCCCCAGCCTTTGACCCAGTCCTGGTCGTTGGGATCTCGTTGTAGCTCACGGAGTAGCCATTTGAATTCCATAACAGCCTTCCTTGTAGCAGTGGGACAAGGTGATACAACCATGACGCCCCTCAGCGCAGCGGGCGATTCCGGCTTGTGGCAAGTGTAGCCAAGATCATTGCGTTAGCTTGGTAGACTTTCCGAGAAGGCAGTATCGACTGCAACGGCAGCGATAGCACCACGATGACATTGAACATCGAAACCCGAAGATGTTCATGGAAATGAAGGGACTGGGCCGAAAGAAAGGGCCCCGTCCCTGGGGCAGCATGCTCAGCTAGGCAGGGTATCCTGTCTGCCTGCATATTTCATCGGCTGCCAAATCAATAACTTGAGCCACTTTTTAAAAAATATGGATTTTTTTGCTAACCGTTTATCCCTTTAGACAGACGGCACGCTGTAGTGGCGAATAAATAGCAAAACGCTGCCTCTAACAAACACTACTGCCTGGTTCTGCTTGCATCATGAAGTGTCTGTCTCGCCTTACCTACATTTTTGCTGACTCATTTGCTCTTAAAGGCATCATCGACCAAGAGGGTAGCCTGACGATTACCGCAGCGCCTCTTGATGGAGGAGAGCCTTATACTTGGCGTTTTTCCGCCCGGTATTTGAAAAATGGTGCGCTGTTCCAGACGCTGCTGGACGATATCGAGCATGAGCTGCTCAAACACAACAAGCAGAAGGCGCAGTTGCAAATAGACGACCTGGTAGGAACGCCCGTAGGGCAGGTGTCTCGCTAAAGGCTCATCTGATCACCTGCTACCGTTTATTTTTTTGCCGTTGCCCCCATCTTGATTCCATTACCGCTGCGTGCCGTTGCGCCGTTGGCTCTGTAATAACAGCAGAGGTGTTCAACCTCTGTCTCTTCTCGACGTCAAACGTATTATCGCCTAAAGCAGGATCTGACAGCCTATGAGCCTCGTCTATGGCATCTGCTCGGATGCACATTTGCATAATTGGTCAGCGTTTTCCCGTGTCGACAAGAATGGGCTCAATAGCCGTCTCGGTCATATTCTGGATCAGATTCAGGTGGCGGCGCATGACCTTCGCACGGCAGGAGGGCGTACGCTCTACATCACAGGTGATCTTTTTCATGTACGTGGCTCCGTTTCGCCCACGGTTCTTAATCCAACTATCGACCTGTTCGCACGGCTTACAACAGACCTGGACCTGAACATTCGTGTGTTACCAGGTAATCATGACCTTGAATCCCGTGACAGTAGCGCGCTGGGCAATGCTTGCGAGAGCTTGCGTACCATTCCTGGTATTGAAGTGATTTCAACGCCAATGTTGTTCGAGGATGAGCATGTTGTCATGGTGCCTTGGTATGACCGACTCGATGATGTCCGCCGGCATATTGACGCTTGCCTGACAAATTTGAATGCAAAAGGGGAAGCTCCCAACGCATGGACTCTGATGATTCATGCGCCAGTCAATGGTGTTCTAACCGGCTTGCCAGACCATGGCTTTAACGCAGCAGAGTTGGCCCGATACGGGTTCAAGCGCGTTTTTAGTGGGCACTACCATAACCATAAGCGCTTCAAGGGTGAGGTCTATAGCGTAGGCGCCACCACCCATCAGACTTGGAACGATATAGGGACCCGGGCAGGCTATCTCTTGGTCAGCGATATCGACGTGGTATTTCGTACCTCTTCTGCGCCCCGCTTCATGGATCTGCATATTCGCTGGGATGAGCACGAAGCCAGGGAGCAGTGCAAAGGTAATTATGTGCGGGCACGGCTGGGCGAGGCGACCGAGGAGGAGATTGCCCACCTTCGTGATCAGCTCAAGACATGGGGTGCGCTGGGAAGCCTGGTGCAGGCCATCCCCTTGCCACGCTCTGCTGTTATGCAGCGTCGCTCGCCGGTCTCCAGCGCACCGACACTACGCGAATCGATCCGCGGGTGGGTGGAGGAAAACAGCACGCATGGTGACGCGCTGGTAGCACTGTGCAACGACATACTCAGCGAAGCCGAGGCGATCGATCCATGAGGATACAGAGCCTTTCGATTACTCACTTCATGGCGATTGGACATGTCGAGTCGCTTCCCCTGAACGACAAAGGTCTGGTACTGATCCAGGGCGAGAACCTGGATGATACGAGCCAAAAGAGTAACGGCGCTGGCAAGTCGTCAATTGCCGACGCACTGTGCTGGGCCCTGTATGGCGAAACCGCTCGTCAGGAGTCTGGTGATGCGGTGATCAACCGTACCGCAGGAAAGGGTACAGAGGTCAGACTAGAGCTGCTTGACGAGACGGGCGCACGCTATCGCATCAGTCGTCATCGCAAGCATCGCCAATACAAGAATCAATTGCGCCTTGAGCATTTCATGGAGGGCGAATGGCAGGACCTGACCAAGGGCTCGGATAAGCTGACCCAGGTGCTGGTCGATAAGGTCATGGGCTGTTCGCGCGAAGTGTTCGTTAACGCGATCTATCTGGGTCAGGAGGCTATGCCCGACCTACCTGGGATGACAGACCGAAACCTCAAGCTCCTGGTAGAGGAGGCCGCAGGTATCCATCAGTTGCAACAGGCTTATGAGATCGCTCGGGCCCGACTTAATCAATGCAAGGTCGAGGTAGGAGAGCTCACCACTCAGGCCAAGGCCTTGGAAACAGCCATCACCACCTTTACCGTCAATGTCGAGGCGTCCGAGCAGGATCGCGAGGCGTGGATACGTCAGCAGAGCGCCGCCGTCCAGACTGCTACCCAGCACTACCATGCCGTTCGGGATGCGTTTGATACAAGCCTGGGAGAGTATCTTCAGGCACGCTTGAAAAGCCTGGACGAGCAGGCCGCGGCCGTTCGTCGCAGGATCACCGCGTCCGATGAGGAACGCCGGCAGGAGCGTATCCATGCCAAGGCGCTTCGGGAGGCGGAGCTTGCTTATGCCGCAATCCAACAGACCCTGGAGCGTGAACAAGCCAAGACCCAGCGGCTCGCTCACACGTTGGAGCACATTGACGATCAAGTAGGTACTACGTGTTCTCAATGCGGTCATGTCATCGAACCACAGGATCTTGATGCCTCACGAGACATGACCCGGCAATCCGTGAAAACGCAGCAGGAAAAGGTACTTGCGCTACAAGATCAAGCGAAGACAGCGAAAGGGGCGCTTGACCAGTTGGAAAACAGCCTACGCAATTATCGCCAGCAAATGACTGATGTTTCCGAGCAGAGTGCAACCCTGGAAGCGCTTGAGCAGCAAAGACGAAAAACCCAGGCTGAACAGCACGCCTGGCAGGAACAGGCCAGGCAGCTACAGGTGCTGAAGGAGCGCATCGCGCAGCTCGAATCAGCAAAGAATCCGCACGATTCAGCCATACAGCGTGCACGTGAGCAGTTGGTACAGGCAAGGGTGAGACAAGAAGCCTTGACGGCTACATTGAGCGCAGCGCAGCAACGGCTTGCACTGGCGGAAGAAGCCGCCCGGGTATTCAGCCCGTCAGGCGTTCGTGCGCATATTCTGGATAACGTGACCCCCTACCTGAATGCTCGGACGGCTCACTACTTGTCTACATTGACAGACGGAAACGTGACCGCAGTATGGTCTACCATTGCATTGACGGCTAAGGGGGAGTTACGCGAGAAGTTCTCTATCGATGTGATCAGTGCAACCGGGGGTGAGACCTTTAAAAGTCTCTCAGGAGGAGAAAAGCGTAAAGTCAGGTTAGCAACCGCCATGGCACTGCAAGATCTGGTCGCATCGCGAGCCAGTAAACCCATCAGGTTGTTTATGGCAGACGAGATTGATCAGGCCCTTGATGAGGCCGGTCTTGAGCGATTAATGTTTTTGCTGGAGGAAAAGTCCCATGACAAAGGAACGGTCTTGGTTATCAGCCATACGGATCTACGCGATTGGATTCGTAACAGCATCACTATAACCAAGGAAAACGGACAGGCTACCGTAGAAGCTGCATATACTGTCTAAGCGGTGCTGGTTCATTGGATAGCCAAAAGGGCATTTGATGCGGGCTAGTAAAAATCAGTCTGCTATTTTTGAGTGTTAGAGCTAAGCCAAGCGTCCCTGCAGGCTTGCCAATGGATAGGTGAGGGAAATCATGCCGCGTTGTCCTGACTCTTGCGTTCCTGGTACTTCTTGGCGGCTGACTCGAGACTGCTGACAATGCTGTCATAGACGTCAACGGTCATCTTGCTGGCGTCCGGGTAATCCGTTTCAAACTTCTTCTGAACGGCCGGGCTGCACTCGCTTACCGCATTTTCGATACGCTTGAGCTGACTCTTGTTAATGTAAACAGCAGGCTGGCGGTTGGCATTGGTCTGAGAAGCATCATTGGCATCGTCATCCTCTTGGGCAATGCCTGCAAAGGCTGCCAGGGAATAACGGCGATAGTACGTAATCGCGCTACCAACCCCTTGAGGGTCCATTTTCATGCAGGGGCCCAGCAGGGTATTGCTGATCCATTGACCCGACTCGTGCATCAATACCGTTTCGACACTGACCTTACCATCTTCAAAGCCCGGCATTTGGACGATCGAAAGGCCGAACTTGCTCAGAATCGGTCGGGTTGTATTCAATACTTCAGCCAGATCCGCATACTTGCTTCTGAAGTGCGGATTGATGCTTCCCTTCGTGGCGTTTTCAATCTCAGCCTGTGCGGCGGCCAGAGCCTTGGCAAGGGCGTCGATGTTTTCTGACATTTTCATACAGATATCTCCAAGGCAACATACCCCTTACCGACGGGACAGGGGTGAACGTCGAGAACTGATGAGAAGGGTTTAAAGAGGTGTTTCAGGCAGTCCATCCTATATGGGGGCAAGCGGGCTAAAACCAAGCTGAAAGCCCCGAGTTGCCTGACCTTTCGTCGGCTGAACACTGCCTTTGAAAAGCTTCTCAGTTATCAAACGCGCTACTACTTGGACCACAGCGAAAGCGGTTTATCTGCAAGCGTGCAAAGGTTTGTAATGGCTCAGAATTTATGAAGCGCAAGGGATATCCCATAGCTCAAGGCCTGCCCGGTCAGTTGGCGAAGCTCCTCGTCAGCGTCGTGTTTCGCTGCCTGAACAAGGCGATCACCCAGAGCACCTTCAAGGGATGCAGGCGTTGCCTTCAAAATCTCGAACCCCTTGGCAGTGAGGACACAATCATGAGCGGTTCCAGCCACTACATCGCCATGTTCGATCAAGCCTGCATTGCCAAGCCATTTGACCGAAGCGGTAAAGAATCGAGCCTCATCCGCACAGGGATTAAAGTCATCTATTTCATTCAGGCCCGCCGCCTCGATGTGCTTTTGCATATCAGTACAAAAGAGATTACGCGGAATAGGGAAGGCCTCGTACAACTCACCAAAAAGCCGACCGACCAGATTATCGAACCGTTCAATGTTGGTAGCCATGGGCGCTCCTGAGTTGATTTCACTCCATCATAGCTGACATCGTGATGCGCAGGAGAGCACCGTCTGGCGAAAAGCGCTGTAAATCAAGGTGTTAAATATAGTCGTGCCTTTTTCTGGCTACGCCATCCCGTACTTGGGATGAGCACAGAGTTGCGCTACGATTAGCCTTACGATTTTTATTCTTTACGTAAAGCGAGTAGCCATGAGCCGTAACGGTATAGACAAGGAGAAGGTGGCCACTGCCATTCGGCAGCTAAAGGAAGAGGGCCGGTCTGCCTCTGTACCTGAAATCCGGGCGCTGACAGGAGGCTCGTTTACAACTATTCAACGTTATAAAAAAGAAATCGAAGCTGACGAGCAAAGCCTTTCAGGACCGAGCGGGCGGATCAGAGCGGACATGCTGGCACTGATCGAACAACTCGAACGCAAGTTGCTGGAGAGGGCCCAGCTGGAAATAGACGAGGCTGAGCAGACGCTCGCGGTTCAGGCGAAGTCGATAAATGAAAAGCTCCAACTTGCCGATGAGCGTGCGAACGCCCAGCAAGAGCGTATTAAGGACCTGGAAGCCAGACTAGCGAAAGCCGAAGCACTCGCAGGAGATTACGCAAACCGATACAACGCAGCCAATAACGAGCTGGCCAGGCAGGCGGTAGACCTGACTCATAGCCAGCGTGAGTCGGCTGCCCGTGCCCAGCGTATCGAAACGCTAAGCGCTGAACTCAAGACGGCACGGGATGCGTTGGAAGGTTATCAGGAGGTGATGCAGCGCCAGCGGCTACAGGATCAGGTGCAGTCGGATTCCGCCGTCAGTGACTTGCGCAACCAGCATCAAGCGGTTCTGGCCGAGAATGCCTCTTTGCGGGAGCAGAACATCCAGCTGATTCGGGATAATGAGCGACTCCAGGCCTTGCATACCACACAGGCCCGGCATCTGGATGACCTGGCCCGTCAACTCGATCAGGAGCGCGCCACCGGCAAGGACCTGATCAGGCAGATCGCCCGCCTGGAGGCGCGACTGGAATCGCATCAGCTTTGAGATTTGCCCTCCGGGGCAAGTTGCTCATTCAACTGCTCAACCAGGCGTTCCACCGGAACCGGCCTACCCAACAGAAACCCCTGCGCCTGATCGCAGCTCAGGATACCTAGTGCATTAAGCTGCTCGGCTGTTTCGACACCTTCTGCGGTCACGGACATCGAGAGTGCCTTGCCCAGAGCAACAATGGCCTTGATAATGGCCTGATTGCTATGGCCACCCTCGCTCAAGCTCATGATGAAGCTGCGGTCAATCTTGATGCCGTCGAATGGATACTGGCTCAAGTAGCTGAGCGAGGAATAGCCTGTTCCAAAGTCATCCATGGAAAGCTTCACACCCAGCGCCTTGAGTTCATGCATCAGGGCCAAAGCGCTCTCAGCATTATCCAACATCACGCTTTCGGTAATTTCCAGCTCAAGCCGTGCGGGCTCAAGTTGCGTTTCTTCCAGTACCTGGCGGATACGCTCTACCAGATCATTGCGTTGGAACTCGATACAGGACAGATTAACCGACACGAAAATGGGGCCTTTCCATTCGAGCGCCTCGCGACATGCCTTGCGCAGAACCCAGTCGCTCAGCGGAACTACAAGCCCGCTCTGCTCCGCAACCGGTATGAATACAGCAGGACTCAGCAAACCGCGGGTAGGGTGGTTCCAGCGTACCAGTGCCTCTGCGCCAATGATTTTTCCGTTCTGGATACTAAAGCGCGGCTGGAAGACAAGTTGTAACTCATCGCGCTGCAGTGCGGCCCGCAGGTCTTCCTCGATCTGCTGGCGTTGAAGCAGCCGCTCGTTCATCGCGCTGTCGTACAACCGCCACGTATTACGGCCTGCCCCCTTGGCTTCGTAAAGTGCAATGTCGGCAAACCGAAGCAGCTCGTTCTTGATAACCCCATGGGCAGGCGCCTGCACGATACCAATGCTGGCGCTGACATGAACCTCAAGTCCGTCAATCGTGATCGGAGTAGAAAGACAGGCCAGCAGACACTCTGCCAATACAGAAGTGTTTGGCTGCATTTGCCCAGTAAGAACAAGAACGAACTCATCGCCGCCCTGCCGGGCAATGAATACGCTGCTGTCCATACATCGCTTGAATCGGTTGGCCACTTCGATAAGGACTTTGTCACCAAACTCATGCCCCTGAGTATCGTTGACGTGCTTGAAGTCATCCAGGTCCAGATAAAAAACGGTTAAAGGACTCTCTGGTGTCGGTCCGTTTCCCAAGTGCTCCTTGAGATACCGATACATGTATGTCCGGTTGGGGAGCTGCGTCAGCGGATCATACTTGGACAGATGCTCGTAAAGGGCCTGAGCTTCCATTTCGTCTGTAATGTCGCTAAGGGTCCCGCGATATCCGGATAAGACGCCCTCCGTCCAAACAGACCGAAGATAAAGATGCCCCACACGTTTATGTCCTTCGCGGTCCATGTAAAAGCATTCCAGGGCTTTTGGGGTACCTGCTGATTCCTGATCTTGTTGGGCGCTTTCCTGGAAGTCCGTTTCGCTGAAATCAATAAGCTCCTGTAGCGGCTTCCCCAGCCACTCGTGAACACTAAAGCCGGTGCTAACTGCGAACCGGTCAGAAAGATAGGTCAGCTCACGTCGGGCATTCGTCTCCCAGATCCAGTTTGAAGAAGCCTCGGCAACATCCCGAAAACGAGCCTCGCTATGCTCCAGGGCTTCATGGCTGCTGTCGATCAATGCAGCCGCGCGCAGTGATCGGCGCTTGAGTTTGATTAAAACCAGATACAGGGCAAATGCCGTAAGTACCAGCAGAGGCAGCATTACGCTTAGCAGTACACCACCAGGACGCTCTGCCTGCCAGCTGAGCAGAAAAGGAACACCGTAGTCCTCGCTTATGATAAGGCTGGCGCTATCCTTTTCTGCCGGCCCGGCTTTCAGATTGACAATGCCAGAGGCCGTACCTATCGACGCCAGCTTCTGCTGATCCAGCCGTTCAACAAAGAGCAGGATGGGAAGCTGGTCTCGCCTGGGTAAATACGCCACCTGAATGGGTTGAACCAAAGCTGCCGAAACAATCGCCGGTACGCCATCTATCTGATAAAACCCCTGAACATACGTAAGCGGAGGCTCGCTCCGGAGTCGGTCCAGCATTGCCGGCAAGTCGCCTTCGATCCACTGGAGTGTATCCTTGGGGTCGACCGTATCCTTTAAAAAGGCATAACGGGTATTTTGCGAGCCGTCGACAACCAGGACGGCGTCCAACCCATACTGCGACAGCAGCGAGCCAGCCAGCTTATCTTCTTCACGCGCCCATTTCGTATCGACGGCAGGGTAGAGATGGGTGAAATTCTCCTCCCAGCGGGCATAGTCCATGAGTGTCGCCACCGTGGATTTCTTGCGGGTATCGATAGCATTGCGCAAGGCCTGCTCACCACTGGTAACGGCCTTATTATCCAATGACCAGGCGATATAGCTCGTGACGGCGCCCGCCAGGGCGAACAGGCTCAACATCAGAACGGTAAACATCAGCACAGAGCGATGGGTGAGCTCCGTGTGGCTTTGTGAACGAAACGGCTCGTCCTTTTTCATGGCTGGCGGGGGCGGAGAAATAGGCATGGTCAGGGAGGCGATTCGATAATCTGTTATCAGGTTGTTTTATATCGGCTTCCGTCCTCGCCGCTGTAGCAAATAATCCTATTGAGGCGATGTGAGGCACAACCGGGCGGATCAACAGACCATCAGGCAACTTTTCACTCAAGAATTCCGTTTTGGTGCCGTTCCAATACGCATCACTTTGCATGTCCTTTCTGGTCCACTTATCAAGGTTATGTTTATGAGCCTGCGCTCCCTGAAAATTGCATACCGAAGCCTGTTTTGCTTTGGCGTTATCGCGGTCATCCTGACCGGGCTAGGGGTGTTCAGCCTGGCACAGATGTCTCATATCCAGGATCAGTCTCGGAAAGTGGAACTGAACTCACTGCCCAGTATTGTTGAAAGTGACAATCTGGCCCTGCAAATGGCACGCATTCGTATAGAGGCGTTGCGCCTAATCGCGTTGCCAGATGCTGAAACACTTCGGAAGACTCAGCAAAAAATTAAGGATCTAGGGCAGTTGGTTGACGCTGGCTTTAAGCGCTATGAGCCTCTGGTCAGCACGCCGGAAGAGGACGCGGCGCTACAGCAATTGCAGGCTATCTACCGTGACTACATGGCCAATACGGATCAGCTCGTAGCATTAATGGTCAGAGGCCGGATCGATGATGCCCGTAAGCAGGTCACGGGTGGTATGGCCAGCCTTGGCCTGAGCATGAACGAGCAGACCGAGAAATTGCGTACCCTGAACCAGCAGGCAGCCAAAGCCTTTGGCGAAGATGCACAAGCGGTGTATAGCAGCTCCGTATCCATTACCCTGACAGTTATCGGCTGCGCCTTGGGCCTTACGATTCTGCTGGCCTGGCGTCTGACCTTGAGTCTGTCCAAGCCTATTCGCGAAGCTGTGCAGGCCGCGGAGGCCATCGCGTCGGGTGACCTGACCCACCGGCTGGAAACAACTGGTACAGATGAGGCCGCTCAGTTGCTCAAAGCTATGGGAAAAATGCAGGGCAATCTGCGCGATACGCTTGAGCAGATCAACCGGTCGGCTGAACAACTGGCTGCTGCGACTGAAGAAATGAGCGCAGTCATGAGCGAAAGTACGCAGGGACTGCAACAGCAGAACAGTGAAATTGAGATGGCAGCCACTGCAGTCACCGAAATGAGCCAGGCCGTTGAAGAAGTAGCGGGTAACGCGACGTCGACGTCAGTCGCCTCCAAGGCAGCAGCCGAAACCGCGCGCCGAGGGCAGCGTCAGCTTAACGATACCCTCAGTGCCATTGGTGTCCTGACGGACAACGTTCTGAGCGCTTCTGAGCAGGCACGTCAGCTGGCCGAACAGACACGCAACATTAGCCAGGTGCTGGATGTCATCCGGTCAGTAGCGGAGCAGACCAACCTACTGGCGCTGAACGCTGCAATCGAGGCGGCCAGGGCAGGGGACGCCGGTCGCGGGTTTGCTGTTGTAGCAGACGAGGTGCGCTCACTGGCTCACCGGACCAGCGATTCTACCCGAGAAATCGAGGCCATGATTGGCAGCATTCAGCAGGGGACTACTCATACTGTAGACGCCTTGCTGACCAGTGCAGATCAGGCTAGGCAAACCCAGGAGCAGGCTGAGGCGGCAAGCCATGCACTAGGCACAATCAACGATGCGGTCAACGGTATCGATGAGCGCAACTTGGTCATTGCCAGCGCTGCTGAAGAGCAGGCACAGGTAGCCCGAGAAGTGGATCGTAATCTGGTTCGTATTCGTGATCTGTCTATCCAGACGTCCGCGGGTGCAGAACAGACCCATACAGCCAGCCAGGAGCTTTCTCGCCTGGCTGGAGACCTAAGCGGCATGGTTCGCCGGTTCAGAGTCTGACCGACTGGCAGGATGATGCTGATTAACAGACATCGTTCTGCCCTACGTTTCGGCTAGGTAACGCAACGGAATGTGATAAATGCGTCCTTTATGGAAGGGCGTTTGTAAGCCCTCGTTGCAGTCCATGCCCTAAGGTAGGTTCATGTCTCATCCTGATTCAACAGTTTCGAAGAAACTCAAACGCCTACCTCTGGAAACGTTGACGATGGCCTTTCTGGGACTTGTCTTCGTGTCCTTGGTAGGGTTTGATTTCTGGCAAAGCTGGCATGCGCGAAACGTTCAACTGCAGCAGTCCGAGAGCACAACGCTAAACCTGACTCACGCATTAGCCCAATACGCTGAGGACTCGTTCCAGGAAGTGGATGTAGCGCTCATGAGTCTTCAGCACTTGCTGGAGCAGGGTAATGAGATATTGTTTAAACCAGAGGTACTGCATACGCTGCTTGAGAAATATGCGGGTTCCCTAGAGCAAGTCGAAGGTTTTTTTATTTTTGATGAGCAGGGTAACCGGAGGGCGACTTCCCTAGGCGAAACGCCACGGAAAGGCAAAAGCTCAGACCGTGGTTACTTTAGATTTCACAATCAGAATACGACTGAAGATCCCTTCATTAGCCATGCCATCCATTCCCGTTCTACAGGTAACTGGATTATTCCGATATCCCGGCGTATTACCGACAAGCAAGGGCGTTTTGCAGGCGTAGTGCTGGCTACCGTCAGGATGGAGTATTTTCTCGATTTCTACAGACACATCGAGTTAGGGCCTTCAGGCGCCATCGTGCTAGCCATGCCGGACGGCACGATTCTGAGTCGATATCCCTTCAAAGACGAGTATATGGTGGGTAAACACCTGGCACAGAGCTACGTCATCACCACAGCATTGGCTCAGGCGCCTTCCGGCATCGTGACTATCAAGGCGGTAATCGATGGGGTGGAGCGGCTGTACGGCTATCAGCGGATAGACAAATATCCCGTGTTGGTAATGGTGGCGATGAGCAAGAAAGAACTCTTATCGACCTGGACCGGAGATACACAACGCTCAGCCATCATCGTCGCCAGCATCATTATTATGATGTCATTGTTCGCTTTGGTGCTGATGCGCCAGATCGGGCATGCCAATACGGTCAAGGCTGAACTGATCGAGGCGCACCGTGCGCTGGAACGGCAGGCCCTGTCTGACGGACTGACTGAATTGGCCAATCGTCGCTATTTCGATATGGCATTGCAGCAGGAACTCAAGCGGGCAGAACGCTCGGGGCAACCGCTAAGCCTGATTATGCTGGATATCGACTTTTTCAAGGGCTACAACGACTATTACGGACATCCTGCAGGCGATTATTGCCTGAAACAGGTTGCGCAGGCGTTAAAGCATAGTCTCCCACGATCGGGTGATTTTGCAGCACGATATGGTGGTGAGGAAATGGTAGCCATCTTGCCAGCCTGCGGCAGCCAAGGCGCCCGGATAGTCGCTAAGCGTATTCAGGACCAAATACGTAAGCTAAGGCTTGAGCATCACAACAGCCCATTCGGCGTGGTCACTGTCAGCGGTGGCATTCATACATATATGCCCGGCGAGGACGGCGTCCTGACTGGACAAACATTGATTGAGTGTGCAGACAGTGCTTTATATGAAGCCAAACGTAATGGGCGAAACCGGATGGTAGCGACTGAGACTAGTCATACGTGATTAGCAGAGGAGACGTGAGAGGGGTTCCCGGACATGGGCTCTATAAGCAGGTCCGGTACTACTGGTAATCTTAATACTATATTTAACATAAGATATATTATGCGAATATAGGGATAAGTCTCATAGGAGCATGATCGACACATTTCCCCAGCGTTTCATTTCCGATTAAAGCACTAATCGGAAATTCATGACCTGCAGTACAAACTATTCAGGCCTTACTCTTACGATCAATTTCCGCTTCATAAAGATGGATGACAAACGTTTTACGATGAGTCTGATGGTGTCTCGCTAATGACTCGACAGCCTTTACGCAGGCGAATCTCTTCATCAGAAGGTCTAGTCGAGACAAACCTGAACTCAAGATTGTCATAGATTTCAAGATAGCCCCACTCAAGACTCAATTCATCTTGTCCTTGTTCAGGTGGTTTTGCCCACCAAGGTTCACGACTGATCAACTTCGCCATGGTCTCTACCTGATATCTCTGTACAGTAACGGTTTTTTGATAATGTCTGCGTTACAGATTAGCTGGTTGAGCCTCGTACAACCGCAGAAATAAGGTTGGTAACGTTCCCTGTTAGTGCTCTGACCACCTTATCTCTTTCGATAAGCTTTTAGGTTTAAAGATCTCGATCAGTCATGGGCTTGAAAGTGATAACTCAGACTGGAAAAAAGAATCAACCGCCTGTTTAAGTGCCAAGGCCGGATCGAGTTCCCTATACTGTTGACTCAATGTCATCGCGGCCCTTTTGAATCGCGCCTCCCTCAAAACCGTTGCAACGGCATCTGATAAATCCTGTGTGGCGGGACGATCTGTTTTGAGGTTGATACCTGCACCTGCCCACGCTACCCGCGCTGCAACTTCTGCTTTGTCTTCCGAAGTGCCTGCAATCACAAGCGGAACGCCATGTCGCAATGCCTGTTGTACGCCACCGTACCCGCCGTTGGTAACCATGACATCGACGTACGGAAGCATTTGCTCATAAGGCAAATAGTCAGCCATGTAAGCATTTTGGGTAACAAATGGCTTGGTGTGCTCCCCTGCTTTACCGGCTGTAGCAATTACCAGCGCGTTACTAGCTGCAAGAGCATCAATCGTTGGATATACCAGGTCCTCCAGGTTACGAGCTACGGTGCCTTGAGTGACAAAAATAACAGGCCGACCCTTTGCTTTCGCTGCATCGACTTCACCCCACCAAGCTGGCAAAGAATAGGCTTGTACTTGGCTTGGCGCAGTACCTATCAGTTTTACAGAGGGAGGAAGACAGGCTCCGGCATATTCCAATCCTGGAACAGTCATCTGCAGAAACGCGTCTGGAAGTAGCGTGGTGGCATCCATAAAGGAATAAGGCATAGGCCTTGTACCGAATGTGCCCAGGGCGGCATCAAGGGCTGCTTTTGAGCCCCGCATCTCCCTGCCAAAATCACGACTTAACTGTACATAACGTTGTCTTTCGTGTTCGGTAGCAGCAGGAGGAAGTCCTTTACCAAAGGGTGCCAGATGGTCTGCACTAAGCATTAGAGGTGTTATCCCGAGTGAGATCAAGCCGGCAGGTCGTGCGCCAGAGGATCGCAGCTGGAATGGCCATCCTCCTGCAAACATATGATTGGTTATGAGCACAGCAGGCTCATCGCTTTCGCCTAGTACAGCTTGAACTGTCTTGGTCTGGTCGACCAATGGCTGGATAAATAGGACGCGGAAATCGAAGTCAAGTAGCTGAGGACCAGGCCGCAGCTTTTTACGGTCAGGAAAGGTTTGGTTGACATCCCGCGCATCATAATCCGCTGTACCTTGTAACGTAACATGCCGGATACCTTCCTGCTCAACACGTTCTTTTGACGCAGATCCCGTGATGAAAGTGATGTCATAACCCTCCTCTTTCAGGCACGGCAATAATGACAAAACGGGAAGTACATGACCTACCTGGGGCGTGGTTGCAACGATAATGCGAGGCATCAAATAACCTTAATCAACGGTGTATGAGTCAAGGTATACCGGTCATCCATGACATCCTTACTAAGGAACACTGACAGGCTTTCTCGTATGTCCTATGTTCGTGCTGATGATTGGGGCGTTGACAAGATAGCTAGGCTGAAGATGGCGCCGGGACCATCTATGAAGTTCGAGAATATCTGGTTAATGATCAAATTGGCTAAAAGCCTTTTTAGGTTTGATCGAGCAATAACATCTAAGCGAAAAGAGTTTTAGGTTGAACCTCAGATCAATCTGATTACTAAGAAAATCCTTAATAGCCGCAGAATTAATCCTTTATTTTTTCTAGAGTCAATCCTTCAGCTAGTAGCGCTGCGGTTAAGCGTGCCTAACAATCCTTAGACTGCTAAATAAGAACGGGCTAAAGACCCACCCTCTACTCTATATGCCATTGCTTTTTTAAAAAATTAGTGGATGTTCGTCTAGAACTTGGGGGTGCCAGCAGGCTTTTACTTGGTGGAGCAAAACCTTAAATCATCACAAAAACGCACCTCTCACGCTTGCTAAGTCAAGGAAAAGGCTGAATATATGCTTACCATCAAACCTCTTGCTGCTGCCATTCTGATCGTAATCAGCTTCCAGGCTTTCGCGGAGATGAATAGTGCCGAGATACAACAAGTCGGTACCAACAATACAGGTTCGCTAGAGCAGCAGGGCAGCGGAAATTACGCCTATCTTCAACAGGACAGCCAAGAGAATAGCCAGGCTGAGATCTTTCAGAACGGTACTAGCAATAGTGCATCGGTTTATCAGCTACAGGGTTCCGATAACAACGCTGACATAACTCAACAGGGCGATAGCAATAATGCTGCTATCCGTATTAGTGAAAATGGAAGTGGGAGTATATTTGGCTCAGGTGTCAGTTCCTACCAGGAAGGTAACGCGAACACGCTTGATATTACGGTGACTAGCTATGCTGCAGCTGTAACGACTTCTTCGGTTGGTGACAACAACTTAATTCGCGGTGAAGTAACCGGTGGTGTCTCTGGTGCCATGTTGAACCAGGTGGGTAATAATAACGGTATTGATGTTAACCTGGGATCATCATCGTACGCCTCAGTTAGTCAGAGAGGTAATAACAATACTGCCAGTGTTTCAGGCTCCTCGTATAGGATGGGAAATAACAGTACTGAGCTGACGCAAAACGGTGACGGCAATCACGCCTCCACATATATGGGCAGTCAGTTCGGCAAGGTCACCCTTACACAGGGCGGTCTCGGTAACCAAGCCGATATTTATTCCAGTAGGCGCTTAACCACCATTTCGGGTTCAACCGTTGGCAACAACAATACCGTGGATATCGACCAGTCAGTTGAAACCGGAAGCGCTATATTCGCTCAGTCTGGGGATGGGAACATATTAAATATCTCGCAGCAAGGCTTTGTTGACAATTTCACTGTAAACGCGACCCAGATGGGTGTTGCCAATCATGCAAACATTACCCAAGGTAGTGAGCTAAATGGTGCATCGGAAGTTTTGACCCAATCTGGTAACAATAACGCGGCTACCATTACTCAGCGCTAAGTCATCCCTCCAGCGCTCGAAAGAGCGCTGGTCTCTTGATTTAAACTCTTAAACGCTCTCCTAGCATTTAATAATTATTTAATCTGCTACGCTTTTTATGAAAAGCGATTTGCTTGGCTGTCGTCTCTTTTGAAGCGGTAGCGTAAGCGTATGACAACCACATCTCGCAAGCAGTCACCGTAAGACAAGTGACTAGATCAAATCTCAGCTACTCAAGCAGCTAATCAAAATAGGGTTCCAATACACTCTCAATCCAAGTCATGAAAGCCCGGACGCGTTGGGAAAGGTTACGCCGATGCGCGACTACGAGTGATGCCGCCAGCGGTTCGGGCCGTAGATCGGGGAGAATCTCCACTAGGTCACCGCTTTTGATGTGATGCGCAAGGGCCAAATAGCCGGCCTGGATCAGTCCAATCCCCGCCAGGCCCGCAGCATGATAGGTCTGCACGTTATTTACTTGTATCGCTCCTGGCAGTACAAGTGATGCATAGCCATCACCCTCCGGATATTCCCATCCAGCAAGTCGGGCGCCGAGTGTTGGTGTGTAGTGAATCATCTGATGACCCTGGATGAGCAGGTCGTCGAGTGTTTGCGGTATGCCGTGCTTTGCCAGATAGCCTGGGCTCGCCGCGTTCATCATTCGCAACTTGCCCAGTGAGCGGGCGATCAGCCTGTCGTCAACGATTGGCCCGAGACGGATTACGCAGTCGAACCCTTCCTGGACAAGATCGACTCGGCGATCTGTGCTGGACAGTTCAAGCTCCAACTCAGGGTTCGCATTGAGCAGTTGGGGCAGAGCTGGAATCACAACGGTCTTTGCCAGCTCAGTCGGCATATCTACGCGCAATCTCCCCCTCAGAGGTGCGCCTTTGTTCGTGAACATTGACTGCACGTCCTGAGCTTCGGCCAGTAGGTCACGTGCGCGTGCATAGAAGGCACGTCCATCTTCAGTCAGTTGCACGCTGCGTGTCGTTCTGTGCAGGAGGGTCGCGCCCACCTCTCGCTCCAGCCCACGAATCACCGTCGACACCCGTCCCTTCTGGATTCCTAGGCTTTCAGCCGCACGCGTGAAACTCATCATTTCCGCAACACGGGCAAAAATTAAAAGTGCCTGAAGGTTTGGCATTGTTCATCAAATGGATAACAGAGCGTTCAGATTAGCATGATTTATAGCGAATTTTTGACTCATTAGAGTAGTTCTCAGTTACCTATGTCTCCACTACATGCAGAGAACCCTCATGAATTCCTACTCTGTTCCTGTCCGAACTGTCATCGTTTACCACTCCGGTTATGGCCACACCGAACGCATGGCGGTGTCAGTCGCCGAAGGCGCAGGCACCGGTGCGGTATTGGTCGCAATCGACGCCAAAGGCACTATTTCCGAAGATGCCTGGCAAGCCCTCGCTGACGCAGATGCAATCGTCTTCGGCTCGCCTACCTACATGGGCGGCCCTAGCTGGCAGTTTAAGAAATTCGCGGATGCCTCCTCCAAGCCCTGGTTCGAAGGCACATGGCATAACAAGATCTTTGGCGGCTTCACCAACAGCGCGAGCATCAACGGCGACAAACTTAACATGCTTGAGTATTTCTTCCTGCTTTCTGGGCAGCACGCCGGGATATGGGTTGGCTTGGATATCAAACCGGCGAACGTCAAGGCATCGGAACGCGATGACCCAAATCGTATGGGCTCCTATATCGCGCCCATGGCGCAAACGCCTGCCGATGCGTCTCCTGAAGAGATGTCGCCAGGGGATCTGGAGACAGCACGTCTATATGGCGTACGCGTTGCAGTGATCGCCAGGCAGTTCCGATCAGGGAAACCTCGGTCCGTCTGAAATTTACCTGCACCAACGATGTGGCCTTGTGCTGTGCTGATGTTCATGCATCGAATTTCGAAGGAAGAGCCATGAAATACAACCGACTTGGCCGTACGGGCCTATATGTATCCGAGCTTTGCCTCGGCACGATGACGCTGGGAGGTAATGCTGACGCGGGTATGTGGGCTGCAATCGGCGCGGTTGACCAGAGCGAAGCCAACCGGTTGGTCGCCCGTGCTCTGGAGCAAGGAATCAACTTTATCGATACCGCCGATATTTATTCTTTCGGTCAGTCGGAGCGCATCCTTGGCCAGGCAATCAGAGACATCGGCGTGCTGCGCAGCGAAATTGTGCTGGCTACGAAGACTGGTGGTGTAATGGGGTCCAAACCCAACGACCAAGGAGCATCACGCGGTCATATCATGGATTCTGTTCAGCGAAGCCTGGAACGTCTTCAGGTCGACCATATTGACCTTTACCAGATTCACGCTAGCGACCCCGTGACCCCTATCGACGAAACACTGCGGGCGCTGGATGATCTGACGCGCCAGGGCATAGTCCGCTATGTCGGTGTTTCAAATTGGCACGCGGGCAGGATCGGCAAAGCGTTAGGGCTGAGCGCAGCACTCAATGCCACACGCTTTGAAACGCTCCAGGCCTATTACTCGATTGCAGGACGTGATGTGGAGCGCGAACTGGTACCCCTCGTTGTCGAAGAAGAGATGGGGCTGCTTGTCTGGTCGCCTCTTGCAGGTGGATTACTCTCGGGAAAGTTTGGTCCTGGAGCACCAACCGAGAAGGGGGCTCGGCGCAGTACTTTTGACTTTCCTCCTGTTGATCTGAATCAGGCCTGGCCCTGCATCATAGAAATGCGCGCCATCGGCGACGCTCGCGGTATTTCCGTCGCAAGAGTGGCGCTCGCCTGGTTGCTTGCCAAACCCTATGTCACAAGCGTCATCATCGGTGCCAAAAGGATTGACCAGCTCGAAGATAACCTGGGTGCGGTAAATATTGTTCTTACGGATGAGGAGCTGGCGCGCCTGGAGGCGGTGAGTGCTTTGCCTCCTTACTACCCCGGTTGGATGGTCAATCACCAGGATGCCAACAGGCGCCCTGTTCCCTTTACGCCGTTGAGGTCGAAGCAGCGCTTGTGAACATAACCCAATACCTGTGACGCAGGTGGCTGCAATAACCATCATGCGTTGAATTGAATGTACTTACTGAAAGAGAGACAGACATGCCAAAAGGATATCTGATCGGGCACGTGACCATTTCGGATGCGACCGCCTACGCCGACTATGCCAGAGCCGCAGGTGAGGCAATGCGACCTTTCAATCCCAGGGTAATAGCGGGGGGACAATACGAGAACCTAGAGGGTGAAGCCCACGAGCGGCATGTGATATTTGAATTCGACTCGTTCGCCGACGCCAAGCGTTTCTATGAGAGCCCTGAATACCAAGCGGCCAAAGCCCTGCGTGCGGGTGTTGCGACAGGTACGTTTGTCATTCTTGAGGGGACCACTTAACGCAGACCCAAGTCACTTAGCCAAGGCTGGCAGGCACCAAGACCTGAAGTTGTCTGATAGCAAACTGCTTCTCACAGCCTTGGCGAATACGGGCCAATGGAATTTTCGTTATTCAATCGGCGTGCCGCCAGCCAGACACCAATACCGTCATGCACCAGAACCTTCATGCGAGTGGCGTGGCGATTGGCAAACAAATAAGCACAGTGCGGCTTCGCCGCACTGAACAACACGACCACCCTGGCCGGCGCGCATGTCTATAGGTTCCATGGCAAGCCAGATGGCGTCGATGCGGATCATGGGGCGAGTTCACGGATAAAATGGGCACAGCTTTCTCCATTTGTTTAATGATAAATCAGCTTTTTTAAAAGCTCGGCACTATGTAGGCTGAGCTGCAGTAGAAATTCAGCTCAACTGCTGAGCTTAAAATACTTTCGCTATTCAGTTCAGCTAACAATAGCCTCTGGAAGTTTGGCGATGACCTTTATCTCAAATTGAAAGCCGTAGAGCCATGTAACGCCAATGCCGGTTAACGTCGGATAAGGTGCTTCTCCCCAATATTCTGGCAGCACTTTCCAGATCGTATCAAAGCGTGTTTCGGGGTCAACGATGAAAACCGTTACGTCAATGACATCTTTGAACGAGCAGCCTGCTGCAGCCAGAATCGCGTTCAGATTTTCAAAAGCAAGCCGCACTTGTGCCTCCAGTTCCGGCTCGGGCGAGCCATCTTCACGACTACCAACCTGTCCTGAAACAAACAAGAAACCGTTGGAGCGAATCGCGGGTGAATACCGATTGCGCTCATACAATGCCTGACGGCCAGTTGGAAAAACGACGTTGCGTGTGCTCATGGTTGCTCTCCTGGTGACCGGATCGACCCGTTATGTCGATGTAGAGAGACTTTAGGGAACGCTTACCTGTTGAATAAACTACCAAGCGCAGTCATCACTATTTGTAAAATCCGAATAATCTACGAGACAGTAGGAACAGCGATGGATCGTTTTGATGCAATGCAGGCGTTTGCTCGTGTTGTGGAGGCAGGCAGCTTTACCAAGGCAGCCGAAACACTTCATATGAGCAAGACCAGCGTTACCCAACTGGTGCAGCAACTGGAAGCCCGGTTACGCGTTAAGCTGCTCAACCGGACCACACGCCGTGTCAATGTGACGGCCGATGGGGCCGCTTATTATGAGCGCGTGGTCAGACTGCTTGCGGCGAAACGAGCTTATCCAGCGCCTCCTTGGCTCCCAGAGGGCGGTTACGAGTGGATGTGCCCAGCCCTTTTGCCCGTCTAGTTCTGATCCCGGCACTTCCAGCGTTTTACGAAAAGTATCCTGATATCCAACTTGATATGGGTGTCAGTGATCGTATGGTCGACCTGATTGGCGACAATGTGGATTGCGTTGTACGTGGTGGCAAGATTACCGATCAATCGTTGGTTGCTCGCCATATAGGCGATTTACGGCTTGGGGTGTACGCCGCGCCGAGCTATCTGGAGCATCGGGGAACGCCACTTCACCCTCGGGAATTAGAAGGTACTGACCACGGTATCGTAGGCTTTCTCTGGGCGCGCACTGGCAAGGTCTTTCCCTATGCCATGCGTTCCGGCAATGAGAGCGTCAATGTCACGGGTCATTATGCGCTGGCCGTGGACGATGGTAATGCCTATTTGGCAGCCGGGCTGGCAGGGCTAGGTCTCCTCTGGTTACCAGACTATATGTCCAAAGATTATTTGACTCGAGGTGAGCTGGTTCCTGTGTTTGAAGACTGGCAACTCGACCCAATGCCAATGTACGTAGCATTTCCGCCAAACCGGCATGTCAGCGCCAAACTACGTGTATTTATCCAATGGATCACTGAACTAATGACACCCGGCGAAGCAGTGTCAGACAAGAGACCGTTAGGCCCTGCCCGCTGATTGCGACCGAGCTGAAGATGCATAAAAAATCCGCTGACCCGGATAAGGTACGTCCAGGTGTTTTCGCCGTCTAGACTCTATCCCTGCCCAACCAAAACCTTAGTTTGGCCTGTGCAGCAGGCCGAAAGGTGATCTGATCGGCTATATTAGCGGAGAATGCACTGCAGCCCGCCAGGGCTGCAGTAGTTTACGGCCATGTTATAGGACGCCATCAGCTGGATGTTGTAGCCTCATTACACCTGAAGTTTACGTAGCTCACCCCCCTCCTCCCTTAGGCGATTCAAGTACGCGGCTGTACTCAGTAACTGGTAGGGGAAGTAAAGGCCCGGTGAGGTGGGCGGTTGACCATCCAGCCCGAGCAGCCTTTCAAGGACCATTGCTACGCTAAGGCCTGTTAGCGGTGCCGCGCCTTTTGGATGGATGATGGCATGACGTGTGCGCAGTGGTTCGCCATTTAGGTCCTCGCCCTCAAGCTCAATGATGATCTCGGTCGACATAGGTTTACCCTGACGTCGGGTTGAGCTAACCCCGATGCCCATATTGAACTGGATATTGGCTGCACCCGTTGCAGCCCCTAGGCCAACGACGTCAATGGATGAAAACCCGGACGCTTCGATTTCAGTACCATCAACTGCACGAAAGCTGACCTTGGCATCCTCTCCTTCCCGCCAAACATATACACCGTCACGCCGGGTCAGCGCGGCTGGCAGCATCCTGTTCAGGCGCTCAAAGTCGCTTGCAACAGTCGGGCCTCCGGTATCCTGTTCATCGACCAGCGCATTGATGCGTATGTCGTGCACCCGGCTAAACGCCTTAGCAATGCTCAGTGTGGATACCGTTGTAGCGCCCACCATCCATTCGTAACCGAGGACAATGGGTGCTGCATTAGGCATGTGCATATAGGTTGCGATTTCCGGCGCGATCTCGAAAATGCCAGATGAAATACTGAGATGAGGCGCACCGTGCTTTTGGGCGTAGCGTAGCCCGGCAATAGCATGGTCCATGTAGAAGACTACGACACCGCTGACGGTGCGATCCCCAAGGCCCAGGTCGTCGGCACCAGCGTCAATGACCACGCCTTGCGCTCCACCAATCTGTTCTGCGGCCTGCTGGGCCTTGGCAGCATCGCGGCCGCCAATCAGCAGTGGTACATCAGGATAGACGGCGCGCAGCGCTCGAGCAGTTTGATGACCAATTGCACCAGAACCGCCCATTAACAGGATAGGATTAAGTGACATTACATGATCTCCTAATTCCAAGCTTCAACCTACTACTGGTAGGTAAGCTATCACGACCATCACTTATCTGAACCTACCATTGGTAGGTTTTTTTAATTCGGGAATGATCAAGTGCAAAAAGAAACCTTGCCCTCCGCTATATGTTCCTCCACACGCCGGCTTCCAAAAGCCGAGCGGCGTAAACAACTGCTGGATACCGCATTACTGATCGTGCGGGAGGAAGGAGCAGACCGGTTGACCTTGGGGTATCTATCCGTCCGCGCAGGCGTCTCCAAACCGGTGGTCTATGATCATTTCGATACCCGCTCGAGCCTGTTGATTGAGCTCTACAGATGCATTGATATCGAGCGGGTTAACGCTTTCCGTGACGCAATGTCCTTAACCCCGCGGAGCCTTGAAGAAACTGCCCAACTCCTGGCAAGCGCCTACATTCAGTGCGCAGGAGACACAACCGACGAATTCTATGCAATAGGCGCAGCTCTGGCAGGCAGCGAAGAGAAAGCAGCAGTCTTTCAAGAGCTGTTGGATAACTGCGTGCAAATGTTCATAGCCGTGCTCAAACCTCACGCAGCTTTTTCGTCTGGCGAATTGGAGCGACGCTGTACAGGTCTTGTTGGCGCGGGAGAAGCGCTCTCAGGCGCATTAGTACGAGGGCGCTATAGCAAGGATGAGGTGATTGACGCGTTCGCCTCCTTGATCCGGAACGCTTTGTCGGGCACTGATTGAGGCAGGAACATGAATGAGGCAGAACAGTGCTTTCGCGTAGCGGATTTCTTTCACAAAATATAGGCCAGCCGGTTGGATTTTCCAGCCAACTCCTTAACTCCTGCTCCAACATTTATGGATAGCAATAGAGAATATGTCCACGGCTGGGCGATGTTCGCAGAGGTAAAGTCACTTCAAAAATTATCGTCGCGTATATTGGAACAAAGCCTGCTCCTAAGCCACTCAGTCGGGTATCCGCTCTAGGAGGCGCCCGATGATCCATATATCCAATGCATCGTTAATATCACTGCAGGTCGAGCTGGGCAAAGCTGACAAGCCTTCGGTGCATCTGGATCTTCATGTTGCAGAAAACATCGCTATGGGCGCCAAGATGCATTTCCCTGGCTCATGGTTGGATCAGCAGCGAGCATCGCTTGGACCACTCCAACGAAAAATGTTTGATGTTGCCCTGAAAGTGTTAAGTGGGGACGAAAAGCCCAGAGCTGTTCAGGCCAATGGTATGGGCCGAGAAATTCTTTTGGACCGCCCTGCCTATGGGGCTACCACCATTAGTATTGGGTTTGAAAAGCCGATGTCTGAGGTATTAGGCTTTCTCGGTATGAGTGATGGTAAGGGCAAAGCATTACTCTCTTTAGGTACAAAGCTGGCAAATGCACTGTCACCCAGCACCAAGCAAGCTAGTAACGGCAGCCTGATGGCAAAGGCGCGCAGTGCCTTACCAGGTAATATTGGTTTAAGTAGCGTAATCCGAAATATCACGGGACAGTTCGTCTCCGCAATCAATAACCCAACAGCTCAATTATCTGGTAATGCGGAAGCTCCGCCGCCGCTTCCTCCGCGTACTGGCCACCAGAACGGTAATCCTAATAGTACCTATGGACCGCCCCCTCTTCCTCAAAGGCCACGGGCAAACAGTTTTCCACGTACAGCCCGTGAGGCACAGGCTGGCTTTAGTACAGAATCCAAGCCATCTACCGGACGAACACCGAAAGAAACTCCACCGCCGCTTCCACCTCGTCCAGGTCAGGGTCCCAAGATCAACCCGGAACAAGCACCTGGGGAAGCGCCTTTCTTCGGGCATGCATCGGCCAGCAGCTTTTCGCATGCAAATTATGAAAACTACGAAATGGACCCTAATGAGGCGCAAGCGGCTGAGAACAAGGCAAGCCAGGAGGCACCCAAGCCCCATCTGAAGTCACGTTTGAGCCAAGTGGCGTTGGATGCGAAGCTCAACGGTCAGCGTCTACCGGATGAAAGCGCAAATGCGAAGTCACCCAGGCCTGAACGCTCTGAACCCAATGGCTCTGAATTCAATGGCGAGCGGCCGTCTGCTGGTAGACCACGTGCGAACAGTGCTCCACCACCTCGTCAAACGAGGGAACCCAGGGTCGACAATGATAAACCATCCATGCACTCGCAAGAGGATGAAACAACTACCAACGGCGCAGCCAACGTGGCCGAGGACACCAAAGCTAAGCCTGCGGTCAAACCGCTTTATGCACGCTTAGGATTGTCTGAAGCATCGCCAACCGAAAGGGATATTACCAGAGCTTATCGAAAGCTTGCTCTAGAAAAGCATCCGGATAAAAACAAGGATAATCCTAAGGCAACGGTCGAGTTCCAAGATATCCAGCAAGCTTATGAAATCTTGAAAAACCCAGAACAGCGGTATAAATACGACCAGGGTCTAATCAATGACCAGGGCCACCCTACACAACCTTTCGACTCTTGGGGTTAGGCGGTCATCTACATGCCAGGTTACCATCAAGAGCCTTCATTTATCTGGCTAAATGCTTCTTGATCGAAAATGATAGATCGAGCCTGCTACGCTTAAGCGATGCCGGACTATTCAAAATAGGTGTGCCCCATTAAACGACATTGCGCCCAGATAGTAACGCTGATAACTAGCCAGTCCTTCCCTACCTGCTAGGATCCGCTCCTTCTTCTGTTGTGCACTTGTGACATAGGGTTCCAGGTTACCCAGGCATCCATCTTATTCCAATCCGGCTTGTCCGTCTGCTGGGGTGAGATAAGCGAGTTGTATATCTGCAAACGTAAGGCCTACTCTTCTGAGTACCGAGATCTACAGACAGTGAACGCCTGCCGCCTTGGTAACAGCCATCCTCTTACCTTTGAGATCGGCCAAGCTTTGGAGCGGTGAGTCATCTTACACAACAATGACCTGAGCGTTAGGCGACGGAGCATTAGCTGCTAAGTAAGTCAGTTGAGCACCGGCCGCTTGGGCAAAGATTGGGACGGTATCGGCCACATAGGCTGAGACATCAACGTTTTCAACCTTCAGGAACTCGAGCAGTGGTAGGTCGCTGGTGGACCCATGCTAAGTCACTTTAACACCTTGAATATGAAAGACCTGCTCCAGTCTGCCCTGGCTCTTGAGGATTGCAAGCAGCATTGAGGATTTCTGAGAGCCGATGCAAAGGGTGTTTGCCTAACTAAGTCAACATAAGCGTTGTTATAAGAAGTTTTAGATAATTCCTCAAAGGCCATGATGGCCTAACATTTTGCAGCTCACTAATGTCCGATTCGAACGCTAATTGGTAGCTCTGTTCTCTGGGAACAGCAGGATGATTCCGAGTTATTCCATGTTAACCCTCTCTGACAAAGTCGAGTACCCGTGCGAGCATGTCATCGCAGGCGTCTAGTTGCTTCACAGTAATGAACTCGTCAGGCTTGTGCCCTTGCTCCATACTTCCAGGCCCACATATTACGGTTGGGATTCCAGCCTCATCGAATAACCCGCCCTCTGTCCCAAAAGCCACGGTGCTGAAAGCATTCGATCCGCAAAACTGTGCTATCCATTGTGCCGCCTGGCTTTGCGCGGAGGTATACAAGCCAGGATAACTCGACAGCTCGCTAAAACGGATGTCGCATTGCTTGCTTATAGCAAGCATCGCAGGCAGCAACGTGGACTCGGCATACTGCCGCAACTGTTGTGCAATCTGCCACGGATTAAGCGATGGCAATGCACGTACTTCAAAATCGAAACTGCAATCTTCCGGCACGATATTAAGTGCCTTGCCTCCAGCAATTAAACCGGTCTGTACGGTAGAAAATGGCGGATCGAAGCGGTCATCAATATGCGGTAGTGCCTGTAATGTCTCACCGAGACGGCCAAGTTCTATAATCAAGCGGGCAGCATATTCGATGGCATTGACTCCCTGCGGGGCGTAAGCTGAATGACACGCAGCGCCATGCACCTGACAGCGCATGGCAAGCTTACCTTTATGACCCAAGATAGGCCTGAGCTCAGTGGGCTCGCCGATTATGCATAGTAGCGGTTTAACCAGCTCTTGGCTCAAGGCTTCCAGCAGCGAGCGTACGCCAAGACAACCTACCTCTTCGTCATAACTAAGCGCAATGTGCACGGGAATACGCAGCTTTGCACGCGCGAAAGCAGGCACCGCCGCTAGTACGCAAGCAATGTAGCCTTTCATGTCAGCAGCGCCACGGCCGTACAACTTGCCGGACCGCTCAGTAAGCGTAAACGGCGGGAATGTCCAGGCCTGGCCGTCTACGGGGACCACGTCGGTATGTCCAGACAGGACAATACCTGGCACCCCGCTCGGGCCGATAGTCGCGAACAGGTTAGCCTTTGTACGCTCTGCGTTATAAATGACGTTACACGTTACCCCTACTTCAGCAAGGTACGCTCTAACAAAGTCGATAAAGGCAAGGTTCGATTCGCGGCTAGTGGTGTCAAATGCAATCAAGTGACCCAGCAACTCACGGCTAGTACTCACCGATCATCTCCCGGCACCCCATAGCCTGGGGCTTTAGTAGGTTCTAGAGCACGATCGATATAGTCCTGAAGTTGTGGGTGATAAGCCTCCCACAATAGGCCCAGCGCTGTGATGGGGTCGGTATCAGCCCAATCCACACGCAGATCTACAATTGGCCATGCTACATCGCCTACTATTTTCAAGGCTGCTGAATGTACAGGACCAGCTTCGCCCCCCAGGCGCTGACCGGCCCGCATCGCTGCCAGCAAACGATCAGCCAAGTGCCCCTGTACCGTTTCAAACTCCTCTACCATAACCTTGATGACTCCAGGGTCGCTCAGCATGTTACCCGCCGCTACGCACTGCTCACCTTTTAAAGCATTGCTCACGCCTAGAGTGTGGCTCCCACTAAAATGCGCTGTACGACCAAGATGATCAATGCAGGTGACCTGTCGATAATCACTATACGCGTGTTGAACCATAGCGTTATCGAGTGCCTGCTGCGGCGAGTACCCTTGGGCTATCAGACCCAATATCTCCGGGCCCAGCGCCGGGAGGGTAATATTTTGCGAGGCGACCGCGCCTACGCCGGGGTGCAGCCAGGGGCAGCGCGCGCCTACAGCAATGCTCGAGGAGCTAATAGCGATACCCAATTGACCGGTTGTGGCGCAGCGGGCTGCGATAGAAAAGGTCATGCTGATACTCCTGTCGTTACTCTGGGATCACGGCGATGACGTCGATTTCCATCAACCATTGCGGTTGACCCAGGGCTGAAACCACTAGTCCTGTGGATATTGGAAATACGCCTTTGAGCCACTTGCCTACTTCTTGGTACACCGGCTCCCGATAGCGGGGATCGGTGATGTACGTCGTAGTTTTGACAATATGGCTCAATTCACTGCCTGCCTCCTCAAGCAGCAGCTTGACGTTTTTCATGGCTTGCTCGGCTTGCGCCTGGGGATCACCCAAGCCGACCAGATTGCCCTCGAAATCAGTGCCGACCTGCCCACGTACGTATATCGTGTTACCGGCACGTACCGCTTGGCACAGGTCGTTGTCTAGGCTCTGGTTGGGATAGGTCTGCTTGGTGTTGAACATGCGAATACGTGTATGAGTGGGGCTTGCCATATATGGCTCCTAACAAAAGGGTTTTGGCGTAATGTTGTGTCTTGATTAAGCCGTCCGAGGCTGTAAGGCAGGGTCGGCATGAGTTTGAGGTAGTGGGTAGCGCTGGTAATTGCGCTGAATGGCAATCTGGTCGGCGACGTGTCTGGCATCATGCCAGACGCCCCAAATGAAGGCGGATCCTCGACGACTGAGCCACGGTAACCCGACAAAGTAAATGCCCTGCTCGGCAGCTACACCACGCTGGTGGCGAGGCTTGCCATTGGCATCAAAGGTATCAACCTGCAACCAGCTGAAATCCGTCGCGTAACCGGTAGCCCAGATCACTGTGCTTACACTGTTTGCAACGAGGTCCAGCTCACGTAGCGGCTGGCGGATGCAGGGGGCATCGAGAACACGCTCTCGCGCAGAAGGTTCGATAGGCAGATCCAGTCCGTTGCGCTCAACATAGGCGTCAGCAGCGTCCAGCAGAGACAGATAGTTTTCATCTCCACGGTTCAGGTTTTCTACCAGATCGCACTTGAACGTGACCTTGCCGTCTTCGAAAGACTCGGTCAGCCCAACTAGAGTCATGCCAGCCTGAGCCAGACGGCGAAAGTCCACTGTGTGCCCTCCCCGCGCACCACTGACCGCAATCGTCACGTGCTCCCGGCCCGGTTGCATGGTTTCGGTATCCCATAGTCCAAGCACACCCAACCACCAGCAAAAGTCACGTCCGCGATAAGCCCGAGGTGGCCGGTCATGAGGACCGACTGAAAGGTATACGGTTCTACCTGCGCGCATCAGCTCGTCTGCAATCTGCACGCCGGAGGAGCCTGCGCCAACAACCAGGACGGCACCGGCCGGTAATTGCTGAGGGTTATGGTAATGAGCAGAGTGAATCTGGTACAGGCTGCCATCCTGAGGGGCAATGGATGGAATCACTGGCTTTTGAAACGGGCCTGTTGCCGCTACCACTCGCTGCGCCTGCAGTACACCCTTAGACGTTTCGACGGTAAAGCCGCTCTGGCCTCGATTTCGGGTAACACGCTTGACCTCGATGCCTGTATGGATTGGAGCACCAATGCGCTTTGCATAGCTCTCGAAGTAGCCTGCTATCTCATCCTTGCCTGGAAAGCCCTCAGCAGGGGTTTTGAATTCCAGTCCGGGAAATCGATCGTGCCAGGCAGGACCATTAGCCACCAACGAGTCCCATCGACCTGTCCGCCAGGCTTCAGCGATACGGCTTTTTTCTAATACTAGATGTTCGATACCTAGGCGGCTTAGGTGCTCACTCATCGCGATACCAGCCTGCCCTGCACCTACTATAAGCGTATCGATTTCTGTCGGTATTTCAGTCATGACAATATCCTTCGGCCCTAATATCTGCGTATTGGCCGTTTTCTAGGCATTAATAAATACATCAGAAGTCGCCCTGCCTTGCCGTACTATGGTGGGCAGGCCAAGCGTGCCAGGATCAATCCAGAATTGACGGATCTGCCTCTAGCATCAGCTGTTTCATTTCTTCGAAATGCTGCTCTGAGAAGTCAGTGATTTTCTCCCAGCTTCGAGCAGTCTTTTCGGCTACATCGTCAGTCAGTAGTCGCAGCGGTTGACCGGTGGACCAGGCAGTTACCAAAACCTGACAGGCGCGCTCCAGAGTCCAGATGTCGTCAAAAGCCTCACCGATAGTCGGCGCCGTCACTATCACTCCATGATTACCCATGAGCAGACGCTTCTTGTCCTTGAGCAATCCGGCCAGACGGGCGCCCTCGGCTTCAGTGTCGGCCATGCCTCCGTATAGATCATCAACTGCCAGTCGATTGAAATACCTCGCAGTGTTTTGATCAATCGGCGGCACATGTGGATTGGCCAGACATGCTACAGCTGTGGTGTAAACCGGATGCAGATGCAATACAACCCGCACCTCAGGCAGCAGCTTGTGAATCTGTCCGTGAATGGACCAGGCAGTGGCATCTACGTCAGGTCGATCCATACCTTGCGGATCATCTGCATCGAGTAATAGCAGGTCACTTGCACGAATACGCGAGAAATGCTTCCACTTGGGGTTCAGCAGAAACTGTTTACCGTCAGCCGAAACGGCCGCACTAAAATGATTGGCAACAGCTTCGTGCATGCCTAGATGGGCAATAATGCGAAATGTGGCCGCAAGGTCGACACGTAATTGCGCCTCAAGAGATAGTCCCATGGTATTTCACCTTACAAAGGCTCGCTGACAGGAACGTGAACGGGCCAGATGGATATTTAGTGGGATGGCATCATGGAGGCGATGTCAGCTTCGGTTGGAGCCTGGAAGTTATACTTCTTCATCAAGGCGGCGTATTCGGGTGTGGCGGTGTATTTTTTCAGTCCGTCAATCAGTGCCGCCTTGACCTCATCGTTGCCTTTCTTCACACCAAAGCCGTTCAGGACGGGATAGATAAGTGCGTCTGAAGAGATGACCACTCGATTACCCAATTTCTCGACTACACCGCGTGCCACGGCTGCGTCAGTGATTTGGGCCTCGACTGCATGTGCCAGCAAAGCCTGGGTAGTCTGAGGGTCTGTGCTGTACTCACTTAAGGCGATGGGTTGCAGACCATTTTTCACGCAGTACTCTTGGGAGAGCTTACTCAGTTGTTGCAACCAGGAGGTAGCGCCCATCGAGCCAATTTTATGACCACAAAACTCCTCAGGCCGTTTGGGTTGGTAGTCGCTGCCTTTTAACGACAGAATCGACTCCCCGCTCTTGAGGTAAGGAATCATATCTATGACCTTCAGACGGTCCTCGGTGATATACATAGACGAATTGATAATATCGAAGCGCCCGCCCTGCAGGCCGGTGATCAAGTTCGGAAACCGCGTATCTATATTCTCGGCGGTACGCCCCATAGCCTTTGCCAAACCATCAAGGAATTCGACGTCAAAACCGGCCGGCTGGTTGTTCTGCATGTACTCATAAGGAAAAAATGTCAGGTCTGAGCCTGCGATGATCTTCCCAGGCTGCTGAAAGGCCCAGGCCGTGCAGGACGCCATGACTGCAATCGTACCTAATACACCTGTCGCCACAGGTCGAGCCAGGAGACGTAGCACTTTCATAAGAATTTCCTCTAAGATTTGAGTGATCAGACTGTTGCTTCGTCGAGCCCGGCCTGTTGTACGAAAAAAGACGCGCCACGTGGTTTTTGGGGCAAACGCATCTGGTTGACTGTGCTGCGTACTAACCCGCTCTCCTGACCAGCTATTAGTTGGCCGCTGTGTACGCTGGGTAGTGGGTTTTCACCAAAAGGCAGAGCGTCCTCTGCGGCATAAACACTGATGAACAGCGTGCGTGGCAACTCGGTCTCATTAGGACTTGAGGCATGTAGTAATCGGGTATGCATAAAACATACTGAACCAGCCGGACCAAAGCACGCCACCGGCTCTTGGCAATGCTCCGTAACGACCGAATCGCTGACTGCACCGGTAAAGCGGTCATTATGCCAATGCGACCACAGTGGCCCTTTATGGCTACCCGGGATGACATTTAGCGGGCCATTTTCTGGCGTCACGTCACTCACCATCAGCAGCGCCGTAATGAGATCGTCGTTACTGTGCGGTGTAAAAAGAAAATCCTGGTGCCACTTCACCTGTGTAGCTGTATGGGGTAATTTTGAGTTGATCTTACTGTGATGAAAGCGCGTACCGCTGCCCCCAATCAGTTGTGCTGCGATTTGTGCCATACGTGATTGGAGAGCGGTTTGTTGGTAGTTCTTAGAGATCTCAGTGGGTGAGCTAACCCGGCGCAGTGAGGGGTGGTCAGGTCGATGGTCGCGTTCCAGGTCAAAGCGTGCACGGCCATCCTGGGTTTCACCCCACCCTTGCGTATAGGCGCGACTCTCTTCTACCCATAGGTTAAAGTCGCGTTGCAGTGCTGCAACTTCGCTAGCTGAGAATACACCTTCAACAACGAGATATCCGTGTTGATGAAACTGATCTACCTGCCATTGCTCAATCATGGGGTTGCCTCATGTATTCAAAAAGGGTTACGCCAACGAAACATCCTTGAGGAAAGCCTCTATCCGCGGGTACTGCCCGTTACGCAAGACTTGTGGTGCGTCATCGCAGACCACGCGACCTTTCTCCATAAAAACGATGCGGTCCGAAACCTTAAAAGCGAAGTTCATCTCATGAGTGACAATCACCATCGTAATGCCCTCTTTTGCCAATGCTTCAATGACCTGCAGGACCTCATTGACCTTTTCAGGGTCGAGCGCAGAGGTTGGCTCGTCGAACAGCATGATTTGAGGGCGCATCATCAGAGCACGGGCAATTGCTACACGTTGCTGCTGGCCACCTGACAACTGATGTGGGTACTTCCATGCATGATCGAGCATGCCTACTTTATGCAGCAGCGCATATGCTTGCTGCTTGAGTGCATCTAGCTCATCCAAACGGTGGTAACGAGGTGCCAATAGCAGGTTGCCAAGTACCGTTAAGTGAGGGAACAGGTTAAAGCTCTGAAACACCATCCCAATATTCAGGCGATGCTCCACATGCTCGACGAAGCGGGGTTTTTGCGCGCCCTGTTTGCTTAAGTAGATAAATGGCTGACCATTAATCTTGATCTCGCCGTTATCAAGTTGCTCAAGCCCATTTAGCAGTCGGATCAATGTCGTCTTACCAGAGCCAGAAGGACCAATCACCGACACTACTTCACCAGGGCGGATATTAAGGTTGACTGCTCCCAGCACTTCGACATTGTTATACGCCTTGTGTAGACGTACAGCCTGTAGGGCGGGCCGATTGTCTTCAGTAAGCGGTCGTGAAATCGGTGCCTGTTTCTGCGTGGCCAGGGCGAGAATCTGGTTATCCGGTACCCACGAAACCTTACGCTGGGTCACATCCAGGAGTCGCTCCAGGCGTTTAAGTAAGAAATCGAAGACGGTGACGATCAGTACATAGTAGAACGCGACCGCTGCCATGGTCTCCATGACCATGAAGTTCTGTGAGTAGAGCCGCTGGCCAACCATAAGTATTTCAGTTAACGAAATAACTGAAACTAATGAGCTGAGCTTCACAATAGAAATGTATTCGTTAGCTAGCGAGGGCAATGCCACTCGCAGCGCCTGAGGAATGACTACCCGCCACTGTGTCCCGAAAAACTTCAAACCCAGCGCACGCGCCGCCTCTCCCTGCCCTTTAGGGATTGAAAGCAGGCCGCCACGATGAATTTCTGCAACGTAGGCAGTCTCGCAGATCACCATGGCAATTAACCCGGCCCAGAAGGGGTCTGCCAGAACCATAGACGTAGCAGGTATCGCCTGAGGCAGGTTGTATATAAAAATCAACAAGACTAGAAGTGGCACACTGCGAAACAACCAGATATAGCCTCTAGCGGGTAGGTTCAGTGCATGACGGTCCGACTGTTTAGCCAGTGCCACGAAAAACCCAAGGGCAATGCTAATTATCCATGTCAAAGAGCTCAGTTTGATAACTGTCCAAGTGGCTAGCCAAAACTCTGAATCACCCAGCAGGCCAAACATGTAGTTCCAATTAAAAGTCATTGCTAGCACGCCTGCCATATCTGATTAGAAGTTGCGTGTTTCTCGCCTAAGACGCGATATTTGCCACGTCTTGGCAACTACAGAATTGGCGAGTGCCCTATGTACCGTCAATTAGCAAATTTTGGCCCATTGCATAGGTTTGCCCTATACAGCAAGCGGTACGGTGCACGCCCTAGGTCAAGGTGCAAGCGAAGCGCCCCAGGACAGAGCAAGATGGCTTTGACTAAAAGAGAGACGCCACGTCTTGGTGCGGATTGAGCACTAGCCGCTATGAGCCTAACGGAGCTTAATGTGTCAAAACTACTAGATCCGTTGACAGTTAGCCCGCTCTGAAACACTGGCATGGTTCTCGCTTAGTTGAAGGAGACTATCCAAGCGTTATTTCTGAAAAGGCTTTGCCTATAGGCATCCAGTGACTCATTTCACGCTCAGGCAACTCAGATATTTTGTGGCGGTAGTAGAAGAAGACAGTATCGTCGAGGCCGCCCGACAGCTACACATATCGCAGCCATCTATCTCCGTAGCGATAAAAAATCTTGAGGAAACGTTCAACCAGCGGCTGTTTATCCGTCACCATGCTCAGGGCGTGTCGCTCACAGCCAGTGGTCGCAGGCTTTATGAGAGAGCTAGAGAACTTCTACGCCTTTCGTATGAGCTTGAGCAGAACGCACGTGCTGAAAATGACCTGGTGTCAGGCACGGTTGCGATTGGTTGTTTCGAGTCTGCAGCGCCTTTGTACATGCCTAAATTGGTGGCCGGATTCAAGCAAAACTACCCTGAAATCACCATACAGCTGTATGACGGCGAGCAGCATGAACTCATGCATGGGTTACATCGTGGACGTTTCGATCTAGCCTTTCTCTATGATCTTGAGTTGGGTGATTCGATTAATAAGGAAAGGCTTAATGCTCCACACAAACCTTACGCATTACTCCCGGCTGCACATCCATTAGCGCGGAAAAAGGCAGTCACGCTAAAAGAACTGAGTCGAGAACCGATGATCTTGCTCGACGTAGTACCCAGCCGTAATTACTTCATCGACATTTTTAAGGAAAAGGGCTATTGCCCAACGGTGGCCTATAGTTCACCTTCAATTGAAATGGTTCGATGCATGGTGGGGCAAGGGCTAGGATTCTCGGTCTTGGTTACACGGCCAAGTACTGATATGACCTATGACGGCAAACGTCTGGCGCAGGTTAATATCCATGATGAAATGCCAGCCTCAATGTTAATCATGGCCTATTTGCGCAACAACGAGCCTACTAAGGCCACGCAGTTATTCATGGACTATTGTCGTACGGTTGATCTTTCACCAGGAATCCTTGCCCACGCCGAACCGGCGTAATAGCCAAGAGCCGCAAATTTGCGGAGCACAGATAAGGCCTGGTCACCCTCAAGCATGGGCGCGATCATTAGTCTTTGTACTATCGGTAACGCTAGCGTCCGGTTGCCCCACGATCACTTAGGGCATGTAGGTCCGTGAACCATTAAGGAAGAGTGAGTATTCAATGACCGAAAAGATTGAAAACGGCCGTCTCTGGCTGGGCCTTGCACTATCCCTACTGGCCGTCCCGGCGGCCTTTGCCGATGCACAGGACAAGCAGGACTGCACGGTTGCTGAGTTCACCATGGGGCTGCGCTTCCAACAGCAGTCGGCAGAAATCCAAGCGCTGCAACTGCAAGCCTACAATATAGCCACCGAAAAGCAGGACAAGGCCGTAGCAGCGGCCAAGGATCCATCGAAGCTCGCTCGCCGTGGTGACTGATCTGGATGAGACCGTGATCGACAACAGCACTCTGCTAGCACGCGATCTGGCCAACTGTCACACCTACGATTCCTGGGACACCTGGCTGGCCTGGAAGCGTGACGGCACTCCCGCGTTGATTCCCGGCGCCAAGCAGTTTCTACGGCACGCCGACAAGTTGGGTGCGACCATTCGCTATATCTCCGACCGGGCCGACAAGCAGAAGCCCTACACCCTGGCTACCCTCAGCAAACTTGGCCTGCCGCAGGTAGCCGAGGACAGCGTGCTGCTAGGGCCACCCAAGCTTGAGCGTCAGTGCTGATCATCAGATCGTGCTGCTTTGGGCGACAACCCTGCATGACTTCGACGTGCGTTTCCGTAAGACGCCGCTGGATCAGCAGCGCAGCACCGTGGCCAGCGAAAAGGGCAAGTGGGGCAGCGAATGAATAGTATTCCCCAATGCGGCCTACGGCACTTGGTCCAAGGCTTCCTGGAAGGCCAACCGGCCGTCGAACCCTGGTAATGGCATCTGCCACTCGTGTACTGGTTGCGCATCGCTATCAAGGCACTAGAAAACAAGCTTTGTGCTGGACTAATGCTGGCCCTTCTTGTCCAGCCATACAAACGCATTGACAGTGATCTTAACCCAGTTTTTTGAGTTCCCAAACACCAGTATGGATCCATTCGAATGGACAGGTCACAAGGGTCTTCGATATGTGTTCGTGTGAGGAAAGAGGTCGGCTACTGAACAGCGATGCCGATAGGACTGTGTTTTATATTTCTGGTCTGTATGGCAGGATTTCTAATTGCAGTAGGGCTATAGGCCAGAAAAGCCAAGAGAGCTGAAAATTAGTTATTTAACACAACAAAGGTTATGCGAATTCTGCGTGTAGCGGCTAAATAGTAGTGTCCCTATCTAGCCAAATAGAAAGGTTTTGATTAGAGCCGCGTCTAACTGACTGACAGTAAGCCTCTGTAGGTCAAGAGCAGCCCCATGACAGCGTGTGGGCAGATCCCGATGAGCATGCGAGAAGTTGACCGCCTCAGCTCAATGACGGGTTACCACTTTCCATTGCCGAGAAAAACTTAGTCTAGTGTCCGGGATCAGTTAACCATTATATGGGAAACTTGATCGGAGAATCCCTAGCAGAATTTCCCTTGCTATCGTCTACGACCTATCCTCACGGGAGGAACGGTATATATCCTACTCATGATTGTTGGAAGCAACGAGTGAGCAGGATAAGTTCTCTACCTAGGGAAAGCAGCCAAAGGGTTTCAGCAGCCTTCTGTGCAGCGAGTTAAGCTAAGGAGAGAGTGCTGGGCTTAATACTTACGATATCGTTCAGAAGCGTCTTAACGAGCGTTTTAACGTCTTCGAGCGGCGTGTTGCTTTTCGCGATCCGGTTGATAAGGATGCGGTCAGCCTTCTGCAAACTTGGAAGGCAACGTTTAGCGGTTTCACGTATTTCTTTGTTCGTGCCATGGATTTGCGCTGAAAGGGAAAGGCAGACCGCTGCGTCAAAAAATCTCAAGTATTTTGTTCCTAGATGGATTATATCAAGGCGCCAGTGTACTTCTTTTCAACGGTTTTGACAAATAATCAAAAATATGGTTAAGAATCATAGTCTCTTATCCGCTCGGTCAACATCAATGGCCCAACCCAGAAGCACTCACACCTGCCGGTCATTGGTTGCCTGATCAGTCGACTCAAGTTGCACTGAGGCAACGCTTTAGCTCGTTTTGACACAACCCGAGAGTAGATCAAATAGCTCATCACAAAGGGCAGATGGCTTAAAGCAACATTGCCAAGCGTAATGCCTCCCTGAACAGCATGTATTTGAGTAATGTCTGGATAATGCCTAGGCAAAGAAGCCGATTTATCAGCACATGGATCAGACGCTTTTAGTATTTCCAGGCTGGAACCTTCAGAACAAGAAATCTGATTGACCGGGGGCGACACAGCCGCTGTTTCTGTACGGGTCCAGATTAATAGTAAATATTCCGGTCAACCTGCTGACGGAGATTTCCGCTTCACGCGCATCTGGAAACGGGTCTGTGGCAGGTTGCGGTCGCCCATTTTGGCATCATTGCCTAACAGGCTCAGAAGCTAACTTACTGCTGCATAAACTCAGGGCGGGGCAGTATGCATGCAGAAAGCTGCTCCACTCCTGCATCACCCCCTCCTCTTTTCTAATAAACCCCCTCGGTTATAGGCCGCTTCCACTTTGCTGCCCAGCGTATGCGCCAGGCCATCTCCCAGACCTCGCGCGGATAGTTCGTGGTATCGGCCGCCCAATTTCTAAAGGTTGCGCGAAAGCCATGCGGGACTGCCATGTGAACCTTTAGGGTATCCAGTACGCGACCAATGGCATTGCCGGGAATACAGCCTGTACGGCAGCTGTTGGGAAAAACCAGGCGATTTATGTTCACTCTGTACGCGGTTTCCGCTCACCAACTGGTTCAACTCTGTACGAACCATGTTGCGATATTGCTGCGGCTCAAGCGCCTCGATCTGGGCGTCTGCCCAGGCCCGAAAGCCCGCCTTGCGCTTTTCCTTTCGCTGAAAATTCTGCCTGCTTCGGCATAGCTGCGCTCGCGGTTCTGCTGCCAGAACGCAAACATTTCAGCCTCTCAGGTTTTAGCGCGGCTCGGTACTCTGCAGATTAGTTGGCAAGGTTAAGGATAGTGTGGGGCTGGCGCTGGGCGTGATTTCCATGGACATAAGCATCTCCTGAGACAACCGGCCTGATATCTGCCTCTGCTATGAAGCATGTGCAGCTTCCATAAGCCCATTAATTTGAGTGTCTTGCAGGGAGCCCTTCAAACAACTACAACCGAACCACTGCAACCTTCCACAGACGTTTGCAGTGGGCCAAGAGTAAACACACCCTACTCCCTGATTCGAGTGTTTAACACATACTGTGAAAAAGACGGCTAGGCCGTTGGCACTGTTCCGCCGTCGATAACAAACTCGCTTCCGGTAATGGATGCCGCTCGAGGAGAAGACAGAAAACCAATCAGCTCAGCAACTTCGGACGGGGAGGATGGACGCCCGAGCGGGATGCCCCCTAGTGCTTCCATGATGATCTGCTTGCCGCCCTCATAGTCAGTACCTGCCTCCTGCGCGAGTCGCTCGGCAAGCGCAACTGACGCTTCGGTTTCAACCCAACCCGGCGAGACCCGGACGACACGCACCCCCTTGGGCGAGACCTCTTTGGATAAACCCTTACTGTAAGTCGAGAGCGCAGCCTTAGCCGCCGCGTAGGCTAGTGTAGCCTCTGGCAGAGGAAGCTGACTCTGGATGGAAGTCACGTGAATAATGACCCCTGCCTTTCGCTCTAGCATATCGGGGAGCAAGGCGCGATCCAGGCGCACCGCCGGAAACAGGTTTAGATTGAGTTCACGTTGCCACTGTTCGTCGTCCAGCGCAGCGAAGCCGCCGCCAGGTGCCGACGAACCGCCCAGGACATGAATTATGATGTCTACGCCGCCCAGTCGCTGCTTGATCGCGGCGACCAACGCAGCACAGCCTTCCCGGGTCGAGAGATCAGCCGGGACGAAGAGGTCATTCGGCATCTCAATGTCCGTCTGCCGGGCCGAGGTAATCACCTTCGCACCCTCGGCCAGGAACAGTTCGACTACAGCTTTCCCGATGCCTTTGGTGCCGCCGGTAACGAGGACTCGCTTGTTACTCAAATCAAGTTTTAGCATGGCATGATCTCCAGTGAGCAGACTTGATCGCCCTCCAGCAGGAATACGTACCCAGGCTGGACCGGGCCAGCAGGAAAGTTGCCGGTAAGCTGTGCAAAGACGGTCAGCCTACCCTCGCCAGGCAGGGCGTGCAGAGGTTGGACTGGATACGAGACCGCCCCCCGGGCCTCATATCGCCAGGCTTCGATGGCCTTGATGCGTTCATGCGTTTTGCTCTCGCCAGACGCCGTGATCTGTGAACAGAAGCAATTCTTGCGCTGCGATACGTTACCGTCATTGCTGATGTCGAGGTATGTCCCAACGACATTGGAAAGCTGAACGTTCATTTGCTGTTTCCCGAATCGATTACTCGAAGCGATCTTGCTACCAGACTAATAGTTTGTTCAACTGGGACAAAGCGTATGAGCTATCCCATAATCTAGGACAATCAATGTCAGATCTTCGTCTAGGGCTTAGTGAGTTGGACGCTGTTCTAGCGGTCGCTCGCAGAGCTTCGTTTCGCAAGGCCGCTATCGATCTCAATGTTTCAACCACCGCGTTGAGCGCCACCATCGCCAAACTGGAAGCGAGTCTCGAAACGCGGCTATTCAATCGCACGACACGCAGCGTGGCCGTCACTGAGGCGGGCAAGATCTTTCTGGAGCAGGTGGGGCCAGCCCTGCAAGACTTGCGTGCTGCGCTCGACGCAGTACGGTCACACAACGCGGGGCCTTCGGGCACACTGCGTATCAATGCATTCGCCAGCGCTGCCCGAGCAGCACTTCTACCACTGGTAGTAGAGTTCTTGCGGCATCATCCAAAGGTCCATATTGATCTCGTTACCGAAGGCCGCCTGGTGGATATCGTCGCTGACGGCTTCGATTTTGGCGTACGTTCCGCGAGCCTCGTACCCAGCGATATGATTGTGATCCCTCTCGGCCTGCCGCAACGGTACGCCGTAGTCGGTACACCAGCGTACTTCGAAAAATTTGGCAAGCCACAAGCGCCGCCTGATCTGCTCAACCATCGATGCATCCGGGTCCGCCTACCCAATGGCGCAATCTTCCCGTGGCATTTCGAACGAGATGGAGAAGTAACCAGGCTCGATGTAAGCGGGCCGCTCACGCTTGATGAGCCCAGCGTCGTCAAATGGGTAGTGCAGGAGGGCATGGGGCTCGGATTCTTTATGGAGCAGGACGTAATAGGTGAAATCGAGACCGGACAGTTCGAGCGGATATTGGAAGCGTGGACACCGCCCAGAGACAATCTCTGCCTGTACTACCCGAACCGTCGCAACCCCTCCGCCGCGCTCAAGGCGTTCATCACCCTCGCTCGCGCCCATCAAGCCAGACAAAACGCACGAGCGTGATTCATGTTTATCTCTGGCGCACTTGCAACAGAGAGCCGCGGGCTATGGTCGCCGCCAGCATCAAGCGATCAAACCAAGTGTCAGGCCTTTCAATGTAGCCGCTGCGCGGGTCGAGCATTCCAGCTTGCGAAAGATGCTTTCCACGTGTGTGCGAACCGTGCTCGGACTGATGTCCAGCAGCCGCGCTACCTGCTTGTTGCTGGCGCCACGGCTGATTTCAAGGAGGATGCGACACTCACGCGTCGTCAGTAACGAAGCCTTGGGCTTATAAATCCCCCGCTCGCCCCGTGCGGCCGCAATCACCGCTTGGCACGCATTGTTGTCAAACAAGCCACTGCCAACATCCTGCTCGAGTAGTCTCGCCGCCTCTGATTCGCTATAGGCCGGCCGCCATGGCCGGGCTTGCCTCAGTGCGACCCAGGCTACGGAAGCGGCGAGCAGTCGGTGCTCGGCACACAGCGCATCGCCCATTACGCCTCGAAAATAGCCACTGCCGTTGAGCCGTTCATAAGCATGGGCTGCAATCTCTCCAGACGCGGCCAACTCATTAAAAGGTCTTAGCGCCTGTTGCGTCCAGTAGGGAACGAGGTGTACCCGCTCCGCAGCGCCGTATGGGAGCGCCCCCTCGGTATTCCAGAGGTGGTTGGAAACGGCTGCCCGACCGAGACTGTAGACAAGCGCTGCCTTTCCGATCTCGGTAAGGGCTGGCTCACTCAGCCCCCACTGGCGTGCAGCTTCCATGGCGACATGCGCCACCTGTCGTGAATGCCCTGCCAACCAAGGCAGCTTCAGGTCAATCACGTCTCCCACCAGCGTTAGCGAGACGTAACGTTCGGCCTGCTCATGGTCAGTGAGTTTGGAGGACGCCTCTAGGTCCGCCAGCCATTCCCTAGCGTTTCCTATGAGCAACGATGCGAGATAAGCAGGATAGCGCCGATCCGACTGTTCATGGATCCAGCGTAGCGCCGCATCAAGGCCATAGGCTCGGCTGAGAATATCCAGATCACCAGCAAGCACCACTTGATAGGCGACCTCCGGGATATGCTCATGCGTCAGGCCCTGCGGCCGGCCAGTCCCGTCGTAGGTTTCGAATACGTGGCACAGGCCTGCCTTGACAGCGGCACCAAGTTCGAGGGTTTTGGCTATTTCTCCAGATACCTCACAGTGCACGACCGCAAGCGGGGCTGCCTGATGCACCGCCTTCATTTCCTCCTTGCCTAGAGTAAGGTCAAGCATCGCGCGGCGACCATCTACATCATTACCCAACAGATCCGCAAACCCTTCGGCGTTTGCGGTACAGCCAGACCAGCGCAGTAGGGCGACCTGTTCCGCTACTCTCAGGTGCTCACCGTCGCCGTGCCTGGCCCGCGCCAGCATCCGCGCCAGTTCGGCAACGCGCCGGGAATGCCGGAGGGGCTGTCCCATGCTGAGGTCACCGACCTGGGCAATTACTCCCAGTGCTCCGCTCAATGAGATGTTCAGTGCCAACGCGCTATTCATTGAAAATACCCCGGGTCGGATAAATGACCGATGCACACAAAGCAGGCCAGTCAGCAGAATTTGAGCTCCCACACAGGAGCCAATTCAATGAAAACACTCAGATCAAAAGTCGCCGCCTTCGCCTTTGCCCTTACAGGCACGTTTATCGCAAGTACTAGTCAAGCGGAGGATACAACGCCTTCGGTGGTGATCGTACATGGCGCATTCGCCGACGGATCCGACTGGGCCAAAGTCGTGCCGCTGCTTCAGGCTGAAGGGATTGCCGTTACGGTCGTGCAAAATCCGCTCACTTCGCTTGCCGACGATGTTGCCGCTACACACCGTGTCTTAAATAACCAGCAGGGAAAAGTAGTTCTAGTTGGCCATTCATGGGGCGGTACCGTGATTACCGAGGCCGGCAGCGACGAGAAAGTCAGCGCTCTGGTATATGTCGCCGCATTCGCGCCGGATGCCGGACAAACCAGCGGCGAACAGGGCAAGGGCGCGCCTACGCCTCCTGGTATCAGTCAAATCAAGGCAGACGGCAATGGCTTCCTCTACCTGACGCCAGAAGGCATGGCCAAGGACTTCGCCCAGGACCTCCCTGCAGCGCAGACCGCCGTGATGACCGCAACGCAAGGGCCCATCAAGGCATCTGCATTCGAGGATAGAACGACTGTCTCTGCCTGGAAGACCAAACCGTCCTGGTATCTGCTGGCCACTGAGGACCGGATGATTCACCCCGACGTCCAGCGCGCTACTGCAAAGCGTATCGGCGCGCAATTGAATGAGCTACACACGAGTCATGTTCCTCAACAGTCACAACCCGCCGAGGTAGCCAAGGTAATTCTCGAAGCAGTGCGAAGCGATGGCGGTCAGTGATCCCTTCGTGACGCCACTGATACTCCTGAACTCACTCGTTACATTGATACGGAGCGGACATGAACCTTCTATATGCTCAGAGCTATGACTTCATTGTGTGTGGTGCAGGTACGACGGGATGCGTGGTTGCTGCCCGCCTTGCCGACCATAACAACGCACGCGTCTTGCTGATAGAAGCAGGCAACGCGTATTCCGGACCGGAGGTTGTCGAACCGGCACAATGGCCGATGAACCTCGGTACGGATCGCGACTGGGCTTTCGAGGGGCAACCTAATTCGCACCTCAATGATCGTCGCCTTTCCCTGAGCATGGGCAAAGGGCTCGGAGGTGGATCTAGCATCAATGTAATGGTCTGGGCGCGCGGGCACCGCTCGGACTGGGATTATTTCGCTGCCGAGTCCGGCGATCCCGCCTGGGGCTACAACTCAGTATTAGATTACTATCGCAGGATTGAGAATTGGCAAGGAAGTCCGGATGCAGTGCGGCGCGGCTCAGGCGGGCCCGTGCATGTTGAGCAGCCAGCCACACCTCAGCCCCTCGCCTGGGCGACATTGGAAGCAGCCAGCTGTCTGGACATTCCTAGATATGAAAGCCCCAATGGAGAGATGATGGAAAGCCCGGGCGGGGTCGCGATTACCGATCTGCGCATCAACCAGGGCAAGCGCGAATCCGTTTACGACTCCTATATCCGGCCACGGCTGCAGCATCCGAATTTGACGGTTCTGACCGGTGCATTGGTAACCCGTGTACTGCTTAGCGGGACAAAGGCAATCGGTGTTGAAGCGGTAGTGGACGGCAAGCGGCACCGCTTTCATGCTGGAGCTGAAGTCATTCTATCTATGGGCGCGGTAAATACGCCAAAGGTACTCATGCAGTCGGGGATTGGTCCGGAGGATCAACTGCGCGCCCATGGCATCGCCTTGATCAATCACCTTCCAGGTCTGGGTCAAAATCTTCAGGACCATATTGCTTTTGGCTGTACCTGGGAGTATCGGCAACCTCAGCTGATAGGCGGTAGTGGATGTGAAACCACCCTGTACTGGAGGAGCGACAGCCGCCTGGACGCTCCAGACCTGCTGTAATGTCAGCTCGAGTTTCCAGTGCCCTCTCCCTCTGAGGTCGGTGTTCAGCCGCCGCAACATGGCTGGACGATGTTTGCAGGGCTGGCCAGGCCTGTTAGTCGAGGGCGCGTGCGCCTGTCTGGTGCCGGCCCACAGGACGCTCCACTCATTGAGCCGGAATCGCTGAGCGCCCCTGAGGATATGGCCGCGGCGCTCGCGTCGATCGACCTGTGCCGGGCGATCGGCAACAGCGAAGCCTTCAACGGGTTGGTAAAGCGCGAGGTCGTTCCTGGCCCGAAAGAACGTCGCGCTATGGAGCAGTTCATCCGTAATGCTGCCGTGACCTACTGGCATCAGTCCTGCACTGCAAAAATGGGTCGCGATGCGATGTCAGTGGTTGACTGTCAGCTTCGCGTGTATGGCATTGAGAAACTTCGAATCGCGGATGCCTCGATCATGCCTCGAATAACCGTCGGCAATACGATGGCTCCATGCGTTGTCATTGGTGAACGTGCTGCCGACATGGTTCTCGCTGCGCATGGTTCGAGGGCTACAATATCTGTGTCTTAACGGGTAATGCAGTGAGGATAATAATAGTTGGCGGAGGTATAGCTGGCCTTGAAATGGCTAGGGCGCTAGAACAAGCCCGACTTGGTCGAGCGCAAGGCCGATGCGCCACAGGGAGGCACCGGGCTCTACTTGCCAGGAAATGCAGCACGGGCTTTGCACGAGCTAGGGCTACTGAATTCGATTGCAACGATGGCAGCTCCGATCAAAACCCAGCGTATTCTTGATAATAGAGGGACAGAGTTGAGCGTCACGCAGCTCCCCGGGAATCTGGCCGTCGGGCCATGTCTAGCGCTTGCGCGCGAAACCTTGCATGCAACATTGCGTAACTCGTAGCGGGACACACGCAGGGCAAACGAGACGGGCGTGCATTGTAGCCACAAGAGTCTACTCAAACCTCTAGCAGTCATTTAGTTCTGATAAATCAGTAAAAGGGTGCTGTCTTTAAGAATACACACCTGGCAGAGCAGGCGTGTATATCCGAAACAAGGCTCTTCTGCTGCAGCACAACAGTCATATCGCCTAAGCAAAGGTATCATTGCTGGCTAATACTTGCGCTATTTGCCATACCGTTTTGAACAAGCTTAGCCTCGTTATAAATACCGCTCTGCTGCACAGTGGCAACCCCCCGCAACCCGCTCTGAAACACCTCAAGGTTACCGCTACTTGTATTGTCCTGGCGGGCGGTAACGTCAAGCTCATCACCACGCTGGGTAATAGTCATCTTGCTTGGGAGGCTAAGTTCATTGCTGACCTGAGAGACATCAATGCTGTTATTCGAGCCAATGACATCCGTTAACAGACTAGATGCCGAACCGGTGTGTTGATGCTCCTGCCGGACGCTTACGCTATTAGAGCTCCCATCCTGGTAAGCCTCCAGACGGGAGGCGCCATTCTGATCGATAGTAAGTCGGTTATCATCGCCATATATAAAGACAATGGCATCAGGAGCCAAACTGTCACCTTCATTTCGTTGAAGCGCTTCAACAGTATTGCCGCTACCTTCCTGTCTTGCCCTAATGTACGTCCCTATACCACTTTGCTCTATAACAGCTGTGTTAGCGTTACCAACCTGAATGGCGCCTACGCTGTTATCCATTGACAGGGCACCTGCGAGTGTCGATACCGAGATCCTATTATTATCTCCGTAAGAGGCAAGGCTTGCGTAATTCAGGTAACCGTCCTGCATGACAGTATGTCCATTGTTATCTCCAGATTGCAGGCTTTGCGCATAATTCTGGATTCCGCCCTGAGTCACCTCCGACAGGTTTCCACTACCTGCCTGGCTGATAGACCCACCATTAGCAGCCGTGTAGCTTTCACTGCCTGGCTGTTGCTGAACCATTGCCTGATTGGCTGCTCCATTTTGATCGATTTGTATGTTCCCTTCTCCAAACCCATTCTGAAGCGCAGTCGCCCGGTTTCCGGTGCCCACCTGACGTGTCTCGATGGTGTCATATCGGCCTCCTTCCTGACGCTGCAAGGAATAGTTGTCCGATCCTGCCTGGTTAAGCGACGAACTGAGCCCTGTCCCATCCTGATATTGCTCCGCAATGTTGTTATCTGCTTGGATGGCAAAGGAGGCCAATAGCAACGTTATCCCTATCGAAAGTGCTGAACGTTTCATAGAAAACTCCATAAATGCTCATAGATAAGCCGAGCTTTTCGGCCAAGAGGAGCACCGGCACTCACACAGCCTGACCTCGCTTTTGTAAACGTCTGCCGGGACCGTCATCCAGACATGGCGGTGGCTTAAAGCATAGCGGATGTTTTGGAAATGACCTTTCACTCTAGATAGATGACAAATGCGGCAACGTCTACCTTAGGGAAGCTGGCAGACGCTACTTGCACTCCGCAGCCTGTCAGTGCCGTGATTTCAGACCACTGCTCTCCACAGAAAAGAAGCCTGCCAGATCGCCAGTTCTTATCCCGCACGTAGACTGGATATTGATCAACGCCTCATCCATATCAGACATGGCAGCAGATCTCTCAGCAGCTCGGGCGTCACCTTGCTAATATCAAACCGCACCTGCATGGTGGTTGTTACTGGATCAAAGCGAGCATCATCCTCAGTGCGTCGTTTCTCCTCGATCACCTGCTAGGCCTCAGCATCAAAGCCTCCGCGCAGATTGAGCAAACGGCCCTCGTCGCGACCGAAATCGCATTCGCCAGTCTTTCCCGATTTAAGGTCAAATTCACACATGCTTGGATAGGCATACGTCGCACGCATTGATTGACTCGTATCGACGCTAACATCCAGATCCTGTGATGCAAGTGGCTACTCCGGCGGCAACGGCATTAACGTTTCGGTGTCTATGCTGCACACAGATTCATCCTCGCCTCTACGTCGTAAGAAAACACCATGCACAAGGACAGGGAAAAGTTAATCGCCATGCTCGACGCCCAGGTACAGCACGAGACCCGCTGGCTCAGGCGTACTCCCCTCCTGATAGGAATACTGGCCGCTGTTGTTGCCTGCTTTGGCTACGCAGTGGGCTAATGGAAGATCATGACCGTTGCGCTTTTTATTCTAACCATTGGCCTATCTGCACAGGCTGTACTCTGGTTTGGGCTGTGGCATTTAAATAAGCGCCAATAGATCAAGAGGCATACCCTATATAGTCTCAATCCAGATTTAGCCGCTTGATCGCAGCCAGATTAATTGGCCCGGGTGGACCTGCATCAGCAGATTTGTAGGGCAAGGTGGAGTTATCGGACACGGCCAGGAGCCCGCGATGACCGCCTTCCACCGCCAGAATACCAGGACCCATTGTGATTACTCGCACAGGTGGGCGCAGGAGGCATTGGTGAACGAGATGAGAGTCAGCCGTGCCGGATCGATTCGCATGTGGCACAGCATAAGTACTATCCGCAAGACCAGGGTGTTGGACTTGCCCGAACCGGTGTCAGCAAATATCCGAGTTGTCACCTTCCGCCCCAGGGTCATCGCCCGGATGCGCAGACCGCGCCAGCCGCCACGACCGCAGCGACCGCAGCGACCATGCGCTGCTGCGACGTAATTGGCCGAAGGCAAAAACACGCAATGAATGATGAACTGATAATTTCTGACATCAAGCTGGGCCCCGGCAAGGAAGTCGTCAAGGGTTGGGGCCTGAGTCTGATGGGGAGACGCGTCGGCGGCAAGCCCCATCTGTTCGTGCCGGCGCGTCTGGCTTGTGGCGAGCAGCATATCGGCACCCGTATTAAACCTAATTCCAATCTGCGGGTCGGGATCGAGCTGCTCGAAGTCATTACGCGGGACGGTTGACTTCATGTATCGTGCCTAGACGCGACGGTCGTGCTCCGAACTGTAATGCCTTACTTTGGGTCAGTGCCTCTATCTTCAATAGGCAACTCGCTCCGTGAAGCCGTGCCCCCATTGGCTGCCCCGAAGAGGCGATTGGCCAAACACGGACTTTCGCGGTTCCTTATTGGCTCGCTATGATGCGCTGCCAGGGCACCGGACATAGTTCGCCCCCCTCGTATGTTCAGGTAAGTGATCATGAAGATAAACGAAGCCACCCCTTCACTTTATACCTCGACCAGCAAGCCGGCCGGGCGGATCCGTCAGAAGAACGAGAAGCTCATTTTGGCCGCGGCTGCCGAAGAGTTCGCCCGCTACGGCTTCAAGGGCACCAGCATGAAAGCCATCGCCCTGCGAGCCGAACTACCCAAGGCCAACCTGCACTATTACTTCAGCAGCAAGCTGAGCCTGTATGTCGAGGTGATGCGCGACATCCTAGAGCTCTGGGACAGTGCCTTCGATCAACTCACCGTGGAAGACGACCCTGCCACTGCCTTAGCGGACTACATTCGTACCAAAATGGAGTTCTCGCGCAAGCAGCCCCAGGCCTCGAAGATTTTCGCGATGGAAGTTATCAGCGGCTGTGAATGTCTGTCGGAGCATTTCAACCAGGACTATCGCAACTGGTTCCGCAACCGCGCGGCCGTCTTCGAGGCCTGGATCGCTGCCGGCAAGATGGACCGGGTTGATCCGATGCACCTGATCTTTCTTATCTGGAGCAGTACCCAGCACTACGCGGACTTCTCCGACCAGATCAAGCGCCTCACTGATAGCAAGCACATTACCAAAGCCGACTTCGAACTCGGCACGAAGACGCTTATCCAAGTTATTCTCAAGGGCTGCGGGCTGATGCCTCTGAATGCTGTACAAGTGGGTTGAGGCCAAACAGTTCCAATCGCGGCCTACGCGGAGCGCCGCCCGGTTTCCCTGCGAGGCGTCATGTGATTGTAGGAGGAGCTTTAGCCGCGATCCTGCTTGAAAACTACAGCTCCGCTGGAACATAGAAATTGTGGCTCAAGCCGCTCCGATGCGGGAAATGCAAAATCTATGGGAGATGCTTTAGCTACGATTCTTTAACGCAATGCTCCCAAGTAATCTCCATACTTCCATTCCGCCCCATTCTGAGGCGTTCATTAGCCTTCACATTCAATCAATAGCACCAAACCGGAGCAGCTCATTCGACTGGTCTCTCCCGACAAAAGGCCGCAAGCCACGGCACAACGGCTCCAGGTCATTTCCTGACCATCTGGCCAGCTTTTTGCTTAAGCTGACGTCACTAATATCGACTGGATAATCACCATGCTCGAGTCCTCCGACTGGTTGCGCCTGGAACTGCACGGCATCACCAAACGCTATCCAGGTTGCCTGGCCAATGATCGCATCGCCCTTCAGATCAAGCCTGGCGAAATCCATGCGCTGCTCGGGGAGAATGGAGCGGGCAAGAGCACGCTGATGAAGATCATCTATGGCTTGACGCAGCCCGACGGCGGCGAAATTCGCTGGGAAGGGGAGCCGGTTATCATGCGGGACCCAGCCCAGGCGCGGCAACGCGGGGTCGGCATGGTATTCCAGCACTTCTCTCTTTTTGAAACCCTGACTGTAGCGGAAAACATCGCCCTGGCCCTAGGCCGGTCGGCTGGAACACCGGGGCAGCTCGAACCAAAGATTCGTGAAGTCTCCCAGCGCTACGGCATGCCGCTAGAGCCACAACGGCTCGTGCACAGCCTGTCCATTGGCGAACGCCAACGAGTCGAGATCATTCGTTGCCTAATGCAGGACATCAAATTGCTAATTCTCGATGAGCCCACTTCTGTCCTCACACCGCAAGAGGCCGATGATCTGTTCGTCACGCTGCACCGCCTGGCCAGCGATGGCTGTAGCATCCTTTTTATCAGCCACAAGCTTGGCGAAGTCCGGGCTCTGTGCCAGCGTGCCACGGTGCTGCGGGGTGGTCGGGTTTCCGGTCATTGCGTGCCGGCCGAGTGCTCTGATCTAGAGCTTGCTCGGCTCATGGTTGGCGAGGCCGAGGGGCTGGAAGCGGAGTATCCCAAAGTCGAGGGCAAGACGCCGTTTCTGCAGGTGAGTGCCTTATCGTGGCACAACGCCGATCCGTTCGGCATGTCGCTGAAAGACGTGAGCTTTCAGGTGCGTTCTGGCGAGATCATGGGCATCGCCGGAGTCGCTGGCAACGGGCAGGACGAGCTGCTGGCACTGTTATCCGGTGAGCAACGTCTCTCAGCCAAGGACAGCCATTGCGTCTGCTTCGGCGAAAGTCCGATCGCGCACCTGCGGCCCGATGCCCGGCGACGGCTGGGCATGGCTTTCGTCCCGGCCGAGCGCCTCGGTCATGGCGCCGTGCCAGACATGAGCCTGACGGATAATGGCCTACTCACCGCTTTCCAGCAGGGGGGCCTGATCGGCAACGGCCTGATTCGCCGTGGCAAGGTCCAGGCGTTTGCGCAACGCGTCATCGAGCGCTTCGCCGTGAAGACACCAAACACCGAAACGGCCGCTCGCAGCCTCTCTGGCGGCAACCTGCAGAAATTCATTCTCGGCCGCGAGATCCTGCAGCAGCCCAGGCTGCTGATCGCCGCGCACCCGACCTGGGGCGTGGACGTCGGCGCGGCGGCGGCGATTCATCGGGCGCTGATCGAACTGCGAGATGCCGGTGCGGCGATCCTGGTAGTCTCCGAGGATCTCGAAGAGCTGTTCCAGATCAGCGACCGTATCGCGGCCCTGAGCCATGGCCGTCTCTCGCCGCCTGTGGCGACCGTACGTTGCACGCCCGGCGATGTCGGTCGCTGGATGGCTGGTCAATTCGACGCCCCTACTTCCGCCGCTGCCTGACGAGAACACCGCCATGCTGTTATCCCTCGAACCCCGTGGCCAGCGGTCCCGCGCCATGCTGTGGTATTCGCCGGTACTGGCCGGCCTGCTGACGTTGATCAGCGGCGCCCTGCTCTTTGCCATACTCGACCATCCGCCTCTGGAAACCCTGCGCATCCTGCTCATCGACCCGATCAGCGATCTTTACGGCGTCTCCGAACTGCTGGTCAAGGCATTGCCGATCCTGCTCTGTGCGCTGGGCCTGGCGGTGGTCTACCAGGCGCGTATCTGGAACATCGGCGCCGAGGGCCAACTGCTCATTGGCGCGCTGGCCGGCAGCACCGTGGCGGTCAATGTCATCGACTGGGCCTCGTCATGGGCACTGGTACTAGCTCTGCTCGCTGGCATCCTGGGCGGTGCGGCCTGGGCAGGGTTGTGCGCCTGGTTGCGCACGCAGTTCAACGCCAACGAGATCCTGACCAGCATCATGCTCAACTACATCGCGTTGAACCTCCTGCTCTACTGCGTGCATGGTCCGCTGAAGGACCCTCAGGGCTTCAATTTCCCCGAGTCGGCGATGTTTGGCGATGCCACACGCCTGCCGGTCATCATCGACGATCTACGCGTACATGCCGGACTGTGCTTTGCCCTGCTCGCGCTGGTCGTGGTGTCGGTGCTGCTGCAGAAAAGTTTTCTCGGCTTCCAGATCAAGGTCCTTGGCCTGGACAAGCGCGCCGCCGGTTTCGTCGGCTTTCGCGAGAAACGGCTGATCTGGATTGCGCTGTTGTTCAGCGGGGCACTGGCGGGACTGGCCGGCGTCTGCGAGGTGACCGGCCCGATCGGCCAGCTGGTTCCGCAGGTCTCGCCGGGCTATGGCTACGCCGCGATCACCGTGGCCTTTCTGGGGCGGCTCAATCCGCTCGGCATCGTCTTCGCCAGCTTACTCATGGCCCTGCTCTATCTGGGCGGCGAGAACGCTCAGATGGCGGCCAATCTGCCAACCTCGATCAGCCAGCTATTCCAAGGCATGGTGCTGTTCTACCTGCTGGCGTGCGATGTGCTGATCGTCTATCGACTGCGCCTGAAGGGCTGGCCCCGACGCGCGCCACGACTCGAACACCAACCGGCCGGCTGACAGGGAGATATGTGATGGATATAGATCTGCTGACGAACCTGTTCTACGCCATGGTGCGCACTGGTACGCCACTGCTGCTGGTGGCACTGGGCGAGCTGGTCTGTGAAAAGAGCGGCGTGCTGAACCTCGGCCAAGAGGGCATGATGCTGTTCGGCGCCGTGGCCGGCTTCATCGCGGCCTTTGCCACCGGCAGCCTCTGGCTCGGCGTGCTGGTGGCCTGCCTGGCAGGCATGCTGCTGTCGCAACTCTTCGCCGTCGTGGCCCTGGGCTTCAATGCCAACCAGGTCGCGACCGGTCTGGCTCTGACCATCTTCGGGGTCGGGCTGTCGTCGTTCGTCGGCGCCGGCTGGGTCGGCAAACCCCTGGCCGGCTTCGAACCCATCAACCTTCCGCTGCTCAGCGAGATACCCCTGATCGGCCGCATGCTGTTTGGCCAGGATGTGCTGGTGTACCTGTCTTTTGCACTGTTCGTCCTGGTGACCTGGGCGCTGCTCAAGAGCCGCGTCGGTTTAATCATCCAGGCCGTGGGTGAAAACCCTAACGCCGCCAGCGCCATGGGTTTGCCGGTCCTGCGAGTGCGCGTGCTGGCCTTGCTGTTTGGCGGCGCCATGGCCGGGCTGGCGGGCGGGTATTTGTCGCTGGCCTACACGCCGATGTGGGCCGAAAACATGACCGCCGGCCGCGGCTGGATCGCTCTGGCACTGGTGGTCTTCGCCAGCTGGCGCGTGGGCCGCGTCCTGCTCGGCGCCTACCTGTTTGGCCTTGCCAGTATCCTACATCTGGTCGCCCAGGGCATCGGCCTGTCGATCCCCGGCAACCTGCTGGCAATGCTGCCCTACGTGGCGACCATTATCGTGCTGGTCCTGCTTTCGCGCGACGCCGTAAGGACGCGGTTATATGCGCCGGTGTCGCTGGGGCAGTCATGGAAGGCGGGTGGTTAAGCCCGATTGCGGCTGAAGCCAAGATGAGTAATCAAAGGCAGGCAACTTTCTTGATGCCTACGTGCGTAACAGCCATCGCAGGATATAAACAAGCCGACGCCAAAATTGCTGAAACGCAGTGCTGCCTACTGTTTTCACCGTGATCCCTAAGCTCGACGTTTGCTACCCTTTCCCTTGCCCCACGGCCCCTGGATCAGCAGACAGGGCATAACTGAGCTGGCTCACGTATCTGAACCCACACTTTCAGGAGGAGCCGGCATGTCCGCTACCCGCCTCTGGATCAAGCATCCCCTCGCCACTTTTACTGCCAACAACCAAGACGCCTCGGGCGGCCTGGTCATCCATGACGGTGTCATCACCGAGTTGCTCGCTGTCGGGCAGTCACCTGCCGCGCCGGTGGACGAGGTGTTTAACGCCCGGGACCATGTCGTACTGCCTGGCCTGGTCAATACCCATCATCACTTCTACCAGACACTCACGCGCGCCTGGGCACCAATGGTCAATCAGCCGCTGTTTCCCTGGCTCAAGACGCTCTACCCCGTCTGGGCCCGGCTCACGCCGGATGCGCTGGCACTGGCCAGCCGCGTGGCGTTGGCTGAGTTGCTGCTGTCGGGCTGCACCACGGCCGCCGACCATCACTACCTGTTTCCAGATGGGCTGGAAGATGCCATCGACATCCAGGTCGAGGCGGTGCGGGCGCTGGGTATGCGCGCGCTGCTCACTCGCGGTTCGATGAGTCTGGGCGAGGCGGACGGCGGTCTGCCGCCACAGCACACGGTGCAGCAGGCCGAGGCGATCCTGCTGGACAGCGAACGCCTGATCGGCCTCTACCATGAGCGGGGCGATGGGGCGCAGATCCAGATCGGTCTGGCACCTTGCTCGCCCTTCTCGGTGACGCCTGACATCATGCGCGCCAGCGCGGCACTGGCCGAACGGCATGACGTCCGCCTGCACACGCATCTGGCCGAAACGCTGGATGAGGAAGAATTCTGCCAGCAGCGTTTCGGCATGCGTACGGTGGACTACCTGGAAAGCGTCGGCTGGCTCGGCCCACGTACCTGGCTGGCCCATGGCATCCATTTTGACGATTGCGAAGTCGCTAGACTCGGCGCAGCGGGTGTCGGCATCTGCCATTGCCCCTGTTCGAACATGCGGCTCGCCTCGGGTATCTGCCGCACCTTGGAGTTGGAAGAGGCCGGCGCCGTGATCGGTCTGGGCGTCGACGGCTCGGCCTCTAACGATGGCTCCAACATGATCCTCGAGGCTCGCCAGGCCCTGCTGCTGCAACGATTACGCTACGGGGCAGAGCAGATCACGCCCGAGCGGGTGCTGAGCTGGGCGACCCGGGGATCGGCACACGTTTTGGGGCGTAAGGACATCGGCGAGCTCGCTGTCGGCAAGCAGGCGGACCTGGCCCTTTTCAAGCAGGACGAGCTGCAGTTTTCTGGCAGCCACGACCCGGTCGCTGCCCTGCTGCTGTGCGGTGCGCACCGGGCAGACCGCGTCATGGTCGGTGGGCAGTGGCGGGTCGTGGATGGGCAGATCGAAGGGCTGGATGTGGCCGGGCTGATCGCCGATCACCGTCAGGCTGCTAAACGATTGGTCCAGTGAAGGTACGGCGGCGTCTTCCTGTCCGGGAGGACGCCCTTCCCGCACCGTTTTGCAGCGACGACATCCTTTGTTGCACCAACCGGAGTCCATTTCGCGCCGACCACAACGGCCGAGCCCCTGTATCGACGTAACCTGTCCACTTGGTCAACTTTTTGCAGTGGACGAGCGTGCCGTGGAGCATCCGGCCTTCCCACTATAGGAGCGTCATCTCGTCATGCAAAGAAGCATTCGCTCGAAATTGCTGCGCACGCTAGTCGCAGCCATGGGTTTCACCGCCGCGCTGAGCGCCTCGGCTGCCGATCCGCTGAAGGTCGGCTTCGTCTATGTTGGCCCGGTCGGCGACCACGGCTGGACCTACCAGCATGAACAGGGTCGGCAGCAGGTTGCCGAGCATTTCGGCGACAAGGTGCAGACAACCTTCGTCGAGAACGTGGCGGAAGGCGCCGATGCCGAACGGGTCATCCGCAACATGGCCAAAAGCGGCTATGACCTCATCTTCACCACCTCCTTCGGCTACATGAACGCCACGACCAAGGTTGCCAAGCAGTTCCCCAAGGTGAAGTTCGAGCACGCCACGGGCTATAAACAGGACAAGAACCTCGGCACCTATCTGGCACGCTCCTATGAAGGCCGTTACGTAGGCGGTTTTCTCGCGGCCAAGATGACCAGAAGCAAGATCGTCGGGTACGTGGCCTCCTTCCCTATTCCTGAGGTAATCCGCGACATCAACTCGATCCAGCTGGCTCTGAACAAGTACAACCCAGGCACTGAGCTCAAGGTGGTCTGGGTAAATACCTGGTTCGACCCGGGTAAGGAAGCCGATGCCGCCAATGCCCTGATCGATCAGGGCGCAGACGTCATTTTCCAGCACACCGACAGTCCGGCCCCGATCCAGGCCGCTGAGCGTCGGGGTGTCTACTCCATCGGTTACGCCTCGGACATGGCCCACTTCGGCCCGAAGGCTGTGCTGACCTCCATTGTCAACAACTGGGGCCCTTATTACATCCAGACCACCCAGGCGGTTATGGATGGCACTTGGAAGCCACAGGATTTCTGGGGCGGCCTGCACGACGACACCATCGAGCTGCCGATCAGCGATCTGGTACCCGCCGACGTGAAAGGCGAAGCTGAACAGATCATCGTCAGCATCAAAAGCGGTGACTTCCATCCCTTCACCGGCCCGATCAAGGACCAGAGCGGCAAGGTTCGGATCGCCGAAGGCGCGACGGCTACCACGGCGGACCTCGCCGGCATGAATTACTACGTGGAAGGCGTAAAAGCCGAGTTGCCGCAGTGAAACGATGGGACGCCTTTGCAGCGCCCGTTTCTCGCGAGCGAGAGCCAAACGGTGGCGAAGCGAAGACGTTTCAATACCGTTGGACCCATTGCCGCACATCGTGAACAACCGTTTAGCGAGCAAGCCATCACCATGACCCAGTCACTGCCCATCATTGACATCGCGCCGCTCTATTCTGCCGAGGACACCGGCTGGCAGACCGTTGCCCGTGATATTGACCAAGCCTGTCGCACCTGGGGCTTTTTCTATATCAAGGGGCACCCGATTCCTGCCACGCGCCTTGCACAACTGCAGGATTATGCCCAGCGCTTCTTCGCACTGCCTGTCGAGGAAAAGCTGAAGATCGACATTACGCAGAGCCAGCACCATCGTGGCTATGGCGCCGTGGCGACCGAACAACTGGACCCGAACCTGCCGAGCGACCTGAAGGAAACCTTCGACATGGGTTTTCATGTGCCGGCCAATCACCCGGACGTCCTGGCCGGCAAGCCGCTGCGCGGGCCTAACCGGCATCCGGATCTGGAGGGCTGGGAGGCACTGCTGGAAACCCACTACCAGGACATGCAAGCCCTTGCCTGTACCGTCCTACGCGCCATTACCCTCGCCCTGGGCATCGACCGAGACTTTTTCGACCAGCGCTTCGTAGCGCCCATGAGTGCGTTTCGCATGATTCACTATCCACCGCGCCAGAGCGCTGGCGATACTAAGCAGCAAGGTGCCGGAGCACACACAGATTACGGCTGCGTCACGCTGCTTCATCAGGATCAGGTCGGCGGCCTGCAGGCCCGGAGCGCTCAGGGCGACTGGATCGATGCGCCACCCATCGAAGGTACCTACGTGGTCAACATCGGCGACATGATGGCGCGCTGGAGCAATGATCGTTACAAGTCGACACCCCATAGGGTAATCAGTCCCAGCGGAGTGGACCGCTACTCCATGCCATTCTTCGCCGAGCCCGATCCGGACACCTTGATCAGCTGCCTGCCTGGCTGCCACGGGCCGGACATTCCACCCAAGTACCCGGACACCACGGCCGCTGCGTGGCTGCTGTCGCGCTTTGCCGACACCTACGCTTATCGCCGCGAATCCCAAACGTCCGCCGTCTGATTTAATCTGCTGGAGATCGCTTTGATGAACGCACGCTCGACTATGTGGCGCGGTTTGCCGCTCACCCGTCAATTCATGGCCGATCGATCAGCTTTTAATCGGCTACAAAGCCATCTATCGTGCAGCAAACACTCGAAGCGCTCCGCATCCTGTAGAGGTGCCGCATGATCCAGTTCTTGCTCAATCAGGCATTGCGTACCGAAACCGCACTCGACCCGAACACGACCGTGCTCGAGTTCCTGCGCGAACAGGCCGGCAAGAGAGGCACCAAGGAAGGCTGCGCCTCGGGCGACTGCGGTGCCTGTACCGTGGTGGTGGCCGAACGGGAAGGCGCGCCGGGCCAGGAGCGCCTGCGCTACCGCACGCTCAATTCGTGTCTAACCTTCGTATCGGCCTTGCATGGCAAGCAACTGATCACGGTGGAAGATCTCAAGCACCAGGGGCAGCTGCACAGCGTGCAGCAGGCCATGGTGGATTGCCATGGCTCGCAGTGCGGCTTCTGCACGCCCGGCTTTGTCATGTCCCTGTTCGCCTTGCAGAAAAACAGCCAGACGGCGGACAGGGCGCAAGCTCATGAAGCGCTGGCCGGCAACCTGTGCCGCTGCACTGGCTACCGACCGATCCTCGCCGCCGCTAAACAGAGCTGCAGCCAGCATGTGCCCGATCAGTTCGATGCCGCCGAAGCGCAGACACTGGCGCGCCTGCAAGCCATCGCCCCGCAGACGACCGCTGAGCTCAATGACGGCCATAAGCGCTGCCTGGTGCCCTTGACCGTCGAGGCACTGGCTTCGCTCTACGAGGCGATTCCCGACGCACGGCTCCTGGCCGGTGGCACTGACTTGGCCCTAGAGGTCACCCAGTTGCATCGCGAGCTGCCATTGATGATCGCCGTCGGGCATGTAGCCGAGATGAAGCAGCTCGAGCGACGGGACGATGGCCTCGAACTGGGCGCCGCCGCACCTTTGTCCGACTGCTACGCATTGCTGGCCGAGGAATACCCAGACTTCGGCGCGCTGCTGCACCGCTTCGCCTCCCTGCAAATCCGTAACCAAGGCACGCTGGGCGGCAATATCGGCAACGCTTCGCCGATCGGTGACTCGCCGCCGCTTTTGATCGCCCTGGGCGCCGAGCTTGTGCTACGCCAGGGCATACGCCGCCGTACGCTGGCGCTGGAAGACTACTTCATCGACTACAAGATCACCGCTCGCGAGCAAGGTGAGTTCATCGAGCGCATTCGCGTACCGCTGGCCAGTGCCGATCAGCAATTTCGCGCCTATAAGGTGTCCAAACGTCTGGACGATGACATCTCCGCCGTCTGCGCCGCCTTCAACCTGACGATCATTGATGGCATGGTTCGCCAGGCACGTATTGCCTATGGTGGCATGGCGGCTATCCCCAAACGCGCGCAGCGCTGCGAAGCAGCGTTGACCGATGCCGAGTGGTCAGCGGAGGCCATCGAACTTGCCTGCATCGCGCTGACGGAGGATTTCACGCCCCTGACCGACTTCCGCGCCAGCCGCGAATATCGTCTACTCGTGGCGCAAAACCTATTGCGCAAATGCTTTCACGAGCTCACCACACCAGGCCTCGACACACGGGTGACCGCCTATGTCTGATCTGCTGCGCAAGAAGTCTCAGGACGAACTCGCCGCCCTGTTCCAGAAGGGCATAGTCACTGGCGTTGGCCGCAGCGTCAAGCACGACAGTGCCACCCGACACGTCACCGGTGAAGCCCAATACATTGACGACCGCCTGGAGTTTCCCAACCAGCTGCACGTCTATGCGCGCGTCTCCGACCGCGCCCACGCACGCATCCTGCGCATCGATACGACGCCTTGCTATAACGTGCCGGGCGTCGTGCGGGTCATCACCGCCGACGACGTACCTGGTCAGCTGGACATCGGCCCGGTCTTCAAGGGCGATCCGCTGTTGGCCAAGGACAAGGTCGAGTTTATCGGCCAGCCCGTGGTGGCCGTGGCCGCGACCACCCTGGACGTGGCGCGACAGGCCGCTCGGCTCGCTGTGATCGAATACGAGGATCTGGAGCCGGTGCTGGATGTAGTCGAAGCGCTGCGCAAGCGGCATTTCGTGCTCGACAGCCATACCCACCAGCGCGGCAATGCGGTCAACGCATTGAACCATGCACCGCATCGCCTGCAGGGCACGCTGCACATCGGTGGTCAGGAACATTTCTATCTCGAAACCCAGATCGCCTCGGTCATGCCCACCGAGGATGGCGGTATGATCGTCTACAGTTCGACCCAGAACCCCACCGAGATCCAAAAGCTCGTCGCCGAAGTGCTGGGCGTGCCGATGAACAAGGTCGTGATCGACATGCGTCGCATGGGAGGCGGCTTCGGCGGCAAGGAAACCCAGGCCGCAAGCCCCGCGTGCCTGTGCGCGGTGATCGCGCACCTGACCGGCCAACCGACCAAGATGCGTCTGCCCCGTGTCGAAGACATGCAGATGACCGGCAAGCGTCATCCGTTCTATGTCGAATACGACGTCGGCTTCGACGATGACGGACGGCTGCACGGCATCCAGATCGACCTGGCCGGCAATTGCGGTTATTCGCCAGACCTTTCCGGCGCCATTGTCGACCGGGCCATGTTCCATGCCGACAACGCCTATTACCTGGGCGATGCCGTCATCCATGGCCATCGCTGCAAGACTCATACGGCGTCCAATACCGCCTACCGGGGATTCGGCGGCCCGCAGGGCATGCTGGCCATCGAAGAGATCATGGACCGTATCGCCCGCACTCTGGGCAAGGACCCGCTCGAAATACGCAAGCTCAACTACTACGGCCAGGACGCGCGCAACGAGACCCACTATTTCCAGACCGTCGAGCACAACCTGCTTGCAGAAATGACCGCCGAGCTGGAGGCGAGCGCCGACTACGCGCAGCGGCGCGCCGAGATTCGCACGTTCAATGCCGGCAGCCCGGTGCTGAAAAAGGGGCTGGCCCTGACGCCGGTCAAGTTCGGCATCAGCTTCACGTCGAGCTTTCTCAACCAGGCCGGCGCGCTGATCCACATCTATACGGATGGCAGCATCCACCTGAACCATGGCGGTACCGAGATGGGCCAGGGTCTGAACACCAAGGTCGCGCAGATAGTGGCCGAAGTATTCCAGGTCGATATCGATCGCATCCAAATCACCGCCACCAACACAGGCAAGGTGCCAAATACATCTCCTACAGCAGCCTCTAGCGGGGCGGACCTCAACGGCAAGGCCGCGCAGAACGCGGCCCTGACTCTCCGCCAGCGGCTAGTCGACTTCGCGGCGCGGCATTTCGAGGTGGACACGGCGGCCATCGAACTCCGTAACGGGCAGGTGCGGATAGAGGATCGCTATATCAGTTTCGAGGAGCTGATTACCCTTGCCTATATCGGACAGGTATCGCTGTCGAGCACGGGCTTCTACAGCACGCCAAAGATCCATTACGACCGCAGCCAGGCCCGGGGCCGGCCGTTCTATTATTTCGCATTCGGAGCTGCCTGTTCCGAGGTGATCGTTGACACCCTGACGGGTGAATACAAGATGCTGCGCAGCGACATCCTCCATGATGTTGGTGCCTCGCTGAACCCGGCCATCGACATCGGTCAGGTGGAAGGTGGCTTCATCCAGGGCATGGGCTGGCTGACCATGGAAGAACTCGTCTGGAGCGACCAGGGCAAACTGCTGACCTCCGGCCCCGCCAGCTACAAGATCCCTACCGTGGCGGACACGCCGCTGGATTTGCGGGTCACGCTGGTGGAAAACCGCAAGAATCCGGAAGACACTGTGTTTCATTCCAAGGCCGTAGGCGAACCGCCGTTTATGCTGGGTATTTCCGTCTGGTGCGCGATCAAGGACGCCGTGGCGAGCCTGGCGGATTATCGGGTTCAGCCCGACATCGACGCGCCGGCCACTCCAGAACGGGTGCTCTGGGGCGTGCAGCAGATGAGGCAGGCCGTCGCGAAGAAAGCCGCCACGGTCGAAACCGCGTCTACCCCGGCCTGAACAGGAGCGATCATGAGGCTTCGATTGATGGTTTCTGTAGGATGGGTTGAGCCTGTAATACCCATCGTCTTTTGGCCACTGTTGGGTATCGCTCCGCTCAACCCATCCTACGAAAAGACCGTGCCCTGCCGAACCAAGACAACCTGTTTCGCATCCCCCTTCCCCATCATCGAGGCGCACCATGAATAACATGGGCTGGATCGAAGCCTTGGCCGATCTGCAGCGCCGCGGCGAGCCGTGCGTGCTGGTGACGCTGGTAGAGGAAAAAGGCTCCACGCCGCGCAACGCCGGCTCAAAGATGGTCATTACGCTGACGAAATGCTTCGACACCCTTGGCGGTGGTCATCTGGAATACAAGGCCATGCACATCGCCCGCGACTTGCTGGAGCGTGGCGAGCTGGCCACTCGGCTGGAGCGCTTCGTCCTCGGCGCCAGCCTCGGCCAATGCTGTGGCGGCTCGGCCACGCTGCTGTTCGAGCCGCTTGGCCAGCCGCAGGCGCAGATCGCCGTGTTCGGGGCCGGTCATGTTGGCCGGGCGCTGGTGCCACTGCTGGCCAGCCTGCCCTGCCGGGTGCGCTGGATCGACAGTCGCGATGGGGAATTCCCACCTGCCATTCCAGAGGGCGTGAAAAAGATCGTGACCGACGATCCGGTTGTCGAGGTAAATGATATGCCGCCCGGCAGCTATTTCATCGTCATGACCCACAATCATCCTCTGGACCTGGAGTTGACGACTGCCATCCTGCAGCGCAACGATTTTGCCTATTACGGTCTGATCGGCTCGAAAACCAAGCGGGCTCGCTTCGAGCATCGCCTGCGTGAACGCGACTTCGCCCCGGACGTGGTTCAGCGCATGCGTTGCCCGCTGGGGATTGCCGAGGTCAAAGGCAAACTGCCGATGGAAATCGCCATTTCGGTCGCGGGCGAGGTCATCGCAGTCTATAACCGGGATTTCGGTAAAAAGACGAACGCTGAACGGGCTATAGATAGCGCCCTCCCGGCCGTGACCTAAGCGGAGGGATGATGCAATGGTGCTCAAAAATCGTGGCTGGAGCCGCTCCCACCGGTCATTTGTAGGTTAGGCTGAACTCCGCAAAGCCCAACAACCGAATAACCAGATACCCTGGAAGCGACCAGATGGCGCTCTGCTTCAGCCGCGATGTCGATATCGTGGCTGAAGCAGGATGCCGCCCAGCTGCTCCCACGGATAACTTCTCTACCACAATCCGAGCACCTAGTCGTCAAGTCGGACGATTACGTTGTCGGAGGCGCTTTAGCAAGGATTCTATGGTCGCGGCTGAAGCCCTTCCTACAAGAGCGCAGACATCATCAGCTTGCATGATTTCAAAGCCAAGTAGATAACCTGAGCTTCGCAAAGCCAGGCAGCCACAGTGTTGGACTTCGTCGTAAGTTCTTAGCGCCAACCCTCTCAACCCACACTTACAAGCCAGTTGACCGCTGATAGGTATTTACAGCGGACCGCCAGCTATCGTCTTGCCCAGGCCGGCAAGGATGCCTTCGCCAGTTTCCTGGACAAGCTCGGCGTACCAGCTGCGGGTGAGCGCCGGGTCATGGCCATGGGTGGTCTCGGCGCGCTTGCGGGCGCGGCTGACGATGCTGCCGACCCGCTCGACTCGTGCGGCATCGTAGGCCGGCAGAGCCTGATGAAGGTCGTTGCCGTGTTCAGTCAGGCAGCAGGCCAACACCCAGGCGTCCTCCATAGCCTGGCAGCCACCCTGCCCCAGATCGGGCGCCATGGCATGGGCGGCATCGCCCAACAGAACGATGCGTTTATTAATCAAGGTTTTCAGCGGCTCGGTGTCATGAATCTCGACCCGAGCGATACCGGCCGGGTCCAACCGCTCGATCAGACGCTGAACGGGGGCCGCCCAGCCGGCGAAATGCTCGGTTAGTTCGTTGCGATAACGGCTGCGATCGTTAGGCGTACCGGCCGGCAAAGGCACGTCGAAAAAGAAATAGAACTCATCGCCACCCATCGGCATCAGCGAAACCCGTTGGTGATCGCCCACGTATTGTGCCCATTCATGTGGCTCGCCCAGGTCCGGGCTGATCGCCACCCGGCCATTCCAGTTCACGTAACCACAGTAGTTCCGCGAGACAGCTCGGTTCACGACAAAATTCCGCAACTTCGAATGAGTGCCGTCAGCAGCGATCAAGAGATCGGCACGTTCGCGGCGGCCATCGGACAACAAGACTTCGACACCGTCGGCATGCTGCTCGACGGCCTCGCAACTCACGCCTAGCGAAACCCGCTCAGGGCCTGCCGCGTCCAACAGGATGCGTTGCAATGCTGCCCGGGCGATGGGCCGCGCCGGCTGCCCTACGTCTCGATATAAGGGTTCGAGACTGAAATGAGTCAGCAGGTTTCCTTCGCGATTGCGGTAGCTCATGCTACGCATATCACCGCTGACCGCCGCGATATCCGGCCCCAACCCCAGCGCCTCCAAGACCTTCACCCCGTTAGGCCAGACGGAAATAGCCGCCCCGACGGGCGCCAGCTCCGCTGCACGCTCATACAGGCGAACCCGATGCCCGGCTCGTTGCAGGGCAATCGCGGCGGTCAGCCCACCCATGCCGGCGCCAATGATAATGATGTCGAGCGTTTGCATAGGAAATCCCTGGATGAAGGCTAAAGGAAGAAACAGGCTTAGGCTCAAGCAAAAACCTGACCACTCAGTCAGCATTTGCCTACTGGCGCAACGCTACATTGATTCCGATTACGAAGGCCGCTCTGGATATCGCAGACCACGAAGCAAACGCCTGCCACGCACATGTGAACCACGCACTCAATCAGCGCATCCAGCGCACGCAGTGCCCTCTTCAAGGGCAGCGGATCAGCTTCCCCGGTACATCGAATAACTATAGGGCGAAACCAGCAAGGGGACGTGATAGTGCTCGTCCGGCGAGGCGACACCAAAGCGCAGGACGACCTGATCAAGGAAGGCTGGCTCGGCAAGCGGCGCACCCTGCAAGCGAAAGTAGTCACCCACGTGGAAGGTCAACTCATACACGCCAGCCTCCAGCGCATCGCCTTCGAGCAACGGTGCATCACAGCGGCCGTTCGCATTGGTGCGTACGTCGCTCACGGGAACACGTTGCGTGCCAGCGAGGCGAACCAGTTCAATACGGATATCGCTGCCGGGGCGGCCATTAGCGGCATCCAACACATGTGTAGTCAAACGTCCCATCGCATCATCGGCATCAGTGGATGCCGCTCCTCTGGTAGCTGAGTCTCGGCTCATGAGCAGGCCTCTTGCGTAGGACGGGATTCATCCCGCCCTACATCAATTTCGGATCGTGAGCAGGCTCTAAGATAAGTAGTACATTACTTTTGCCTTGTACACGATAGGTGCCGGCCTGGAAATATTTCCTGACCACTTAGGCAGGTTTCTTGCTACAGGAGCCTTAGCCGTACCGCACGGTAACACGTTCGACGACTCAGCTCTTCTCGCTGGGGCAGCTCTGCTAAGGAACCTGTTTGTGAATAGCGTCTACCCGCGTAACCTTATTGGCTATGGCCAGACCCCACCCCATGCTCATTGGCCGGACAACTCCCGCATCGCCCTGTCCTTTGTACTCAATTATGAAGAAGGTGGAGAACGATGCATTCTTCACGGGGACAGGGAATCAGAGGCGTTTCTATCCGAGATGGTTTCGGCGCAGCCCCTTGCAGGAGTGCGCAACATGAGCATGGAGTCGCTCTATGAATACGGTAGCCGCGCGGGGGTATGGCGCATCCTTGAACTGTTCAAGCGCCACGATGTTCCACTTACCATTTTTGCCGTAGCCATGGCCGCTCAACGTCACCCTGAGGTCATCCGCACGATGGTTGAAGCTGGACACGAAATCTGCAGTCACGGCTATCGCTGGATAGACTACCAATACGTAGACGAAGCGGATGAACGTGAGCAGATGCAGAAAGCCATCAGCCTGTTGACTGAGCTTACAGGCCAGCGTCCGTTAGGCTGGTATACCGGGCGCACCAGCCCCAATACCCGTCGGCTGGTCATGGAGGAAGGCGGATTCCTTTATGATTCGGACACCTACGACGATGACCTACCCTATTGGGAACGCTCTCCGGCAGGCAAGCCGCATCTGGTCATACCCTACACGCTCGACACCAATGACATGCGTTTTACCCAGGCGCAGGGTTTTCATACGTCGGAGCAGTTTTTTCAATACCTTAAAGATGCCTTCGATATACTTTATGAAGAAGGCGCCACCTCGCCCAAAATGCTATCCGTCGGCCTACATTGCCGCGTCATAGGACGTCCAGCACGACTGGCCGGCCTCAAGCGCTTTTTAGAATATGCGCAAGGCCATTCGGGCGTCTGGTTTGCACGCCGTGTCGACATTGCACGACACTGGCATGAACACCATCCGATGGATCCTGCTGCATGAGTCATTTCAAAACCCTGACGCCAAGTACCCTAGATCGCGCTGAATTTATGTCGGTGTTTGGCAACATCTATGAGCACTCACCCTGGGTAGCGGAGCGGGTATACGATCAAGGCATCGACAACCACCTCGACCAGATCGAAAACCTTCATGCGCAGATGAGCGCTGCCCTTCTGGAGGCCAATCGTGAAGAGCAACAGGCATTGATCAATGCTCATCCTGATCTCGCCGGCAAGGCGGCGTTAAGGGGTGAATTAACCCGTGCCAGCAGCGCCGAACAAGCTGGCGCAGGTCTGGACCAATGCACACCAGAAGAGCTGGTCCGGTTTACGGTACTCAACGAAACCTACAAAGCCAAATTTGGCTTTCCATTCATCATGGCCGTCAAGGGCAGCAATCGTCATCTGATTCTTCAGGCATTCGAGGAACGTATACGTCATACGCCTGAACAGGAATTTGCCTGCGCGCTCTCCGAGATAAACAAGATCGCTCTCTTCCGACTCCAGCAACTATGAGCCACTTATGAAAAGAACGTATAACGCCTCGTTCGAAAAGTACTTGAATCTGGCCGATGCGCGCCTGGGAACCCGCGTCATCCACGTCACGGATGACTGGTTCGCTGAGGCCAATCGCATGCTGCAGCCCCATGAGCCCGAGTGGAAAGAAGGCGTTTATGACGACAATGGCAAATGGATGGATGGCTGGGAATCACGGCGTAAGCGCTTCGAAGGATACGATCATGCGGTCATCCGCCTGGGTGTGCCCGGCTTCATTAAAGGGGTCGATATCGATACCCGTTACTTCACTGGCAATTACCCACCCTCTGCTTCTGTAGAGGCCTGCTTTTCGCCCCATGGCGATCCAGACGCGGACACTCAATGGATCGAAGTGCTGCCTGCCGTAGAGCTACAGGGCAACAGTCACCACTACCATGCGCTCGATGATGAGCGCCCCTGGACGCACCTGCGCTTGAATATCTACCCAGACGGCGGTGTGGCTCGCCTGCGCGTTTATGGCATTCCTTATCGTGAATGGTCCAGGCAGGACACCACAGAAGTGCTGGATCTTGCTGCAGCGCTGAACGGAGGTCGCGCCCTAGCCTGCAATGACGAGCACTACGGCCGTATGAGTAATATCCTCAACCCAGGCCGGGCAGAAAATATGTCGGATGGCTGGGAAACCGCTCGCCGTCGCACACCGGGCAATGACTGGGTTATCGTCGCACTAGGCCATCCTGGAGAAGTCGAGCGCATCGTGGTCGATACGCTGCATTTCAAAGGCAACTACCCAGACAGCTGCTCTATCCAGGCCGCCTATGTTCAAGGCGGCACCGACAGCCAGATCGAAACGCAAAGCCTTTATTGGCGCGAGCTGTTGCCCTCACAAAAGCTGCACATGCATCAGGAGCATGAGTTTGTTGAAGAGATTAAACCACTGGGGGCCATCACCCATGTACGCCTGAATATCTTTCCGGACGGCGGCGTCAGCCGTCTACGTCTGTTTGGCCGTATAACCAGGAAATGACCATGCGTCAGACACTCAGGCCTTATCCTCTTACCCAAGAAGCGTTTGCTCCGTTCGGCGATGTCATCGAGACCGCCGGGCGTGACCACTACCTTATCAATAATGGCTCGACCCAACGCTTCCACCGTCTGGCCGATGTTGATACAGGCCCGGATGACGGAAAGGCCATTATCAGCATCTTTCGCGCCCAGGCATTGGAGCTCCCGCTACGCATTCGCATGCTGGAGCGCCATCCCTTGGGAAGCCAGGCGTTTGTCCCGCTCAAAGGCAAGCCTTTTCTGGTCGTGGTCGCGCCCGCCGGTGATACGCCTAGTCCCCACGCCATCAGAGCCTTCATTGCCAACGGAGAACAAGGCATTAATTATCACCGAGGCGTCTGGCATCACCCTGTCTTGGCACTCTCGGATATCGACGACTTTCTGATCGTTGACCGAAGCGGCATAGCCAATAACTGTGATGAATACTATTTTGCCGATACGGTAGAACTCTGGTTAGAGACAAACCATTAATGCATCGGCAGCCAGTCAGTCGATAGCCTTCGACTGGCCGTCACCAGGTCGACATACCGCTTGGTTATACTGATAGCCTTAGCCAGTGATCGCGACATGCAAAAACTTAGATGGATGCTGTTTGGCTCAGGGTTAACCCTGGTAGTGCTGGGCCTCTTCCTGTGGTTTGACAAGGAGCAGATGTCTCCATTGATACAATCCACTCACACGCCCCCACCCGTCAAAAATCCAGGCAGCCTTTACGCCACGGTACAATCGCAACAGATGCCACTTACTGCTACAGATGATTTCGCTCAGGTCGAAGGCATTATTCACGAACGCTGTACGGTCTGTCATTCCAGTCAACCCACCAGCCCTTGTTTAGTGAGCAGCTCACCACCCTTGTCGTTGCTGTTAGTCATAAACATACCCGTTTGCCTATCCCTCATCCTAAGGGGGGAACGGTGTCCTGTCTTTCATGGGGCTCGTTCAGTAGTCGTCTTTGGTATAGCTATTTTTTTGAGGTGCCCATTTCGATGGTCATGGCGCGTCGCATGACCGTCATCCCATGATTGAACGTAATGACCTCCTGCTGGTGCAGGTAGAGCAGGACGTGCTCTACGGCTTTTCGCCGCTGCGCAGCTGACACTTCGCTTTTTAGATAGAGGTCATTTTCAATCAGCGAAACTAGCTTACCAAACGTGGTTTCTACCAGGAGATCCTTTCTTCGCTCGCCAGGTGGCAGCTTGCTGATAAAGAAATCCAGCATTAGGGTGGAGATGACTCGGCGTTTATACCCCAGTTTTTCCAGCTACACGGGCGGCAGCACCCTCCTGGCTATCGTGCCGATGCATGAGCCATGCGGTATCCTCGGCAGACAACGAGCCAAACGGCTTGACCCTGCTGCCCTGCCTGGGTAGGAGCTTGTCCAGATGTCCGTGCCAGCGCGCCGGGTTCTCTCCTTCCCTCAACTTTCTGGCCTTGGCCGCATCGAGGGGCAGCTCAATACGGTTTCGCAAGCGACTAGTCGTACAGGAGTCGTGCTCCAGATAGGATCCAATACCTCCAACCAACTTCTGCGAAAGTCATGGGGCCGATAAGGCGTGCCTGGTAAGAGAGTGCTGCCATTGCTGGGAGTGTTTAGCCGCCTATCTTAAGCTAAGTCTTGATGCCTATTTGGGGGCCTGATATCAACTGCAATTAAGCAGTTCTGTGAATCAGCGAGTCGATTCGGTCAAAGGTTCAGCTAACCCAATCCGTTGGTGATACAGCGGTTAGGTCACCGCTCTGCCCTTCTTCTCTTCACAGTCTCAGAGCATGAATATGGCTACGTTTACATACTTAGCCAGGTTAGCTAAGCTAGGTTAGCTAACCCTGTATATCGAGGTCTATCATGACTCCAGAAACTGTAAACATTCACGATGCTAAAACCAACCTGTCCAAGATTATCGACGAGGTAGTTAGTACAGGTGTAGAACAGATTATTGCCAAAGCTGGTCGGCCAATGGTTAAGGTGATCCCTTACACTGAAACGCCTCAAAAGCGCATTGGAATGCTGGATGGTATGTATCCGTCTGTGCCAGCCGATATTGATGCGCAATTCAAAGACGATATTGAGGCAATGTTCAACGTATGACCCTTATCGTCGACACGCACCTTTTACTGTGGGCCTGCTTTGACAGCACTAAATTGCCAAAGCAGGCTCTACCCCTCCTGACAGGGCCTAGCATGCTGTACTTTAGTGCCGCTAGCATTTGGGAGATCGGTATCAAGCGTGCATTAAACAAGCCAGACTTTCCTTACGATCCAGCAGTGACACGAACAGCGCTAATTGGTGCGGGTTACCGAGAACTACCGATTAGCTCCAGTCACAGTATTACTGCTGCCGCGCTGCCATCGCACCACAACGACCCATTCGACAGATTGCTGATTGGCCAAGCTATTGAGGAAGGCATGTTTCTACTAACCTGCGACCACATATTGACTAAGTATCAGGCGCCGATTCGCTACCTGGGTTAACCCCTTCAATCGAAGCCTTTTGTAAAAGATTCGCATCAGTAACTACTACAAAGCGAACTTACTAGTTTAGTAACCATTGCGTCTTGAGTACATGTTAGGTCCCGGGAAGAAGGGGTTTGGGTCGGTTAAAAAGAGCTGTGGTTGTTTATGCCATTGCCCGAGGATAAAGCCAATCGGTGTTTGCCCTTTCAAGGCACGTAACGGACGAGCGCTGTTATATGCCCACAGATAATCCCTTATATGCTCCTGCAGCTGTTTAAGCGAGGCATAATGAAAGGCCTTGGTGGTGGCCTGCTTGATCGTCCGGTTCATGCGCTCAACCTGGCCATTGGTCCAGGGATGGAAGGGCTTGGTTAGCCGATGTTCAATGCCGTGCCGATAACAGATCACATCGAATGGATGGGCCCGATAGCGTTCTGTACCGATCTTCCTGGTAAATTGGATACCGTTGTCGGTGAGTACCGTATGCACTTTATAAGGTAATGTCTTAAGTGTGGCCTCCAAAAAGTCGACCGCATCTTTGCGCATCATCTGCGTGTGCAACTCGGCATACACAAACTTCGACGTGCGATCGATCGCCACAAAGAGATAGGCCCGGCCCTCTGCGGTATGCACCTCGGTGATATCGATATGCAGATAGCCCAACGGATAGCGTTTGAAGGCTTTCTTCTCACGTACCGGCTCAGCTGAGCGCGGGAGGTTGCTGATGCCGTGTCGCTGGTAGAGCCGATGCAGGCCCGAGCGCGAAAGCCTGGGTATAAAGCGCTGCAAGGCATGCAGGCAATCGTCCAGAGGCAACAAGGTCTTCTGCCGGAACGCGATGGCAGCGGCCTCTTCAGCCAGGGTCAGGGAGGTCGAATGCGGCTCCCGAGGTCCCATGGGCTGATCTTCAACCGAGTCACGCTGACGCCACTTGATCACGGTCTTGGGGTTTAAGTTGTAACGCTTACTCAGCGTCGCGATCGAATCCTGCGATCGCTGTAATTCCGCTCGGATGGCGTGCGTGGTCGTGGCGCGTTTGTGTAGAACTTGAGCCATGGATCCTCCTCCGATAGAGGTCTATACCATAAACCCTTTCTCTCTGGGACCAAACAACTAGGCTTATCAAGCGCGGCGACATGTATCTGGATCGTGAGAGTAAAAGGTCTGTATTCAGGGCAAAAATAGACTTAAGGCCAGCGGCACTTCATGGATATCGTAGAGACACACCAGGTTGCGTTAAGGATTGAGACCTTGGGGTGAGTGCTTGCAGGCCTACAGAAGCCAAACACGTTCTGTAAACGACATTAAGGGTGTAGGTACGACACTGGAGCTTGCGGATGGATTGACACCTGCCAAAGCACCTCCTAAGTTCCATTTATACGTATAAATGTGATAAATCATGAAGCCGCCAGTTCGGAGAAGACAAAAGTTATCTGATCTTATTGTCGAGGAAGTGAAGCGCTCTATTGTTATGGAGCAGCTCAAGCCTGGTGATCGTTTACCTCAGGAAAAAGAGTTGATGGAGCGCTTTGGATGTTCCAAGGGAACGGTCAGAGAGGCCTTAAAGGCCTTAGAGGTAGAAGGACTGGTCATCATGCGAACTGGCCCTAGCGGTGGCGCCTACCTCTGTGAAGTGGATATGGAGCCGGCCAGTCGGGCGCTTCGTAATTATCTGCACTTCAATCACGTCGATGGCGCGCAGGTTTACCAGTTACGCAGGATCATAGAAGTCGAGATTGCCGTGGCGGTTATAGGTCGGCTAAACGAAGAGGACTTCCAAGAGCTGGAGCGAAACATTGAGTTTTGTAGCCTGCCGCTTACGAGCGAGGCTCAACAGCGTGCTCAACGAATTGCAGAAATTGAGTTCCATAACCTTCTGGCTGAACGGTGTGCCAACCCCCTACTCGGCTTTATGTCACGCTTTATGAACGACATGCTTCGTGATCTGGTGGTCTTAAAAAAAGCCTATCTACCGAGTCGTGATGCATTTGGGGAATCAAACGTAAATTATCACCAGGCGCTCCTCCAGGCCTGGCGCGTCAAGGACGAAGCGGCTGTTCGCCAGCTGATGCATGAGCATATGTGCGATGCCGAGCAACATATGACAGCACTCGAAGGCGAGATGGCACGCCACGTTCTTCTGGACTTTGCAAGGGTAAGTCAGATTGTCTAAAGCGCCACAGAGCGCAACGATGTGTTGATCCTTTTTCGACTGCCGGAACATGAATACTCAACTAGAGAGGACGCTCATGTCTCTTGCATCACGTGCGCACAAACCCTTAATTCCCCAAATCGATGGCGAACGGCTGTGGCAGTCGCTCATGGAACTTGCTCAGATAGGCGCCACGCCTAAAGGTGGAGTCTGCCGATTGGCATTGACTGACCTTGATCGCCAGGCCCGCGATCTGTTCATTCAATGGTGCGAAGGAGCCGGGTGCGTCGTCACGTGCGATACCATAGGTAATCTTTTCGCACGACGGCCAGGCCGCAATCCAGCTCTTGCTCCTGTCATGACGGGTAGCCATATCGATACCCAACCCACAGGAGGTAAGTTTGATGGCTGTTTTGGTGTCATGGCGGGCCTGGAGGTCATTCGTACGCTTAACGACCATGGTATTGAAACCGAGGCACCACTTGAAATCGTCGTCTGGACCAACGAGGAAGGATCACGGTTTCCCCCTTGCATGATGGGGTCAGGGGTGTTTGCTGGGAAGTTTTCCGTAAAAGAGACCTATTCCAGGTGTGACGCCAGCGGCATCAGCGTCAAGCAAGCACTGGAAGCCATTGGCTATGCTGGCCCGCGTTCCGCTGTGGGTCATCCGGTGGGTGCCTATTTTGAAGCACATATTGAACAGGGTCCGATCCTGGAAGACCAGGGTAAGACCATTGGCGTGGTAACAGGGTGCCTGGGACAAAAGTGGTTTGACCTCACCCTCACGGGTGTGGAGTCCCACGCGGGTCCTACGCCGATGCACCTGCGTAAAGATGCACTTGTTGGAGCTGCCGCTGTCGTGGAAGCGGTAAACCGTGCAGCACACCTGCATCTCCCCCATGCATGCGGTACCGTAGGATGCTTGGAGGTGTACCCCGCGTCGCGTAACGTGATTCCAGGACAGGTTCAGATGACAATTGATTTTCGCCATCTAGACAGCACTCACCTTGACGCTATGGTGGCTGAAACGACCGAGGCGATAGAGAATGCTTGTCAGCGCCATGGGCTGAGCTACACCCTGACGCCAACAGCGGACTTCCCTCCCTTGCACTTTGAGACCGGCTGTGTAAACGCGGTTCGCAGAGGCGCGCAGCACTATGGATACAGCTATCAGGATATCGTCAGTGGCGCGGGCCACGATGCCATATTCGTAGCGGAGCTGGGTCCGGCTGCCATGATCTTTGTGCCGTGTGAAAACGGAATTAGTCATAACGAAATTGAGAATGCCCAGCCAGAACACCTGGCTGCTGGTTGCAACGTGCTGCTGAGCGCAATGCTGGAAATGGCTGATTGCAGCCAACCTGTGTTTGAGGCCTCCGTCTTCCCATACCAGTAGCGCGAATCTGGAAAGTCGAACGTCTTTCCCTATCGTGCACTGCATCCTATAAGCCGGGCTAACCCGGCAATGTGACAGGCCTTTATCCATGGCCTACCTACCCGCTATGCGGGATGACCTGCCCCAACCTTAGCAGCAAGGGTTCGATCTTATGTGTTTAGCCTTATCAGGTTTTAAGGGTCGCTTGAAAACCTCATTTGCCCTCACCGCGACAATTGCTCTCTTCAGTGGCGCAGTGGCTGCGGACACTACCCTTCGCATTGGCATGACGGCGGGCGATATTCCCCTTACGTTCGGTCAGCCCGATCAGGGCTACGAGGGCAACCGTTTCACAGGAATTCCTATCTATGATGCGCTGATCGAATGGGATCTTTCGCAGAGCGAAAAGCCAGCTGCGCTGATGCCGGGCCTCGCCACCAAGTGGGCGGTCAGCCCGGAGGATCATACCAAGTGGACGTTTACGTTGCGTGAGGGCGTGAAGTTTCATGACGGTACATCAGTAAACGCTGATGCCATCGTCTGGAACGTCCAGAAGGTATTGGACAAAAATGCCAAGCAGTACGCCCCGGCGCAGGTAGGCAATACGGTGTCACGCATGCCTACTCTAAGATCGGCCGAGAAGATAGATGATCATACGGTAGTGCTGACTACATCCGAGCCAGATGCGTTTTTGCCCTACAACCTGACTAATTTATTTATTGTCTCCCCAACAGCCTGGCAAAAGGATTTTGATGCCATACCGGCCTCTGTGACAGATGCAGCTGAGCGTAGCAAGCAAGCCTGGTCGAATTTCGCGTCCCACGCCGTTGGCAGCGGTCCGTTCAAGATAGAAAGGCTTGTCCCGCGTCAGCAGCTTACGCTTGCCAGAAATCCTGACTACTGGAACCCCAGCCGCGTCCCAAAGATCGACCACGTGGTGCTCCTCCCACTGCCAGAGGCCAATGCACGGACCGCCGCCCTGCTCTCTGGGCAGGTGGACTGGATAGAAGCCCCTGCACCCGACGCCATTGACCAGATCAAGAGTCGTGGTTTCAAGCTTTACGCCAACGCACAGCCTCACCTCTGGCCATGGCAGTTCTCCTTTGTCGAGGGCTCGCCCTGGTTGAACAAGGATGTACGTCATGCGGCAAATCTCTGCCTTAACCGTGCCGAACTCAAGGAGTATCTGGGTGGCTACATGGAAGAGGCAACCGGCACCTATGAACAAGGCTCACCGTGGCGAGGAAATCCTGACTTCAAGATCGGTTATGACCCTGATCAGGCTCGGGCGCTGATGACTAGGGCCGGCTACAGTGAGGCCAAACCGGTCAAGGTCAAGGTGCAAACCTCGGCGTCTGGTTCGGGCCAGATGCAGCCCCTACCGATGAACGAGTATATCCAGCAGAGCCTTAAACAGTGCTATTTCGATGTCGAGCTGGACGTGACCGAATGGAATACGCTCTTTACCAACTGGCGTCTCGGTGCAAAGGATCCTGCGGCTAACGGGGCGAACGCGATTAATGTGAGCGCTGCGGTAATGGATCCCTACTTCGGCATGGTGCGCTTTACCAGCTCCAAAGCGTTTCCTCCGGTATCCAATAACTGGGGCTACTTCAGCGACCCAGAAATGGACGCGCTGATTACCAAGGCGCGTAACGCCTTCGACCCCAAGGATATGGACGCCGCCGCAGCGCAGTTACACGCAGCCCTGGTAGATGCAGCGCCCTTCCTCTGGGTGGCGCACGATGTGGGTCCGCGAGCGATGTCGTCCAGGATCAAGGGTGTAGTTCAGCCTCAAAGCTGGTTCATCGATTTTGCCACCATGTCCATGGAGTAACGCCGTATGGGTGCCTATATCCTCCGCCGGCTGTTGCTGGCCATTCCCATCATGCTGGGCGTCGCACTGGTCTGCTTCATGCTGGTCCAAATTGCTCCAGGTGATCCATTGGTCTCGGTTCTGCCACCGGATGCCTCCCAGGAGCTTCGTGCACAGATGATTGCCGCATACGGCTTTGATCAGCCGCTCCCGGTGCAATTTACGAAATGGCTATGGCATGCCGTGCAAGGCGATCTGGGCACCTCGATAGCAACCAGCCGGCCAGTGTTCTCCGAGGTGATGACAGCCGCAATACATTCGCTGCGGCTGGCTTTTCTGGCCACACTGATTGGCTTCTTCTTTGGATGCCTGTTTGGTTTTGTTGCGGGCTACTTCCAGGATACATGGCTCGACAAGCTCGCCTCGGTTTTCTCGGTCGTCGGGGTCAGCGTACCGCACTACTGGCTCGGCATGCTCCTGGTGATTGTCTTTTCCACACAGCTGTATCTGCTACCGGCTACGGGGGGTGGCCCGTTGGGCTCTAGCGGCTGGGCGTGGGACTGGGCACATATCCAGTTCATGATCTTGCCAGCTATAACCCTCTCGGTGATACCAACCGGCATCATTGCCCGAACCGTTCGGGCCCTTGTGGCCGAAACGTTGGCCCAGGAGTTCATTGTTGGCCTTCGCGCCAAAGGCATGAGCGAATCTGGCATCTTTCGGCACGTGGTCAAGAACGCCGCGCCCACCGCCCTGGCTGTCATGGGATTACAGCTCGGCTACCTCATGGGCGGCTCAATCCTGGTAGAAACTGTTTTCGCCTGGCCAGGTACTGGCCTGCTATTGAACTCAGCCATCTTCCAGCGCGATCTACCGCTGTTGCAAGGCACCATCTGGGTGCTGGCGCTGTTTTTTGTCGTGCTCAATCTGCTGGTGGACATCCTGCAGACACTACTCGACCCCCGTATCAAAAGGGCCTGATGCAATGAACATGAGCCTGACTAAAGTCCCCTCTCCTGCCCAAATGGTTCCTGTAGAAACATCACCGGGGTATTGGACATCTGTTGGCCATCGCCTGGCCCGTGACAAGGTTGCCTGGCTCGTGGGAGGCATTATTCTCGCACTGGTACTGCTTGCTCTGTTAGGCCAGTACCTGACGCCGGGTGATCCTTACACCACCTCGATGTTCAAACGACTGAGACCCATCGGCACCGAAGGCTTTCCATTGGGAAGCGACGAGCTGGGGCGAGACATGCTCTCGCGGCTGATGCTAGGGGCACGCCTGTCGCTATTCATGGGCATTACACCCGTGATCCTGGCATTTGTTATTGGCAGCGCGGTTGGCATCGTAGCTGGTTATGCGGGTGGAATGATCAATGCCCTGATCATGCGAACAGTAGACATATTCTATGCCTTTCCGTCTGTGCTTTTAGCCATCGCGCTGTCAGGTGCTATGGGGGCAGGCATCGATAACGCTCTGCTATCCCTCACACTGGTTTTCGTACCCCAGATTGCCCGCGTCGCCGAAAGTGTTACCACCCAGGTGCGCAGCCGCGATTACATCGAAGCCGCACGGGCGTCGGGCGCGAGCGCTTTTACAATCATTCGCACCCAGGTGCTGGGTAACGTGCTAGGACCTATCTTCGTGTTTGCCACGGGCCTGATTTCGGTCTGCATGATCCTGGCCTCAGGCCTGTCGTTTCTTGGTCTGGGGGTTCGCCCACCAGAGCCCGAGTGGGGGCTCATGCTCAACACCTTGCGAACCGCCATCTACACGCAACCGTGGGTAGCGGCTCTGCCGGGGCTCATGATCTTCATTACGTCCATTTCCTTCAATATCCTGGCCGACCGCCTGCGGGCCGCCATGGCCATTAGGAGCTGACCATGAATGCACTCGTGACACATGATCTAGGCGGACCTGCACAACCGCTGCTAAAGGTTAGCTCGTTAATCAAGCACTTCCCGGTCAAGGGGCCGCTCGGCAAAAAGACCGTAGTTCGCGCGGTCGATAATGTCTCCTTTACCGTTCAGAAAGGCGAAACACTAGGCGTCGTAGGTGAGTCTGGGTGTGGCAAGTCCACGACAGCACGCGTGTTGATGCAGCTGATTACTCAGGATCGAGGTGAACTGATTTTCGACGCGGCTGAAGTCAACTCACATCAGTTGTCACTGCGGGATTTTCGCCGTCAGGTCCAAATGGTTTTCCAGGACAGCTACTCCTCCCTGAACCCTCGGCTAACCATTGAACAATCAATAGCCTTTGGCCCCAGGGTGCATGGCCTGTCCCCTGCTGTGGCGCTGGCACGCGCAAGGGAGTTGCTGGCAAAAGTCGGCCTCGAACCTGTCCGTTTTGCTGGGCGTTACCCGCACGAGCTCTCTGGAGGGCAACGCCAACGGGTCAATATTGCCCGAGCCCTGGCTTTAGAGCCGAGGCTGGTGATTCTCGACGAAGCCGTATCGGCACTCGATAAATCAGTTGAGGCGCAGGTATTGAATCTGCTGCTGGACCTAAAGCAAAGCCTGGACCTGACCTATGTATTTATCAGCCATGATCTGCACGTCGTGCGTTATGTATCAGATCGCATATTAGTAATGTATTTGGGCGAAGTGGTGGAAATCGGGCCAGCAGAAACCTTGTTTACCCGCGCGGCTCACCCCTACACCCGCGCCCTGCTCAGCTCCATGCCTTCGATGGACCCAGCGCATCGCACGCTGGCATCGCCGCTGACAGGGGACCCGCCAAGTCCGATTGATCCCCCGTCTGGCTGCCGATTCCACACCCGTTGCCCCCATGCCGAAGCGGCGTGCCGGAGCAATAAGCCGTTGCTTTTTCCTATCGGTGAGCATCATGAAGCCGCTTGCCTGATGAACATTCCAGGTGGCGGCCACTCCTGCAGTCCACGTGATGACCAGTCCATGAGGCATACCCAATGAACGCTCACGTACCACAACCGATAGTATCTGTCAGGGACCTCTACGTCCGTTTTCATAACGCCAGCAAAACCATTTCTGCGGTAAATGGTGTCAGCCTGACCGTCGCCAGAGGCGAAGCACTGGCCTTGATTGGCGAGTCTGGCTCCGGCAAGAGTGTCACATTGCGCTCGCTGATGCGCCTTCATCCTAAAAAGACTACGGTCATCAAGGGGCATATCGAGATCGACGGTGCAGATGTCATGACCATGTCCTCCCACAGTCTAAACGCATTCAGGGGGCCCGTTACGTCGATGATCTTTCAGGAGCCGCTGCTGGCCTTCGACCCCGTTTATACGGTAGGTGAGCAGATTATCGAAAGCGTTCGACGGCATCGCAGGTTATCGCGCAAGGATGCTCGTGACGTTGCGCTAGAGGCCTTGCGCAGCGTCCGCATTCCTAGCCCAGAGCAGCGTCTAGAGGCCTACCCTCATGAGATGTCAGGGGGTATGCGCCAGCGCGCAATGATTGCACTCGCCCTTGTATGCAAGCCACGCCTTCTCCTGGCGGATGAGCCTACTACGGCCCTGGATGCCACCGTGCAGATTCAGATCCTTATCCTGCTGCGAGAGCTGCAACGTGAAATGGGGCTATCCATTATTTTTGTCACTCATGACATTGGCGCTGCCGTTGAGATCGCTGACCGCATTGCAGTGATGTATGGAGGCCGTATCGTTGAAGAGGCCCCCCTTGCAACATTGCTGGCTAACCCCTGCCATCCCTACACCGTCGCACTACTCGGCAGCCGTCCGGAGGGCGGCTTGAGCAAGGGCAGCCGGTTAGAAACCATTCCCGGATCGCCCCCCGACCTGAGCCGCCTGCCTGAAGGCTGCGCCTTCGCCGCGCGATGCAAATATGCCAGCGAGGCCTGTGAAAAAAGTGTTCCTGGGCGGGTTGCAGTTTCTCCAGAGCATTACGTCAGCTGCCATCGATTTCCTGAGTCCGCCTAAGGAGCTTTCATTATGTCGTCTTCCTCTCCCAACGCCCTGATGCCCTACCCTTGGGTGGACGTTGCCTATGCCGAAAGTGGCCCGCTTGCCGGTCTGACGTTTGCAGTAAAGGATCTCTTTGATGTCGCAGGCTATCCTACAGGCGGCGGTAATCCCCTTATCCTGGCCATGTCTGGAATCAAGACTCGCACCGCACCAACGGTGCAACGGTTGCTGGATGCCGGTGCCCGATTTATCGGCAAGGCCCAGACCAATGAAATGGCCTTTTCCATGAGTGGCAAGAACGCTCATTTCGGCACACCTGTAAATGGCGCTGCACCCGATCGCATTCCTGGAGGCTCTTCTAGTGGTTCGGCATCAGCGGTTTCGAACGGTTTATGCGATTTTGCCCTAGGTACCGATACGGGAGGCTCAGTACGTACGCCGGCCAGCTATTGCGGGCTGTTTGGTATTCGCCCCACCCATGGGCGCATTTCGCTGGAACTATGCCAGCCACTGTGCGAAAGCCTGGATACCTGCGGTTTCTTCGCTCGTGATGCCAAGGTGTTCGAGGCAGTAGGCAGATGTTTGCTGGGTGAAGACCAGCATCCCTTTGAAGTCCCGCAACTGGTGGTTGCACGGGAGCTATTCGATCTGCTTCCCGTTGCAGCTCGTGAAGCGCTAGCGCCAGCGCTGGAGCAGATCAGTTCAGTGTATGGCGCACCGATACCTCTTGAACAGCCGTTTCCTTCTCTTGAGGATGCCTATTGGCCGTTTCGCTATATTCAAGGCCGCGAAGCCTGGGAAGCTCAGGGTGGGTTTATTGAGCGCCATGAACCCGTCTTTGGGCCGGACGTTGCCGAGCGTTTTCAATGGTCACGCGGGGTCACTGATAGCCAGGTAAGTGAAGCCAGAATTTTCCGAGAGCATTTCCGCCAGGCGGTAAGCACGGTGCTTGGTAATAGAGTACTAGTGCTGCCTACGGTTCCGGACATTGCTCCTCTGCTAACGGCCCATGAGCAGGAAATAGAGGCCACACGCCAACTGTCTCATCGACTGCTGTCAATCGCCGTGTTGTGTGGCACACCTCAAGTTACCCTGCCATTGGCAACAAAGGATGGCGCTCCATTGGGTATCTCGCTCATGGCAAAGGCTGGTACGGATCTTAGCCTGGTGAAAATGGCTGCCCGAATAGTGCTGTAGGTTTTCTTGCCCAAGATAACGTGTCACTTAAGATCGGCTATCTTGGGCATCAAGTTCAGGCGGCAGGAAGACCATTAATCAATAGCACGCTTGTGGTTGAGAAATTCTGGGCCTGATATCTGAGCTTTGGAAAGCGACAAACCCTACGTTATCAACTTCTATAAGACGCATGGATCAGTAAAAGCATAAGGTGAGCCTGTGTTATTAATGTGGCCTAGACTCAAGGGATACTTTGCCTATCGCCATACCATTCATTGAGCCGTATGAATTGGCCTGTCGGCTGGCTGTACAGGGTTTACTTCCTTGTTTGCCAATGTATCGATTTCATGAGCTGCGTCAACTGCGCCCAAATCTACACCGGTAGCATTTGGGAGACATAAGGCTGCAATGAAACCAACGGTATATGAACCAATGGCAAATGCTCCCATAGCGGTTTCCAGTCCTATATGCGCTGCTGCAAAACCGACAGCGGCAGGCATGATCGAACCGAAACCACGTCCGAAGCTGGTACAGAACCCTGCGCCGTTGGCCCGAATACTCGTAGGATATAATTCTGAAAATGTAAGAGGGAGTCCTGAAGCCAACCCACCTTGAAAGGCTCCGAGAAGCAGACCTAATCCTAGAATAATTGTCATGCTCACGTTTGCAAACATATAAATGGACACGACTAGTGCCTGGCATATTAGGAACAACATAAAGGTTTTGCCGCGACCGACTCTGTCACTAATCAGGCCATAAATAAAAGGACCAACAAGCGATCCAATAATATTTACAGCTAAATACCCAGAAGTTGAAGCTATTGGTAGATTCAAGACCGTACGCATGTAGGTGGGTAACCATGTAATCATGATATAGGCCCCGCCAAAGATGCCACTTGCTAAGACTGTACTGATAAATGTTACTCGACGGTGCCTAGCTCCAAAAATAACTCGAATATCGACTTTTTTATCTCGAGCCCGCGCTTTGTTAAAGGTATCCGATTCAGGCACCAAGCGACGGATAAACCATACTAGTAATGCAGGTAATAACCCAATGGCAAAGAAGGCGCGCCAAGCGACGTCTTCTGGAAATAGATAAAAGACTACTGGCATAGCCCCAAGTGAGATGGCATACCCTATTGCATAGCCGCTTTGGATAGAGGCAGCTACCCGCCCGCGTAGGGCAGGCTTAATCGCCTCACTTATAAGAACTGCCCCTACTACGGCTTCCCCGCCATAACCGACCCCCTGAAGAAAACGTACAGGGAGAAACTCCCAAAAGCTTGAGCAAAAAGCCGCTAGAAAGGTGAAGGTTGCTACCCAGACAACTGTCCATTGCATGACTCTAATGCGGCCATAACGATCGGCTAACACACCTGCTGACCAGCCTCCTAATGCGCTACCTATCAATGCAACAGAACTGAGAATTCCTGCGTCTGATTTGCTCATGCCCAATACTGTCAGTAGAACAGGCATGACTAGGGCATAAATAGTCGAGTCCATCGAGTCGAGGGTAAAGCCACCGAAACAAGCCCAATAGGTTCGTTTTTCCCGTTTGTCCAGATGGGAGTACCAGCCAAGCCGCATAAGTCACCTTTATATTTATGATATTTATCGGTATCTGGCACTCTTGGCGGCCGAGCTAGGCAATGACCTGAAAACGATGGCTACCGTCATGCATCTCTTGGATCCAAACACGATCGGTAAACTGTGACTAATACAATCGATTTGTAGAGTGATGCATATCAGTTATGTGGTGTCTCGGGATCGCCTATAAATAAGCATTGTCCAAGCCTTTATGACTTTACCAGTGGCGGCTGGCTTGTAAGCGTGTTGAGTCGGCATCAATCCTCATTGTGAGTACCAATGAGCATATTGTGCGAGCTATATAGGTCAATTGTCCCATAAGCTCAGGTATTTCAGACGATACATCAAGGTGTCTTATCGGCTGTGGCTAACACGCTTCTGACTATATGAAAGGAAGCCTGTAACAGAGGTGGTCGTAGCACCTGATAAACCGACAACGGGTGCTAATGGGTCAGTGAAATAAAATCATCCCCAATAGCCACTATCATTTCTGGAGTTGCTAGCGACGACGCTATTGGGAATGAAGACTTGCTCATTGCTAAAAGCAGTACTAGCAAGAGAGGGAGCCTGCCAGCGGCGACCAATATGCTTGTTTGGAGGTAAAGATGTACCAACGAGACGGTAAAGGTTGGAAAACTATTCCTACATAAAGCTACTTTCAGAGTGTACTAGCGCCCAAGCATCCATTTAGGATGATCTTGCACTAAGGGTTGTAACGCCGTCTTTACTGTAACGTTACGCTTAGCTGACGTCGATGCCGGACGGCGTTTGGCATCATGGTTGCCTAACTGGTATCACCTGAAAGACAACATGATGAAATTACGTGGGCTTACATTATCCTGTATTGGGCTTACGCTCATAACTACCCTATTGACTGCCTGTTCATCAGAGCATGGCCCCAAGGGAAAATCAGACCTGGCATCGTCTGTACAGCTATTACAGAAAACCGGCTATTCACCGGAAGAATTGAAACCTGTATCAGGTTGGCATGAGCGCTGGATTATCGATCAGCAATCCATAGACGTCTCCTGGCTGTTACCGGCTTCAGCGCAAGGCGCACCCGTTATTATCTATCTGCCTGGTCTGGGCGAAAATAGCGAGTCGGGCCGTTTATGGCGAGAGGCCTGGGCTCAAGCTGGCTACGCAGTTATAAGTCTGCAACCAACCACCTTGGGTCGTGAGATCTATTCCAGTCGTGAAGCCCAGGCCGGTAGCTTCCGCAGCCTTGCCCAACGTTACTATGCCGACAGCGAGTTGGTGACCCGAGTAAGTTTGATCAGTCAGGCTTTTAACGAGGCTCGTCAGAGATTAAAAGCGCAACAGCCAGGCATCAACTGGGACCAGGTTATCGTGGCTGGCTACGATATAGGTGCACAAACCGCAGCAGCGCTAGCGGGTGAACATATCTCAGAGCAACCACTGCCTGTCCTTCAACTCAAGCCTGTGGCTGCAATCCTACTTAGTCCGTATGTAAAGGATGGCACTGATCCGATACGCTTTACCTCTATACGAGTACCCGTACTGACCGCTACTGGGCCATTAGATGAGGATCCCTTTAATTGGGTCCGCACGGCTGGGCAACGTTTAAAACTTTGGCAGAATATCCAGACATCAGGCAGCTACCAGTTGACTCTTAGCACAGCAGAGCATGCGGGATTCAGCGGTTCTGTATTTCCCGTGACAGCCAGTCGAAAAAATAAAGAAAGCTCTCCACGAGAAAGACGACCAGTTGGTGGCATGGGCGACCCTTCAGGCAGCATGGGTGGGCCAGGAGGTGGCAGAAGGGGCCCCGGTGGCGAGATGGGAGAGCCACCGCGCTTTGGACATGGCCAGAATGATGAGGCGTGTTTTAACCCAAGGCAGGCTGCCTTTCTGCGTGCCGTCACGACGGCCTTCCTAGATGCAACTGTTAAGCGCTCCTCTATTGCTCAAACATGGTTAAACCATAACGCAATTTCTTGGCTTAAGCCTGAGGGTTCGTTAGAGCAGAAACCTTAGTCAACCAAGGACTTTCTTAGTTAAGTTACTAATAAAGGCATTGTTGAAGAACCCGAATACATGATACAGCCCTTACTTTTGGAAACTTTCCATCCATACAGTTGGAGCATGGAAACTCATGGAGGCTATTGTTGTGGTTTGTGAGTGAAGTAAATACTTAGCAAGGCCCTGATCTGGGCTGCTAAGCGGATAGTGGTGTCTTTAGTATGACCAGCTGAGCCGTATTATTAGGGTTTTGCACATGAAGATAAGTCTGGCCGGGTCAGACATTGCCGAGATCTAGTTGCCTGATCACCGAGGCATTAAATCCTCATACATGGGGGTAACCAGAATAGCTGCAAGAAGTGACGAGGTTTTATTTCATCTCCCGGGCTGGATAGGTATTTGTGACGGCGGTAAAGCTGACCGCACCCAGCATGCTGCCCCAGGGAATAAAAAACCTTATAGCCACCAATCAGGCAGCTCGTGGCGTTCGATCCCGCCAGGATGATGCTCTGGTTTGTGAATGTACAGCCTGAACGGCAAAGTCCAGCACAATGATGCTCCATACAGCCACAGGGTCGGTGCTCCAAGGCAGGCCATCGGTCTCCATGACAGCAGAAGCTGTGCTATCACCGCTCCGGTTATCTACTGTCCCCTTGCTCCCTTTTGATCTGCTCGCCTACTGGCTTGCGATGTAGGAAGCGCTGCTGTGATACCAGGTCCGGTGACAACCGCGATCTATGCAGAAACGCAGCATTGAACCCATACGGAGATTGAAATCAGCTTGCAGTAACAAATCTTTACGCTCTGCTCTGTTCGTCTATCGGAGATTGGCTAGTCTCTACTGGACTCCAAAATTGATTTCTTATTGTTGAGGCTTATGTATATGGTAAGGAAAAGTTTTTTGGTTGTACCGCTTTTAATGATGACGGCGATGAGCTACGCCTCTGTCAACACATCTGAAATTGAGCAAAGCGGTAAGTTAAATACCCTTGAGATGACTCAGGAAGGTTTTAATAACTTTGCTTCAGCCAATCAGAGTGGCAACGGCAACCAGGCGGCTATAAGTATTCAGAGTGATGGCTCCTATAACGGAACGGGCCAGCTAGGTAAGGGTAACGATGTGGTCGTGCACCTCACCCAGGGAGCAGACCAAAAGGTTGTCACCTATCAGGAGGGGGACGACAACCGGGTGATTATGGAGCAGTGGAACAGTGTGTCAGTGAGCGCTACGGCCTATCAGGTAGGCCATGGAAACGAGCTTGGATTTAGCCTTCCGCAAAACCAATCTGTTGCCTTGTGGGCGGATCAGTTAGGCAACAACAACTATGCATTTCTTTATCAATTTAACTCTGACGGTTCTGGCGTTGTTTTAAATCAGGGAGGCTACTCCAATAGCGGCACGGTAGAAAACTTCAGCAGTGCTTCAAGTGCCAATAATATCTGGCAAAGTGGTAACGAGAATCGAACAAGTACCTATCAAGATCAGTCTGCTTCATCCATAACCGTGTCCTTCCAGGAAGGAGATGAGAACGAAGCTGATATCCGTCAGGTTAATACGGTTGATTCGCTTGGGTCTGTCTATCAGACGGGAGCCCGAAATTATGTTTCAACTGATCAGAATGATGGCAGTCAGAACACCTTGACTGCTACCCAGGTGGATACTGATAACTCTATCTATGCTAGGCAAGCCGGCACTTCCAATGACGCGGTTATCTATCAGAACGGAAGTGATAATAAGTTTGGAGCTGATCCGGACAGTGCTTTTACAATTCAGCAAGGAGACGCCAATGTAATTGCCTCTTCACAAGAAGGCGCTTCGAATGACATAACCATCATTCAGGCCGGTAACGATAATAGACTTGATGCACGTCAGGATGGCACTGATATGTCCCTTGCGAGTGTAAGCCAGGGCAACAGCAATATCATGCAAGCAATTCAAACCGGTGGGCAGCACTCCGCGACGATCACCCAAAGAGGCAATATAAACAGCCTGACCCTAACACAGGTAGGTTCAAGCAATCTTGCATCTGTTAACCAATAAGGTCACTTGCTGCCTAAATCCTAGCGAATTAATGGATCATTGCCGTTCAGGCGCTCGTATTTTACTAGCGGGGCACTTGTCGCCACTCATGGCAGCTGCTGTTATGGCCTTTATGCACCTGCTTCTAAGTATTTTGAGAACTGCCCTCTAGCCTACCGGTGTAAGCGCTCAGTTAGAAGGACACCGTCCGGCAGAGCCGGACATGCGTCAGGGTTATTGAGCCTGTTCGTTTGAGGCCTGGGCAGCATCAATCAGGTCTGTACCAATTTCGCCTTCAAACTTCTTCCAGACCGGCTTCATGGTTTCACGCCATTTTTCGCGCTGCTCACGCGTTAATGAGACCACCTGGCTGGTTTTGGAGTCGATGATTTTCTGCTTGGCACTCTGGTTTAACGCTTCGGCCTGCCGGTTTACCTCAAGCGTAACTTCAGCCACAATCTTTTCCAGCTCATTGCGCACCTCCGGCGTCAGCCCCTTCCAAAATGAGGTGTTGGTGATGACCATGTAGTCGATCAAACCATGGTTTGATTCTGTAAAGAATGGCTGGACCTCATTGACCTTTTGGCTCTCATAGTTGGACCAGGTGTTTTCAGTGCCATTGACCACACCGGTCTGAAGTCCCTGATACACCTCGGCAAAGCTCATCTTTCGGGGGTTGGCGCGCAACACCTTGAATTGCTCTTCAAGCACACTGGAGGCCTGCACACGAAATTTAAGGCCACGCGCATCTTTAGGTTCAACCATCTTCTTATTGGCCGAGAGCTGCTTAAGTCCATTATGCCAATAGGCTAGCCCCAGGATATTCTTGTCCTGCATCGCTAAAAGCAACTCCTTCCCCTTTCCGGCCTGGAAGTGATCGACAGCCTCCAAATTGTCGAACAGAAAAGGTAAGTCGTAGATCTGGATCTTCTTGTTGTATTGCTCGAACTTGGCAAGCGACGGCGCAAGCATCTGTACGTCCCCCAGCAGTAACGCCTCCATCTCCTTGCCATCGCCAAACAGGGAGGAATTCGGATAAACATCCACTCGTACCTTGCCGGCCAGACGCTCCTCGGCCAGCTTCTTGAACAGCAAGGCGCCCTGTCCCTTCGGCGTATTGTCAGCAACTACGTGGGCAAACTTGATCGTGATGGGCTCGGCGGCCTGAGCCAGACCAGCCGTTGCAAGCAGAGTGGCGCAGAGAAGTACCCGGGTAAATGTGAGCATAGCCATTTTCCTTTTGTTGTTGTCATAGGTCCGCAGAATGCGAACGGCCTTTTTTCAGGAGAATCTGCTTGTCGCCAGGCGCATTGGAGAGTTGAACGCTAATCTGCCTGTCGGAGGCCTTGAAGCAGACGTCGAGCTTTCTTGATTACAGGCGCATCAATCATCTTGCCCTCCAGGCGTATGGCGCCTTCGCCGGAACGCGCCGCTTCCATTACCCGTCTTGCCCATTCGATCTCATCGGCACTGGGCTGAAATATCTGATGCACAGTGTCCACCTGGGTGGGATGGATACACAGCAAACCGCCAAACCCCATGTCCCGGGCGTTTATTGCAGCACTCGCAAGCCCCTCGGTATTGCCAATATCAGCAAATACCGTATCCAACGGAGGCGCCAGCGCCCTGCCTACTGAATGAACCAGCAGCGAGTAACGGACCTGATCAAACACCTTTTCCATGCCTTTCCCCGCCTCCCTTAACCCCAGATCAACGGCCAGGTCCAGAGCACCAAACGTCAATCGTTCAACGCCTGCGCTTGCGGCAATTTCAGGGAGCGCCAGAAGGCCACGGGCAGTCTCAATAAGGGGCCAGACGGGTTTACCGGTGGTGGCCAGTGCCTGGACCTGGGCTGCGCTTTCGGTCTTGGGAAGAACAATTGCTGCCACTGCAGCGTGAGCAGAGCAAAACCTGATATCCGCTTCCTGTTCAATATGACCCGGTGCATTGATGCGCACCGCTATCCTGACGTCCTGGTTTTCGAGCAGAAATATTTCCAGGTTGTGGCGAGCCTGGACCTTGTGGTGCTCCTCTACCGCATCCTCGAAATCGACGATTACGCAATCTGCACCCGCTGCCAAGGCCTTGCTATAGCGCTCAGGACGGCTGCCAGGAACAAACAGGGCGCTTCTTACCGGACCTGTCGAGAAGGGATTCATAGTGTCCCTGCCTGCTTGAGCTGGTCGATGGCCTGGCTCGTGAAGCCAAGTTCGGCAAGAATCGCCTCGCTGTGCTCTCCCAGGGCCGGTATGGGATCCATACGTGCGGTGAATGCGCTGTTGGTAGCAGGAGGCAATAGTGCAGGCAGTTTCCCTCTGGGGCTGTCTACCTCCACCCAGCGATGGCGTGCACGCAACTGTGGGTGAGCCCATACACCATGCATGTCATTAACCTTGGCATTGGCAATCTGCGCATCTTCCAGGCGCTCAAGAATCTGCTCAGCACTAAGCTGTGCAAAGGTCCCAACAATAATGTCTCGTAGCGATTGCCGATTGGCTGTGCGCCGGTAGTTGGCGGAAAATCGCTCGTCGGCCTGAAGCTCTGGCTGGCGCAGTACCTTTTCACAAAACGCCGCCCATTCTCGCTCGTTTTGTAGACCCAGCATAACGGTCCCACCGTCTGCGCAGGGAAAAGGGCCATAGGGGTAAATGGTGGAGTGAGACGCGCCCGCGCGTGGCGGTGGTTCGGCGCCCTTGTACGCGTAGTACATGGGGTACCCCATCCACTCCACGAGACTTTCCAGCATGCTGACATCCACCTGGCTGCCTTTGCCTGTACGCCCACGGAGCAGCAGCGCCGAGAGAATCCCGCTGAACGCATACATGCCAGCCGCGATATCAGCGATGGAACAGCCTGCCTTGGCAATTTCGTCCTCTCCAGGTCCGCCTGTTACCGACAGAAAGCCGCCTTCGCCCTGGATCAAAAGATCATAGGCCTTCTTGCTCTCATAAGGCCCGCCGGCGCCATAGCCAGAGATATCGCACACGATGAGCCGTGGATATTGCTCATGCAGCGCCTCAAAACTTAATCCAGCACGCGCCGCTGCGCCTGGCGCAAGGTTTTGTACCAGTATGTCTGCCCTTGCCAGTAGAGCCTCGAGCACCTGACTTGCGCCCTCCGCCTTGAGGTCAAGACTCAAGCTCTCCTTGGAGCGATTGGTCCATACAAAGTGCGAGGCAAGACCATTAGTACGGGTGTCATAGCCGCGGGCAAAATCTCCTACACCGGGCCGCTCGACCTTTATTACGCGTGCGCCCATGTCCGCGAGTTGCCGGGTGCAGAAGGGGGCTGCGATGGCGTGCTCCAGACTCACCACAGTAACGCCATCCAGGGGACGCTCTTGGTTGGTAGCCATGATCAGTACCTCGTCAGCACAGAGAGATCGGAGCGGTCGCGTATCGACCATACGGCCTGGATCAAAGCCTCCGCCTGATCTGGCGTCCGTGCGCCAGAGAACCTGACCAGGCGACGAAACTTCTCCTCAAGCTCTGGACGTGAAAGCGTATTGCCGGGATCCCCCTTGGGATCATCGACAGCCGCGTGCAAGACGCGCCCATCGGTCGTGCTAACCGTTACCCTTCCCAACCAACGCGCAGGATAGGCATCGTCGACCTCGGGGCTTAAAACCATGTCTACCTTTTCACCAAAGGCTTTTACGGCGGGGTCTGCCAGGGCATAGGAGTGAAACTCGGTAAGTCCGGCCTTGCCATGCACGGCAATCAACCCTAATACCGTACCCATATGGAATTTCGCCTGGTGCACTGTTTGCGGTCTTACGACACGTCCCAGGACATCGATAGCCCCCTGATGAACATGTGCTACCACCCCGGATATGTGGTTATGAGCAAGGCTTTCGCGCTGCATTAACGCCAGCAGGGCATCCGCGGCAGGATGCGTATGACGGCAAGAGGCGTGGAACTTGAAGGAAGTTTCTGCAATAGCCCAACGGCTGCCGAGCCGGTCTGACAGCCTGGCTGGGCTGGCATCCGTAGACATTCCGGCTGCCAGACCTTGTGGCCCCTCAAGAATGTTACGCGCCCCCGTCAGGCCTTCGCGGGTCATATAGGCAGCCAGTAGCCCATCAGCGGCCGCCTTGGCCGTATGAAGCTGCTTGGAATCGGCAGCGTCCCGCAAGAATTCCCACAAACCGGCTGCCTGTGTGCCAGCATTACCGAGCAGGTGGAGGAACTGCTCCTGATCGAACCTAAACAGCTTGCCTACCGCAATGGCTGCAGCCAAGGTGCCTACCGTTGCAGTAGTGTGAAAAATCCTATAATGCGAACGACCCAGGAATTCTCCGATCCGAATACCGGCCTCATACCCAGCAATCGACGCCAGCAGCAGTTCACGCCCCGTATATCCACCCTCTTGGGCAGCTGCCAGTGCGGCCGGAAACACGACGGTAGCAGGATGCAGTACCGAGCTGTTGTGCAAGTCGTCCTGCTCCACCAGATGGGAAGACGCGGCGTTGACCAGAGCGGCAAAATAAGCCGATGTGCCCTTACCGTTAACCAGTATTCTCGCTGCTCCTTCGCCTGGGCCCATCATTTCAGCATATCGCTCAAACAGCGGAATCGGGTGAGCCCCCTGGCTTGCCAGGGCGGAACCCAGCCAGTCCAGCAGTAACTCCTCGGTGCGCTCAAGGACTGGCTCAGGAATGTGCTCATAGGCAAGGTCGGCAAGAAAACTGGCCAGTGCTTGGGTATGGCTCATGGTCAGTTCCTCAAAAACTACGCGGTAGCTCAAGCAAGTGCTCGGCTACGTAGGAAAGAATGAGGTTTGTCGAGATAGGTGCAACCTGATAGAGCCGTGTCTCGCGAAATTTACGCTCTATATCGTACTCAGAGGCAAACCCGAAACCGCCATGGGTTTGCAGGCAGGCATTGGCTGCCTCCCAGGAAGCCTTGGCTGCCAGATATTTGGCCATATTGGCGCTTGCACCGGCATTAAGGCCGCGGTCATATTGCTTGCAGGCACGCCAGCGCATCAGGTCGGCTGCTTCGATTTCGATATGCGCCTCTGCAATAGGAAACTGCACACCCTGGTTTTGGCCGATAGGCCGGCCAAATACCACCCGATCCCGGGCGTAAGCGCATGCTTTCTCGATAAACCAGCGACCATCACCAATGCATTCCGCAGCAATAAATGTACGTTCGGCGTTGAGCCCATCAAGGATGTACCTGAACCCCTTGCCCTCCTCGCCGATAAGGTTTTCAGCGGGTATCTCAAGATTGTCGAAAAACAGCTCGTTGGTCTCATGGTTAACCATGTTGGGAATTGGCCGGACAGTCAGGCCTCTGCCAATGGCCTCTCGCAGGTCAACGATGAAAATGGACATCCCTTCTGACTTCTTCGTGACGTCAGCCAACGCGGTGGTACGTGCCAGCAGGATCATGAGATCCGAGTGCTGGATGCGGGAGATCCAGACCTTCTGGCCATTGATCACATATTTATCGCCCCGCCTGACGGCGGTGGTCTTGATCTTGGTGGTATCCGTACCTGTAGTGGGCTCGGTCACGCCCATGGACTGAAGGCGCAGCTCACCACTGGCAAGCTTGGGCAGGTATCGTTGCTTTTGCTCTTCACTGCCATGCTTAAGCAAGGTAAACATGTTGTACATCTGCCCATGTACAGTCCCGGAGTTACCACCGCAGTGATTGACCTCCTCAAGAATCACAGAAGCCTCTGAAAGCCCAAGGCCAGAGCCCCCGTATTCAACTGGAATCATCGCTGCCAGCCAGCCAGCCTCCGTCAGGGTTCTGACAAAGGCCTCGGGAAACCCCTTTTCCGCGTCGATTCTGCGCCAGTACGCAGCGTCGAACTTAGCACATAGCGTGCGAACGCCCTCGCGAATGGCATTGAGTTCTTCATTTCGGTTCGGGTTCATGACCTCACCTTGTTCTAATGGGACGGGTGTGTTTGCATGCCCAATCAACTCAGTCGTCGAATTCGACCTCGGCCTGTTGGACTACGCCTTGTTCATTACCTGCCCAGAGCTGCGCCTTGCCGGCAGTCTGAATGCAACCTGTCAACTCAAGAGGAGATGGCGAAACCAACGGCCTCACCCCCCGGTAAGCAAAGCGGCGAATACGCGCCTCGGGATGGGCTCGAGCAAAGGCGCGCAATGTGAGGGTGGCTATCAAGGGGCCGTGAACCACCAGGCCTGCGTAGCCTTCCGTCTCGGTAGCATAGGGATGATCATAGTGAATTCGATGACCGTTAAAGGTTACTGCTGAATAACGAAAGAGTAGGGTTGGTGTAGGGGTAACCGTCTCGCCCCACTGTCCCTTGGGTGACGGCTCGGAGCCACCTGCCTTTGGAGGATTTGGTTCGCGATACACAATGTCCTGTTCCTCGCAAATACATACCTGGCCGTTCTGAACGTACTTATGTTGCACGGTCACAAACAACAATTTGCCAGTACGCCCTGCCTTCTCCTCTATTTGCTTGATCGTGGAAATTCGGGACGCCTCACCGCCTACCCTAAGTGGCTCACGAAACTCTAGCCGTCCGCCCGCCCACATTCGATTGCGATTATCGGCAGGAGGGAGAAATCCACCTCGTGCGGGATGGCCGTCTTTTCCCAGGGCTGGCTCAGGAAGCGGTTCCTGGAAAAAGCACCACTGCCAGAGAAGCGGGAGGGCCTCACCATGAGCAGGAGTTTCTTCGCCAAAAGTCGCGGCGATTCGCTTGAGAAGGTTAGAGCTGAGCTGGTCACAGGTCTCTTCTACCCTGCCTACCCATCGGTTTAAATCTAGATCGCCCATGGCAACTCTCTCCCGCTCCGACTATGAGGTCATCATCGGAGGAGGTCTGCCGTTCTGGGAATCTACTTTTACAGAACCCTGCGTTAAGGCAGGATGAACGCTTCATGACAGCAGCGCTACTAGGGTCTCCCGTTCCGCCACATGAGTAGAAAGATATGCACTTTGATCTTACTGATTTGCGCCTGTTTATCCATATTGCCGAAGCGCCCAGCCTGACCCAGGGTGCCCGTAAGGCCTTTATTTCGCCTGCAGCCGCCAGCATGCGAATCAAGGCGTTAGAAGCTCAACTCAACAGTCACTTATTCTACAGGGACAGCAAAGGCGTAGAGCTTACTGAGGCAGGGCAGCGGCTGCTCAAGCATGCGCGCCTGATCATGCGTCAGGTCGGCTATCTAAAAGCTGAATTCACCGAGTACGGTACAGACTCGGCGGGTCATATCAGGATCTTTGCTAACACCACAGCCGTCACCGAGTTCCTACCGGAAGTGCTGGCCGGTTTTCTGGCGCAAAGACCGGGCGTAACCATTGATCTGCAAGAGAGGCTTTCCCGCGATATCGTACGAGGTGTTCTGGATGGCTCAAGTGATATGGGGATCATTGCCGGGCCGGTAACGGCTACTGGATTGGAAGTTTTACATTTCAGTACGGATAAGCTAGTGCTTGTATCACCTAAGGACCACGAGCTGTCCCAGTATACCTCGCTTACACTTCGTCAAACCTTGGGTTTTCATCATGTCGGTTTACATGAAGGCAGTACACTACAGGCCTTCATGCGTGAACAGGCCGAGAAGCTAGGTGTAAATCTGCTCTGGCGCATTCAGCTCTCAAGCTTTGAATCAATCTGCCGGATGGTGGAGGCAGGAGTTGGAATCGGCGTTATCCCCGAGTCGGCTGCATTGCGTCATAGTCGCACGATGAATCTTACGATTATCCCATTGGATGAGCCCTGGGCCATACGCGAGCGCAGCATTCTAATTCGGCAACTGGATGCATTGCCTGGGTGTATACGCGCTCTTATTGCAGCCATGACCCAGAGTGGCTTCTGACGCGCATTAGAAACCCTGCAGTACTCGGTTTGAGCCGGTGTTCTGTTTTGGCGTCTAGCCTAATGGTTCCAGGTATATGTTGTTCTTTGAACGAACCCCATAAAAGACAAGACGCGGCTCCCCTTTTTTAGATAAGGGATAGGCAAACGGGTAGCTCATGGCTGACACCAACCTTAGGGCCGCCTATCCCAAGGCTACGGCTTTTCCTCCGAGCAATACGGTGTTGCCGTCTTGGATGTGTGCAGCTACCGCTCTAGTAATAGCTTTTAGAAAGCTTTCGTATGGTCCCTCTTTACATTAGTGAGGGCGTGTCACGCTGATAGTGGGTGCATACATGTATGCCTTTTCTGATACCCACCAACTTGGGCAGCTTGCTAGAGATCTCTGCCATCCAGAGAATTCCTTAGAGGCGTAAAACAGATGAGCCTTTTTGTGACCGCTGGAATGCAAGCTCCTTCTTGCACTTAACTTGTATTGGTCAGTTGTGTTCGGCATACGACTTAGGGAGTCGCCGAGATCAGTAGCTTTACCCCTTTACAGGTCTCTTCCCAGGTTTGGAAATCACCTCTTCCCACCACTTAGCTCATCTAAAAGTATCTTCAAAGTTATGGAACACTTAAGGCGCAGCGTTCACTAAGGTCGCAGGGTGCTACCGCTTAAAGTATCCGGATCGAGACACAATAGCGGTGGCAGCGATTGGCGGGAGTTTCTATAAGACCACCCGATTCACCCCTATTAAAACCTGCCGATCACGATGAGGATACTTCCCCTATGGATACTCAGCGTATCGCCACGACGCACCAAATTATTCACCATGCCGATGAGATCGAACTCACTACACCTGTTGGTTCTGCACGAAGCGCTCGGAATATGGATCGCTTCCATCAGGAAATATATGACAGGCTTGATGCCCATTTCCTTCCCTATCGCCGCAACGTCCCTGACGTTCAGCAGACCGCCGCTGCCACAGCACAGGGGCATAACGATGAACTGTATGCTATTCGAGATGATCGGGCTCAACGATTATTTAACGCAGGCTATACCGTAAGCGATATGGACATAGTTGAAAGAAACGCAAATATCGCCGATAGAATCTTTGCCACTTTCAAGTCTGGTATTGGGGGATCTCCATTTGCCGCCGTCACGATGGCGACCAATACCTGGCCATCCATGCTTGAGGTTTTTAACCGTCGAGATACGCCCGAAGGCGAGGCGGCCCTCCAAAATGCCTTGGCCTCCTGGTACGCCGGAGCTGCGGATGCAAGTGTTAACGATATGCTGTCTGGATTAAAGCCTGAGTATTATCAAAAACCACCAGATGAGAAATTGCACGGATCGTTTCAAGCATCGCTGTCAAAGAAGCGCGAGAAACATGACAAAAACTCATTCGGCAATGCCATGGATGAATGCAACAAATGGCTAGTCGGGTTTGCCATTCGCAATGCCGCTCTGTATCCGATTCGCGTAGGTCTAGAGAGCCAAGGGAAACAAGAGCTGGCTGCAGCCCTTGAAGCTTATATGCGGCCAATCACTGCCGTTATCGTAGGCATGGCTATCGAGCATTATAACCTTAGCCGTGATAAAAGCCGCAGCCTGCTAGGTCCCGCCATGCTCTATGGCCGCCGCGATACCGTCCCGGAAGGCCAAGCACCAACGCCGATTGCCGAGGAGCACGAATGGTTAGATGAATTTATTGTACTGAGGAACCTGGATTCTACTGCGCTGTTGAAAATGGTTCCTGCACGGCTCGGCGCAGGTACCGCCTCGGCAATCAAATCGATTGTATCCGGTAATGCCGTCAAAACCGTGTTCTCCCCCACAAGTATCGTAGGCAACATGAGCCTGGCCGGCGGATTTGCTGCCATGGGAGGCGCTACGACGGCAACAAGGACGCTGGCTACAGAGCATGGTCTTAGCGATGGCAAAGTAGCCGCTGCTGCCGAGGCGGTAAAAAATATCCTAGGCGCAGTTGCGTTTGGCTTATGGGCAGCAGGCGCAAGCCTGGGGGAGTCAGAGTCTAAAAAAGCGGTTGAGGCAACGGACGCACATGTGGCCAAAGGCGTGGAAGGCGCTATTAATTCCGTAGCGAGAGGTATAGTCGACGGAGCGGCATATACGAAGGACAAGGCTGTCGGAATAGGCAACTCGACAGTCAGTACATTCTCTAGTGGAGTTCAAAGGTCTCAAGATCTCTATCATCGTGGTCAACGTGGCTTAAGTCAGAGATATGCAAACCTGATGAATTCCCCCTTACCAACTGCCGCAACATCCACCCCAGCACCAGTAGCTACCTCGACGTTGGCACCACCTGCTCCTCCGAGGACAGAGGACATGGTGTGACACAACTCGGTGGTTCGCCACCCGGTGGTTCGCTGAGCGCCGCTAGCGGTCATGAGTAGCGCATGGAGTTTGAGCGCAGGCTGGATACTTTCGTACAACAGTATCTGCCTGCGCTCATTTTTCAGGGTCGTGTTAGGGCCTTAAAGGGTAACACTTCTGAATGAGCGAAACGGTACAACAGTTTCAGCCTCTTCTAATCTGGCATATCAATATAGAAGCGTCTTACAGCGTTACCACATCTAGATCAGGTGGCTGACTCAACGTGCCGTTTTAGTTGTTCTCGCGCTCTGGATAACCGCGACCGAACCGTACCGATTGGCACCCCCAGCGACAAGGCGGTGTCTTGATAATTACCATCCATTTCCAGACTAACTTTGATTACACGTTGCATATTGATAGGCAATCGGTCGATCGCATGGACGACTCTGACCAGTTGGCGATGTCCGTCTACCTGATGACCGATATCGCTCCCCTGTCCAACTTCAGAATGCAAATGGTCCTCCCAGCTCTCTTGATAAGGCTGCTTGTAAAGCCGACGGAAATGGTTACGGATAAGATTCAATGCAATACCGCAAAGCCAGGTTTGCGGCTTACTGGTTCCCTGGAACTTGTGTTCACTACGCAGGGCCTCGAGAAAAGTGCATTGAAGAATATCGTCGACATCGTCCTGATTCATAACCCGCTTCTGAATAAAGGCTCTCAGCATCTGGATCTGATCACTTGAAAGCTGGCGAATACCGGTAGATGCGCAAGGGACGGTGGAGGTTCTTGTATGCATTGGACTTACCTTCCATTGGATTTGGCAAGTTCTCTATTGCGATACCCGTGCCACGCGAAGAATTCTCTTTAAGCTACTGATTTATTTATATTTTTTAAATTTTAAAATTATCACCTAACGCAACTTCTTGCATAACTCACCGCTAGGCATTGCGAAATATTGCACAACGCCAGCATGCAGAAGAACCTCTTCTGTAACGTTGGAACTGTTCCTTTCGGCATACCACTCATGGCCCATGACTCTACCCAGAAGTACGCCATGAAAATTGCCCAGCCGATTCTGCCTACCCCTTCTCATGTGCACCCCGAGGTGCAGACACCGCCGCATGCTCCTCATTCCGGACCTACTCAGACACGCCCGGGTGTTGCTTCATCCGACGAGAAAGGTACGCATGCACTGGCCAAAGAAGACGCTGCGCTGGCCCAGGAGGGTCAGACAGCAAGCCGACGCGATCAGAGTGCGTTGTCTACGGGCCTGCAGTCACAGGCATATAGACTCCAATTGTCTGCTCAACAGCTACACGCCACCTACCTCAAGGGGCTGGATAAAGCACTGGGCGAGGCGGCGCAGTCGTTGCGAAAGCAGCTCAAAGATCGCCAACTGCAGAACTCGAAGGAGACGCTCAAGCATATTCTTGAAAGCTGTGGTGGCAATGCCGTCCTGGCTCACCAGATGTTGCGAGTGGCCGCAAGACAGGCCAGGAACGAAGGTGAAGATAGCGAACAGCTCCTGTTCAGACGTCAGTTCAAGCTCTTGTATAAGGAATATGGCAAACCGGCTCGGCCCTCTACCAGTGCTCTGACAAAAGCACGCGGTCGCTTTCGTGCCGAGACGCAGCGGCGTACCCGATCCCGGACACTCCATAGCGTAACGGCTAATGGCCCTCTTAATGTCATCGCTCTGGTGGACGCGCTCCTGAATGAGCTGCGAGAGCAAGGTCAATACGAATTATCGCTCAGTGAAATACGCTCCGAGATGGCTGAGGACATTGCAAACGCAGCCTCAACTCATGCGCTTCATCAGGCACGCCCCCTGATAAGCAATCTCACCATCGCAAAGCATGTAGCCGCCCTGCTACATGAGTGTGAACATGTACTGGGTCGTATGCGCGAAAAAAATCCGCAGATTCAGGTTGAAGCGATTGCCCTGCTCAGGCATCTCCTCACGTTGATGAACAAGCTCATGGAGCCTGAGCAGACACTAACCCTGGTACAGCTTATTGGCGGTGAGCAGCTCAAACACCAACTGTCCTTTCTCAATGAGCTGATGCGTATCCTGACTCAGCGACTCTCGTTTCTATTCTGGCGTAACAAGAGTGACTTCCATAACGTCAAGGAGAACCTTCTTATTCTCAGTACGAAACTGACCGATGAAGAGCAACAACGCGCCCAGGAGACCGATATCGTATGGAACCTTTGATTAATGTTCTGAATGCTATCGCTCTGGCCGCGATGCGCCGCTCAGAGGTAGTCGGTGCCTTTGTTGTCATAGCCATCGTATTCATGATGATTACCCCAATGCCTACGGTATTGGTAGACGTCCTGATCGCAATCAATATTTGTATTTCCTGCCTACTGATCATGCTGGCCATGCACTTGCCGCGCCCCTTGGCGTTCTCCACTTTTCCTGCCGTATTACTGCTTACAACGATGTTCCGCCTGGCCCTCTCGATCTCGACCACCCGCCTGATCCTGCTGAATCAGGATGCCGGTCATATCGTGGAGGCGTTCGGACAATTTGTGGTAGGCGGTAACCTTGCGGTGGGCATGGTGATTTTCCTCATTCTTACCGTCGTAAACTTTCTGGTGATCACCAAAGGATCGGAGCGGGTGGCTGAAGTGGGTGCCCGCTTTACTCTGGATGCGATGCCAGGCAAGCAGATGTCCATTGACAGTGACCTACGAGCCAACCTGATCACTGTTCAGGAAGCCCGTAACCGCCGGGCCGAGCTAGGTAAGGAAAGCCAGCTGTTCGGTGCCATGGACGGTGCGATGAAGTTCGTGAACGGCGATGCTATCGCAAGCCTGATCATCGTCGCCATCAACATGATTGGGGGGATCGCGATCGGGGTAGTACAACATGGCATGACAGCCGGTGATGCGCTGCAGCTGTACACGGTACTGACCATCGGTGACGGACTGATTGCGCAAATACCGGCACTACTGATTTCGGTCACTTGCGGGATCGTCATTACGCGTGTACCCAACGGTGATCCAGGAGCCCAGAGCAATATCGGTCGTGAAATTGCAGAGCAGATTACCAGCCAACCCAAAGCATGGGTCATTGCCTCTGTAGCAATGCTTGGGTTCGCCGCGCTTCCCGGCATGCCTACGACCGTATTCATTGTTATCGCCATCGTTTGCGGCTGTGGCGGCTTCCTGCAACTGAGGCGGGCCCGTCCGGTTGCCCAGGATCAGTCTGAAGCGCTAGCACCGGAGCTGAACGGTAACGAAGACCTGCGTACGTTCTTGCCGAGTCGCCAGTTTGTCCTGCAGTTCCATCCCGCGCAGGATGTTGCCCTGATCGAGTCCCTGGTGAGTGAAATTCGCCAGCGACGTAACCGGCTCGTAGTGCATTATGGGCTGACCCTACCCTCGTTCATCATTGAGCTATCGCCTCTGCTGGCACCTGATGAGTTCAGGTTTACCGTTTATGAAGTGCCCGTTCTGAGGGCCACTTTTACACATAGCCATGTGGCAGTAGAGGCGCGTCTCTTTGATCAGGCGCCTCAACAGGCAGTTCAAGGCAGTACGGATCGACAGGAGGCCGAATGGGTCTGGCTGCCGGCTGATACGCCTGACCTGCAACATGAGGAGGTTGAGAGAGTCACGGCCAGCACGCTTATTGTAGAACGCATGGAGCGTGCATTACAGGCGTGCGGGCCTCAGTTTATTGGCCTACAAGAGGCCAAGGCCATCCTGGGCTGGTTGGAGTCGGAACAGCCGGAGCTGGCTCAGGAGATGCAGCGGGCAGTGCCGCTGGCACGTTTCGCTGCGGTCCTTCAGCGTCTGGCATCCGAATGCGTGCCATTGCGTTCTATTCGCGTGATTGCCGAAACGCTGATCGAATACGGGCAGTACGAGCGTGAGCCTACAGCCCTGACGGACTACGTCAGGATCGCCCTGAAATCTCAGCTCTACCACCAATATGCCGGTGCGGAAGGCCTGCTGGTCTGGCTGTTGACGCCTGAAAGCGAAGGCATTTTGAGAGATGGCCTGCGCCAGACCCAAACCGAAACCTTTTTTGTTTTGAGCAATGAGACCAGTCAGTTACTGGTGCAGCAACTTCACCTCGCGTTCCCCCTTCGAGTACGCGAACAGGCTGTTCTGCTGGTGGCTCAGGACCTGCGAAGCCCGTTACGGACGTTGTTACAGGAGGAGTTCTACCACGTGCCTGTCATGTCATTCGCGGAAATCGGAACCACCGCTCAGGTAAAGGTCATGGGTCGCTTCGAACTCGAAGACGATACCGCGGCCATGGATAACGATTACGCTGCCTGAACCAAGGAGAGCAGATATGTTCGAGTTGCGTGTGCTGAATGGCCTTCACCAGGGAGCCGCCCTCCCCCTGATAGGTGAGCAATGGCTGATCGGTGCGAACGATGAGCTTGATCTCGCGCTGCATGACGCTGGGGTCGAGCAAAGACATGGCTGCCTGAAACGAGAAGGCGAGCGATGGGTTCTGAACGCTGAAGAAGGTGTGGTACTTGATGAGGAGGGCCATCCCCTATCACCGGACGCTCTTTATCCTAATCGACTCTTTGTCATAGGCTCGGTTTGGCTGACCATTTCCGCCGCACAGGATGCCTGGCCCGTTGTGGCAACTTCTATTCCAGATTCTGGCCGCTCGCAAACCAGTAACCAGCCTACAGAGCCAACGTCAAACGGATCCAGTTCAAAACCTAAAACGTTTCTGTTCAACCGTATGACCACCATAGCCCTGGGTATTTTACTGGGTGTGGTAGGAAGCGCCTGGAGTATTTCCTCCAGTGGTCCGGCATCTGCCGTGGCCGATAACCAAGCGATTAAGCAGAACAGCTCTGCTCAAGCTACGTCTTCACATGCCGCACCTCAGCGCCTTCAATTGAGTAATGAGGAGGCCATGTCAAAGCTCAAGACGATGCTAAGTGATCGGTTGCTAACTGACATCGCAATCGAGTCGACACCTGACGGATTAGTGCTGCGTGGCAGCCTTGAGCAGGAAGCCCATCTGGTCTACGCGCGGATGTTGCAACGTTTCAAAGACCGTTATGAAACCAAGGCAGCGCTGGTCGACGAGGTATCGGTAGGCGGCGCTTCCCTTCCCTTCGCTATTGTCCAGATCATGTCGGGCCCCCACGCCCATATCGTGACGGCAGAAGGAAAGCGTTTGTACGTGGGCGATGAGCTCGATGGCATTCGGCTGACCCGGATTGACGATGGCCGACTGGAGTTCCAGGGGGAGCGGCGCTACGAGGTGGTCTGGTGAATAGTGCTTTACAGGGCTGGGTATCCAGCCAAACGTCGCGGCTTGCCTGTTACTCTGCCGTGCGTGTGAGCGGCTGGGTGAGTGCCGTGAGCGGAATTCTATTGGAATGTCAGATTCCTGCAGCCAAGGTAGGTGATCTGTGCGAGGTAAGCAAAGCAGACGGCAGCGCGATTCTGGCTGAAATTGTCGGCTTTACCGATGACCGGACCCTGCTTAGCGCGTTGGGCTCACCAGAGGGTATTCAGGTTGGAGCTCCCATCTGGCCGTTGGGTATGGCCCATCGAATAGGTGTCGACGAGCAATTGCTGGGCAGCGTCCTCGATGGCTTCGGTCGCCCTTTGTTAGAGGGCCACAGAGGAGCCTTTGCAGGGCCTCATGATAATCGCCAGACGCTACCGGTCATTGCTGACGCCCTGCCCCCGACCCAGCGACCACGCATTACCAACGCCTTGCCTACAGGCGTGCGCGCAATCGACAGCGCCATACTGCTAGGGGAAGGTCAGCGAGTTGGCTTATTTGCTGGCGCCGGCTGTGGCAAGACGACATTGCTCGCGGAGCTGGCGCGCAATATGGCCTGCGATGTCATCGTCTTTGGCCTGATTGGAGAACGAGGTCGGGAACTGCGCGAGTTTCTCGACCACGAATTGGACGATGACCTACGGCAGCGCTCGGTACTGGTCTGTGCCACCTCGGATCGCTCGAGCATGGAACGCGCCCGCGCCGCCTTTACTGCCACGGCTATTGCCGAGGCTTATCGCGCCAGAGGGCTGAAAGTATTGTTGCTCATCGATTCCTTGACCCGATTCGCCCGTGCTCAGCGCGAAATCGGCATTGCCTCTGGCGAGCCATTAGGCCGTGGTGGCTTACCACCCTCGGTGTACACCTTGCTTCCCAAGCTCGTAGAGCGTGCCGGGATGAGCGAGGTGGGCTCTATCACTGCGCTGTACACGGTACTCATCGAGCAGGACTCTATGAATGATCCTGTTGCGGATGAGGTCAGGTCACTACTGGATGGCCATATCGTGCTGTCTCGCAAACTGGCCGAGCGAGGGCATTATCCAGCCATCGACGTTCAGGCCAGCATCAGCCGAATCCTGACCAATGTCACCGACCGTGAGCATCAGCAGGCCAACAACCGGTTGCGCCAGCTCCTGGCCGCATACCGGCAGGTTGAAATGTTGCTGCGTCTGGGCGAGTACCAACCCGGGAGTGATCCGGTTACCGATTGCGCGGTGAGATTGCACGGAACGATCAATAGCTTTTTACAGCAAGACTTGCGCGAGCCTGTGCCTTTGAACGAGACCCTTGCAGGTCTACTGCAAATCACTGAGCAGCTGCCGGAGTAATCATGGACGACGAGCCGGAGATCGACCCACAACGCGCTGCACTAGAGGAGGTGATTCGTATTTTGGCCCCCTTGCGCCAACATCGACAAGCCAAAGCCGAACGCTTGCGCCTGCAGGCTGAAAAAGACCTACAGAATAGCCGTGATCACCTGAGCGAATTGCGTAGCAGCTTTACGACCGAACAAGCCCAGCAGCGTGAACAACGTCAGGCGTTATCGGCGGAGCATCTTAATCAGCGGCATACGTTAAACGAAGTGGATCGCTGGCATGAACAGGAGCGCAGCATGCTTGATCACCTCTCACGGCTCCGCCAGGGCATTCAGCTTCAGACTCAGGCCGTCGAACAACAGCAAGAGACACTGGAACACGCGCAAGACGAGGCGCGCAATGCTCAGCGTGCCGTTGAAAAGCTGTTCTGCCTGACGGAGGCCATGCACGATGAAAACTGAAGCGCGACCCCCCGTCCCGTCCCGGCCGGTTTCCTCTCCAGTGGGTGCGCCTAGCAAGGAGAGTTCTACGCCGTTACTGATCGGCCGCCGAGGTGAAAATGAGCGGCTGCGAAGCTTGAGGCCTGAGCATGAGACAGACCATGTTCTAAATGCAGATGGGTTGTTTTTCTCTCAGCTCATTCAGCCAGTCAGCAGCGATGCCGGACAGCAGGATCTCGGTGGCAGCGCAGGCGTGGCGCTGCCTATCCACACAGAAGAGGCTCCTGCAGCGCTAATTGATGAATTGGTACAGCAACTGACCCGAAATTCAGTCGCTCCGCTAGCCGTCACCGTATTGATGCCCAACCTTGGGAAGGTTCAAGTCAAGGTCACCAGACACAACGACCATTGGGGGATCGAGTTGGGTTTTAGTCGTCGTGAAATGTTAAGTCGGCTAAGACCTCATCAACGCGCCTGCGAATCGGCTCTGACCAACGCACTTGGTGACCCAGTAGAGCTGTCAATGCTAGAAGAGGCGTATACATGAAAATGCTTGCGCTGCGTTCCATCCAGAGTGAGTTCGCCACTGCCACAAGAGCCCTGGGGGCCGGTGTTTCTCTGCACTTTAGTGCCCGCGGCATAACGGGCGAACTCGCGTTAGAGTTCATTTCCCAGTATGAGCCGCTCGACTCGGGAAGCTGGTTCAATACCGCCGCCGGGCCCGTTTACCTGGATGATGCCAGCGCAGTGTTAAATCTGGTTGGCGAGATGCCTGTATCCACTAGTGGTGAGCTTCAATCCTGGTACTGGCAGCTGATCAGCCAGCACCTGAGTTCAGCGGTCGCGCAGGGCCTGGCGCCTATCAGTCCTCTGGGTGAATACGTACCTGAAGGGCTGCTTGTACATTGCCGTCTGAGCATAAGACATGGAGACGAAGCGCTTTATACCTTCCTCAGTGGTACGCCCAAAACTTTTTTACGTTGGCTCGATACCCCCGGCTGGACCTCTCACCGGGCAGCGCTTCCCGAGACCTTGCAAATTCCGTTTCCCCTGATACTTGGGCAAGTGATGCTTTCTGCCAGTCAGCTCGACTCGCTGCGTATCGGCGACGTACTGCTGCCCTCCCTCTGCCTGTTCAACAGTGAAGGTTATGGTCGCCTGGAGCTGGCGGATCGTCGCTGGATTGGACATGCCGAGCATCACGAACAGCAGCTTTTCCTGACTTTGATTGACGAGGACAACGGCGCTCATGAGTAGCATTGACCATTACCCAGAAGCAGAACTGGACACGCAAGCAGACCCTGCTATTCAAGAAGACTACGGCCAGGAGCATTATGAAGACCGGGATGAGCCCCTGGCTGACACCAACGCGCTTCAACCTAGCGCATACTTGCCGCTGGCGCTTACCGTACGCTGCGGGCACCTCACGTTGAGCCTGGATGAATTGCATCGGCTGGGCCACGGTACCGTGCTGGAAGTTCAGGGTATCGCTCCCGGCTACGCTACCCTTTGTCATGGCGACCATATAGTAGCTGAAGGTGAGTTGGTCGATGTTGATGGACGCCTGGGTCTGCAACTTATCCGTATGGCGTCGCGCTCATGATCATGGAGGGGATGAACCCCGTTCTGCTGGCCCTATTCCTTGGTGGGCTGTCGCTGATTCCCTTTTTGCTGATTGTCTGTACGGCTTTTCTTAAGATTGCCATGACCCTACTGATTACCCGCAATGCTATTGGTGTACAGCAGGTTCCACCCAATATGGCCATGTATGGAATCGCACTCGCGGCAACGATGTTTGTCATGGCACCGGTGGCACATGAAATTCAGCAAAGGGTCAAGGCCCAGCCACTGGACATGTCATCCATTGAGAAGCTACAAGCCAGCGCTAGCGGTGTGATTGATCCGCTCCAACGCTTCATGACACGCAATACTGACCCGGACGTCTCCGCTCACCTCCTTGAGAATACCCAACGGATGTGGCCCAAGGAGATGGCTGATCAGGCCACGAAAAATGACCTTTTACTGGCTATCCCGGCGTTTGTTCTGTCCGAGCTTCAGGCAGGGTTTCAGATCGGGTTTCTTATCTATCTCCCCTTCATCGTCATCGATCTGATCGTCTCTAACTTGCTCTTGGCGTTGGGCATGCAGATGGTTTCTCCCATGACCATTTCTCTGCCGCTCAAGCTCTTGCTGTTTGTACTGGTCAACGGCTGGACCCGCTTGCTCGACAGTCTCTTTTATTCCTACATGTGAGGCAGCCATGGAAGCGTTGGCATTGTTCAAACAGGGCATGATCCTAGTCGTTATCCTCACGGCCCCGCCCCTAGCGGTGGCGGTACTTGTAGGGGTCATCATCTCACTACTCCAAGCCCTTATGCAGATCCAGGACCAGACGCTGCCCTTCGGTATCAAGCTGGCCTCAGTGGGTCTGACACTGGCGATGACCGGCCGCTGGATCGGTGTGGAGCTGATCCAGTTCATGAACATGGCGTTCGACCTGATCTCCCGCTCCGGCGGCGCACACTGATGCCGTTCGATGCCCAACATGTCTTCGACCTTATGCTCGGCCTCGGCTTAGGTATGGCGCGGCTCTTGCCCTGCATGATCCTAGTGCCCGCCTTTTGCTTCAAATACCTCAAGGGCCCCCTGCGCTATGCCGTAGTCATTGTGGTAGCCATGATTCCGGCGCCCTCCATCAGTCAGGCGCTAAGTGGGCAAGAGGACCTTATTGCAATGTCAGGACTACTGATCAAGGAAGCAGTCCTCGGTACGCTGCTTGGCATTTTGCTCTATATGCCGTTCTGGTTATTCGCGTCGGTAGGCGCTCTGCTCGACAGTCAGCGAGGCGCGCTCAGTGGCGGCCAGATCAACCCGGCGCTAGGCCCGGATGCGACCCCGCTTGGAGAGCTGTTTCAGGAAGCGCTGATCCTGCTGGTGATCCTTTCGGGAGGCTTATCACTGATCACACAAGTGATTTGGGACAGCTATCTGGTATGGCCTCCAACCGCCTGGCTGCCTGGCATGACGGCGGATGGGCTAAACATCTTTCTCGAACAGCTCAATCAAACCTTACAGCACATGATGTTGTATGCCGCCCCGTTTATCGGCCTTCTACTGCTTATCGAGGCGGCGCTCGCCATTATTGGTTTATACGCTCAGCAGCTGAATGTCTCCATCCTTTCCATGCCCGCCAAAAGCATGGCGGGTATCGCCTTTCTGATCATTTACCTGCCTACCTTGCTGGAGCTGGGTAACGGGCAGATTCAACACTTCAAAGACCTTAAATTCCTGTTCAATCACCTCATACAGGTCCCCTGAGTCATGGGCGAGAAAACAGAAAAAGCCACGCCTAAACAGTTACGTGACGCACGCGAAAAAGGTCAGGTTGCCCAAAGCCAGGATCTCGGTAAATTACTGGTCCTGATGGTAGTGAGCGAAATCACCTTGGGGCTGGCCGATGACAGCATGGGCCGTTTGCAGCACCTGTTGGACCTTGCGCTTGTGGCGACAGGTCGCCCCTTTCTTGCCACAGTAGGTCAGGTGGCCAGCGAAGGTGCCACGGTACTGATTGGCTTTATCCTCTGTAGTGTCGGGGCGGCGATGCTGATGCGGCTGGCAAGCAGCTGGATGCAGATTGGTTTTCTATTTGCACCAAAGGCGCTCGAATTCGATATAAAGAAAATTGATCCCTTCTCCCATGCCAAGCAGATGTTTTCAGGCCAGAATCTGACTAATCTGCTCTTGAGCATACTCAAGGCAGCCGCTATTGCGATAACGCTGTATATGGTTGTAAAGCCCGAATTAGGCGCTCTGATACTGCTTGCGAACTCAGACCTGACGACCTATTGGCATGCACTACTGGACCTGTTTCGCCACATCCTTCGGACCACGCTGGGTTTATTGTTGGTCATTGGTGCTTTGGATTTCGCTCTACAAAAATACTTTCATGCCAAGAAACTGCGTATGAGCCATGAAGACATCAAGAATGAGTACAAGCAGTCCGAGGGCGACCCACACGTTAAGGGACATCGTAAGCAGTTGGCTCATGAGCTCTTGAACAAAGCGCCTTCTGCGCCACCCAAACCGGTTGAGGATGCTGACATGCTGGTCGTCAATCCAACCCACTATGCGGTTGCGCTGTTCTACCGCCCCGGTGAAACGCCGCTGCCACGCATCCTTTGCAAGGGAGAGGATGATGGCGCACTGGATCTTATTGCCCGTGCCAAGCACGCACGGGTTCCAGTCGTACAAAGCATCTGGCTTGCCCGAACGCTTTACAAGGTGAACACAGGGCACTACATCCCACGACCTACCTTAACGGCGGTGGCTCATCTTTATCAGGTCATAAAACAGCTGGATGAGGTAACGGACGAAGTCATTCGTGTGGAGGATGAACTGTAGGGGCGCACCACGCTCATCCGCATCTACCTGTTGCTATAGAAACCGCAGAGCCTTAAGTATCCTTTTACGGCTACTAAAATCTTAATGCGGATTGGCATCATAATCATGACGGCTTAGTGCCTAGAATCATGAGCTGGCGGCTACAGTCACTGAAATAGGCTCACATACGTATAAAGGCTTGCACCGCAGAATGATATGCCTGAACGACTGAAACGCTGACACTCCTTTGATTAAAAGGATACTGCTTTCAGAGAGAGATGTTATCGGGATTCCATAAACGGCTTCAGTCTATGGCCTATCTCACTATGCTCACTAGGCTCTCATCAAGCACCGGGTAGCTAATATCTGGATGAGACATTGGCAGCCTACCACTGTGCATCATGATCAGCGATTTCCAGTCGCCCAGCCTAGTATGGTTGGCTGATAAGTATTCTGCTTAATAGATCGGCCTAAGAGATCTCACTCCTAAAGTGTACTCCTGGTCGCAAGCATTCGATCAGGAGTACTACTTGCCTATCTTAACGCTTTAGCGACGCTCTCATTTATTAAAGTTCTGCACATTCGCAACATAGGCGTTAGTCAACGCCTGTGCAGGATTCCGTGAGCCGCCCGTAACGATACCCTCTACACTAGTCGCTGCAGTTTTCGTAACTCCTCCAAGCCCACCGAATAGTGTGTTGAGAGCCCCTTCGTCACTATTCCCAATACCCTCTAAAACGTTACCAAGCCCCGGGACATACTTTAGGTGTTCTCCAGCATTGGCCATAGCGTCCTTAACTGTTCGATTACCCTTGGGCTCCTTCCCAAAGGTAACAGGCTCCTGCGTCTGCGTGCAGTTAAAGGCGATGACATCCTCCTTGTTTATCTCTGATTGGGAAGCCCTGGAAGAGCCGGGAGATTCTGGTGATACGCTATCAGATGGTCCTGTTGAATCTATACGCATAAACGGTGCCTCGATCAAATCGACAGGGAGTGCTTCTCAAATGGTTGCCGAACTAAGTGGCAGCAGGACATTGTTGGTTCCAAACGAGGTGTTTGATATCACCTGGAAAAAGCTCGTGCCATACATACCGGTCTGCTCCCATAGACTGCTCCAGTAGCCCCTTGGCCTAGAGTCTGGATTAATCTTCCTAAGAAACTGATACGCAGAAAAACTCATGCCATTAAGAGAGCGTTCATTATCCAATCAGATAAACAAAGGCGGCCATCTTTCATCTAGAGCTAATACTTGATGCTTGTAATTTATCATGCCCCTATAGCTCTTTGCTATGTCTCACACCCTTATTAGGGACACAGCCAAACTGAGATATAGCGATATTTTTTGGATAAGACAGAACTCTAGCAATTATAATGGCTTCTTTATATCTGTATTGCTATTGCCTTAGTTAAGCTGATTTCGCTATCACTGCACTTTAGGGGTTCGTGTATGGCAGTATCGCTCGAGTGATTAGCGACTTCTGACTATTCGCAGTTTACTACGCCGTAATGCTTACAGATACGGAAAATTATCCATAGGTTTGTAGAGCATAATCTTATGATTGTCTGGTAGGGTCGTACATAATAATGATTGGCTCCCGGCAAAGCGTAGGCCAATTGTTGGCGGAGCTGGTACAAAGCCATCCGTGGGTCGCTCTGCTAACTTCAAGATGCATGTTTAACGTCGGCAATATATGCAACCGTCATATGTCGAGGAAGTGCTGAATCTGCATGTAGATTAGGCACTCACTGAGTACCGGGCATTGATGTCAATGCCCGGCCTCTTGCTTGCTACTAAAGAGAAAAATTCACAGCCAAATGGAGCGTTTAACTCAAGCGTCCGTGTCTAACGTTGTGGTTGCTGATTTGACTCACCACGTTCAAGATCAGGCTCACGACTAGAGCTAAGATTCTGTAACTCGTGTTCGCCAGCGGTAGTGCTGCCTTGCGCCGCGGCGTTAGTTTGTGCTGGCCGGCGGCGAAGCGTGGGAGTTGGCATATTATTAACAGCGCTACTTATACCGCTTGCGGTTGAACTTATACCGCTAGCAACATGCCTCGCTGCATTTCTTGGCTCAACAAATGCCTGGGGAATAACCTGAGATAAGCCTCGAGTACGGTCAAATGTGTTTTCTAGTACACGTCTTTTGGTTCCTGCTGGGGTACCATGTGGCAGAGATGAACGTCCCGGATTAGTCGTATTTTCCAAGCCGATTTGCGTGCGGTCCATTTTGGCTTTGGTAGCCTCTGCACCGGCCTGATTATTAGCGAAAAAGGGCTGTAACACGGCGGGTGATTGAAGGAAGGTAATTATAGCCTTGCCAATACGATCCCCTATCTCCTTACTACTAAGCTCTTGAAGAGAAATTTGTTTTTCTAAATCATCCTTTCCAGGAATGGCATCTGAAGCTAAACCAAGAAGATTACTCAGTAAAATACCTTCGGTAGCACCACCAATTTTGCTGATCAGATCGTCCCTTGAGGCTCCCTTCCAAAACTTTGCAGATTCCAACATTTTTGCACCCATAGCTTTAACTTGCTCATCTAAAGGTTGCTGAACCCGAAAGGTTCTATGCGTTGGGATTTTCTCTGCCCCGTAAGTGGCTGTCGCCTGAGCTACTGCCTGACCGCCAGCCATCGCCATACCCGCTACAGCTGAGGCTACAGCTTTTGCATGGATACTTTGCAAATTTGCCTGCCCAAACTCGTGCGCGATTACACGCAGCATATGAGTCGTACCAAACGAAAGGAAACCCGAGAAGTCTCCCGACAATGTCCCAAACTTGCTTGCTGATTGAACATCAGTAAAGCCTTGGCGATGCTGCTTGGCAACGTTATTCAAGGCATCAAGTTCGTCTGAAGAGCGCTGATACATTTCGCCGTTACGGCTTATTACGGCTGGCGCATTAGGAAACACCTCCATTGCCGAAACCGGCTTCAACCCTAAACCTATTGTATTATCCATAGCAAGTTGAGCCAGGGCACGAGGGAAGTCAGTAACAGCTTTGTGGGCTACACCAAGTGCGGCGCCTGTCCCGAAGCTTTGAGCTGCAAAGTTTTGGTCTTCAAGGCCATTTTCGGCTGCATTACGTGCGTATCCAAAATGAAGGAGCGAGGCTAATCCCTGGGGGATTCCATAATCGGCAAAAATACGAGCCAACTCTAAAACACCAGGCTTTTGCTCATTCAGCTCTGCTACAAAGTTATCACGTCGGATATGTGCTAATCCATTCTTCCAGTTCGCTTTGTCTTCCGGAATAGAGCTATTTTCGGTTTTTTTATTAAAATTATTTTTTACACCTGTCCATTCAGCCAACTGAGCTTCTAAACCGGCTTTCGCTTCTTTAGCAAGCCCAGGAGCTGCTAAGTCAGCGTTCAGCTTATCAACCCTGCTGCCAATTACTTCTTCGCACAGGCTGATACGGCTGTTGAAATCAGATTCAGCATTTTTATATACAGAATCTGCAAAGAGAGAAAATGCTTTCTTTGCAGATTCCACATGACGCCGTTCTTCCGTAGAAAGGGTGCCGCTTAAAACCTCGTCATAAAGAGAATGATAAGCAGTCATCTGATTGACCACTTTAGTCATGCAGCCATTATGCAATTGCTGCAGATCTTCAGCGCTGAATTTTCCTTTAGACAGCTCATTGAATCCCTTTTGAAAATCTTCTTGGTTTACCTTAAAATCAGTCCATGCATGTCGATGTTTTCCCATCGTCTCCAATGTGTTTTGGGCAGAAATAAAATCGTGATCGGTATTACTATTTAGTAGCCGACCCTCCATAATCATATGATGTTTAGCTAAGGCAACTTTATCCTCTTGCGAGACCTTACCTAATCTCGCCATATCGCTTTGCAATTTGCTTGTTAATTCCTGTCCAAGCGCTTTTGGCTGCTTATTATGCGTTTTCAGCAATATCGGCGGATTTGAGGATAGCGAAACGTCTGCAACCGCTTGGTGACTATCTCGGGAATGACTTTCAATAGGTTGAATGTCAAGACTGGAGACTGAGTGTGAGCGCCCAATGCCTGAAGGACCGGCCATATCGATTTCACTCCTTAGCGAATAGTAGTTCTAGAAAAAGAAGCAGAGCGGTGTGTTTTTTCAGCGCTACGCTGTGTAGGCTTTTTTTCCTCATCTAAAAAATAGGTTTCCTGCCACTTCTGGGCCATGGCAGCAAGATATCCGAGCATATCGAGTAACCGCCGAGCAGTGAGTGCATCTAGTAGAAGAACACTCACCAATACAACCTGACCTGTTTCCGGGTTATATGAGAGGGAGGGGCTATTTTGACCATTGAAAAGATAAAGGTTAGTTTCCAGCAAACGCTGCATTATAGTTTCACGCTGCTGTTGTGGGAGCGGGCCAAACCCGCAATAAATCAATACTTCTCCAGCGCTTGGGCCATCCTTATAAAGCAATGAGAAGTCGATTCCTCTTATTCTTAGGCTAGCCATTTCATAAAGCGTTTCCGGATTAGGAATAACTGTGAGTTCACATAGATCATTGATCAGCGCCTGATAATTTTCAATGGACATGATGAGCCTATAATCACAAGTGGATGGATGGCCTTTAAAGCAGCCATGTGACTATGTGGGCGTTAAGGGAATACGGTTCCAAGACTTTATATCTAAAAATTAATCTGCTCTTTCAACTAGTCCCTATAGGGTCCTGATGCACCACCAGGCTAGTTATTTGAGCGCAGGCCTTTCAGTATTAAGGGTAGGCTGACTATAGATTCGAGTGTTGGGCTGTCTATATAGTTAACTTATAGTGACAGATGCTCCAGTCCTGCAAGAAAAAGCTGCATGTCCCTAATTTTATCTAAAATTAAATATTCCTGTATGGCCCTAGGAAGCGCGTACCAAATAGTAAGTTTGCTTTGTGAGTTTAGAGACAATAGATATCCGTGGTAACGTTTAGCATCGCTGAAGCGGCGAGCGAATGTCTGCTTTAATTGCTCAGATGTTAATACGCCACGTTCCACATTTAACGCCACTCCCCATGCATGATGTTCGCGGCAACTGGCGAAGCAGACCCCCTCTGCTATCGACCAGGTTGCCGCCTGCCCTGCCAACAGCTGGGTGTAAAAGGCATGCTTTTCCATTACCCGAATCATCCATCTTCAATCTCTTAGCGGCACTACCGTGAAGTCCACGTCAGGGTCCCGGTCATTCAAACCCTGCCGCATATCCTGAGGCCACCAGATGACCAGTTGGCGATCTGTCGAATCGGGACGCTCACACGCATAGCCCACACAGCCGGAGCGGCTTGCGCAACCGCCTAATAAGGCGAGTGCGATAAGAGTAATTGCATACCGGCCACGCATCATGGGATAGCTCTCCGTAGCAGTGAGGGACGGCTTTGGGCGGCATTTTTCAAGGACTGCTGAGGCTGGCGTAAGGCAATGAATATTTCGCTCTCCTCACCGGGCTCCAGCCATGCATGAGGCCAGGCCGCTACCGCCATGACCCACCGGCCACCACAGCGGCTTTCATCAATACGCAAGGGCTTTTCGGTCTGATTACGGGCTACCACGACTGCTACGCCCCACTCCTTTCGGGTAAACCATTGGGAGCGCTGCCGATCCAGAACCAGACCATTGGCCGGATCGCACAGGCTGTCAGGCTCAAAAGGCAAGGCGGAGGACAAGGAAAGCCCGGTGGGCGAAACACCGTCTACCAATTGCGTAAAGACCCGTTCGATGTCCCCACGCGTAGGCTGGACAAAGCCATCCCGCCGGGTATCAATTCGTTTCATCTGATCATCCACATCATGAGGGTTACCATTTTGCACATAGCGCGCCGGGTCTACCTGATCGCCTATAAGCCGAGGCGTGAGAATAAACAGTCGCTCACGTTGGCTTAGTTCGCGGCTGCGTGATTGGAAAAGCAGCTTACCAAGGACCGGTATATCTCCCAGAAGCGGTACCTTTCTGACCCGATCATTGGCTTCCAGCCCGTGAAATCCTCCGATGACCAGCGACCCATGCTCCGCAATCACTGCTTGAGTACTGACGTTTCCCTTGCGAACAGCCGGTTGCTCATCATTGATCTGAGAAACATCGATCTGCCCGTCCTCTATATCAACAATAAGCTGCACTTGGGATTTATCTCCATGATCAAGCGAACGTGGAATCACCTGCAGACTGGTTCCGGCGGTAATAGGCTGGATGTTGGCGACCCGCTCGGCTAACGCGGTGAGGTATTCCGTTCGGCTGAAGTCGATAACGGCAGGCTGGTTTTCCAATGTCAGAATCGACGGGTTGCCGATAATAGAGGCCGCCCCATTACCTTCCAGCGCGCGCAGATCAGCAGAAAATTTGCCGGCGTCCTGAATAAACAACGTGGATGTCGTTCCAGGCTCAAACAGGTTTGCACCTCCGCTTACACTACCGGCGTTAAAGTTCCAGCGGCTGGACAGCTGCGCTAGCTCGTTACGGTCAATATCAAGAATTACTGCATCAATTTCGATAACATTCCGTGGAACATCCAGCTGCTTGACGACCTGTTCATACATTGCCTTGCGCTTGGGCAAGTCATAGATAAGGACGGCGTTGTTACGAACATCTGCGCTTACACGGATTCGACTACGAGACGAGCTTTCTTCGCCCTTTGATTTGCGCCCTGATCGACCCAGGACTTGATCCAGTCCCTGCTCTATCGCACCAAAATCCATGTCGTTTCCCATGCCGCTATAGCTCAACCCAAGAGGGTTCGCGGCCCCTAATCCACTCGAGGTACCGCTTGGGCGTTGCGCGAGGTTAATGCCATTGATCGACTCGCCTCGAGAGCGACTCTCCAACAGTTCTTGAAGAATGCTGGCTACCCCCGCCACGTTCAGCTGCTGATCGCGGTAGCGAATGGTTCGGTCAGCGGCATTGGCATACTTCAGCGGCAACACCACGATATCCTGTTTCTCTGCCTTTTCCGGTGCCTCGACTTTCTGGCTGTAGTCACGAATGAATTGCACGTACTTAGCCGGGCCACGAACCAATACCACCCCCTCATCCGGCAGGATGCCCCACCCAAAGCGTGGATCCAAAAGGCCTACATCCGTAAGCGCCTGCTGCAGATCATCAACTGCATCTGGAGACACCTCGATACGTGTGGAGGTCTGCTCCCGTGTCGGGCTGACATACAGCGTTTCGTTGTAAACAAACCATTGAAAATGGTTTTCCTGCCCCAGACGATCTAGAAAAGCCTGGGGGCTGGCGGCTCGAATACGTCCATCCAGGACAGCATCCATTGAAGGCATGTCCAGACTCATGCCGAACTCTTTGGCAAAATCAACAAGCGCCCTATTGAGATCCGTTTGCCGGGCGTCATAGGCATAGGCCGTATGTTTCCAGCTTTCAGGTACTGCAGCCCATCCAAGAGGGCTGATGACACACAACAACCAAGGCAACCACATCAAGGCCTTTCGCATTTCACGCTCCCTGGTCAAAAAAGAAGGCGGCGCGGTGCAGGAGCCGCGCCGTCGAACGGTCACTGGATTCCGTCGATGATCGCTTTGGTCATGCTGTGCTTGGCCCGTAGCGACTCACCCAGGACCGTGCTGGCAACCGCGCTTTTCCGGCTAGCTTCGTTAAACAGGCGCATGTCTTCAACATCGCACGTATCGGTGGCGATCATGCTGGCCTCATCCATCTCGGACTGTGCGCTCTTGTAGGCATGATCGAGACGGTTCTGCAGGGTTTTCAAATTGAGCATGATGGGACTCCATCTTAGGGGTTCGGCCCTGAGTGGATCCTGTATGGTAGGTGGTTCCATCTCGTTTGGAGATGGCTACAGCAGTAGGCCGTTGCGCAGGCTTTCCCAGTCGACGTCAAACGAGCCATTTGTATGAGTAAGTCTCAACGACCCCACAGGCAAAGCACTGTTACTTTCCAGCCGCCACAGCTTGGCAAAGCGGCTGTGTGACAGCCACTCGCCTACTATTTCGGTAAGATCAGGATGACAGCTCAGGGTTGCAGCGACCGCAACGGGTTGGCTGTCAGCCAGGTTGCGTAATAGTGCCCGGATTCGCTCCGGAAGCTGGGTCTCATCCAGCAATCTGGATAGACTCAGATTAAGCAGCTCCTCTACCGAAATCAGTGCCTCTCGCCGAAAGGCCTCCCGCTCTTCGTAGAGCTCCTGAAGAAAGTCATTGGCAACCGACCAGAACTCGCCAACGGCCTGATCGATCAGCTGTTGTCCTTCTACCAGAGCCTGCGTTCGAATCGCTTCAGCCTGCTGTTGGGCATGCTCGAGAATGTCCTGTGCACGTAATGCATCAACAAGATCTTCTCTGCGTAGCACAGGCTCGCTAATGACAGCCGCACCGAGGGACAGAGAGCGCCTAGCCAGCATGTTGCATCTCCATACCTTCTGTTACCTGCCAAAAGACAGCGGGCCAGAGTGTCTGTAGTCTGGAGCAGGCCATGGTGTTGGCGGCTATCACCTTTAGAGGGCTCTCTTCCACGGCGTTTGGCGACCAGTAGAGGCGAACCCTCGACCAGTAACTGACGCCCAACCAGACACCTAGCAATAGGCGCGGATCCAGTGACTTGCTATCTAGCCAAAGACCCGGGCGCAGCGCCTTTGCTACGCTACGACACCACGGCGTGTACTCGTCGTTTACCGATGAATCAGGATGTTCAGGTGAGCAGATGCGGCCTACCAACGATAAGGCGAGTTGACTCTGTGAGTCATCCAGCGACAGCCACTTCAGCGTGTGGGACTCAGGCTCAGGAGGCTGCAGGAAAACAACACCTGCAAATTTTAGGAAGACATCAACACGCTGTATGGCCAGTGTCTCGCAAATAGCTGGCGGAAGCCCTGACTGGTCAATGAAACGGGCCCTCCACTCAGGGTGCGCGTCGCGCCAGGCGCAACACCACCATTGGACCCAGCGTTCGCTGACGTTTGTAGACATCAGATCCGGCTCGGCAAATTAGAGCCGCCTCCGTGCCGCGAGGTGACACGTTGCAACAAGGCCGATCGCCAGTCGGATCGAACCAGCAACATCAGTACGAGTACAAGTAGAACCATTCCTGCCGGGGCTACCCACACCATGCGACTCCAGAAAGCCGCCTTTTCGCTATCCACGAGGAACGGGCCGAGGCTGACCAGCTGCTGAGTATCGCGAAACTCGGCGGCCGGGACGAACACAATGGAAAACTTTTTTGAATCCATCGTCGTAGTACCTGACATTCCCGGAATACTGCTTGCAACCATTTGCTGTATACGGCCCCGTACACTGTCTGGATCAAGGGTTACAGCGTGCTTGATAAACACCGCCGCCGAGGCGGGTTGCACAGGCTCGCCAGGGGCAACACGCTCTGGCAGTACCACATGGACGCGGGCCACGATCACGCCGTCAATTTGGGACAACGTAGCTTCCAGCTCTTGTGACAATGCGTAGATATAGCGGGCGCGCTCCTCCAGGGGGGTGGATATGACACCTTCTTTCTTGAAGATCTCACCCAGACTGGCATGAGTACGCCGCGGTAACCCTGCCGCATCAAGTATCCTTACCGCGCGGTTAATATGGGCGCTGTCCACGGAGACGACGATACCTGTCTTCTCCGTGCGTTTATGCGCCTCGATGTGCTGGTCAGCCAGCGACGCAATGACATCATTGGAGTCCTGCTCGGAAAGTCCGCTGAACAGATCGGTTTCCTGACTGCATCCTGCAAGCAGCAGAATACTTAGCAATAGCGTCGCGACAGACCCTTTCACAATGGCTTACCTACTGCAGGTTGGTCAGTTTATCGAGCGTTTGTGCAGTCTTGTTGACCACCTTGGTAGTGACGGCCATCTGCAAGGAATATGCTGACAGCGCGCGGCTCATCATGGTCATGTCCATAGGGTCATCAGCGCTTGCAGCCGCTTTCATATTGCGCATGGCCTGCTGTGAGAGCTTGTCCGTGCTCTGGACGCGATCCACCAGTGCTCCAGCTACCAGGGCAGGTAATTGCCCTGGCACCGCGGCGGCGGCCCCAGCACTCATCGCTGCGGAAAACAGATCGACGTCCGCCTGTGAAGGCTCCTGAATCAGCCCCTGGTCTATATCAGCGCTTGGCTGCTTTGCTTTGCTAACGGATGTAATCGTCATTTGAAGACTCCAACAGACGGTGTCGATAAAAGGTGGGTCAGCTCGATGCCTGTGTTTGTAAGCCGCCGCCCTGTAACAAGGCCTGCACCAACGCATTCGCAGTTTCCGCTGCACTGCTATTCAAGGTGTGTTGACCAGCGCCCTGTCGCTGACCACCACCGTTTCCACCTTCGGCGAGGGTCGCCTCTAGCCCTTTCTCGATCAATGCACTTAAGAGTTTGGCAAGCTCATCGACGCTGCCGCCTTGTACGCCACCAGGTGAGCTCTGGTTGCCCAAACCTGCCGGATCACCCAGGCCACCCCCTTGCCCTAGCCCCTGGCTACCTTCCGAAGCATTAGCCTGCAACTGCGAGCCAAGCTTATCGAGCGCTGCACGAAAATCGCCCGTTTCTTTCTCGCTCAGGTAATTATCTTCCTTGAGCTCATTTTTCCATGAGCCTGAATCTGGGGGTGGAAAGTCTTTGGGAAACTTGTCCATGAACTCGGCAATCTTTTCCAGCATGGGCATATCGCTTTGGGAAAAGGTAGTGCCCTCTCCTTGCTTGGAAAGCAGATCATCCAGGTAAGACTTGCCCAATCCGTTGAGCACTTTGGACATGAGGTCTTGCTGGCTGCCACCGTTAAGGCCTGCGGAATCTGCAGCGCCGAAGTTCGGGCCCAGCTTGTCGCTGATCAGACTCTCCAGACCTTTTTTAAGATCCTCCGGCCCTGATCCCTGTATTCCTTTTTCTTGCATGTGCTGGGCGAGCATTTTTCCCAATGGGGATGACTCATCCAGCGAGCCGCTTTTGGTCAATTCCTGCAAGAGCTGCTTGATCACATCTTCCAGTGACGGCTTACTCTGGGTTTCCTTGGATCCGGTCAGCATTAGCGACTCAATATCCATCCTTGGCAGTTGATTGGGGATCATACTGTTCATTACGGTTGACATAGTTCCTGCTCCTTAAGGCCTGCGCCCCTCAAACCGAGGGGCAGCACGTGTTAGTAGCTGATGCCCTTGGCGTTTTGCGCTGCGGAACTGATCTTCTTGTTAGAGGCATCATCTCGCGCCGACTGGATGGAGTTGAGCGTGTTCTGGATAGCGATCTGGCGGTTTTCCTGGCCTTGCAAGCCAATTAATGCTGCGTTGTTTTCATCGTTTTTCTTCATCTCAGCACGTTGGGCCTCAACCGAGCTGCTAGTACCCGTCATTTCATTCATGGCTTGTTGAGTACTGAAATTAGCCTCGGCCTGATTAGCGCCTTGTACAAACTGGCCACCGGCATTGGTCACGTCACCAACGAAACCCGTAAAACCGGTATTAGGATTATTGACAGGATTAACCATGGCATATGCACCTTTGTAGTGATTCGAGGAATACCAGCATCGTTGCTTGGTGCACATGCGTGGCACCGCCTTGGGGATCGGTTCCATGTCACTTCAAGAAATTCTTCTGGCTGCTCTTACTACCGGCCCCGTATTCACTCTGGCGCTCATGTATAGGAACACAGCGCTACCTGAATGGAACTGCGCAGCGATACCTGCCACTCAGCCCCCACACTCCGGCTTCCTACACAGGTAAGTATCCATGCGCGTATCCAACCCCACGCCAGGAATGGGAACTATTGCCAATCCAGACGTCAGTCTTGAACTCTCTCCAATGGACGCAAAATCCAGTGCTGCGCCAGCTGAGCGCAGAGGCAATACCGGTAACATTATTCAGTTCGGCACCAACGCTCCATCCACGCGGCAGACGCTGCCTGGTAACGCGTCGCTTACGCGTGACGGATTAATTTCCCGCCTTGTACAGTTGCTGAAGAATCTGGAACAACCCACCACCCCGTCTACCCAGCCCCCATCAGGGCAGCTCCGGCCAGACTGTCCGGATATGAGTCGTACACGACCTCCTGTTGAGCAGCCAACGCAGGTAAGAGAAACCGGTACTGTAGGTACAGTCAGCGGTACTGAGACCAGCGATACATCCACTACGCCTAAAGCCGCCGATGCGGAATTTCTGGATAACTCCAAGTACTCCTCTCCGGAGGAGCTGAAGAAATACGATGCGCTGGTGGCTCATCTGCCACCGGCGGAACGAGAACAGGCAGCAAAAGAACTTAATCGCCCGATTGCCGCCGCCAAGATGGCGGCTGAAGGTAAAGAGGGCTCAGCCCAGGCCGAGGACTTCATCAAGGCCAATCCCGCGCTCGAGAAAGCGTTGGATACCAGCAAGCACGGCGGAAAGTGCGACGGCATCATTTCTAAAAACGATTACAAGTCCTTTATCAAGAACATGGAGAACGCTGCAAAGGCTGCATCCAAGGATATCGAGGCGTATCAAAAGGAAAACCCGGGTGCGGATCCACAATCATTAGCCATGGTCCGTTCCGCTGCGATGCTGCGTGCTAACGAACCGCTAGCCAAAGCAGGCAATCCAGACAAAGAAAAAAGTGTTGGTAAATACATTACTGATGATGCCTTGAAGGGGCTTCAAACAGGGAACCCAGGGCTTTCTCCAAAGCTTGCTCAAACAGCCCAGACCTTTTCACAGCCTGGTTTTCTGCACATGCTTGATCAAGGCGGCTTCGAGGGGGAAGGTCTTGCACTACACAATGCAGACAAAAAGATCAGCACCAAAAACATAGACGATTGGATCAAGAAACAAGCTCCCAAGAATGGTGGCGAGTTCGCATCCATGATGAGCGACGCCGCTACCCGTAATGCAGTGGCTAATGTGGACATCAGTAAACTCAATGAAGATGTCTTCAACCACCCCGACAATTACACGGGTGAGCAAAAAGCCGCCGTCATGATCAAGTTGCAGGAAACGCTCGAGCAAGTCCAGGGAGGAAGCAAGCTAAGAAAAGTAGACAAGACCTCCGAGGCGCTACAGCAAAAAATTGCTCAGTTGCAGACCGATGAAAGCGTTAAAACCTATCTGGACAAGGCAGTTCCTGCGCAGGAAGAGACCTTGATTGCCAGCGACCCCGCCCTGAAAGAGGCAGTCAACGAACGCCACGAGGATCTGATATCTGGTAAGGCACTTGAGCAAGACATGCAAGCCGCCCGGGACCAGGCCGCCAAGGATAACAAAGGCAAGAAGCCTGAAGACTGCAAGCCTGTGGATTATAGCCAGGCTATTGGGCATATGACGGCAGAACTCCAGTTACAAGGAGACCTGAAGGGTAAAGATAACGTACCCACTACCAGTCAGGTCTTGGACCGCCGTCCGGACCTTAAACAGGAAATTGATCGCTCCTATCAGGAGAACTTTGTTCAAGGTAAAGCAGCCGAGAGTGCACTTAAACAGGACCAGAAATCAGACCCTAAAGATGTCCTGTCCCAGGTAGATGCGAAGAAGTTGGCGTATGAAGACGCTATTCCGCAAAGCGCTACGACTGCAGCGCAGAGCGGCTACGCCGAAGCCACCATGAAAGCCTTAACTACCACAGCCAAGGGGGCAAGCGTAATCAAGGACTTGAAGGATGCGGGTACGCTTCCAAAAGATGCTGACGAGAAGAAAATGACAGGTCAGCAGCTGTATTCTCAACTAAGAGACAATGTGGAGAAACAGACATCTGCGTCAGACCTCGGTAAGGGCGGTAAGACCCTGTTAGCCGGCAGTGGCGCTGTTAGCGTAGCTAGCCTTTTATCTGTCTCAGAGCGCTTGAATAACGGAGACACCGCTGGCGCAGCCAAGGCTATTTATGATGGAGCCAAAGGCTCAGCTGAGTTAGGTAAGCTGGGTTATAACGCCGTGGCACAAAGCCTGGGCAAGGATGCCTCTGCCGGACTTGGACGCATGGCGGGTGCCGTCGCAGGACGTGTAGTCGGAATGGTTGCGGGCGAAGCAGCGGGATTGGCAGCCGCCAGTGCCATTGGCGCCGCGGCCGGACCGATTGGCTGGGCAATTGATGCCGTTCTAGCCATCGGCTTTGGTATCAAAGCCATTATCGATGCGGTAAACAAACACAAGAAACAGGAAACATTCGACCACAACGTTGACCCTACACTGGAACAGTTCGGCATACCCAAGGCGCATTAATGTAGAAAGTTGCGCCTTCCTTGGACCGCTCAGCCTGCATAAGTCAGGCTGAGCGGTTCAGATATAACTCAAACATCCAGTTCTTTCATGCGGTGGTAAAGCGTCCGCCGAGGAATATCCAGCTCACGGCTAACTGCATCGATAGAGTGCTGGTTTCGCTTGAGCGATTCCTGAATCAGCACCCTTTCGATAAGCCGTAACTGGAACTTGAGTGCTGTAGGTGACTCCCCCTCGCTTACCAACTCGCTGTCGAACAGCGGCAAACCGAGCACGAAACGCTTGGCAGTAGACTTTAGTTCGCGAATATTCCCAGGCCAGTCGTGGTTCAACAGGATCTGGGACACAACCGGATCAACTTTACCGGCTTCGAGTTCAAGCTTTCTCGCCGCACTTTTTAAGAAACGGTAAAACAGAGGAAGAATGCGCTCACGCTGGAGCCGCAGTGGTAACAACTTCACCGTTAGCACATTAAGTCGAAAATACAGGTCACGCCGAAACTCACCCCGCTCGACCAATTCGTCCAGCGGGCGCTGGGCAGACGCGATCACACAGATATCAAGCGGAATCGGTGTGGTCGACCCCAACCGCTCCAGCACACGCGTTTCCAATACACGCAACAGTTTAGGCTGCAAGGCCAGCGGCATGCTGTCCAGTTCGTCCAGGTAAAGAGTTCCTCCTTGTGCGGCTTCGATGTATCCGACACGAGAACGATCAGCACCGGTATAGGCACCACTCACCACGCCAAACAGTTCGCTTTCACAAAGTGATTCCGGGATCGCAGCACAATTCATTGCGACAAAGGGCCCTTTACGCCCTGAAAGCAAATGTATGTGTTGAGCCAATGTATCTTTACCAGAGCCAGTCTCGCCCGCCAGCAACAGATCGACAGCGAATTCGGAGAGGCTCTGTGCAATGACATCTAGATCAGGCAGGTCAGGTGAGACCGCCAATGCTTCATCAAGCAAATCATACTCGCTCATTCTTGACCTCGAATACTTCAAGAGCGCGGGGACATCCCGATGCGAGATTCCTTTCGCCTTTGGGAAGAAAACTAAAGGCCTAACTCCTTTATTCGGTGATACAGCGTACGTTTAGGTATATCCAGCTCTTGAATAACCGCATCGAGCTGATGTTTATGTCGCTTAAGCGCATCTTGAATCAGCAGCCGCTCGACAACTTTCAGCTGTGATTTGAGCCCAGCTGGCTCTTCAGAAAAACCAGCATCACAGCCCTCCGCCCCCAACAGCGGAAACCCCAGGACGAAACGCTTGGCCGCTGATTTAAGCTCACGAATATTGCCTGGCCATGAATGGCTGAGAAGCAACTGGACATAATGGTTGCCCAGGGTTGGCGCTGGCTTGTTAAGCTCATTTTTCATGGCTGTAACGAACTGGTCGAACAAAGGCAATATCTTTTCACGCTGCTGACGTAGCGCGGGTAATCGGATGGTTACCATGTTGAGTCGAAAAAGCAGATCGCGCCGAAATAACCCTTGTTCCACAAGTTCATCCAACGGGCGTTGCGCAGAGGCGATAACACGAAGATCAACAGGAATAAACTCTGTGGATCCCAATCGCTCAACTCCTCTTATCTCCAGGACACGTAGCAGCTTGGCCTGTAGCGCCAAAGGCATACTGTCGATTTCGTCCAGATAAAGAGTCCCGCCGTCTGACGCTTCTATATACCCCTGACGGGAACGTGTGGCGCCCGTATAGGCTCCGTTTACAGTACCAAATAACTGACTTTCGGCAAGTGCCTCTGGTATAGCGGCACAGTTAAGCGCAACAAAGGAGCCGGACCGCTCCGAGAGATCATGAATTTGTTTTGCTAGCGTGTCTTTTCCTGTACCCGTCTCGCCATAAAGCAGAAGGTCCATTTTAAGATGGTTAAAATCCAGGCCAGCCCCAAGAATGTTGTGCGCGTTATTATTATTACAGTCCGCACGATCTTGTATAGCGGTTTCTGTTTGCATCGACAACTCTCACCTTGAAGGTCGAGAATAGTAATATCTTTGTAACCAAAATCGTCAATATGTGAATTGAGTTGTGTGAATAGGTTAACAAATAGCAAACTATCTTTTTCTTGCTTTTATTAATCAATACATAGGATTAAAACAGTTATTTGAAACAATAGAAGGTGCAGAAATGAAGGTCAGATGCACCGAGCCTTACGAAATTAAATAGGGTCTTAAAAATTGGTAGAAGGTAATAAAAGCTTCATATTACCGACATCTCTCTAGACAAAACCTGTACATCATCCAAGGTGTTTTGAATAGATCAGAAGGCCAAGAGTCAGGCAGTAGCTGGGCTATTATCTTTAACAGTGCGGTTTGCTTAGTTTATCAACCATAGCTCCATTTTACATTTTGTAAAAGATTAGAATAATTTTCTTGGTTGGCTTTTATCAGCGTTTTTTTGGATGGCTGCAGTATTTCGTTGAGGTGGTACGACTCGACATATCATCCTTTTGCTAAAAAGCCGAGCCAGTTCTTGGCGATAGGTTACCTTATAAATTATTCCGCCTAACAGTTATGAGTATGGAAATAAAATTCCGAATTCACAAATAATTGAATATTAAATTTCAATGGTATTATGTTACACATCATTCGATTAAGGCGTGGCGGCAATAGTCGACTGCCCGGTCGGTATTTCCGACGTATGAACGGAACCGTCAGAGCGCGCAAGCGTATCAAGATTAGCTGTCAATAGCCTCTCTTTAGCGATGGGAATGACGAGATGCCCCGGCCCGCCTATGGTATTGCCGTTAACATAGGCAGGGTTTAGCCTCTGTAGTTCCTTTTTGGGGATACCTGATATAAGCGCCAACTGCGCCAGCTCTACAGGACGGGCCAAGCGAACCGTAATAAAGTATGGCTCATCCGCTACAGGCTTCAGCTCTATGGCATGTCCATGAGGCGATTTGACAAGAATGGATAGGGCCAGGAGCCGTGGGACATAATTTTGCGTTTCACGGGGTAAATCCAGATGCCAATAATCGGTAGGAAGCCCTTTCTTGCGATTGGCCTCTATTAAGCGCGATACGGTCCCCTCACCAGCATTATAGGCGGCTAAAGCCAATAGCCAATCACCTCCAAACTGCTGATGTAGACGTGTCAGGTATCTCATGGCAGCATGTGTTGACGCGATAACGTCGCGCCGCGCGTCATAAAGCGACGTCTGGCGCAAGCCGAAATCTGTACCAGTACGGGGCATGAATTGCCATAGTCCGACCGCCTTTTGACTTGAGATGGCCATCGGGTCATAGGCACTTTCGATCATAGGCAACAAAGCCAGTTCGGCCGGAAGGTCCTTTTGTTCGAGACCTTCAACGATAAAATGCAAATAAGGTGCGGCCTTGCCACTGGCGTTGGTTATGAAACGCCGATTCTGGATTAACCAGTTAAGCTGCTGATTAATCCGATCGTTACGCCCAATCTGGTCCACCAGAACAAACCGACTGCTTACCCTTCCCCAGATATCAGACCGTTTCTCGCGTAGCATAGGTGGCCGGGAATAGTCAGATACCATGACCGGCTCCTGCCCCTCACGAATGACTAAGCGTGGCGCGCGTGCCTCAGGTAGTTGGACTGAGTCAGTAAGTTGACAACCTGCACATAGAGTAATAGAGAAAATAAAACCAGCCCGTAGGGAGGCAAAAGGCATACGAAAAAAAGACCGTTCCATGACAATAAGCACCTCAAACCAAACAGTCCTATGTGGCTTGAAGTGAATATTGGTTCCTACATAATTCAGGTTTAGAATTTCAAAAATGGTTTTATTGATTATTTTAAATTTACACTGATATTCTAATAACCGATTTTAAAAAATCTTTCCGATTCAAACAGAACGCAGCAGCAGTTCCTAGCTCCTATTTTTAGATTTTCAAATGCCTCACTCCTTAAACTTGGAAAAGCATTTTCTCCAATCATCATTTTCAGCCAACCCGATGTACTTCTGTTGAGATTTCGACTGCTTTTAAAGTACTGCCAAGCCGCGCAGCCACTCACCTCAGGGCAAATCCAAAGGTAAGTTTCTATTGATCTGGTGAGTGTTCAATAAAAGTCCCCAAAATAAAAGATCCGGATAATTTTTCAAGAGAATTTTTGAGGTTAGCGCAGCCATGATCCTGAATTATAGATAACTGTACCTTTTGCCTATTATGCAAGAGGTGTATCTCTTTCATAATAAATTGAGAGCAAGCACACTTCGGCTTGGCAAGTACATATCAACAATTAATGCTTACGCCCGTAGCATTAGTAATAAAACAATAATTGGAGGACCAATTAAGCCCTCCATGTTTCGCTTATGCTACGCTGCCGCGCAACTCATCCGCGGTCGCTATTACTTTCTGCGCATAACCCTGAGGGTCGGTGGTTCGCTGGAAAGAATCGACTGAGCCTGGCTGCCAGTTAGGCCCGCCGTTGTATTTCTCCAACTGACTCCGAGTGTCGCCACCCAGATTGCTCATGATCATGGCGGCCATCTCTACCTGGTCGGCTTGACTGGAATGGTCGTATTCATGACCTGCCTGCTGACGGAACATGCCGGTGTTTTCGCTACGTGTAGCGGCTTCTACCTGCATCACACCGTCGCCATTAGCCATGTTCTGTCCCCAATTGCTCTCCTGCTTAGCTTGAGCTGCAAGCACAAAGGGATCAACTCCATACTTTTCTCCCGCTTTGACGCAGTTCTGCCAAAGACCCTGCGGCATGCCCTTCGGTGCGTTGCCAGCATTGACTGAAGTGATGCCATTGCCGGGCTTCACTGTCTGACCATCACCTGCGTCGTTCGCCCTAGCCTCCCCCTCCTTGCCGCTAGGGCTTTGTGCTGCAAATGAAACATCTCTGGGTTGGCCTTCATTACCAAAAGTGACCGGAGCATTGTCCTTCCCCCCGCTGCCTTTTTCATTCCCGGCGGAGTTGTTGGAAAGGGCATGTTGCTGCCCACCTTGCAACAGCATCAGCAGTTGTTGAATTAGGGGCTTGAGCATTTCAAGGATATCTTTTAGAGATTGCTCCCCATTATTGGCACCGCTCGGATCCTGTATAGATTTGTTGCTGAAACTGTGGTTCAAAGAATTGCTGTCGGCGCCATATAGGCTGCCGAAATTGACGGGACTGCTATCGCCCAAGCCAAATGAGACTTGCCCATTTTGTCCATAACTACCTTGAGAAAAGCCCATGTTCTGGGAATCCAAGGGCAGTAAGTTCTGAGGAACTGGTCGTTGTATGGATACACTCATGTTTACCTTGCCTCGAAAATGATGGCGCCGCTTAAAACCAATCGGTGAATAGCGCCGGGTTTGTGCATAGGTTTCCATCCTGACCAAGGCCATCCAGCCCATCTGGATTTGTTACCTATTTTAGCAACAGAGCTTGCCGGCCTTTAGTAGCCTAGTTCAGGTGGAGCGTTTGAATGAGTGGTTTATGGTCAGTGCCGGTTCCAAATGTGAGGCGGGCTGCCGAGGCGCTTTGAACAAGCCAAGCTGCGTCCCACACACCACGAGCTCAGCGCGTACAGACGAAACGTTTAACGGTAATTACGGATAGGGCGATTGCCGTCTTCTTGCTCTACCATAAGAATAGCTACATCTTGTGACCTAGACAGACATCGAGACGCTTTCAGATAGTTGAATCAATGCACTCCAGCACCCTCTTTTCATGAGCAGAGAGCTGAATTAGGCATAGCACTCAAAGACTAGATGGTTCCTTAATGAGAATACAGGACGCCCGATGGCAGAAGTTAATCACGTGATTGTTGGGTGCGGCGTCGAAATTCGAGGCCATGTCTCTCTGGCCTGCCTAAGGAAATCATTTTGAGACAACGCCTAGATAGGCAAATACCATTACCGCAGGAGCGGGGCCGCCCTAGACGGCCCATCTTCATTCAAGACATGGATGCCTTTTGCATCTAAAACGGCCAGGTGTAATCCAAGCTTGGAAATACAGCTGCCTAGCGGGTCGGCGCCTTTGTCGAGACCGTTCTAAATCCGATATGCGAGGTGCCTAAATAACTGACCTGGGGTTGCCTGGCGGAAGGTCGATAACGAAGACAGTAATCTTCGGCGCACAGGTGGGAGCCACCTTTTATAACCTTCACCGGAACGCCAGGCTCCCGCGGGTCCAGCCCCGTATCAGGCCCTTCAGGATTGTTGGTCTCGACACCCTCATGGCCCGGGCGATACCAGGTACGGGTAAGCTCCCAGACATTACCTCCCATGTCAAAAAGGTTGAATCCGTTGGGTGGAAAGCAGCCCACGGGAGATGTCCCCCGGTATCCATCAATTCCTCGATCCGCAAGGGGAAAGTCGCCCTGCCAAGTGTTAGCTTGTGGATGTTCATGATCCAGCGGTTTGTCACCCCAAGCGTAGTCCGCTTCTACTAGGCCGCCGCGGGCGGCGTACTCCAACTGCGCCTCGCTTGGCAGCTCTCGCCCCAGCCAGGTGGCATAGGCCAGAGCATCATCAAAGCTGACATGAACCACCGGATGATTGAGTCGAGTTTCGATGCCCGAGCCAGGGCCCTCCGGGTGCCGCCAGTTTGCTCCAGCAATAAACTGCCATCCTGGATGTTCTTTTGAACGGACAAATACCAGCGAGCCGGGCAGACGCACCGCCGGAGGAAGTCCTCTGGCCGCTTCGCCACTGAGCCCGCGCTCCGCCTGCGTCTGATAGCCGGTTGCCCTTACAAATGCTGCATACTGCGCATTGGTGACAGGGTGACGGTCTATCCAGAAACCTTTGATGCCAACGGGGACCGCTGGTCGCTCTTCGGGATAGAAGCGCTCGGACCCTATCGTAAACCGGCCTGCGCTTAGCTGGATCATTCCATGCTGCTCTCTGCCCTGCCGCGTCAGGGGCAGCCCGTCGTAGGTTTCACACAAATAGCCTGGCAATGGCGATGAATCCGCCACGGCCAGGTAGCGCAAAAGCCCTCCGGTCAGGATCGCGAGCAAAAGAGCGCCGATAGCGATCAGGTGATTACGCCGTACGCTCACAGGTCTGGTGCGCTGTCGGCCGGGCGCTGCAGTGCAGGAAAGCGCGGCACTCCTGCCTCGTCTATAGAGATGTTGTTACTGCCTGCATACTGCCGCCAGTCTATCAGGAGGTCCTTAACCTGCTCAGGATGTTGCCCAGCCAGGTCCTGTTGCTCGGCGGGATCGGTGGCCAAGTCATATAGACGCCAGGTTGCGCCTGTTATCTTGGGCGCATAGACCAGCTTCAGGTTGCCTCGACGAAGCGCTGCTGCACCGTCCTGCTCCCACCCTATCGGCTGCGCGGCGGCATGAATCCGCGGCTCCTCTCCACTAAGAAACGGCAACATCGTGCTGCCCTGTGACGGGATGACTACCCTACCCTTATAGCGAATACCGGGATGTTCTATACCGGCTACCTGAAGAAAGGTCGGCATGACGTCACGGACACTGGCAAACTCCGTTGTCTGGCCCTTGAGGACCCTGGCCGGAAAATGTACAAACGCAGGTACCCGTATTCCACCTTCAAAAATGGTCTGCTTATAGCGCCGTCCCGGCTGAGCACTAACTTGCGCCCAGGCCGGACCGTAGGTCACAAACGAGTTGGCTCGCCCCAAATTGTCCAGACGATTATCAAAGTGTTCGGCTACCCACTCTTTGATTGAATCCCCTCGGTTCACCGACTCCGGGCCGTTGTCGGACATGAACAGTATAAGTGTATTGTCATACTCGCTCAGGTTTTTAAGATGAGTGACGAGGCGGCCAATCTCCTGATCCAGAGACTCAACCATTGCCGCATAGGCCTCCATTGAGCGTGCTGAGCGCATTTTTTCTTCCGCGCTTAAGGAATTCCACTCAGGCACGCCTTCCAGTACCGCCCGCGTCTGGAAATCGGCTGGAAGCAGGCCTAGCTCTTTTTGGCGAACCAGGCGTTGATCGGCAATCACCTGATACCCCCTGTCATAGAACCCACGGTACTTGGCAAGATAGCTATCCGGCGCCTGGAGCGGCCAGTGAGGCGCCGTGAAGGCTGCAAATGCAAAGAAAGGCTTGTTTTGCTCATGCGCCGCCCGGGTCGTCTCGATCAGCCGATCGGTAAAATAGGTGGTCGAGAAGTAGTTTTCGGGCAGAGCAAGCGGTTCCCCATTATGGACAAAGGTTGCCGAGTAGTTGGCCTGGATAGACATTTCCTTTTGCTTGAAATGAGCTGCCCCTCCCTCCAACACCACATAGGACTCAGCAAACCCTCTATTCTGAGGCTGTTGTTCCGGCAGCTTGCCCAGATGCCACTTCCCTGCAATGGAAGTCTCATAGCCGGCGTCTCGCAGTAGTTCAGCCAGCGTAACAGCCTCACCTTGTAATACGCCCTCATAGCCAGGACGGATGGCTTGGTGAGCAAACAGCCGATTACGTGTCTCGGCCATCATGCCAATACCTGACAGGTGCTGGTCGTTGCCAGTAAGCAACATGGCACGGGTAGGAGAACAGCTCGGCGCGCTATGAAAGTCCAGCAAGAGTTTTCCACCAGCAATCAACTGATCGAGGTTAGGTGTGCTGATTTCACTGCCCATTGCGCCAAGGTCTGCATAGCCCAGGTCATCAGCAACCAGCAGGAGAATATTAGGCTGATGAGGTGTTTGGGCGTTTTCAGCGAACGACGTTGTGCTCGATAAGAGACAAAGACAGGTGGCAAATACACCTGGTAGAAGTTTCATGGGTTTTCCTTGTTGTTGTATGCCCATTTTTGAGCTTGACCTCGGTATCGGCCAGCATCTAAATAATTATGATAGTTAACTTTGTTTGTCAAATCTGCCTGCGTTTTGACGCAATGTCCTGACCGGCACCTAACAGGCTCGGCTGCAGCTTTTCAGTCAGGTGCGCTGTAGAGCGATGGGTCACGGACCTTCTCGATTTAAACGTTGAATGCGTGAGGCAAGGCGAGGCTCCACGCTTGCATTCGGGTCAAGACAGGCATCCGTAGATGGCAAGCTTTGGTCCAACTTCTGGTTGTGGAGCAATATGGCTTACATAACATGTCACGACGCTGCGTCATGCCGCCACTCGACGCTTTTTAACCGCGCCAATTCCGAGCTGTATTGCCAGGGGTCCTTCATAGTAGAAAAGTGCTGCATCGTTATCTTCGCTCTTGCATCACTACCGCTTGGACTAGCAATTGAAGGTTTAAGCCCTATGGATTAGAGGCTCAAGCAAAAACCGCCTCGTTAATGAAGCCAACGGATCGGCGTCCGGCGTAGGTAAAGGATCTGATCACAGCAGATTCAGTCCAGGCCATAGGTGGGAACTTTTGTTAGTAGAAAACCACGCAGGAACTTTCTCTATATCCAACAGGCCTGTCCATCATGTATCCGATTGGTACTCCTTCTGTTGTTACCATTCACTCTCCAACACCTGAAGAGGATGTTCGGAAGAGTGAAACTGCTCCGCTGCCTCCCCAGAAATTGCCAGTAAAACCGCCTCGGCCAGATGCTCCACCATCAAGTCCGCGTGCCTCTTCGCTGCAAGTAGCACGATTTTCAGGTGCTTGGAAAAAGGCCAATAAGGATATTGTCAGCGAGGTGGCAAAGCACTTGGCTTTCCCTGATCGCTTGGCATTGTCACAATCTAACGATGCATTATGTCAAGCCATGATTGAGCACAATGACATCAAGGTTCCTGACAACGTTGTAGAGGCTTGGACGACCTTACAAAAAGCTCCAAATATCAGGGCGATGGATACGTTACTTCAACATCTACCCAACGCAAATAATTTAGACAAATCGTCTATAGCAATGGAATTTGTTAAATATCTAATTAATTTTCAATCAGAGTCTGAATCCAAACTTGAGCAGTTGGATCATTTATATAACGCACTACCAGATATAAATGTCGAAAATCCAAGCATCGCGATGACGCTTAGTGAAGCTCTTTTCGCTTATGGAATCGCTCGGTTACCGCAGGAGAAACATACTGCAGGTTTAGAGCGCATAACGAACACTCTTTATGAGATGGCAGCAAGGCCAGATGAACTTACTACCTTTGGTGATTTAGCAGCAAAGCGCGAAAAATCTAAAGCGCTAACAAACTTGATAACTATTGCATCGAATAAGTTTAGTGTCATGCCGCTCACTGGCAACGATAGAGAGGCTATTGGCAAAAAAATAGTCGAGACGTTTCATCTTGTTCAGGGTGGTGACTGGCTGCATGATTTTTCACTCGTCAATAAGCGGCCTGATTTAAAATTACCAAACCAGCAGGCTGAAAGCGTTTTGAATACTATACGTGCTTTAGAAGATGTTCAAACCAAGTTGGGGCTAGCGAGGGAATGCATCGCTCACTTTAATAGCTTCGAGTTAAAAGACGCCCCAAAATTCATCTCCGACTTAGAGGAACAAGTAAGCTCCTTACAAAGCTGCGAAGAGCAGCATAGTGCCGTAGGCAACCTTTTAAATGAGCTCAAGAAATTAAGTTCTGTCTTAAAAACAAGCTAATAGACTGGCATCTTGTATGCTCTCTAGCAGAAATCAGAGATGAACAAAGGCGGCGTAGTATCCTACGAAAGATCGACTGTAGAGAATAAATCAACCATCGAAATGATTTATTTAATAAGGTTGATTCAGCTATCAAGATGTCAGGACCAAATATACCTTTTGCCTTACTCTGCAAAGCTTCCTGACAGGAATCCTTGACAAGGACTAGGATAGTGAAAATTTACGTCATTAACACAACCGCTGTAGTATGCGATCGGTAATCACTCAGCGCATCATGTGTCTAGGCGTGCCTCGACGGTTTGACATACACGTAAACGAGTTGCTATTCAGCTAGTTGAAGAAAAACACCTGCTTTGACAAACTGGCCAGTAGCTTCGAAGCTGTGGTTATTCTGGCTTGTATCGAGCGATGCATGTGGGCGGACTGTTCAGAACACAATTTAAGACAGCATTATAAAAAACTATTTGCAGCTAGGCAATGAACATCAAAGGGGCCTTATAACCAATGGACTCTATTAGCGCTTCGGCTGGGTTATCCAAAGCAATACTACTCGTGTATTGGTTCATCCGCACATATCTTCCAAGACGAGGCAAATGAAAACAAACTATTTTCCATATTCCTGGGCATAAGCAAACCTTATGACTAGACCACACAGATACCTGTGTTGACCAAGTATCTGGAAACGCGACATGCCTCTTATGACAGGCTTAAAGCTCAGAGAGGCCATGAGAACTCAAGGTTCTCATGGCCTACTTTGTTGGCTTACTGCTGAATAATGGCCGCTGTATTCAGCATGCCGGTTTGAGATACCGTAGCCTGATTACCCTGGCCGGTACGCTCAAGTGTTACAGACAAACCTGAGCCTTCCTGAGTGAGCTTAAAGACATCGTTGACAGTCTGGCGCTGAGTAATACTCATGTAGTTATCGTCACCCAGCTGAGCGACTTCCAGTGAGCTATCGATCGTTCTATCCTGCACAAGATCCATGGTATTGCCATTACCTTCCTGATTGGTAGTGATCTCATTAGATCCCTGCGCAGCCCTCTGGTCTACATTCAGAGTATTGTTATCCCCTGTTTGGGTTGCATCCAGATAAACCCGTGCTGAAGCAAACATTCCGGCGTTACCTTCTTGCCTGGAAGTTATAGTGTTGTTATTACCATTTTGTGTGAATCCGGCTGATGTATTCAGGATTTGAGTGGCGTTTACGCTATTACCGTCACCGGTCTGGTTAAAGCTCAAGCTATTCCCGCCGTCCTCAGGATACTTAGGGTTACTGCCGTCTTGGTCAACGACTACAACGTTCGCATTTCCAAGTTGGTCGCCTACGACCGAATTATTCATATAGCGTTGAGTAGAGGTAATAGCGTTGTTATCACCATTCTGGGTTACTGAAAAGCCGCTTCCCACACCTCCCGTGTCCTGTTCTACAGTGATGTTGTTTGAGTTGCCAGTGGTATAGGCAAAAACGGGAGCATAGTACAGCCCGGTCTGGACAATATTATGTACGTTGTTATTACCAATTTGCTCGCTGGACGCTACGCCTATTAAGCCACCTGTACCGTCATAGTTATAAACGTTTGCATTACCATTTTGCGTTAAATCAGCATAGCTACCGCCCTCCTGGTAGATGGTCGCAAGGTTATTGTCACCCGTCTGGTAAACCCTTGATTCAGCGTCGTTGGTATTTTCTGCCTGAAAAACGGTAGCCGAGTTTGTGTTCCCATTCTGCTCGACGATCTGCCTACTATTGATGCCCAGTTGATTCTGTACTGCCTTATTAGAGCTTCCGGTTTGGGTAAGCTCAGCAGTATTGCCATCCCCAGCCTGGTTAATCTCAGACTCATTCATTTCAGCCATTGCAGTAGCAGTTGCAAGGGTTAGGGCTGTGGCAGTGAAAAGGTGGTGAAGACGCATATCGATTTCCTTGTCGTTATACCTAATATATGGCCTTAAAGATGGCAGTAGGCCAGTTAACCAGAGAGACCGCATCCTTCTTCTGATCTTGATAGTTACCAGTTGCACTGGTAACAACAGCGTAGATTCAGAAAAACTGATTGCCATCAAATCCGACAAATGGACAGGTACGTTTATTACGTCATGAAACCCTTAGTTTATTTTTAGAAACAGATCAGCCACGACTAACCTTTTAATAACTATCAATACTGCAACAAGATCCTTATGAGTCTGCAAGACAAGTTAGGAAAATGCGGATTTAATCGGTATCTCAAAAGCAATAACGTTATGACCCGCCAATGCCATAATGTCTTTCCCTGATATTGCAAGGAAATATAAAAGAACTGGCAAGTCGAATCATTTAGTCCGTTATGCGCTATTAATTAAAGCCAAACGCTTAATCTTCAGGTTATTATCCAACACGTTAGACGCTATAAAAATGGAAGTATTCCTCCTTCCTATGAATGTTTAAGTTATTTTTTATATAGCGGTAGCGAGGAACCCTAAATGTTGGACATCTAGCCGGACCCTGTTAACTCTTTAGTCCAAAATATGGTCAAACTTACACCAAGTAGTTTTTCAATCACCTCAACAAAAGCTACTCCTTGCTATAGACCTACAAATTTAGGCGATTTGATCCTGCTCTTATAGCCGATCCGCATGTTGCGAATGTTCTAAGTTGTATAGCTCTCGACAAATGTATTCAATCGTGAACAGTCAGAACTGATGTACTCCAGCATTCTCACTCACAGTTACGGATCATATGGGAGGAACGCGTTAACTAACCTAAGGGCGAGAGGGTTAGCACATAACGGCGCGATTAAGGGCTGCATCAAATTATGCCCATAAAAGCGGTTTGCCATATCTATATCCGATAATATATGTCTATTATTCAACACAAGTTATGTGAGTACGATGGCCGTCAACTTCGACCTAAATGATCTTCAGGCATTTTGTGCTCTGGTTGAGCATAAGAGTTTTCGTGCTGCTGCCGATGCGATCTACATCTCTCAACCGGCTTTGAGCCGTCGCATCGATAAACTGGAGGGCGCGCTCGGGGTAAAGCTGTTCGAGCGAACCACACGACGAGTAAGCCTTACCATGGTAGGTCGGGCATTTGCACCGCGGGCCGAACGCCTCCTCAATGACCTGGATGATGCGCTGCTAGGAATAAGCGAAGTGGCTTCCAACCGTACGGGGCGGGTAACCGTGGCCTGCGTTCCTTCTGCGGCGTATTACTTCATGCCAAGTGTTATCGCCCGCTACCATGCTATCTATCCCAAGGTACGCATAAAGCTGATTGATACCAGCGCCAACAAGGTATCTGCGGCTGTTATCAGCGGTGAGGCTGATCTGGGCCTAAGCTTTTCCGGCAATCTCGATCAGGACGTAGAGTTTGAATGGCTGGTACAGGAGTCTTATGTCGCGGCCTGTCGGTGTGATCATGCGCTGGCAGGTAAAAAAGCGGTACGTTGGGATGAGTTCTACCGCTACGACTACATTGTGGTCGACAAGACATCAGGTAATCGTTTTCTGCTGGACCAAGCACTTGCTCATATTGCACCGGAGCGTCTTAGTATTTGTGAGACCCGTCATGTGACGACCATGCTGGGTATGGTTGAAGCAGGACTTGGCATCGCAGCGGTCCCTGCCATGGCTCTGCCGGCTGGCCATCATCCGGTTCTCACCAGTGTGCCGCTTATTGATCCGGTTGTGGAACGTCACGTAGGTATTATCAAACGGCGCGGCCGCGCCCTTTCTCCAGCCGCAGCCGCTTTGGAAAAGCTGCTTATCGATATGAAAGCGCAGCCGTAAAACAGGCCGGCCTAAGGTACTGAATCCAACCCCGTCGAGCGAACCTGCTGCTGAACCTCCTTGGATGAAAGGTATTGCAGCAATGCTCTAGCCTCCTCTGGATGCGCTGCACCTTTGGGAATAGCACCTGCAAAACGGGTAACCGACTGAACCGATTCAGGGATTTTCCCTATAAAGGTTACGCCAGGCACAGGCAATAGCTCACTCACCTGTTGAAACCCCAATTGGTAATCTCCCCTGGCAACCATGGAACCTACCGGATCCTTTTCAATCATCTTTGCCTTCGGTTTTACCTGGGTTTCAATACCGAGTTTCTTGAACAGCTGATTTTGAATGTATACACCACTGGCGCTATCAGAATACGCGATAGAGTCGGCCTTCAGCAGTGAGGCTTTCAGCTTTTCCACGGTATCGACCTCAAGCTTGGGGGAGCCCTTTCGAACCACTGCACCTATACGGGAATCGGCCAGCTCAATTCGAGAGTCCTCCTGAATCTTGCCCTGTTTGATCAGCTCATCAAGAGCATATCCGACCATGATGACTACATCGGCCTGTTCACCTCTTGCCAGGCGATTTGGAATAGCCTCGGGAGCCTTGCCCATCGAAGGACCGCGGCTCGTTTGTAAAGTATCCCCGCGCTGGGCGGCAAATTCTGGTGCCAACTGTTGATAGGCGGCAGTAAACCCACCGGATATCATTACCTTTAGATCTGCTGCCTGAGCCGTTCCCACCAGGCTATATCCCAGCAGAGCTACTGCGAACACACTTCTCTTGATAAATGCCGTCATGATTATTCTCGCTTATAGACGATACAGGGGTGTTTCAGGCGGTCTGCAGCTGCAGGGAGCTGCGGCGATACAGGTAGCACGTCGCCAACAGTGCGCAGATAGCTGCAAAACTCATCCAGTAACCAGGCGCGGCCCTATCGCCCGTCGCTTGGATCAGAGCAGTTGAAATGGCTGGGGTAAATCCTCCAAACACAGCGGTAGCCAAGCTATATGCCAGCGAAAAGCCTGCCACCCTGACCTCAACCGGCATAATTTCGGTTAACGCAGGAATCATGGCGCCGTTATATAAGCCATAAAGAAACGACAGCCACAGCAGAACGCCTAACATAAGCCCAAAGCTGGGCGCATCCGCCAGATATGATAGGGCTGGATACGTGGTCACGATAGCAAGTGCAGTCATCGCAATGAGTAATGGCTTGCGCCCGAACCTATCGGATAGCGCCCCGCCAATAGGCAGCCAGATAAAATTTGAGACGGCGACGAGCAGCGTTACCAGCAAGCTGTCCGAGGCACTTAGCTTGAGTACCGTCTTGCCAAACGTAGGCGCATAAACGGTAATCAGATAGAAAGCCGTGGTGGTCATGGCGACCATCAGCATGCCAGCTACTACCACCGTCCAGTTGTCCAGCAGAGTCCTTAAGACTTCGCGCATTGCAGGATGATGACGGCGAGTGTTGAACTCCTGAGTTTCCTCAAGCTTGCGTCGTAACACGAAGATAAACGGAACGATCAAGCAGCCCAGCAGAAACGGGATGCGCCAGCCCCAATCGGCAATTGCAGTCTCAGAAAGCCAGTGGTTGAGTCCAAAACCCAAAGCCGCGGCCACTACGATGGCAACCTGCTGGCTGCCTGACTGCCAACTTGTATAGAACCCCTTTTTACTTGGAGTCGCAATCTCGGCCAGATAGACCGATACACCACCGAGTTCGGCACCTGCGGAAAAGCCCTGGAGTAGACGGCCCGCTAGCACGAGCAGGGGGGCCCAAAACCCTATGCTGTCATAACCCGGCACCAAGACGATCAAGAAGGTCCCGGCAGCCATAATCGAAAGGGTTACGATCAAGCCCTTGCGATGCCCTACCTGATCGATGTATGCGCCCAAAACTACAGCCCCCAGAGGGCGCATTAGAAAGCCAGCGCCAAAAACTGCAAAGGTCATCATCAGGGAGGCAAATTCGCTGCTAGCTGGAAAGAAGGCCTTGGCGATATAAGTGGCGTAGAAGCCAAACAGGAAGAAATCAAATTGCTCAAGAAAGTTGCCCGACGTCACGCGGAATATTGCACCAATCTTTGAGCCAGAAGCGGCACGGTGGCCATGAGCAGGAACCATAGAACACTCCACGTCTTGTCTCATATGCAGAAGGCATATGTCTTTTTGTAACAAGAAGAGTGGAGAAAAATTATTGATTTGATAAGTGCATATTAGTGATCGACTAATGCATGCATCGCATTAATTACATTGCACTGGAGCACACATCTTTAACAGCGCATTACCTGCTAAGCGATGCGCCAGAGGATCAGAGTGGTAGATAAAGGATAAATAGACGAGACGTATCCGCTGACTGCCCCTGATATTTCCCTGGTGGGTACGGACGGCCCTGATAGGACCGTCCTGCGCAGAACCAACTACTGCGTCCGCGTCACCCGCCATACAGTATTTGATAGGTCATCAGCGATGATGAGCGCACCGCGCGGATCGACCGTTACACCCACCGGACGGCCATAGGTTTTTCCGTCATCCCCACGGAATCCTGTCGCGAAGTCGACAGGATCACCGGACGGGCGTCCGTTGCTGAACGGTACGAAGACCACTTTGTAACCGACCGGATTCTTTCGGTTCCAGCTGCCGTGCTCGCCAACAAATACGCCATTGGCAAACTTGTCACCCATTTCCGGTATTGAGAAATCCACACCCAGCGCGGCGACATGGGAGCCCAGCGCGTAATCTGGCGCGATGGCAGAAGCAACCTTTTGCGGATTCTCTGGCTTCACGCGAGGATCGACGTTCTTACCCCAATAACTGTAGGGCCAGCCATAGAATTGGCCTTCACGGACCGAGGTCAGATAATCCGGAACCAGATCAGGGCCCAGCTCATCCCGTTCGTTCACCACGGCCCACAATTGCCCCGTCTCCGGCTGAATGGTCAATGCTGTGGGGTTACGCAGACCGGTCGCATAGGGTTTGTGAGCGCCTGTTTCAGCGTTGACTTGCCAGACCATTGCGCGATCTACCTCGGCTTCCATGCCGCGCTCGGTAATATTGCTGTTGGAGCCGATGCCCACGTAGAGAAAACGACCATCGGGACTGACCGTCAGCGATTTAGTCCAGTGATGGTTAATTTCCGCAGGCAGATCGGTAATCTTGGTCGGTGGACCGCTGGCCTTGGTTTGACCATCCACATAGTCGAAGCGCACCAGCGCATCCTGATTGGCCACGTACAGCTTGCCCTCAAATAAAGCCAGACCGTACGGTGCGTTCAGGTTCTCGGCAAAAACCTCTTGAATCTCGTAGGTACCGTCACCGTTTGCATCGCGCAGTAATGTAAGGCGATTGCCCCCTTTTACCTTAGTATTGCCCTCCGCTTTGATGACGCTGGCAATAACATCTTTCGGCTTGAGTTTCGCTGCGTTACCGCCCCGGCCTTCCGCCACCAAGATGTCCCCGTTGGGTAGTACAAGGGTTTGCCGCGGGATTTTAAGATCCGTTGCGATCGCTCTGACGTCGTAACCCTCAGGCACTTTTGGCTTTTCGTCGCCCCAGGGTGCTGGATCAGCAATCTTCATACTCGGTAGCAGGCCGCGCTCAGGATTAGGTAGTTTTGGATCACCACCATGTGATTGGGTGGCTTCGCCCTCGCCACTGCCGCACGCGCTTAGCATTACCGCCATGCTCAGTATCGTCAGTGCACTCGAATACCTCATCTTGCACCTCCTGAGCGCAGGTTGGTCAGTCCGATCCAGGCTGCAACAACGCTGAGCAGCGTTACGACTACCGAGAGGGTCAGCCCCATGGGCATCGACGCCCAGGCATCCTTTGCATGTTCGAAGGCATTAACCAGCCCCAGTATCCAGGTGATCAGCAGGAGCAGAAAATACATCACTGGCCGCCCGCCCTTATGATCAGCGCGGATCAGATTGACCAGCGCGAACAATAGCGCCAGCCCGCAGAAGAGCTCACCTCCGGCAATCAGCCAGGACGAAAAGTTGTTCCACTGGATCTGATATGTCTTGGAATAGGCAATATCGCTGAGCAGCGCGCCAAGAAACAGCGGCACGGTTCCGGCAAGCAGTATCGCATGCAGCGGACCGGGTGTGACTCTATAGGTCGGATGAAGTGCAGTGGTCACGGGAGCTCCTTTTCTCTGTTGTGTGTCGCAGAGGCCGTATGCAGGTGCACCGGTTGTCAGGTACCTGCTGGCGCTGCCACAGCAAAGGAACGCAGCGCTTATGTGTTAGTTCACGGCTGCCCATTGAATGAAACATATTGAAACCTCTGGAGGCGCTCTACACCGCGGCCTCTGCCGATCCGACCCTTCGACATGCTCCAGCAGAAGGAAGCGACCTATAGGACAAGAGGGATGTTCTGCACGGCCTACTTCATCGCAAGTTTCGAAACACACATCCTGTAATCAATGGTCGGAAAACGTATGACTATTGCCGGACCTTTCTGTCCTGAAGGCGGTCCGTCTAAAGCGGCCTTGCTGACGCAGAAGCGGTGAGCCGTCTGTGACCACTCCTGAATGGGCGTGCCCGTGATCGCTGCGAGCCAGCCCCGTCGGCAAATGGATAACGCATGTATCAGGCATGCGCGGCCGTTTTCGAGCGGGTCAAGTCTTGTGGCGAGACGGAACGTCCCAACGATGAGGACTTCCATGAGCGAGTCGATATCCCCCAACCGCCGCAGCTTTCTTAAGTCTGTGGGTGTATCCAGCCTAGCCGTCGCCTCGGCTCCAGTTTGGGTTCAGGCCATTCAGGCCGCACCTGTCGACGATACCCAACAACCTCTGCAACCTGGCGAGCAAAGGATCACCCTGAAGGTGAACGGCCAGGCTCACACACTCAATGTTCCTGCTAACGCCATACTGCTTGATGTACTGCGTGACCGTCTGCAGCTAACCGGAACTAAGAAAGGATGCGACCACGGTCAATGTGGTGCCTGTACCCTGCATGTGAACGGGACGGCAGTGAATTCCTGCCTGTCGCTGGCTGTCAGCCATGACGGTGATGAGATCACCACTATTGAAGGCCTAGAAAAAGACGGCAAACTGCATCCAGTCCAGGAAGCTTTCTGGGAACACGACGCTTATCAGTGTGGCTATTGCACTTCCGGGCAGATCATGAGCGCCGTGGCGATCCTGAATGACCCCTCCATTGGCAGCGACGATTCCAGCGTCCGCGAAGCCATGAGCGGCAATATCTGCCGCTGCGGTGCCTACAAAAACATTCTTGCGGCCATACAGTCGGCCCGCGGCAAGGTGAAGGGGCCAGCTGATGCGTAGCTTTCAATTTGATCGTGCAACCAGCACCGAGCAAGCTCTAAAGGCTGGCCAGTCAGACCAGGCGATGTACCTGGCTGGCGGCACCACGCTCCTTGATCTCGTGAAGCTTGACGTTATGCAGCCCGAACGGCTGGTGGACATCAACCGTGTAGGCCTCAACAGACTGGAGCGCCAGGATGATGGCAGCGTGCGTATCGGTGCCCTGGTCACCAATACAACGTTGGCTCAAGACAATTACATTGTCCAGGCCTATCCCGTGCTGTCTCAGGCACTGTTAGCAGGCGCTACGACACAATTACGTAACAAAGCCACCACCGCTGGTAACGTCATGCAACGGGTGCGCTGCCACTACTTTCGCGACAACGTTTCGCCCTGCAACAAGCGCAAGCCCGGCAGCGGTTGCTCGGCGATCGAGGGTGACCATCGCTCAGTCCATGCTGTCCTGGGCACCAGCCAGCACTGCATCGCCATGCACCCATCTGACATGTGCGTGGCGATGGCGGCTATTGGTGCGACTGTTCATGTACAAGGCCCCAAGGGGGAGAGGACGATTGACTTCCTCGATTTCCATCTGCTGCCCGGTGACACCCCCGAACGTGAACACGCCTTGGCGCCCGGCGAGCTGATTACTCACATCACGCTTGCACCGCCACTGGCCAGCAGCCGTTCGGGCTACCTGAAGCTGCGCGATCGCGCCTCTTATCAGTTCGCGCTGGCGTCGAGCGCCGTCATCGTGCAGATGCGGGGTGATCGCATCACCGACGCGCGTATTGCGCTGGGAGGCGTCGGCACCAAACCCTGGCGAGCCCATGAAGCGGAACAGTCATTACGCGGTCAGCCCGCCAATGACGAGACCTTCCGCCGTGCTGCGCAACTAGCGCTACAGGGTGCCACGCCTTATCGGCACAACGCCTACAAAATTCCCCTGGCCCAGCAGGCCATCGTACGTAACCTGCAGACACTTACCGGAGGTGTGGCATGAACGACATCATCGGCGCGGGTCCCAGGCGAGTCGACGGGCGACTCAAGGTCACCGGCCATGCCCAATACACTGCCGATCATGGACTTAAACGCATGGCGTATGCCTATGGCGTCTACAGTACCATCGCCAGCGGCCGTGTCACCCGTATCGATACCGATGAGGCTCAGCGCATGCCGGGCGTACTCGGGATCTTCCACCACGGCCATTTCACTGAACTCTATCGCCCCCCCAAGATGAAGCTGAACCCAGCTAAGATTGACCGGCTTGTGAAGGTTGATGAAAGCCGTCTGCCGTTCGAGGACGACCGCGTTTATTACGCCGGTCAGTTCGTGGCCATGGTGGTAGCCGACTCCTTTGAACAAGCCCGCGCAGCGGCCTACAGGGTCAAGATTGAGTATAAGGAAGAGCCTACCTTAGCCACGCTCGCGCAAGCAAAAAAGGTACAGTCACCCAAAACCGCGGGCTCGGATTACTCACGTGGAGACCCGCAAGCCGGTTTTGACAAGGCAGCCCATCGTATCGATGCAACTTATACCACGCCTGTCGAAACCCATAACCCGATGGAGATGCACGCCACGACCGCCTATTGGGAAGGTGATCGGCTGTTCGTGTATGAATCTACACAGTCGGTAATCGTGCACCGCAACACCTTGGCCCGTATCTTTGGTTTGAGCCCGGACAAGGTCGAACTGCAATCGCCCTTTATAGGTTCAGGCTTTGGTAGCAAGCTCTGGGCGTGGCCGCACTCCCCTGCTACTTGCGCTGTCGCGCGGCTTGTAGGTCGTCCCGTACAGTTCGTGGTGCCACGTCCGCAGATGTTTACTACCACAGGCCATCGTCCGGCCACCGAGCAACGACTGCGGCTCGCCACGGACGATCAGGGAAAGCTACTGTCGGTACGACATGAATCGGTCAACAGCACGTCCTTTACTGACCAGAACACCGAGAGCTGCGGTAGCGTGACTAAAAGTCTGTACAGCTGCCCCAACTTGGCCGTTACCCATGCGACCTTGCAGGTCAACCACGGTACGCCTACGTCCATGCGCGCACCGGGCGCTGCGCCGGGCCTGTTCGCACTGGAATCAGCCATGGATGAAATGGCGGAGGCCATTGGCATGGACCCGCTGGCGTTTCGCAAGCTCAATGCCTCAACTCGAGACGAGAGCAAAGACATGCCCTGGTCCAGCAACCACCTGCAGGAAGCCTTCGACAAAGCCGCGGCCAAGTTTGGCTGGGACAAGCGCACCCCAGAGCCCGGCTCGATGCGAGACGGCCATGAGGTAATCGGCTATGGCCTGGCGGCCTGTAACTGGGATGCCATGCGCTGCGCCTGTGAGGCCCGGGTATCACTGCGTGCCGATGGGACGGCTTACGTCACTTGTGGCGCGCAGGATATCGGGACCGGCACCTATACCATCGTTGCCCAGGCCGTGAGCAAGATCACCGGCCTGCCACTGGAAAAGATCACTGTACAGCTGGGTGACTCATCCTTTCCGCCCGGCCCCGTCTCTGGCGGCTCCTGGGCAACCGCTAGCGTACTACCCGCCGTGGCGGAGGCTACCCGGGATGCTATTGAGCAGCTAAAGAGCTTTGCTATAGAGGACGGGCCATTCAAGGGTGCCGACCCCAAAGCACTGGAGTTCGCTAATGGCCAGCTGGTCAAGGATGGCCACGCGCTGGATTTTGCCCACCTGCTTACTACACGGCGTTTGAGCAGTGCTGAAGGCGAAGCCCGAACCGAGACAGCGGATAAAAGTGATGTTTCGATCCGTTCCTTTGGTGCACACTTCGTGGAAGTACGGTGGGACCCGGGTATCTCTCGTCTGCGTGTATCACGGGTGGTCAGCGCGATAGATGTCGGTCAGGTCATTAACGCCAAAGCCGCTGCGAATCAGGTGGAGGGTGCGATTGTAATGGCTATTGGCATGGCAATGTTCGAGGCTACCAGTTACGACGAGCGCAACGCCATGCCCACCAACAATGACTATGCCGAGTACATGGTGCCGGTACATGCCGACCAGCCGCCGGAACTGGACGTGATACTGCTTGATTATCCTGACTATGCCCTCAACGAGTTTGGTGCACGCGGTATCGGTGAGATCGGCATTACAGGGTTGGCGGCTGCTATCGCCAACGCGGTGTATCACGCTACCGGCAAACGCATCCGCGACCTCCCGATTACCCTAGACAAGCTGATGGATGAGATTCCCCAGGCTGTATAAGCCGCCACAGCCCAAGGATGGGCGCCGGGGTTACGAAATTAGGTATTTCCTGCACGCAGTCGGATCAGCTCTCACCATTACTACTCAAAACCTCCTATCTCGAACCCGTTAAGGTAGTAATAAATAGGGCAGAGTTAATCGTCATAAGTGCACACAGCTCTCTGGCGAGACAATCAATCTTTACCGTCTTACTAAAGCCATGAGCAATCATTGCTGAAAGTATGCGATACACCGCGGTTGCTTTTAAGGTATTCTTACACCATAGGCTTTAAATAGACGACTCCGCGCCCTACTTGATGATGTTATTTTTGCCTAAAAATAACTAACCTACCCTGATAACACACCATCGACTTCAAAGCAGCTGGGAAACAGTGGCAGGCGCTATTGAGTAATCAGCTGTCGCCTGAAACGGGTCGCTGATCCGTGCTTTAGTGACTTGCTTCAAAAAGATGTTCATTAATCAGGTGAGCAAGCCGGTTACTTAAGTTTGAACGACTATACTTTTGACCACATTAATCGCGTAGACTAGCACCAGCTTCTTATTATATTTTAAGTCATCCAGACGTGCCGGCTAAGGCGTATCCGGGTGAAACTTTCACATCATAAACGTTAAGGTATTTATGTCCAAGCTTGCAGAATTTCGTGCTGCCGAAGAACAATTAAAGGCCCAGCTACAGCTACTCGAATCTCTCAAAAACGATGAATCTCTACAGCGTGAAATCGAGTTTGAATCCAAGCTTCAAACACTGATGAGCGATTATGGCAAAAACCTGGGCGACATTATTGCCATTATTGATCCGGGTTATTCTCGCAAACCACGTGGCTTGGTTGCGCACCCAGAAAAGGCGCCCCGCCGTGCACGCTCCGTCAAGCGTTACAAGCATCCGGAGACAGGCGAAGTGATCGAGACCAAAGGCGGCAACCACAAGACGCTCAAAGCCTGGAAGGCTGAACATGGTGCTGATGTGGTTGAAGGCTGGCTTCAGTAAGTACCACGCTTATACGGCTGCCTATTCAGCAACATGCAGAGTAGGCGGCCGTAACGCCTTATCGTAGCAAAGAGGGGTTAATACAAGGTATTTGCAAGCCGGCCGGGCAATGCACTGTCATAGACATCGCCATCAATTTCCGACCTGGATAACACTTTTAATATCTGACCTGGCGTTGGTAATGTGGCCCGGTCGATATGGCTGGCATCATCGTCCCAAAGCCCAGAGCGAATACTAGATCTGCTGCACTGAAAGTAGACAGCGTTAACGGTGATCCGGATTACTGTTTTGGGTGCCTGATTGTTTACAGTAAAACGGGAGAGAAGATCAGGCTGAATAGTGATTTGAGCTGTCCCGTTTACGCGAAGCGTCTCGCCTACACCAGGGAGAAGAAAAAGTAGTGCTACACGTGGATCCTTAACGATGTTGCGCAAGCTGTCGATTCGGTTATTCCCTCTTCGATCCGGTAGTAACAGCGTTCGACTATCTTCAATATGTACGAAACCAGCTTTATCTACACGCGGGGAAGCATCAAGTCCCCCAGGCCCGGCGGTAGCAAGAACAACAAAAGACGCACGCTCAATAAAAGGCCTGTATACAGCGTGAATATAGTCCACCTCCTTTACCATCGAAGGGTTGGCAACTACTCCATAAAGCGCCTCCAGGTCTTCTAGGGTTAGAATGCAATTGTTATCAGAACCCATGAGCGTCCTCCTCAGATACTTTTTATTTCTATCCCTTTAGCATAAAGCCAAGCCACTGTGAGCTTGTTAAATTCAATGTAGATAAATTGACTCGACCACCTGACGTATTTTCAGTGCTATTTGCAGCCTGGACTCACCATACGATTTAATCTGGTAAATAAGGGGCTATGTTTTCGAGCGCTTGTTTGACATAGATTTCTTTCTCACCCACCGGAGCAACATAGTGCAGAGCGTCAGCAGCCGCTTCACGCCCGATCAGTCGAGCAATCGTCCATGCCGCAAGATAGCTGGACGCTAAACACCCGCCCGCCGTTGCCAAGTTACCATGCGCAAAAAATGGCTGATCAAGCACATCGATACCAGCGTCTTCTACCCAAGGCTTTGTGGTGAGGTCAGTACATGCCGATATGTTCTTCAACAGGCCAAGCTTTGCCAGCACAAGTGCACCAGAGCATTGAGATCCGATTAACTGATGCGTCGGCCTGATACAGGAAAGTTGCTCAAGTATTTCAACATTGCAGGCAATCTCTCTGGTTCGAATACCGCTACCGACAAGTACAGCCGCGCACGCTTCGATTTCCTCAAGTCCAGCCTGTCGCTCTAGCCGAACACCATTCATCGATGTGACCCAGGACGTAGGCGCAACCAATGACACTTTCCAATCAGGGCGTTTTATTCGATTAAGAATCCCAAGAGCGATAAATGAATCGAGCTCGTTAAATCCGTCGAAAGTGAGAATGGCGATGTGCATGCGTCTCTCCAGCAGGTCCATATGCCACATGGTGGTAGCTGGGACTGATTCCTGAACAGATACAGCAATAGCTTGATTTAACCGTACAGCACATGGACGGACATGCCCCTGGACTGCTCTAGAAAGATTGTTGGGTAGATATAGTGTTTACAGATAGACGTAACTCGTCCTGATGAGCGAAGCGAGCAGTATGAAGACTGTAATGGACTCTCCCCGCACCACATTTCTTCTATAACACAGTGGTGACTGTTCGCTGGGAGAGATGCAATGAAACGCATTGCGGTTGATTTGGTCAAGTCCCTTTACCAGGTTGCCGAAAGTGTTCAGGTCGGTCGGGTGAATCGGCGCAAGCGGCAACGAACTGCTTAGCCATACCTACTCAACGCAATGCCCTAACCTTAACGCACTGATCGTCAGGTTTGTGTCGAAGCGTGGTGCAGGTTATCTGGCTAACCTGCACCAGCATTTCTTGCGATGCGAAACGGACAGTCTTTATCGCATCGCGGCCAGGCTTTTAAACCATGTTGCCTTTTACTTACCCAACACAACGCTACGCGCCGCGAGCCTCGCTTTCCTGAAGTCAAAGTGGATTCCCAAGGCTTTTGCCTTGGCCCGCGACTCATCCATTAGAGCATTCAACTGTTCACGGCGCTGCTGGAGGGTAGTTGTCATTATTCTCACCTCTATTGATGTTATCCATTCCCTTGGCGACTTTTGCTATCCCTACGTTCAATAGATAGGTAATTAGTGACTGGCCGCTAGATGGTAGGACAGAGCCAAATTAAAAAGTTGCCTTGCTGAAAAAATAAGTTACGTAGCCTTTGATCGGAACCTGTACGAGTAAGCAGCTAAGGCTTACCTGCGGCTGACTTTAAAGTTGTCAAATAGGGTCATGACTCTGCTATTAGATTTTCTATTTAGCTTATGGCCAGCGCTTAACGCCACTTTTAAATCCCTTCCGTGACTGATTGTTCCCCCTCTGCATTATCCGTTTGCCGGTTCACAAATGCTGATACGAAGACTTGAGCAAATCAGAGGCTTTCTAAAAAGGTAACTCACTGGCTAAAGCTATTCCTAGCTGTTGTATTTATCAGGCTTAATGAGGCTATGGTGTAAAACCTACACAAGCAGTTCCTGCCGCTCTATCTCAGGCCTTTCATAAAGGCTTCATGCGACGAGTCTAAAGTGTGGATGTGCTGACTTGCGGTCAGGCGCAGGCAGTTCATGTGCTTAAAGCAACATGGTAACTCCTGGCCACTTGTCCTGTAATAAACCCATGTGGAGAACATCAGTGGACAAGGCTTACGAGGGAAAGAATGTACTAATCACCGGCGCTACGGGCTTTATTGGTTCGATGTTGCTCAAGACCCTGTCGGAAAAACTCGAAGGTATAGGCCGGATTTACTGCCTTTATCATACAACGCCTCCTTCTCAAGCTTATGCTCATGACAAACGAGTCGTATGGATAAAGGGCGATATCAGGAAGGAAAATTGGGACATTGCCACCTCTTGGCTGCAGGAAATCAGGAAGGATGTGGACATTGTTTTCCACCTGGCTGCGTATACCCGTTGGGATACCGACATACAGGATCAGGTACACGCCAACACGCTGTCTGCTCTACAGGGTGCAACGCTTGTCGCTACCTTTGAAAAACGTGCACTATTTTTGGTTACATCCAGCTATTGGGCACTATGTAATCGCTCAGCGACGGAGCATATTGAGGAACGAATCTATCAGGACTCAACGGCGGAATCTGAACTGGAAGAGATCGTCACGAAAGGAGGCAGCGCAAGGCTTAGTGAATGGCCTAATGCTTACGCCTATTCAAAGAATCTGATGGAACGCCTATTACACCAGCGCTACCCTCACCTCCCTATTATGGTCGCGCGCATTACTTCAGTCACAGGCGCCTGGGCCTATCCAAGTAAAGGTTATTGCAATTTCTCCATCTCCCTGCCCGCTTTCATCCGATCCATTGCGCTTGGAGGCGTTAAACATTTCCCGGTATCCATGAAAACGGCGATCAACGACATGATCCCCGTGGATATTTGCGTCAATATGCTATTGGCAAATGCCGTAGACCCATCAAATAGCCTGTTTCAGGTTGTCCACTGTTCATCCGCCACACGTAATATTCCTACGTTAGGTCAGGTGGCTGAAATGGCTGGCCATATCAGCTATTTCGAGAATCAGTACGAGTTTGACGAGGCGTTGGCTCACCTGAATGAAAAACAGGCAAAGCTTAATAGAGTCATCGTTGAAGCGTATGGATTCGCGATGGAGAACCGCTTCATTTTCAACGATGCCCAGGTACGTCGGCCGTTGCAGTGGATGTCACAGGACGCTCTCGCCAAGTTTCCTATTGATGTCGAAGAGCTGGAATGGACTGCCATAATTGCAGCGATGAAAAAGGAACTGTCCCTACTGGCGACTGCCAGGGCCGCGTAATCAGGGCTGACGGAACTAAGGCGAGAGGACTGGAGTAATAGCCTCTCGCCTACTTTATTTTCATATTGATCTAAATCGGACCATCTTCTCACATCTGGACCCCATTGAGGGCCCGCTCCGTTGGCTCCTGGTGCAGCTCAAACAACCAAGCGCTTAATGCTTCCCTTTGCATCAAAACCGCTGTTCATCCATCACGAACTGAACGAAGCCACACCGGAACGGGTCAGCTAAATAGCCTCGTCGTAAAGACCAGGCTACACCTATTTGAACTGCCTGGAGGTAATCCTTATGGATAACAAAGCGGTAATTTCTGAGCTGAACGACTTGATTGAAACCTGTCTAGATGGCTACAAAGGGTTTCAGGAATGCGCCGATGACCTGAAGGATCCGAAACTCAAGTCAACCATGGCAGCCCGCGCACAGGATTGCAGCACCGCTGCAACCGAGCTTCAGCAACTCGTAACCAAGCTAGGCGGTGATCCGGAGCAAAAGGCCAGCGTATCGGGCGCCCTCCACCGCAAGTGGGTCGATATCAAATCATCAATTACAGGTAAGAGCGACGAAGCGATTCTTAATGAATGCGAGCGCGGCGAAGATGTCGCTCTCAAGAGCTACAAGCAGGCGCTTGAAAAGGATTTACCTGCGGATGTTCGCGCTGTCGTAGAGCGGCAGCTACAAGGGGTGCAACGAAACCATGACCAGGTCAAGGCACTCAGAGACGCTGCACGAGGCTAAGCCCTTAGGCGCCGCAAAGAGACGCCTTGCAAAAGGCTCTCTTTCGGCTCGGCTTTCAGCGGTGATGAGCACCTTCTACGACGCGTATATCAAGCAAAATTGCCAGCATTAGATCTACGTTCCGCCAGCTCAACAGTAACCTGGGAGGCTGGGTATCAATCACTGGCGTAGTTATAAAACTTGCTCAAGCGTCTCGCTCGTTCACTCTCGCTTTCTAGGGCATAAAGCCTGCGGTAGAACTGGCTGCGGTTTACCCCATTACTCTCACAGGCCTCGGTTACGGGTACGCCTTTTATCAGAAAGTCTTCCAAGGCGCGAATAACCCGTTCTCCCCGAATGGAAGTACCCTCCAGTAACAGGTCAAAGTGCTCACGCTCAAGTGCTCCAGGTTTTAAGAAGGACAATGTACGGGCGCGCATGGCTCTCTCAGCAGTCTAATGACAGGTATATGTAACAGGTAGGCGAGTAATCGTTGGGATAGAGGCAGGTCACCTCTAGATACCACTACACCTGAGTTACCTTAATAGGTTATCAATAGTATAGCTTGTTTTTAGCAGATGGAACCTCCAGTTTCTGCTCTTCTGGTGTATCGAATGTTCAAGCCACAATGCGGGTTAGAGGCCTGGTAAACCGCTTATAGCCTTGCAAGCTGAGATCTATACCTTAAATCACAGCGGCGCTATCCGAGTTGGAATTTGTCTGAGCGCTCATCACTAACAGTGACGTAAGGTTGAAGCAAGGCGTAATTAGCTACGCCTTGCTTCACTAGCCCATAATGGCTATGTACATAATCCTCAAACTTGATTCGTCTGGGATACGCTCTCCGTTACCGATGAGCTATCAACTCCACAAAACGAGTTGAAACATGACTTGCCATGCCCTTCGCCAGTTCCTCTTCCCCGAAGAACACCGTACCGACTCCATCCCGACGCAGGAGCTGTGATTCATCCTCACTGTGAGTACGAACGACGACCTCTACTTCCGGATTTAACGTTTTAGCGGTTTCTACCATTTGGCGCGCGTTGAGTGGATCAGGAGTTGCGATGACCAGCATGGCAGCCTTGGCAATATGGGCCTGGATAAGCACAGCAGGGTCCGCAGCATCGCCGGAGACAGCCGCTTTGCCTTCCTTACGCAACTGATCCACCATTTCCCTGTTCTGCTCAGCAATGACGTAAGGAATCCCCTGTTCGTCCAATACCTTTGCTATCCGCCGCCCAACTCGTCCATAACCAACCAGAACAATTTGGCGCTCCAGGTATTTACGGTCCGTATCCATGGGAAGTTCAGCATAAGGGTCCTGCCTGCTTTCAAGCTCGCGTGCAAACGACGAGCGCGCCAGCACCCACCGGCGTACCGGCTCGATAAGGGTAAACAATAGCGGATTGATCGCAATCGAGACGAGCGCACCGGCCAATACCAAGCTCATCCCCTCCTGCGGTAGCAGTCCCAGCGTCAAACCGAGACCGCCTAATATGAAAGAGAACTCTCCTATCTGGGCAAGGCTCGCAGCTACCGTCATGCCGGTAGTGAGCGGATAGCGTAGCGACAATGTGATAACCAGCGCTGCCAGCGATTTTCCCAGCACAATGATAGTCACAACGGCCAGCACATGGACCGGCTCCTGGACCAGGATCATGGGGTCGAACAGCATCCCTACGGACACAAAGAACAATACCGAGAAGGCGTCACGCAATGGCAAGGACTCTTCGGCAGCCCGATGGCTGAATTTGGACTCCCTCATTACCATACCGGCAAAGAAAGCACCCAACGCAAAAGACACATTAAAGAGCTTGGATGCACCGAAGGCAATACCGATGGCAATCGCGACGACCGCTAGCGTGAAGAGTTCGCGAGAGCCTGTTCGCGCCACTTGCCAGAGCAGCCATGGCAGCGCTCGGCGTCCGGCAATGAGCATTAGTGCGACGAAGGCGACGATCTGTAGAAGGGTTTTCCCAAGCGTTACCCAGAGTGGCCCGCCCTGCGCGGGCAATGCTTCGCTGGTACTACCGAGCATGCCTGCTAGTGGAGGTAACAGCACCAGCACCAGTACGGTTGCCAGATCTTCAACGACCAGCCAGCCGACGGCAATACGGCCGTTCATGCTGTCTAGCACTCCGCGCGCCTCCAATGCTTTAAGCAGCACGACAGTACTGGCACACGACAGGCAAAGACCAAAGATAAGGCCGTTACCCCAGCTCCAGCCCCACCAGTGAGCCAGTACAGCGCCCAGTACCGTGGCGAGACTCATTTGTACGATAGCGCCAGGAATGGCGATGCGCTTGACCGAAAGCAGGTCACCAATGGAAAAGTGCAGCCCTACGCCAAACATCAGCAGCATCACACCAATCTCGGAAAGCTCCGAGGCGATGTGCATGTCAGCAACAAAACCGGGTGTGGACGGGCCAATGAAAATGCCTGCCAACAAATAACCAATCAGTGCGGGTATTCGCATCTTTTCGGCCAAAAAGCCCAGTATCAACGCGACAACAAGTCCCGCAGCAATCGTCGTAATAAGGGGAATGTTGTGCTCCATAGAACTCCTTCTAACGTGTCCAGTATTCAACCGCTAGATATGAGCATAACTGGCCGGACTTTCATTCACCCTTACTGATTGGCTAAAAAAATGTCCTTTCATTACAGGATGTTAATGGCATCCTTTCGGTATGGGTAATAGTTTGATGGACAATGCTAGGCTCCGTGCCCGCATACGGGTTCAGGCTTGAGCGGCCTTTACTTCCTTATAAAGATGAAGATTGGAACAAACTACGCTGCGATGGGTATTTTGAGCGCTGTCATGTTTGCTTTTGGTGGTTATCTTGACTACAGGAATTTCCAAAAGGAAAAGCAATAAAAAGTTAGCCAAGACCTCTAGTTAGGGGCGAACAAACTCAGCGACTCCAAGAGGCAAGCAGATTGCCCCTTGGAGTACGTTAGATGTCGGCTCAATGCGTGCGTTTAGATTGGGTAGAAGGTAGAAAGATCGTAAGAATCCCCAAGAGCGGCATGAATGAGCACAGCGTGTAGACGTACTCGATACCACGCAGGTCCGCCAGATGGCCCAGCGCTGCGGCTGCGATCCCACTAAAGCCGAACATAAGCCCAAAGAATACACCGGCGATCATGCCTACGTTGCCGGGCACCAGCTCCTGGGCGTAGACCACAATGGCAGAAAAGGCCGACGCCAGGATAAATCCAATAATCACGCTCAACACGCTGGTCCAGAAGAGATCAACGTACGGCATGGCCAACGTAAACGGCGCGGCCCCCAGAATGGAAAACCAGATTACCGCCTTGCGCCCGATCCTGTCGCCAATGGGACCACCAAAGAACGTACCTGCTGCCACTGCGCCCAGAAACAGGAACAGATGCAGCTGGGAGCTGGCCACCGACAAGTCAAACTTCTCGATTAGATAAAACGTGAAATAGCTGGTGATGCTGGCCATATAGATATACTTGGAGAAAACCAGCAAGGCCAGGACGACCAAGGCCCCCGTGATCTGGTGCCGAGAAAGCCCATGCGTAGCTTCACGCCCCTTCTTTTTCCCTGCCGTATTCAAGTGCCCTCGATACCAGAGGCTAAGCCGATATTGCACGCCGATGGCAAAGAGTCCGAACAGGCCGAACCACACGATATTGGATTGACCAAAAGGGATGATGATCGCTGCAGCGAGCAATGGCCCTACGGCGGTTCCTGCGTTGCCTCCTACCTGGAAAGTAGACTGAGCCAGACCAAAGCGGCCACCGGAAGCCAGACGGGCAACCCGCGAGGTCTCAGGATGAAAGGTGGATGAGCCAACCCCAATCAGCGCCGAGGCTACCAGTATGGTCGAAAAGGTATCGACAAAACCCAGCATCAGGATGCCTATCAATGTACAGACAGCGCCAGCCGGAAGCAGAAACGGTTTTGGATGGCGATCCGTATAGAAACCAATCCACGGCTGTAGCAAAGAGGCTGTGACCTGAAAGGTCAGCGTAATCAGCCCTACCTGGGTAAAGGTCAGGCCGTAGTTTTCCCTCAGCATGGGATAGATGGATGGGAGGACCGACTGGATAAGGTCATTGATCAGGTGCGCGAGCGCACAAGAGAAAACAATGCTCATCACAAGGGGATTGGTGGCAGAGGCTGAACGGATGGAAGTGTCAGCCTGGGCAGTAGGCACGGACATGAACGGTACTCGTTATACTCATTGTTTGGTACCGTACTGTGCCATTTCGTAAGCATGGTATCTAGATACAATTCGAAACAGTGTGCAGGTCCGGTTGCGGTTTACTTATAAGCAAGGCAAATACGGCACCTTAAAAGCCACATCCTATCTAGTATGAAAGACGACCGGCAGGAAGGCCTCACTGGCACCAGCGAGGCGGATCAATTCAGTGCTCAAGACGCTACCAAGACCAGAGCCGCGACGCTGCTCCATCACAGACACATCAGTTGGGATCGATTGAGGCTACCATCCTACCGTTTTATGAAGGATCACTTTACAAGACGCGGAGCCTCTTTTAGCAGGTCTCACATCAGTGATTTATCGTAAAAAGGGCAAGTAAGGCAAAACTACCCAAGGCCAACATCCCAGCCTGCATCTTCTTTAATATTCTCTGCAACAACCTGCTTTGTATGCGCATGCCACACCTCCTGCAAAGAACGATTACCCATTTCTGAAAGTACTTCTAATAGACAGCCGTAAAACGCTGTATCACGACAGGACCGGCTAAACGGTATAGCTGTTTGTCAGACTGCAACCCTTTTCTGAACCAAGAAATACCGAGCCGATATCAAAGTAGAAGCGTTGCAATAGCACGGGCTATTAGAGGCGAACTGAAAAATAGCCCGGACGGATATCTGTTCTGAGTGGAATAAGACAGTACAACGTCCATCCAGGCTAAAGGCCTAGCTTCAACTTACTAGCAGGACCGCTAGCACGGTAAAGATACTCAATTAGGGGGATAAGAAGTTCATCAGAAACGGTAAAGGTAAGTAAATAATCGATACAAAGGAGTAGGTCAGCATGAGGTTTCCAAGGTTCTTGTAAGACACGCCGCCTTTAATCAACAGCTGAACGGGAAATGACCTCTTGTATAAACCTCAAATCGGCCCTCGTACCAGAATGCCCTGTTCGGCCTTGCGCAGCTCGGATACAAGATTGGTCTCCAGCAGGAGCATCAGGAGCGACCCGCCATCCGTAAGTGAATTATTACTCGCGGAGCCTCAAACTATTACCCTGCTGTATCGGGAACCTGATTTCTCAGATGCCGTTATTGAACGACCTACCTTAAAGACAGAACGTTGTGTCCTGTTTAGGATGAGGGATACGTTTGCTCTAGGGTGCCCTAGCGAGGAAAGACGCCGCTGCGATGCTGTAATGGAATATGGCCGCGTTGCTTCTTCCACTCCAAAGCATTTGTTTAAAGCATCATGTGTCCGCACTGTGCCTGCCGGGCACTAGTTCTATCAGACCGTGGGTCGTAAAGGTAAAACGTACGGCTAGACAGCCTGCGTTAATGCAAATGCTGACTATACTCATGGGAGCCACATTCCGCATTAGTAAAACAGGTAGACACCAATGCGCAGAAACAGGGAAGAAATGATTGCCATGCTTGAATCCCGAGTTCATCACGAAGCTCTCTGGTTCAGCCGCATCCCTTTGCTCATTGGCATCGTAGCGGCGGTCGTTGTTTGCTTGGGCTACGCTTCATCTCATTGGACGTTCATGGCAGTTGGGCTTTTTGTCCTGATTATCGGCTTTAGCACCCAGGCGGTGCTCTGGTTTGGCCTGAGAGATTTGAATCGTCGTCGCTAGCACTGTCTGCAAAAGATTTAACGAAAGCCCTAGGCACCTCGGGCTTTCTGTACTTGTATATCGCCACACGGTGCGTCACCGACTTTATTTATGGCTTCCCAAACGTGACATCCAATGTCATCGAATCAGTATGGCGCATCGGATTCTGGCCAGTGGGCAGACGATCATCATCAGGGTGCATGTAAGTCATGCCTGTACCGAGCTTCTCGGTCATGAACTGGCCGCCTTTATTCATGGTTTCTGTCGAACCATCGTAGAAGCCAGCAATGGTCTTGTTACCAGCAGAATCGACTGTAACGATATTGCTGGGCGCAGCGTCAGCAATACTCTTGTTATCACCAATCTCGAATCCCTTGTTATCCGTGGCATGGATCGAAGCGTTTCGGCCATCGATGTCACTGGTATTGATAAAGCCGTTGAAGAATTCCAGCCGGCTGGCATCAGGGCGGTAATGTCCGTCTGCATCCGCCTGCTTGAGCAGTCCGGTGGTATCGTTCTCGAATCTCATAACGCCTGTCTGCCCTGGTTCAAGCGTTAGCTCAGCGGTCAACTGCTCGTTCTTATCGATTGGCCTATTTTGATCGAATGGTCCTGAGTATTGGTTATATTGAATGCACGCGGACCGCTACCGGCAGTGGGCCCGTCACTACTGGCTGGGTTTGCAGACGTTACCTTTTGCGGGTCAGTTTCGGGAGTTACAGCAGGGCCAGAAGCTACAGAAGGTTGTACCGGACTGCCAGCTGCTGGTGCGGTGGCTTTTCCTACCTCCCTACCCTTACTTTGGCCCTGAGAGGATGCTCCCGTGTCGTTCTGGTTTTGCTGTAACCGTTGCGCAATCATCTGAAGGATTTGCTGCACCAGGTCACGCACCAATGCCATCAAATCCTCTTCGCTAGCTCCCTGGACGCCACCTGGGGAATGACCAGCCCCAGCCTTGCCGAACGTAACTTCCCTTCCCTGGCTGGCAAGCTCAGAAGGCGAACCGAAATTAACCTGTCCGCCGTATGGCTGAGCCAGGCCACCGTTGAACCCAGGCGTTGGGCCATAATCATTGCTGCCAAGGCTAAAACCTGGCTCAGCGGGCCCAAGCACTTTTACTGACATATCAGCCTCCACAGAACAAATAGGGTATTGCCTGTGTGGTCAATTTAAGTTTCGGGTTCCTACTTAATCGTCTTGACAGCTTTGGCAGTACGCGAACTGGAGAGGAGAAACGCTAACCGCTCACGGTGCAGCCAGCGTTTTTCTCCCTTGTACTACAGCTGCCTTTGCTTGAGATCTGAAAACGAAGCCTTGAAGCCCAGAATGAAATCCACCGCTAGAAACACAAGCAGGCTGGCGCCTAATACAGGCAGACAGATCCCCAGTACCGTCGAGATCACAATCGCCAGGATTCGTTGAACCAGGCCCAGATCACGCCATGCATCGATAAGACTCGGTTGAGGAACATCATTAAAGGTCGGACGCCGACGCCACCAGAGCAGGTATCCCCAAACCACCATGACCATAAGGCCACCCGCAAATCCAATCAACAACAGCTGATTGGCAAGGCCGAAAAGTACCCCCATATGCGCATCGATACCCCACCGGGTCAGTTTGGCTGGCAGAGAGTACTGAGCAAACAGGACATGATCCACCACAGTCAAGGAGCCGGGATCGATAGCAACCGCATCCACATGAGTAGGCCAGCGGCGGTCGATTTCATTAACCGTCCAGGCTTTTCCCGGCTGCATGGCAGGTTTGATTTCCACCTTTGCCGCGTCAATGTGCTGGGTACGTGCAGCGGCCATCACCTGATCAAACACGTCGGGATCAACCGCTTCCATCTTCGGCATGTTATCCATGTGCATATGATGTTCGGCATGCTCGTCCATGGGCATCTTCATGGTGGTTGAGCTACCCAGCTCCGTCGAAACAACAGGCGTCGACCATCCATAATATGCACGCAGAATGCCGATATTGCTTCCTGCATACTGTGACCATGTCAGCCCCGTGGCCGAAAAGAACAGCAGCCCTGCTAGCAGCCATACCCCTGTGGACCCATGCAGAGAGCGTAGACCCGCCGGCGTCTTACCACGCGTACGACTCCGGCGTGACGCCCATAACACCAAGCCGCCCAAGGTGGCGACCCATAGCCAGGATGCCGCCAGTTCACTATAGATTCGGCCTACATCACCCAACAGAAGGCCCCTGTGAAACTGATCCAGCCAAGTACGTAATGGCAGGACACCACTCGTCCCGTATACCTTCATATCGCCTTTGACCTCACCGGTCACCGGGTCGATAAAGATGGCACGGCTCTCTGAAGCGCCCAGGCCCGGCGCGTTGAACATCACCCGGGTAGTATCACCGGCTGCAGGCGCAGGGCGTACGGCAGTGATGCGAGAGGACGGATCTACCGCTGCCTGGGCCGCACGCACTTGGGCGGCAAGGCTGAGAGGAGCGCCCTGGCTATCCGTATGCAGGGCATCGGCATAAAGGTAGTCCTCAAGCTGAGGGGTCAACGCGTAGACAATACCGCTCAGCGCCGCCACGAGAAGAAAAGGACTAACAAAAAGCCCGATATAGAAGTGCAATCGTCTGAGTAATTGGGTAAACGCGCCCGGTCTATTCTGGACCGACGCTGGCGAAGAACCTGACATGAGAATTCACCACGGCTAAGCACGACGACAACACATGGCTGCCGCCAACTAAGGGTTAGTAAGTAAATGCCGCCAGTGGCTGTCAGGGCGCGCGGGGATTGAGGCAGGGAAATGCGTCACGGGGAGGTCGTCGACAACCGGCGTCCAGATGATACAGGCGTTGCCGTTTATGACGCAGCAGCCAGCTCAGCGCCGTGAAAACCATGAGCGCCAGTGGAAGCGTACCAGCGAAGGCGCAATCGCTCATGGCAAGCTGCTTGATAGCTGAATCATGAGATGAATCAACCATGGGCATACTGCCCTGGTGCGTATCAGGCGCGGCGGCCATAGCATGGTGATGTACGTGATGGTCCATCTCCACCGTTGTTTCGTGGGGCGACGGGAGACGGTATGTCTGGCCATGCATGATGCCGTGACCAAAACTGCAGGCGAGACCATTGAGCAGGACGGCGGCAACCAGCATCCAGGCAAGAGAAGTAAAATGGGCTCGAACTAACTTCATGCCAACCAATTTAGCACTGATGTCAAACACAGACCAGATGCGGGATTTGTTGTCGAACGGTGCATATCCAGCAATACCGTACGTAAACGCCAGGCTGCGGCCACATGCCGCAACCCCGGGTTTTGAAGAACTCAAGCCTGTCTGGGCTGCCCGTTGGAGGCTGAGAGCCCACCATCGACAGGGAGATTCACGCCGTTTACGAAACGGGCATCATGACTGGCCAGGAACGCAATGACATCAGCGACCTCTTCGGCCTCGGCTGGTCTACCCAGCGGAATCCGCTCACGGAAGCTGGCCATAAGCGATTCATTGCCAGGCATATCTTCCGTCAGCTCGCTTTTAGTGAGGCTGGGGCATACGGCATTGACCCTGACGCCTTCTTCACCAAAGTCCATTGCCAAGGCACGGGTAAAGTTGGTCACTGCCCCTTTGGCCGCGTTGTAAACACTCATCCCCCAGTCACCGCCCAGGCCTGAGACCGAGGAGACATTGACGATGCAGCCCTTCTGCTTGATCAACTCAGGCAAGGCGCTTCGGCTACAATAAAACACACCGTCCAAATCGGTGGACATGACCTTGCGCCAGTCGTCGACATCAGCCTCGGTAATCTTGCCCTGGGCCACCGTACCCGCATTGTTCACCAGCACATCCAGGCGGCCATACTTCTGGATGACATCCGCGATCAGCTGCTTTACTTGAATCCGGTCCGAGACATCAGCGGTCTTGATGTAGCTGCTATCCGCCGGAAGCGTACGCGCCACGTGCTCAAGCTTTTCGGTCGTTCTGCCCACCAGCACGACCTTAGCGCCCTCTTCCGCAAATCGTTTGGCAGTTGCTTCACCAATACCCGATCCTGCCCCTGTCACGAGCACCACCTTGTTAGTAAAACGAGTCATGTCAGCCTCTCTGGATCATGGAAGGTATGCACCAGTAGAACCGCAGCAGCAAACCCAAGTTCATCAGGAGGTGCATTACAGAGCCAAGCGATCGCTAGTTAGAAAGTACATTCTGGCGAGGGCACGTATACCACTTTACAAGCGATGCTTATCGAGAACACAACGAATGAGACACAAGCGGCCCGCTAGTGCTTCGAGAGTCACTTAGACGTCGTCTATGCAAACCTTCATTAATTTGACTGAATATTGGTTTCTCAATGCTATGTCGTTCACTTGATCGCTTGGGCATGTTCAATGCCGCGATTACATGTCGCGCCGACAACGCCTCTACTCGAAACGGCATGCAATAAATTACATAACGAAAACAAATTTTGAATCGCTTTAAAAGCATTTAAATTTTTCACAGAATTCAAGGATTGCTATTCGTTCCGCTTGCTCACGACCCTTAAAACTTTCATTAGGTACAGCCTTGTCTGCATATCGTACGACTGCAGAAAATCTCGGGCAAATCGGCCATATCAGGCTACGTTCAGTTATTAACGCAGAGACGAATAGAAGTCCAAACCGCCTAATTTCCTGAAACTTTGTACATGAGAGATCTAATCCAGTGTTTATCGCACTTTGGCAACGAACGAGTTGTAACATTTTGACTCTGACCTGTATTGCTCAATTAGGTGGACTTATAACAATGCGGGCTTCAGGTTTGTTCGTAGCTGCTTTAGGCATATTCGCCAGCCAATACAGCGCTGCTTCGACGTTGTCTCAGGAATCTTACGGCACCACGCGAGATGGCCATTCTGTAACGCGCTACACCATGACTAACGACAAAGGCATAAGCGTCTCTTTTTTAAGTTTTGGTGGTGTTATTACGGAGATCATTACGCCTGACCGACACGGCAAACGCGCCAACATTGTGCTGGGGTACGATGATCTGCATGGTTACGAAGTCGTGGATGCTCGTGAAGGCATTCACTTTGGCGCTCTGATTGGCCGCTACGCCAATCGCATCGCCAAAGGGCAGTTCACACTTGACGGAAAAAACTATCAGCTCGAACGAAATGATGGTCCTAATACGCTGCACAGCGGTAGCAAGGGCTATGACAAGCGCATCTGGCAGGTCACGCCATTGGTGACTGAAGGCCCTGTGGTCAAGGCTGCCCTGAAGCTAAACAGCCCAGAGGGCGATCAGGGGTTTCCAGGCAACCTCCAGCTAACTGTTACCTACAGCCTTTCTGACGACAACACATTTCGTATCGACTACCAGGCCCAGACGGATAAGAACACGGTCATCAATCTGACCAACCACAGTTACTTCAATCTGGCCGGACCTGACAGCACCCATGGAGTCCTGGATCAGGTGGTGCAGATAAATGCCGATCATTATCTTCCCACCGATGCTCAGTCGATCCCTACCGGTACCCTGCAACCGGTGGAAAACAGTGTTTTTGACTTCCGAACGCCTAAAGCCATTGGCAAAGACATTCGCGCCAACGACCCACAGCTCCTTTATGCCCATGGCTTTGACCACAACTGGGTATTGAACAAAGGCGCTGATCCAAAGGCGTTACAAGATGCGGCCAAGGTCGTTGATCATGGAACGGGTCGCACACTTGAGTGCCTGACTACAGAACCCGGCTTGCAGTTTTATACCAGTAACGCTCTCAAGGGGAACGTAACGGGCGCAGGCGGCAAGGTATATCGGCAGACTGAAGCGTTTGCCTTTGAAACCCAGCATTATCCAAACAGCCCGAACCAACCGGACTTTCCTAGTACGGTATTAAAACCTGGGGAGGTATTTAATAGCACGACCGTATTCCGTTTCGGTATTCAATAACGCCTTTGATAGTTCACTAAAGGATCCGCGCGTTTTTACAAAGAGAGAAACAGTTGATGAGCACTTTATCGACAAGGTCTGGATTGAGAACTTTCACTGCGGTTATCGCCGTTATATTCGCGGTAATTTTAGTGATTGGAGGGGCCTGGCTTGCAGTATTAGGCGGCTCGTATTATTACGTGATCAGCGGTATTGCTCTGCTGATCAGCGCTATTCTGCTCGCGCGTCGCTCTACCGCCGCGATCTGGCTTTATGCGGTACTGATGCTCGTGACGCTCGTATGGGGCCTCTGGGAAGCAGGCACCGATTTCTGGGCTCTCGTACCACGCCTGAATATTCTCGGTCTGTTGGGCATCTGGCTGTTGATTCCTGGAGTAACGCGTGGCATTGGCGCAGGTCTTAGAGCCAGCAAAACCTTTTTATCTGCAACGCTGGTGCTGTCCATTGCCGTACTGGTGTATTCGATCTTCAATGATCCGCAGGAGATCAATGGCAGCCTGGCGTCTACCCAGCCTGCCCAGGCTCAGCCGGTAGAGGGTATCAGCCCGGCGGACTGGCCTGCCTACGGCAGGACCCAAAGCGGTACGCGCTACTCGCCGCTGAATCAGATCAACGAAAACAACGTCAAAGACCTGCAGGTCGCTTGGACATTTCGTAGTGGCGAGTCCAGAACCGAAAACGATTCGGGGGAAACCACTAACGAACTGACCCCAATCAAGATTGGCGATAACATGTATATCTGCACCACGCACCAGATATTGGTAGCGCTGGACCCGGCTACAGGCAAGGAAAAATGGAGGTTCGATCCCAAGCTTAAATCGGAACCCTCCTACCAGCACCTGACCTGCCGTGGGGTATCCTATTACGATCAAGCCAACACCACGGAGTTTGCAGCCAGCCTCGCCGGTAAACCCCAGGCTCAGACCAGCTGCCCACGCAAGGTATTCCTGCCCGTCAATGATGGCCGTCTCTTTGCCATCAACGCAGACAATGGCCAACCATGTAGCGAATTTGCCAACAATGGCGAGCTGGATCTTAAGGAGATGCATCCTTACACCTATCCAGGTGGTTTACAGCCCACCTCACCGCCGGTTGTAACGGGCACTACAGTAATCATTGGTGGCTCAGTTACTGACAACTTCTCTATCCATGAACCATCAGGCGCCATCCGTGGTTATGACGTCAATACCGGCGCGTTGCAGTGGATATTCGATACGGGTGCAGAAGATCCCAATGCGATCCCGACTGACGGCAAGACCCTGGTTAACAACTCACCCAACGCCTGGGCGCCCTTGGCCTATGACGCTGCTGCAGATGTAGTCTATGTACCGACAGGTAACGCCACGCCTGATATCTGGGGCGGCCACCGTACGCCGCTTATGGAGCGCTATGCCAGTGCTATCGTTGCGCTGAACGGCTCGACCGGTAAACTGGTCTGGTCTTATCAGACTACCCACCATGACCTCTGGGACATGGATGTACCTTCCCAGCCTACTCTTGCTGATGTAAAGACAGAATCTGGCGACACGGTTCCTGCTGTTTACGTACCGACTAAGGCGGGTAATCTGTTCGTACTGGATCGTCGTGACGGCAAGCCTATTGTGCCCATTACGGAGGTGCCGGTACCACAGGGTGCCGCAGAGGGCGATTGGGTAAGCCCGACGCAACCTCGCTCCGCCTTGAACCTGACCCCCATCCAGACACTGACTGACAAGAACATGTGGGGCGCCACCATGTTCGACCAGCTGATGTGCCGCGTGATCTTCAAGCGCCTAAGCTATAAGGGTCAATACACGCCACCGTCCGAACAGGGCACGATTGTTTTCCCCGGTAACCTTGGCGTCTTTGAATGGGGTGGAATTTCCGTCAATTCCGACCGCCAGATAGCGTTAATGAACCCGATGGCGCTGCCCTTTGTGTCAAAGCTGATTCCGCGCGGCCCGGGTAATCCCATGTGGCCGGAAGAAGGCGCCAAAGGGACCGGCACCGAAACGGGCATTCAGCCCCAATATGGTGTGCCGTTTGGTGTAGAGATCAATGCGTTCCTGTCACCGCTGGGCCTTCCGTGTAAGCAGCCGGCCTGGGGCTATGTCGCTGGGGTCGATATGAAAACCCACGAAGTAGTTTGGCGTAAGCGAATCGGTACAATTCGGGACAGTCTGCAGGGGCTTCAACTGCCACCGTTGAAAATTGGTGTCCCTATGCTGGGAGGCCCGATCTCGACAGCTGGCAACCTGATGTTTATTGCCGGTACTCAGGACAACTATATCCGCGCCTATAACGTGACCAATGGCGACAAGGTATGGGAGGCACGTCTACCGGCTGGTGGCCAGGCCACACCCATGACCTACGAAGCCAACGGCAAGCAGTACGTTGTCATCATGGCGGGCGGGCACGGCTCCTTTGGCACCAAAATGGGTGATTATCTGATTGCATACGCCCTTCCCGATACGAAGTAAAATTCGTAATCAGAGCTGACCTCTACGCGAAGCCCGGAAATCTCATCCGGGCTTCGCTGTTTCTGCATTATGCCTAGGAATTGGCCTGCCAAAATAAACGTCGTTGTTGGCAGAGTTCATTGCCGCTGCGTTATGCTTGGCAATACAGCTTTCGGGCAGATGAGACCTGTCTCACTTGCTGCATCACTATTACAACAAGAGTCCCCCAACCGATGCGAGCACTCTTCAAATACTGCGCCGCCGTCCTGGCCTTTGGCGTTCTGGCAGGCCCTATACAGGCTGCAGACAAGGTTATTTTCGATACCGACTTCAATGTACTCAATGATGACGGTCAGGCGTTCATCATGCTGGCGCAACTGCATGCGCAAAAACGGATCGAACTGTTGGGCATGACGTTGGTGAGCGGCAATGCCTGGGTGGATCAAGAGCAGGTAGACGCCCTCAAGGCCGTCGAGCGTATGGGCGTGGAAAAGGAGGTCGGCGTTTATTCTGGCGCAGCCTACCCGCTTCTACATGACCTCTCGACGTACCCGCAAGAACAGGCACTGTTTGGCGCGGGCTGGCCTGGCGCCTTTAAAGGTCCACGACCGACCTCAGCCGATGCGCTCATCTCGCCTCCAGATGGCCGCGCCACCCATACGACAGTACGCCCTGAATCAGCGACCCAGTTCATTATCGACAGCATCAAGCAGCACCCCCATGAAGTCACAATTCTGGCTGTCGGCCCGCTGACTAACCTTGCCCTGGCCATCCGCAGCGCACCTGAGATCGTGCCGCTGATCAAGCGGATCGTGTACATGGGCGGCGCCATCGAGATTCCAGGCAATACCACGCCCGCAGCAGAATTCAACTGGTGGTTCGACCCGGAGGCTGCACGAATCGTTTTGCGCTCGCCGATAGAGCATGTGATCTTCCCCAACGACGTCTGCGAAAAGGTCATCTTCAACGCAGAGATCTACAAGCGCATCGTGGCCGCTGAAGGGGTTATCCCTGACCTGTACAAGACAGTCCTGGGCCCTGAGTTCGACAAGGACCCTGCCTACCAGAGTTTTACCTGGGACAGTCTGCCGGCGCTCTTCCTGGTGCACCCGGAACTGGTAACCGAATCGAAAGACCTTTGGGTTGACGTTGATACCCAGTTTGGCCCGAACTACGGCAGGTCACTGGGCTACCACAAGAATCCCCCATTAGGCACCCAGAAAGCCAAGGTGGTGTTTGGTATCGATCAACAAGCCTTTTGGAATGATTATGTAAAACTGGTTACGTTGCCTGCCCCAGTCAAACGACCATGAAGTGGTGCCTAGGGTTGCCAGCTGTATTGTTGCAACCCTGTCCTTGCCTCCACACAGGTCTGCGCTGCTGGCACATCCTCCGCAGCCAGAAATTCTAAATAAAAACTTAGCGGATAGTGTTAGATCCCTTGCTGCTTTAACCAGGCCCCCGTGGTACCAGGGAAGTTGCGTATCTACAAATCATGCTAGTGAGTTATAAGCAGATCACCCTGCGCGGGGCGGCCTAAATAAAACCCTTGTGCCTGATGGCAATTAAGCCGAGTCAATAATTCAAGCTGCTCCTGGGTTTCAACACCTTCAGCCGTAACAGTGAGCGATAAAGCACGACCCAAACCAATGATGGCTTCGATAATCGCCTCGCCACTAGACGAACCATCCAACGCGGCAATAAAGCTACGGTCGATCTTGATGCCGTCGAAGGGATAGGTATGGACGTAGCTTAATGAGGAGTAGCCGGTGCCAAAATCATCCATGGCTAGCCTAACGCCCAGCTCCTTGAGTGCTCGCATAATAGCCAAGGCATCGTTGGTGTTATCAAGCATAACGCTTTCGGTAATCTCAAGCTCCAGGCGCTCAGGCGCAAGCCCGGTTTCCTCTAGAACCGCGTGTATGCGAGCTACCAAGTCGCTGCGCTTGAATTCTATCGGTGAAAGATTAACCGAGACAAAGGCCGAGTCCGTCCACTGCGTAGCCTCTAGGCACGCTCTGCGTAATACCCAGTCACTCAACGGCACGATTAGGCCGGTTTCTTCCGCAATGGAAATAAAATGGTCAGGGCTTAAGTAGCCGCGTAGAGGATGCTGCCACCGTACCAAGGCTTCGGCCCCTGTTAGATGACCGCCTCGTATCTTATAACGGGGCTGAAACTCCAAGCGCAATTCGTCTCGACGTAAGGCCAGCCTAAGATCCGTCTCGAGTTGCCGCCGAACCAGAAGACGACTACTCATCCGTGAGGTGTAAAACTGCCACGTGTTCCGGCCTGACGCTTTGGCTTCGTAAAGCGCTATATCGGCAAAACGCAAGAGATCGTCAGCCTGACAGCTATCCTCCGGCGCCGAAACGATCCCTATGCTGCATCCTACACTCACCTCATGCTTATTGATCAACACAGGCTTTCGCAGGCTATTAAGGAGTCGCTCGCAGAGTTTTTCAATAAAAGCCCGGTTTGGCAGACCGCTGGCCACAATGACGAACTCATCACCCCCAATACGGGAGACAAGATCATCCTCACGCATACATTGTTTCAGCCGGTGAGAAACCTCAACCAACATCTGATCACCAGCCGCGTGCCCAAGGGTATCGTTTATGGGTTTGAAACCATCCAGATCAAGGTACAGGAGCCAAAGCGGATTCTCCGCGGTAGGCTTGGCCTCCAGCCTCGCTTTGAGAAAGCGATACATCATACGCCGGTTGGCCAGGCCCGTCAGAGCGTCCTCCTGAGCATCTCTTAATCGCGCTTTTTCCTGGAGTTTGCGCGGCGTAATATCCTGTACAAAGGCGCTGAAGATCGTACGGTTGTCAATCTGGATCGCCGTGATGCGTGTCTCGACGGGAATCAGCATCCCATCCTTACGCAACGCCGAATGTTCGACAACCTTGCCCACATTGTTGCTTTCTCCTGTGGCGAGGAAGCCTTTCAAATCGTCACGATAAGCCTGACGCATCATCGGCGGAATAATCAGATCCTCTATAGACGCGCCTATTGCTTCTTCTCGACTCCAGAGAAAGATCTCTTCGGCTTTGCGATTCCAGGCGGTAACAGCCCCCCTTTCATCCGTACAGATGTACCCGTCACTGGTATTTTCCAGGATGGCACTAAGTTCGGCCTCACGCTTATGCAGCGTTTGAATGTGCTCTTGCGCCTCTTTGGTTAGCGAGTCTTTCCTGGCAAGGAGAACCTCTTTATCGACCAGCATTTTCTGCAGCTGCCCGTTCAGCCCTTGGAGCATATCTTTCATGCGCATATCAAGAAGCGCCCGGCCAAACTTTCGGGCTGAATCTATTTCAGCCTCTGACCAGGGCTTAGCCTGATAGCGAACCGTTTCTTTCCAGTCTTCAAATGACTTTCGCGGCGTCAACTGCCCAGGAGTAGAACCTGGCTCAATTGGCTTGTGGGGATTACCTGCCCAATTAATGGTTTCAAGATATTCGGCCCTGAACCATAGCAATACAAACGGAGGGGTGTGCGAGATTATAACGGCCAGTAAGCCGCTGGCCTGGGTGGCATACACCTTTGCAGGCTCATAATGATCTACAAGACTTTTGGTCGCAAAGGTAGTCGGCATGGATGGTTCCAGAAGCCACTCTATCAACGCTCGGGTCTGCTCCTCAGATGGCGTACTGCCCAGCAGGGTAAGCTTGCCGTGAAGAAGCAGTGCTGCACCCTCTGCGTGAACAAGATGCTGAACATCCTTCAAATAGCGCCGAATGCTTTCTTCAACAGCAGAAAACCCTGTCAGCCTTTTGAGTAACTCCTCACGAGCAAAGGCCAATTGCTGCGCCTGATTGTTAATCGCTTTTTCTAAATGCGCCTTAATCGATTGGCCCAGCGTCTGCCCTAATAGTTTACAGGTCTCACGCATATCATAAGAGACCCGTTTGGGAGAGGTATGATGGCAGGAGACAAGTCCCCATAGCTGCCCATCCACGACTATCGAGACGGACATAGAGGCTGTAACGTTCAGGTTTTTAAGATATTGAACATGAATGGGCGAAACGCTACGCAAGCTGCATCCGCTCATGTCCAATGGCTGACCTGTAATGGGGTTCAATACCGGAACGAGCGGAGCAGGTATATACCCAGCATCCGCTATTGTTCTGATGGGATTCCGAAGATAAAGCGCTCGCGCCTGCCTGGGAATGTCGGAGGCGGGATAGTGATGGTTGAGGAGCGCATCAAGACTATCGATCTTGTCTTCAGACGCGACAAGCCCTGTCCCATCCTCTAGAAACCGATAAATCATTACCCGATCAAACCCGGTCAGTCGGCGAAACTCCTCACTCGCACTCTTAAGCAGAGCGTGCAGACTGGTTGTGGCACTCCAAATTGTAAGAACCCGATGGATCTCACCGACCCTCTGCGCCGCAGTGATTTGATGCTCTGAGGAAGGCTCCAGCTCTAGAAACAGCACACCATTGTAAATATGTGCTGTCAGATCTACGGGCATACCAAGGTTGCCTGCTGGCGACAACGAGCCTAAATACAAAGGTTCAGTCATATCAGGCTCGAGCGTCAGAAGAGATGTCGCGGCCTCGGCCCCAAAAACCGTATCGACTGGCTGCCCCAGCAAGTCAGTAGGGTTTCGTGTTAAAAACCGCACAGTATCACCGGCAACTTGTTGAATAGTCTGGGTATCAGGGTCGATAGCAAGCAATATACCGTGTGGCTGAATCGATCCGGGAATATGAATCGGTTCCCTGTCACACTGCGCAAGATCAAGAGGCTGGGTCGTTTGATCCATAATTAAAAGGTACGCCTGAAGGTCAGTATGCGGGTAGAGCAACAACCGCTCCACGATAGGCTACGGCTTGGCTTGTTATAGGTCTGAGCCAATACACCGCCATTGGTTCGTTAGAGATTCCCCGCTTTACTTGATTAAGAACAGGCACGCCCTGAAACCACGTAGAGAGCAAACCATGTTTATCGTAACGGGTGGCACCCAGGGCATTGGCGCGGCGGTGGTTGAAAAACTGGTTGCTGAAGGGCATCAGGTCGTTTTTACCGGCCGGGACGAAAGTGCAGGGCAAGCCCTACAGACACGGCTGAAGACAGCAGTTTTTGTGGCAGGCGATGTCTTGAGTGAGCAGGACTGCCAAAAGGTCGTATCGCATGCAATGACATTGGGAGAGGGCCGACTGTCCGGCCTGGTCAACAGTGCCGGCATGTCCAGCCGTGGTGAATTCGGCACGATGACTCAGGACACCTGGGATCATCTTTTCGCGGTAAACACGCGCTCGGTGTTTTTCTACATCAAACATGCGCTTCCGGGCCTGCGGGCAGCCCATGGCGCGGTCGTTACAGTGTCTTCCATTGCAGGCAAGACCGGTGAACAAGGACTTGCAGCATACTGTGCAACCAAGGCCGCCCTGCTGGGACTCACCCAGGCGCTGGCGTTGGAATATGGCTCAGAGGTGCGCTTCAACGCGGTGTGCCCTGGGCAGATCGCTACGCGCATGATGGACAAGGTTATTCAGGATGCTGCTCATCTTGCTGCGCTTACCTCACGGATACCTGCAGGCCGCCTGGGCTCGCCCCAAGAGGTAGCCGAAGCGATCTACTGGTTGCTGTCGCCTGCATCAAGCTATATCAATGGCGCTACGCTCACCGTTGACGGTGCTGAGACCGCTGGCCTTATGAGCCCGAAAGGATAACGGAGAGCTGATCTTTTAACTGGCGTCAGCCTTTACCCCGTCACGTTTTTGGCGGAACCTTGGTATCAAAAGCGCTTGCCAAGTCCGGGCGGTATGCTTAAGTTAGCGCTGTCTCGAAAATTAAAGCAGTCAATCGTCATTGTTTTCGAGATGCATTATCTAGCAAACAAGAGCTACAACATACGAAGCCGCTATCTGTTCAGATTTTTTAATTGAAGATAGCGCTATCTTCGGCTGGAGAATCCTATGAATACGTATATCCCTGCCCTGGTTGTGATGGGCGTGGCTGGTTGTGGCAAGAGTTGCATTGGTGAGGCCATTGCTCAACGCAGCGGTGGTGTCCTGATCGAAGGTGACCAGTTTCATCCTGCTGCGAACATCGCCAAGATGAGTGCTGGCATTCCGCTCACCGATGAAGACCGCGCCGACTGGCTGACTCGCCTGGGTCAGGAAATGGCTAATGCCGTAAACGCAGGTATCAAGCCCGTTCTCACCTGTTCCGCTCTCAAACAGAAGTACCGTGACAAGCTTCGTTCCGCCGTTCCAGGCTTGGGCTTTGTATTTCTGAATCTTACCCGTGAAGACGCAGCCGTGCGTGTTGCCAACCGGCCTGGGCATTTCATGCCCGCAAGCCTGGTGGATAGTCAGTTTGCAGCGCTGGAGCCGCCTCTTCAGGAAGACGCGACCCTTGTTGTGGACGCGACACTGCCCATCGAGGTGATCAGCCAGCAGGCGTCCGACTGGTGGAACGATACGTTTGCGGCTGTTAAAAGCGCCTGACCGGCCGGACTCCCGTTAACGCTTCATCTATAACAATAACATGTGAGGCGACATGTCCGGCATGTATGGCTTTGCTCCTTACCTCACCCTCACTGCATGTTGCAGCGAGGGTGTTGACGTTCTGGTAGTCCTCAGGCGTCAGGCGCGCACATGTATGGCTTTCGCTAACGACCAACAACAATAGAAAGTGGCCCACCATGACTGAACCTACTGCGCTCAGCGCCAGTATATTGCTCCTCATAGCAGCAGGCGCTGTAATTCTGTTGCTCCTCCTGATTATGCGATTCAAGGTCCATGCTTTTCTGGCGCTTGTGCTGGTAAGTATCCTGACGGCACTCGCGACGCAGATCCCTTTTGACAAGGTAGTCCCGACACTATTGACCGGCTTTGGTAATACCCTTGCCTCGGTGGCATTGCTGGTTGGCTTGGGCGCCATGATCGGACGTCTTCTGGAGATTACAGGCGGTGCCCAGGTTCTCTCCGACACCCTGATCAATCGCTTCGGTGAACACCGTGCGCCCTTCGCACTTGGCGTAGCATCGCTGCTTTTCGGCTTTCCCATCTTCTTTGACGCGGGGCTGATCGTAATGCTGCCGATCATCTTCAGTGTGGCCAAGCGTCTGGGCGGCTCTACGCTGAGCTATGCGTTACCGGCGGCCGGTGCATTCGCCGCCATGCACGCGCTGGTTCCGCCGCACCCAGGCCCGGTTGCTGCCGCAGAACTTCTGGGTGCAAACATCGGTTTGCTGGTTATCGTTGGAGCCATCATCGCGCTGCCTACCTGGTATTTTGGCGCTTATCTGTTCGGCCTGTGGTCGGGCAAGAAATTTCATGTTGGTATTCCGGCAAGCTTTTTGACCGATGCTGACCGTGATACTACAGTTACCCCGCCCCGCTTCTCTACCGTACTTGCTATCCTGTTGTTGCCCTTGATCCTGATCTTTCTGGATACCGGCCTGAATACCTTGAGCGTTATGGGTACAGTCGATGGCAAAAGCACATGGGTCCAGTTCCTGCGGATGCTGGGCAAGACGCCAGTGGCCTTGCTGATCACGGTATTTTTTGCGTTGATCGTCTTTAGCGGTAGACACAGCCGTAAGCATCTGGAAAAAGTATGTGACGGCGCACTCGGCCCTATCTGCTCCATCGTACTAGTGACGGGCGCAGGTGGCATGTTTGGTGGTGTGCTGCGTACAAGTGGCATTGGCGACGCACTGTCTCAAATGCTGGCAGATACCGGACTTCCGGTAATCGTTGCGGCCTTTGTGATTTCGGCGGCGCTACGGGTAGCCCAAGGTTCGGCAACCGTTGCCCTCACAACCGCAGCCGCGCTCATGGCACCGACCGTAGCCGCAACCGGAGGACTGAGCCAGTTCGACCTGTGCTTTATCGTCGTGGCGATTGCCGGGGGCGCTACTGTGCTCTCCCATGTAAACGACTCCGGCTTTTGGCTGGTGGGTCGCTTCCTTGATATGGACGAAAAAACCACGCTTAAGACCTGGACCGTGATGGAAACGCTCATTGGTACTATCGCTTTCGTGTTGGCCTGGATAGGCAGCCTGATACTCTGACAGAGCATAAAACCGGACAGGTGAGTAACCACCTGTCCGGACGACTGCCTCACTCTTATCGCAAAACCTTACTGCGCGTAAACCTCGATAATGCTGCCCAACAAGCGGTGCAAGTCGTCCCGATGCCCCGAGCGCGCAGCCGAGGCGCTGCCATCTGAGGTCATGACGACCGTCAGCTTCTGGCGGGGCACGATATACAGCATCTGCCCACCGAATCCCCAGCCGTAATAGACCTCTTGGTTCGCGATTCGCGCAACAAACCAGCCATATCCATAACCATCCCCGGTATAGCGTGAGTAGGTACGAACCTGCCAGGATTCTTCTACCCAACGGGATGAGATCAGACGGCGACCGTCCTGGGTTACACCCTTCCTCCGGTACAGTTCGCCAAATGCCAGCAATGATCGTGGGCTCATGGCCATTTCGTTACCACCGATATAGACACCCTGCGGATCGCGACTCCAGCTGGTAATGGCAAAACTATCAAGAGGTTTCAGCCAGAGTTGGGCCAGCTGCAAGGTCGAGCGCCCGGTTTGTCGGGTCAAAATAGCCGAAAGCAGGTGAGTTGAGCCGGTAGAGTAGATCATGGGACCACCAGGGTCGTTTTCAAAAGGACGCGCCAGGGCAGCTTTCACCCAGTTTCTGCTAGCAACCCAGGCGCCATAGTTCGGCCCTGAGGTAGACGCCAGTCCCGCCTGCATGGACAGGAGATTGCCAATCGTAATGTCCTTCAGCCGCGGATCCGGTTTTGCCGGAAGGTCTTCTGACAACAGCGGAGCGATTGTTTGATCAGTCCCTTTGAGAATCCCCTTGTCAATGGCGATACCGATCAGCGCCGATACCACCAGCTTGGAGGCAGATTTGATATTGGTGGGTGTAGTTGTGCGGTGCCCTCGATAACCGCGCTCAGCCATCACCTGCCCATCGTAACTGACAATCACCGTTTCCAGCGGCCCAAGTGCTTGAGCATCATCCAGCACTTGGGACAAGTTGGGATTGGCAGAGGCGCTGATAGACACCCAGCACAAGACAATAAGCCCCATAGACCTAAAACGTGCCAAACGCCGAACAAGCGGAAGGATCGGATGCATGACCAGGACCACACTGACCTGAATGACAAATCCGACCGTCATTGACGGACAAACATGCCCTTCAACTCGTTACGTAGCATTTCATTCAGGCGTTATATAAGAGTGGAAAACCTTGTGAAGCCTGAACCATCCAGTCACCTAAATTACACTTGGAAGACGCTGACTCGATCCGCTAGCTGACTTGCCAGGCCAGCAAGCTGACGACTGGCATCCGCGATATGTTGTGAGCCTTTTGAGGTTTCCAGGCTTGCCCCGTGAATACGGTTGATATTGGTGCTTACCTCTTCTGCCACCACGCTTTGCTGTGCAGACGCTGAGGCAATCTGAGTGTTCATGCTGTTGATTGCGCCCACCTCACGGCTTATACCTTGAAGCGCGGCAACAGCATCCGTTGTCAGCACCTCGATGTCACGCGCCATGCTTCGGCTTAACTGCATTTCCTTGGCAGCGGTAGCCGTGCCTTCCTGTAGGGTTGCAATCATGCTTTCAATTTCGCGGGTGGATTCCTGAGTGCGCGTGGCGAGTGAGCGTACCTCATCGGCTACCACTGCAAAGCCTCGTCCATGTTCTCCCGCCCGTGCTGCCTCGATTGCCGCATTGAGTGCCAGCAAGTTGGTCTGCTCAGCCACTGACTTAATGACAGCCACGATTTTCTCGATATCTGCACTGTTGGTAGATACCATCTGTACCGTATTGGTGGCTTGCTCCATAGTCCTAACCAATGTTTGAACCGCCTTGCCTGCATTGACGATCAGCGTATTACCCTGCTCTACCTGTTCATCCGCATTGCCTGTTGCCTGGGCTGCGGAGGCTGCATAGTCTGCAACCTCACCCACCTTCGTTGTCATTTCGTTGACCGCAGCGGTCATCTGTTCAGCCTGAGTCGATTGCGTGCTTGGTTTTACGCCCTCGTGGAGACAGGGATAGTAATACTCATCCAGATCTTAAAGATGATGGTGTGCATCAATGATCGGCAAGTCGCTCATTGCTATTCTCCTTCGGAGGCCGGTCCTAGATTCAGACGCAGCTTCTTGATTACCACAGCCGACAGGGTCGGCTGTGGTGACTGTAATTAAAGAGATACCTTCAGCATGCGTTTGAGCGCGGCACTTATGTCGGCACGGCAGGTGTCGGAGCGCTGGCCAGAAAAACGGTCAAACCCATGGAATACGCCCGGGTAAACATGAAGCTCCAGTGGCACACCTGCACGCGAAAGCCGCATACCGTACTGCACATCTTCTTCGAGGAAAAGATCCAGCGCGCCTACTGCCATGAACGTAGTCGGCAGACCAGACAGGTCATCAGCCAATGCGGGCGAGAAATAACCCATCTGGCTGGCGCTTAGTTCATATGCGCCTTGCATGCATTTCCAGGCAAACTGGTTATCTTCTGCCGTCCAGTAGAATTCTCCCGTACTCGAATTCGACAGAGGTGCCTCTGCCGTACCGGTTCGGTAGTCCAACATGGGATAGATCAGCATCTGCCCGGCGAGAGGATAACGGCCCCTGTCGCGTGCCAGGAGCGCCAGTGCAGCGGCAAGTCCTCCGCCAGCACTATGCCCCATCACTAATACCCGATGCCTATCGACCTGGAGTGTATCGGCTTGCTTGAAAAGCCATTCCAGACCGGCATAACAGTCCTCCAGCGGCCCAGGAAACGGCGTTTCAGGCGCAAGGCGATAATCAACGCCAACGACCACTGCACCCAATGCTTGGGCGAGCTCAGTCAGGTAATCGTCAACCATGGCCGTGTCGCCAACGACGAAACCACCTCCATGCAGGTACAAAATGGCCGGTCGGTTAGTGTGCAGCTTGGATTCAGGTCGATAAACACATAGCTGAAGACTGATGCCTAGACTCGGACCTGGAATGGCAACTGGGTCATAACCGAGAAATGCCGGGCTCGGGTAACCGGCTCGCAGGCGATCGCGAATCGCAGGTAGCGCTTCTTGGGTCCACGGCTCACCGGGTGGCTGGGCATAAGCCAGATAGTCAGGATCAACTAAAGCATGAGTCTTCATAAGGGAGCATATCGGTCAGGGATTGCAGGAGGACAGAATGACAAGGTAAGAATCAGTGATCCGCACCTTGTCGCTTCGACTACAGCCAACCCTTGATCTGCGCTGCGACCGCCTGGGTGGAAATCCCGTAGCGATCATGCAGAGTGGGCAGCGCGCCAGCATCGAGAAACGCATCCGGCAGCGCGATCTGCCTGAACGTCGGCGTCACACCGTTGCGTAGGAGCAGGCTGGCGACCGCCTCCCCCAGACCGCCCATGATGGAATGGTTTTCCACTGTTACCACAAGCCGCCCCGGCTTTCGGGCCTCCGCCAGGATAGTCTGTTCATCGAGTGGCTTGATCGTTGGTACATGAAGGATGGACGCGTCGATACCGTCTGCACGGAGCTGATCAGCCGCCTCTACTGCACGCATGGTCATGAGTCCTGTCGAGATGATCAACACATCCTTGCCTGGACAGAGCGTCTTGGCCTTGCCGATTTCAAACTTATAGTCGAATCGATCCAGCACGATCGGTACATTGCCACGCAGCAAACGCATATATACCGGGCCATTATGGGCTGCGATAGCGGGTACAGCCTGCTCAATCTCCAATGCGTCACACGGGTCGATAACCATCAGGTTGGGCATGGCGCGGAAGATCGCCAGGTCATCGGTGGCCTGATGGCTCGGGCCATAACCTGTAGTGAGCCCTGGCAAGGCACATACGATCTTGACGTTGAGATTTTCCTCGGCGATGGCCATGCAGATGAAATCATACGCGCGGCGTGAGGCGAATACGGCATAGGTGGTCGCGAATGGCGTGAACCCCTCACGGGCCATTCCTGCAGCGGCGCTCATCAGAAGCTGCTCGGCCATACCCATTTGATAGAAACGATCTGGATGCGCCTTGGCAAAGATATGCAGATCCGTGTACTTGGCAAGGTCAGCCGAGAGCCCGACGATGTCCTTGCGTTGCTCTGCCAACGCCGCCAATGCATGACCAAAGGGGGCTGGGCGTGTGGGTTGGCCCTCGCTGGCAATGGATGCGATCATCGCCGATGTAGTCAGGCGCTTCTTGGCCGGTGCGGCCGTTACAGTTGCAGAGGTTGGCGTATTCATCAGACTCTCCCGACTTCAAGGGCTTCCAGGGCTTTTTCCCATTCATTCTCGTCCACCCGAATGAAATGGGTCTTGTCACGTGTTTCCAGGAACGGCACGCCCTTACCCATGCGTGTGTCGCAAATGATGACGCGAGGCTGGGGGCCGGTGTTTTGCCTGGCATTATCGAATGCTGTTACCAACGCACCGAGATCGTTACCGTCGATCCGTTGCGTGTACCAGCCGAAGGCCTGCCAGCGATCGACAATCGGCTCGAACGCCAGGATTTCACTGGAACGCCCGTCGGCTTGTTGGTTGTTTACATCGATTACGGCAATCAGGTTATCGAGCTTCCAGTGGGACGCCGACATTGCTGCCTCCCAGGTGGAGCCCTCATTTAGTTCGCCATCAGAAAGCAGGTTGTAAACAAACGCCTCGGAGTGCTTGCGCTTGAGGCCCAGGCATGCCCCTACGGCAATCCCTAAACCATGTCCCAGAGAGCCGCCTGTGATTTCCATACCGGGGGTGTAGGCAGCCATGCCGGACATCGGCAGACGGCTGTCATCGGTACCATAGGTTTCCAGTTCATCAAGGGGAACGATGCCCGCCTCGATCAGTGCGGCGTAAAGCGCAATAGCATAATGACCAATAGACAGGTAGAAACGGTCACGCCCTTCCCACTCGGGGTTTTCGGGCTGATAACGCATTGCATGGAAGTAAGACGCGGCGAGCAGATCGGCTGCCCCCAATGCCTGACCGATATAGCCCTGACCCTGCACCTGCCCCATGCGTAAGGCATGGCGGCGAATGTTGTAGGCGCGCTCCGCGAGATCGGGCGCGCCTGTCGGAACAGATTGTGTTTGCATGGTATGACTCCTTGCTTGAACTCAACGATTGACCAGGGCAGCAGGGATACGGAAGACCAACAGGGCCCCGAATGCCAGCACACCGGTAATGAGGTACATACCAATCGCACTGGAGCCTGTGGACGTGGTGATCCAGCCGATCAGATAAGGTGAGCAGAAGCCCGCCAGGTTGGCGAAGCTATTGACGGCGGCAATGCCGGCAGCAGCCGAAACACCACCCAGCAGATTGGTAGGCAGCATCCAGAACAGTGAGGAGGCAGAGAGAATACCGGCAGCAGCGAGGCAAAGGCTCAGGATAGAGGCGCTGATATGACCACCCAGCAGCGCGGCGAGTGTCAGACCTGTCGCACCGGCCACCATGGGAACAGCCAGATGCCAACGACGCTCACGATGTCGATCCCCGCTTCGGCCGGCCAGCAGCATCGCCACAATGGCGCAGCAGTACGGCAAACTCGTCAGCAGCCCGATATGCAAGGGGTCAGCGATACCGGCGTTGCGTACCAGGGTAGGTAGCCAGAACGTGATTGCATACTGGCCCATCACCACACAAAAGTAGATGGATGCCAACAGCCAGAGCCGACGATCACGGATAAACGCACCTGCCGAGGCATGGGTGACCTTGTGCTGCTCATCTTCAGCCAGTTCGCTGCTGATCAGTTTCTTTTCATCGTCATCCAGCCAATGGGCATCCTTGACGCCATCCTTCAGGTAACTCAGTACCATCAAACCGACCACAACGGTAGGAACGGCTTCGATCAGAAACATCCACTGCCAACCGGCCCAACCGTGCACGCCGGCGAAACGCTCCATGATCCAGCCGGACAGCGGGCCGCCTACCATGCCGGACAATGGGATGGCGATAAACCACAGTACCGTCATCTTGGCGCGGCGGTAGGACGGGAACCAATACGTGAGGTAAAGCAGCAGGCCCGGAGCTAGCCCTGCCTCGGCAATGCCCAGCAAGAAGCGAAGCACATAGAACTGCCATGCCGTTTCGACAAAGGCAAACAGGGCTGAGATGATGCCCCAGGTAATCATGATCCGGGCGATCCAGCGCCGGGCACCCACCCTGTGCAGAATGATGTTGCTTGGGACTTCGCACAGGAAGTAACCGATGAAAAACATCCCAGCGCCCAGCCCATAGACCGCCTCGCTCAAGGCCAGGTCATTCATCATCTGGAGCTTGGCAAACCCGACGTTCACTCGATCCAGGTAAGCGCAGAGATAGCAGAGCATTAGAAAAGGCATCAGCCGCCAGGCTGTCTTGCGATAGGCGTTTGAACGCGCGGTCGCAACCGCGTCGAGGGTAAGTGTCGTCATGGTGTCTGATCTCTTGTTCTTATAGTGGCCGGACGAGTTTTCAGAGACTCGCCGGAACGTCAGAGGCAGCACGAGGGACGAGCCACCCGCAGGCTCGTCCTTGAAACGTCAGTGAATTAGCATCCCGCCATTTACATCCAGTGTGGTGCCGGTCAGGTAGCCGGAGAGATCGCTGGCCAGGAACAACGCAGCATTGGCGACATCCTTGGCTTCGCCCAGACGACCCAGCGGAATGCCTTCGATGATGGCGTGACGGCGCTCGTCATGCATCAGACCACCCGTAATGTCGGTTTGGATAAGCCCGGGCGTAATGGAGTTGACGCGTACGTTGTCTGGTCCTAGTTCACGTGCCATCGCCTTGGCCAGACCCAGCACCCCTGCCTTGGCAGCGCTGTAATGCGGACCGCCAAAAATACCGCCGCCGCGCTGGGCCGAGACGGATGACAGGCACACGATACTGCCAGACTTTTGTTGGCGCATGGCAGGAATAACCGCCTGGGACATCAGGAGCGTACCGCGCAGGCTAACGTCCAGCACCTTGTCGTAGTCCTGACGCTGGATATCCAATGTCTTGAGAGGCTGAGTAATACCGGCATTGTTTATCAGAATATCGATACGACCATACTGCTCCAGCACTTTGGCTACCGCATTCTTGACCTGAGCTTCATTCGCTACGTTAGCGGCAAGCCCCAAGTGTTCGGTACCCAGGGACGCCGCAGCAGCAGCCGAGGCGGCCTCATCCAGATCGAGAATAACGACGCGGGCACCGTGCTCAGCAAAGGTTCTGGAAGTGGCTCTACCGATACCGCGTTCTGAAGCTGCACCGGTGATAATGGCGATCTTGCCTTCGAGTAGCATAGGACTGCTCCTGAATTATTTTTATGGATTCGGCTCAAGGCGGGCCGTTATGTGCAGATTCCTTGGTTCGCAGTGCGCTGGCAATCCTGAAAAAGTCACTCTATGCTGAAAAAAATTCAGCATAGAGCGTTGGCACGCTTCAGCATTCACAGGAGGGAACAGACATAATGCCCAGCGAAGGAAACCGCCTATTATCGCTTCCGCCCTTCAAGGCCATCCAAGCCTTTGAAATGGCAGCGCGCCTGGGTAACGTCGCTAGGGCGGCCGAACAACTGGATCTAACGCCTTCCGCGGTCAGCCATCAGATCGCCAATCTGGAAACGTTAATTGGCCGTCCGTTGTTTCGGCGGACAGCCAAAGGCGTGACGCTAACGCCCTGCGGCGAGCAATACCTGAGGGACGTATCTGGAGTCCTCGATACGCTTGCAACAGCCACCCAACGGGCCAGCAGTGATCTCAGTCAGGATTGCCTGCGCCTGCACTCCTCACCTAGCTTCGGCCTGCTTTGGTTACTGCCTCGCCTCGAAGCCTTTCAAGCCAGCCATCCTGACATACAGATCAACCTGTCATGCTCCTACGAGGCGCTGCATTTCAGCCGGGACAAGGTCGATCTGGATATCCGCCACGGCGTACCCAACTGGAATACGCTCGAAGTACGAACGATTCGCCATGAGCATGTAGCCGTCATGGCTTCTCCAGCACTGCTGCAGAAACAGCCGATAGCGGCTCCTCACGATTTGCTGACATGCAATCTGATTCTGTCTGAGGCAACCCTGGTCCAATGGCCTCAATGGTTTGCCCAACAAGGTCTTTCACTTCCCGAGGCTCCGTTTTCACTAAGCTTTGACCGTTCCTACATGACACTCGAAGCGGCCAGCCATGGATTGGGTTTCGCACTGGAAAGCACCCTGCTGGCACGTGAATATCTGGAACAGGGCAAGCTCGTCTCGGTATTTGGTGCTGAATTCTGTAGCCCGGTCAGCGCACACCATCTGGTATTTCCCCGCAGCCACTCGGACTTTCCTCGTGTTAGGCGCTTTCTCGCCTGGCTGCAGCAGGAGCTTGGTCATGACTTCAGCTACTAGATGAGCAGGGTTATGAAATCCACCTACACCACTGGAGAACGGGCCGCCGGCAGCCACTATAGGCGGCCCAATGCAGGCATGTGCAACAACTGCTATTCGGCAGTGACATCTGCAAATTTAAGACAGTAGGTGTGATCAATCTGCATGCCGATAGGTTGCTGCCCGTTTATAAGCAGACGCCCGAAAACCTCATGATCACCCAGGGAGCTCATCTGGGAAACCGTAATTGTTCGAATCCTGAACCACTGACTGCCGTACGCCAGACGGACACCGGCGTAGCATGCCTGGCTTCTTGAGAGATTAAGGATGTCTGATGCAGACATGCTTTCGTTGATGATGATGGAGGCTGCCGCGAAGGGCGGATAGTAAGAGCCCTCGCTGTTTTGAACGGGCTCCAACTCACCGTTCAGATAACGGACAAGGTCACCCATAAGCACAGGCGTCTTCGCAAAGAGTGCCTGCAACAGATCCTTTTCGCTCATCCAATAATAAAAAGCGACCTTTTCTCTGGAGATGATCGCGCCTTCATCAATGGCCACCGTAACCTTGTGCAGCGATATACCGATCTCCTTCTCTCCCGCCGCGATGGCATGGAAGATTGGATGCTTTCCCTTATAGGTTGGCAGGTAGCTCGTGTGAATATTGAAGAAGGTGAACCTGCTTAACAGGTCGGGCTTGATGATCCGACTGAAATAACAAATAACACAGAAATCAATATCATTAACACCTGCCAGGGCCGTTTCGATGTCCTTATGGGAAGAAGCTACGCTGAGCGGAATATTTCTTAGAACGGTACAGGTTAGAAGGTCGTCATTCAAAAGCTGACTTTCGCAAATGACACCCACAACCTCAAAATCTTGACTGCAACAAAAATAATCTAGAACAGCGGCATTACTGCCCAAAAAAACCATCTTATACGTCATAAGTACTTGCCTGATCGCCATGCCCATACGCTGGCAGTTTAAAAGCAAGTAACTGTACCGATATACAATAAGCGCTGTAAAGGCATTAATACCTAGATAACAAAAGGATTAATTATTTATATAATAAAACGGACGTTTGACTTTTTTCACCCGGAATATTTTCAAGCCATTTCTCATAATTAAAGAATGTATCTTTTTTTGTTTTCCTCCTATGCTCGAAGCATCAAGAGCTCAATGCCGCTCTGCTTCAATACTTTACTTATTTCCAAGGCCGCATCTTACAGACGCCGCCAATACAGGCCTGCAGACGAACGTAAGCCTGAATGCAAGCCTGTTAATGAACCTGTATGTAAAAAGCTTTATATAACCGTCCCTGAGCCACTTACGCAAAACAATAACCAAATATTCTTACCAGCCATTTGAACTTAATTAATCTCAGGCTATTCCTATTACGTGTTTCATAAAAAGACGCACTCCAGGCTACCGCTGTAATGGGATGCTGCTTTTGCTTGGGACCATCCATATAGATAGGCGACATTGAGAAATCTATAAATAGTAATCATTCCCGCTTTAAAGGTTTAACTGCTCATTGGACGAGGAACAAAATGATCAATGTTACGCAGCCTTTCCCTGGTAACAAAGCCAAACTCCAAGCGTATATTGACCAGATATACGCTTCGGGCTGTTTTACCAATCATGGTCCTCTTACCCGTCAACTTGAGCATCGCCTAAAGGAGTACCTAGGTGTACGGAATATCGTGCTTACAAGCAACGGTACCCTGGCTCTTCAGATCGCCTACCGTGCTTTGGGTATTCAAGGTAGCGCAATCACAACACCGTTCAGCTTCATTGCAACCAGTAGCACACTGCAATGGGAGCATATTCGTCCGGTTTTCTCAGATATCGATCCTGTTACCTGGAACCTTGATCCCAGCCAGATCGAAGCCAGGCTGCAAAAGGACACTTCAGCCATCGTTGCAACCCATGTATTCGGTAATCCGTGCGATGTGGAGCGCATCCAGGCAATCGCTGACCGTAACGGTCTGAAAACCATCTACGACGGCGCTCATGCCTTTGGCGTTCGCTATAAGGGAGAATCGATTGCCAACTGGGGCGATATCTGTACCTTGAGTTTTCACGCTACCAAGGTTTTCCATACCATCGAAGGGGGCGCCATCGTCACCAATGATGATGATTTGGCTCAACGTGCCCGTGAACTTGCCAACTTTGGTTTCTCCGAAGGCAATCGATTGAGTGGTCCGGGTATCAACGCCAAGCTCAACGAATTCTCTGCCGCAATGGGGCTCTGTGTTCTTGACGATATTGATCTGATCCTAGAGGAGCGGGCTGAAATCGGTCATCGGTATGAATTAGCCTTGGCAGGCTATCTGGATCTTCAGCATCAGCAGCCGGGTAGCGAACGTAACTACAGCTATTTTCCAATCGCTCTGCAGGAAGAAAGCGAGCTGCTCAGAGTGACAGGTCAGCTTAACGAAAGGCAGATCAATCCACGCCGCTACTTCTACCCTTCTCTCGATACCGTTGAATACCTTCAGCCGCAGCAGCCTCAATGGATTTCCAGAGGCTTGAGTAAACGCGTGCTCTGCCTGCCGATCTTTCCCGGACTTACTTGGGAGTCGCAGCGCACGGTTATCGAAACGGTGCTCAGGGAAGTCGAGACCAGACAGCTCGTACGCTCGCAGCGCGAGACGTCCGGGCCTTACCAGGACGCCTTTACTTTCAACACCATGAGTGCCCTACCTCTGTCCAACATGTGCAAGAAGTTCACTCTGTGAGCACTTCCCTAAAACGTTTTATGCTTAAGAACACCGGGCTCAGTTACCTGGGTCAGATCTATGTAATGCTGGCCGGCATCCTGATCATGCCGTTCTACCTCAGGCATATGGGTGCCGAAGCCTATGGCCTGATCGGTTTTTTTACGGCCATGCAGGCGTGGCTTTATCTGTTGGATGCGGGACTGTCGCCCGCGCTTGCCCGTCAGATCGCTCATTTTCGGGGCACTCAGCAACACAGCCGATACACCTCCGGCCGTCTGCTGCGCTCGTTCGAGTTGCTTATCCTGCCGATAGCCGTGCTGACCGGCCTGGCTATTCATATGGGCAGTAATGCCATAGCCCATGGGTGGCTGCAGGCGAGCCAGCTCGATCCTGTGATGATTGGGCAGTGCATTAGCCTGATGGGGCTGATGATAGTGCTGAAGCTTTACGCCACGCTCTACAAGAGCGGTATTCAAGGCATGGAGCAGCATCATTGGCTCAACGGCATCAATGTCTTTTTTGCAACGCTCCGGTATTTTGGCGCGCTGTTGTTTATTACCTATGTCAGCGCACAGCCCCTGCACTTCTTTCTCTATCAGACACTCGTAGGGCTGCTGGAAACGTTGTCCTTTGCTCACCGAGCCTATGATCTGATGCCCCGTCCTCGTCGCCTGACTGGATTTCACTGGCGGCTGGTCAAGCCTGTTTTACCGTTTGCCCTAGGTATGTCGTCCAGTACCGTACTGTGGATGCTGCAAACCCAGCTGGATAAGGTGCTGCTTTCCAAAGCGCTTACGTTGCAGGAATACGGCTATTTCTCGTTGGTTGCCCTGATCGCGACCGGCATTCTGTCGCTGACCAACCCCCTTGTACAAACGCTGTTGCCACGCCTGACCATGCTGACAGCGGAAGGCCGAATGACTGAGATGCGGGCGTTATACCTGAACGTATCACGTCTGTTTTGCAGTGTGCTGTTTCCTATGGCTGGTGTGATCGCCTTTCATGGACAAGCGCTTCTCCATGCCTGGACAGGCAACGCCGAGGCCGCGCTCTGGAGCGGTCCTGTCCTGGTCTGGTACGTTCTTGGCAGTGCGTTACTCGCCATGAGCGGGTTTCAATTCTATTTGCAATATGCTCATGGTCAACTGCGGATGCATGTCTGGTTTGGTATCTGCTCAACGGCCATCAGCGTGCCGCTCATGGCTTATGCGATTCTGACCCATGGCGCGCTAGGGGCTGCCGGCGTCTGGTTTGCCGTCAGCCTTGCCTCACTGGTCATCTGGCCTCATATCGTTCATGAGCGGTATTCACCGGGCCTCAGCTTCCTTTGGTTGTCGGACCTTTTGCGTATAGCCGCCATGACCGCCCTCGGCCTGGCGGTAGGCGACTGGCTGCTGCCAGCCCTGGATGGCAGCCAACGGATCGAGACCTTTATAGGTCTGGCGGGACGAGGACTGCTCTGTCTGCTGCTGGTGTTTGTGTCTGCCAAAGCCGTATTTTCAAAACCGTATCTCTTGGATCAAACCCCGAGCGTTTAATCATGGAAGCAAGAACCGAACAGGTCATCAGGGAGCACTGGGGTGCTGATGAGAAACCGCTGGTCAGTGTTGTCTGCCTGACCTTCAACCAAGCGGCGTTCATCCGAGAAACGCTAGAGGGCTTCCTGATTCAGGAGACGCGGTTTCCCTTCGAGGTCATCGTGCATGACGACGCTTCGACGGATGGAACACAAGCCATCATCCAGGAATATGCCGCACGCTATCCCTCCATCATCAAGCCTATCTACCAGCAGCAGAACCAATACAGCCTGGGTGTTCCGTTCATTACTAAAATCTTTGCCTCGCTGGACACCCCTTATATTGCCATTTGCGAAGGTGATGATTTTTGGACGGACCCGCACAAGTTACAGCTGCAGGTCGACTTTCTTGAGCGCCATGAAGACTATGTGATGGCGTTCCACGACGCCTATATGTTCAACGAGCAGGGCATTATCCGAAACGTTCAACTGGCCGGACTGCATCGGCGCGATGCAAGTCAGCAGGAACTGCTGCGAGCCCGGTACTTTTCTACGCTCACCGTCTGCTTTCGCAATGTGATCAAGGCCCTTCCGCCCGAGCTGCACGGTGTACGTATGGAGGACATGTGCTGGTGGTCATTGCTGGGCGCTCACGGCAAAGGCAAGTACATGAAAGAAATCCGTCCGGCTGCCTACCGTGTGCACAAGAATGGTGTCTTGTCGATGCGTCCGCAAAAGCACCGCACCGCCATGAGCCTGCACGCCTACTACAGCCTGGCCCGCTACTACCAGCGCATCGGCCAGCAAGACCTATATGAATATTTCATGACTCAGGTATTCAGCCAGTCCCTGATTGTAATGACCCACCGCAACCGCATTCAGGCCTTCCTGCAATTGGCCCGCAAGGTTCTATTCAAACCCTTCACCAACATCATTCCTTCGGTCATTCGAAAATGATCAGGCTTTCCTCAGCAGTATTGCTGCCCTGCGGTGCAGCTTCTGGCCCAAGAACGCTCACGCGAACGCACGCCTACCCGATTCCCGTCATGCCGTGCAAGGAGAAGCACCATGCTTAAAACGATTTCAATGATGCAGCCCTATCTGTTTCCCTACCTGGGCTACTTTCAGCTGATCGCCGCCAGTGACGTCTTTGTGCTGGTCGATGACCTGCAGTTCGTCAAAGGCTCCTGGATGAACCGCAACCGGGTATTGACTCACGATGGTCAGCCCAAGCTGATTACCTTTCCGCTGCGTAAGGGCAGTCGCCGGGCCGCTATCAATGAGCGCTGGCTGTCAGAGACGTTCGACCAGGAAGCAGACGCACTGCTTACCATGCTTGAGCACACCTACAAGAAAGCCCCCTATAAAACAGAAGTCCTAGCGCTGCTCAAAAGCATCTTTGCCAATCCGGATCGTAACCTTGCGCGGTTCACCGAAAACTCGATTCGAGCCCTGTGCCGGTATATGAAAATCGAGACGCCCATCCTGATGCTTTCAGAACTGGCGGATACCCGGGCGATGGATAAGCAGGACCGCATCATTCGGATCGTTCAACAGTTAGAAGGCACCCGCTACCTCAACTCAATCGGCGGCGTCCCGCTCTACTGTCCTGACTATTTCGCCGATCATGGGCTGCAATTGCGCTTCATCAAGATGGATGAAGTGACCTATCCTCAGCTTACCGCTGAGTTCGTCCCTTCCCTTTCCATTATCGACGTGCTGATGTTCAATTCAGCGGAGTCTGTACAAGAACTGCTTACTCGCTATACGTTGATAGAGGGCGTGGCACACTCGGACTCACAGGTTGAGGTTGATACAATCCAGCCTGAGTGTGCCGTCATATAGACGCGATCACTTGACGGGTGTATCAGCATCAACAGGCAGGCTACTGGGTTTTCAGTACGGTACCGTAGCCTGCCATCATAACGATTTACTCAGACGAACCCCGCAACGAAGGACTTCTTTGCAGTCCTTACGCCGTTGGGTTCAAGATCGTCAACAACACCTGAGCGTGTTCTGCTGCATCCCTTCCCAAGCCTGTCAGATAACCACCGTCGACTTGACTGATCAGGCCCTTTTCATGAAGTCGCTTGATAGCGGCCAGGACTTCTTGCGTGGCGTCGTGGTGCACCTTTAAACCGGCCAGACTGTTGCTAAGGTCATATCGAGCCAGAAGGTTCATTTCTTCGATGAGTTCTTGGGTATACGGCATGGCGTGTCCTTATTTAAGTAACCCTCTTTCTGAGTCTAGCTGCCCTGCTTCAAAAAGCCTGCCTGAGAAAATGTTTCACTTTAAATCACATGCAGTATGCCGTTATCCGCTTACGGCCATATACAACACCAGTGCTGAAGCCATAACGTAAACCGCACTATGCAAAAAGGTGTTCATGATGCGCTTCCCTCACGTTTGATGACAGGAAGGAGCCTAATAGTCATCCAGATCTGGAAAAAGCCAGTACACTAGGAATGACTGTCAACCAGGAAGAGACTCAGGTCATGCAATTCGAGGATTTAAGGCTGTTTGTAACTACGATCAACGAGCAGAGCTTTACCGCTGCGGCAGAAAAACTGGGGCTTTCCAAACAGTACGTCAGCCGAAGAACCATGGCGCTGGAAGAGGAACTTGGTGTACGCCTGCTCAACCGGACGACACGTAGCCTGAAACCTACCGACCTGGGTATGACCCTCTACGAACGGGCCGTTCGGATTCTGGATGAAGTCAACGAAACGCAAGAGTTGGTATCCAGCCAGGGCGTGAACGTTCGCGGAACTTTACGTGTTTCAGCCCCAATGACGTTTGGTACGCTGCATGTCAGCCCGCTGTTGCCCAGGTTCATGCAGGAGAATCCGTTGATCAGTCTAGAGCTGGATCTCAATGACCGATCAGTAGATCTGGTGGCTGAGGGGTATGACATGGCGATCCGCGGCGGGATGCTGGAGGATTCTACACTTATCGCCAAGCGTCTGATGGACATTCCAATGACGGCCTGCGCGAGCCCGGCGTACCTGGAGCGCCACTCAACCCCCGAAACGCCAGATGACTTGCGTCACCATGAGTGCTTGCTCTACGGCCATGTGAAAAGCGTAGAGTGGAAATTTCAAACCCAGGGCGAGCTCGTATGCGTACCGGTGAAAGGTAAGCTGCGGACCAACAACGGGGAAGTTGTCCGGGACGCGGCGGTGGCCGGTCTTGGCATTGCCTATCTGCCGGTTTTCATTGTCAGTGACGCGCTCAACGATGGGCGTTTGCAGCCGGTCTTACAAGCGCACCAGCCACCCACTTCAGCCTTCTATGCGGTCTACCCTCAGCATCGTCAGTCATCCCGAGCTGTGCAGACATTCGCCAACTTCCTCAAGGACCATCTGACGATATAGATGTACCTATACTCCGCGCAACCCTCAGGCCTGACGTATGGCCTGCTGATCTCCCGAGCGGCGCCAGCTAAGCGGTGTGCACCCTACTGTCTTCGTAAATACGCGGGTGAAATGGGATTGATCTGAAAAACCACATTCCGCACCGATCTGGCTTATCGGCAAACACGTGTTCAGAAGCATCCGCTTGGCCTTGGCAATTCGTAATTGCTGATACCAGTCACGTGGCGAAACGCCTGTATTTTTCTTGAAGGCTCGGGAAAAATGACTTCTCGACAACGAGCAGGCACTGGCGATTTCGGATACCGATAGGCCATCGTCCAACTGCTCCATCATCAGAAGCTTGGCCAGTTGCTCCTGCCAGCGAGACAAGGCAATCCGATCCTCACTCGGTAAGGTCACGTGCAAAGCGTCTGGCAAAAGGCGGGCTTGCAGTTCATCTTTCAAGGTACGGCTGATCGGACCTTCCACGTCTTGAACGCTATCAATCGTTTCGAGGAGGCGCTGCATAAGTACCTGCGCAGTGTTGGGAACACTCGACCCAGGCTTTTCAGCCGTAATTGCAGGTAAGCGGTAAGATAGCTGGAACCCAGCGTGGCCATTGCAACGCTCCTTGAGGCGGTAAGGTTGGTGTCCAGTATCGGCTCTGGGAACCCTTAAGGTCCTTGTCTTAAGTTGAAGCGTTCTTAAACGAGAATGGGTGCCTGTCATCAAGTATTAATATGTGATCGCAGCGCCTTTTGCCTCAGGTGAAACGAAAAAAGGCCGACTACCTGAAAGTAGTCGGCCTGAAGACACTAGCGTGGCTCAAAAAGAATCTGAAACGATCCTTAAGATTTCTTAATCAGCGCTTCGACTATATTTCTCGGTGCCTCCGCATAGCGTGAGAACTCCATCGAGTAGCTGGCACGACCTTGTGACATCGAACGTACATCAGTCGCATAGCCAAACATTTCGCCCAACGGAACCTCGGCCCGAACTACCTTGCCGGAAAGGGTATCTTCCATGCCTTGAATCAGGCCCCGCCGACGGTTGAGGTCTCCCATTACATCACCCATGTAGTCTTCAGGTGTCACCACCTCGACCTTCATGATGGGCTCGAGCAGTACCGCGCCTCCTTTCTGGGACAGCTGCTTGGTTGCCATCGAGGCGGCGATCTTGAATGCCATCTCGTTGGAGTCCACATCATGGTAAGAGCCGTCGAAGACCGTGGCCTTGAGGCCCAACAGGGGATACCCGGCGAGCACACCATTCTTCATTTGCTCTTCGATACCCTTTTGAATGGCCGGAATATATTCCTTGGGAATCACGCCACCCACGACCTCACTGGTAAACACCAGCCCCTCCTCGCCTTCATCAATGGGTGCAAATCGAATCCAGCAATGACCAAACTGCCCGCGACCACCCGACTGGCGAACAAACTTGCCTTCGATTTCGCAGGTGTTGCGTATGGTCTCGCGATAGGCCACCTGAGGTTTACCAATATTCGCTTCGACGTTGAACTCACGCCGCATGCGGTCGATGAGGATATCGAGGTGCAACTCGCCCATCCCAGAGATGATGGTCTGCCCGGTTTCCTCGTCCGTCTTGACGCGGAAAGAGGGGTCTTCCTGGGCCAGTTTGCCCAGGGCAATCCCCATCTTTTCCTGGTCAGCCTTGGTCTTGGGCTCAACCGCTACGGAGATAACCGGCTCGGGGAAATCCATACGCTCCAGGATGATTGGCTTTTCAACCGAACACAGAGTGTCGCCGGTCGTCACGTCCTTCATGCCGATCAAGGCTGCGATGTCGCCTGCGCGAACTTCCTTGATTTCTTCCCGCGTATTGGCATGCATCTGCACCATACGGCCGACGCGCTCCTTCTTGCCTTTTACCGAGTTGAGTACCGAGTCACCTGATGAAAGCACGCCCGAATACACCCGCGCAAAAGTCAGGGTGCCCACGAAGGGATCCGTAGCGATCTTGAACGCCAGCGCCGAGAAAGGCTCGTTATCGTCGGCATGGCGCTCGTCAGTCCGCTCGGCATCGTCAGGATGCACGCCTTTGATGGCGGGAATCTCGGTAGGTGACGGCAGGTAATCGATGACCGCATCGAGTACCAAGGGTACACCCTTGTTCTTGAAGGATGAGCCACATACAGCCGGAACGACTTCACCCGCCAGTGTCCTCAGCCGCAGACCCGTGCGGATTTCATCGTTGGTCAGGGGCTCCCCTTCCAGGTATTTGCTCATGAAGTCTTCATTGGCTTCGGCAGCAGCTTCGACCATGCGCTCGCGCCACTCCTCGGCCTCAGCCTGCAGCTCGGCAGGAATGTCCTCTTCACGATAGGTCATCCCCTGATCATCATCATTCCAGTAGATGGCCTTCATCTTCAACAGATCGATCTGGCCGACAAAGTTCTCTTCACGGCCAATCGGCAGCTGAATCGGAACCGGAGTATGACCCAGGCGTTTCTTGATCTGGTCAACGACGCGCAGGAAGTCCGCTCCCGCACGGTCCATCTTGTTCACATACGCAATACGAGGCACATGGTATTTGTCTGCCTGACGCCAGACCGTCTCGGATTGAGGTTCCACACCATCCGCGCCGCTGAACACCACGACCGCGCCATCGAGTACCCGCAGCGAGCGCTCCACCTCAATGGTGAAGTCCACGTGTCCAGGCGTATCGATGATGTTGATCCGGTATTTGTCGAACTGCTTGGTCGAGCCAGACCAGAATGCAGTAGTCGCCGCGGACGTAATGGTGATGCCGCGCTCCTGCTCCTGCACCATCCAGTCCATGGTCGCGGCGCCGTCATGCACCTCGCCCATTTTATGGTTCACGCCAGTATAGAAAAGGATTCGCTCGGTTGTAGTGGTTTTACCAGCATCCACGTGAGCGACGATGCCGATGTTGCGATAGCGGTCGATAGAGGTCGTTCGGGCCATAGAAGATTCTCCTAGAAACCAGCATGGGTCAGCCGGCAGACAGGCGATACGGATATCCGCCCGGGTTGCAATAACAATAGACTGACTTACGAGGCTTGTATTGAACGTTGGTGCGTATCGCTAAAGGGAGCCTGTCTGATTGAGCAGACTCGTCTTACTGTCAACCAGATGGAGACTTTTTTACGCATTTCAAGTGGTTTATCACCCCACTCGATCGCTTTACTCTTGGTCGCATACCGATACAGGTAACAACATACTGTTGATTGACCAGGAGACCGAACATGTTAGCCCTTCGCAAAGCAACCGAACGTGGATTTGCCAACCATGGCTGGCTTAAGTCTTTCCACACCTTTTCCTTTGCCAATTACCGCAACCCCCAAGAACAGGGGTTTTCGGATCTGTTGGTCATCAACGATGACCGAGTCGCCCAGGGAAAAGGGTTCGGCACTCACCCTCATCGGGATATGGAGATCTTTTCCTATGTGCTCGAAGGTGCGCTCGAGCACAAGGATACCCTGGGTACAGGGTCCGTCATTCGTCCGGGCGACGTGCAGCTCATGAGCGCCGGCACGGGAGTAGCCCACAGTGAATACAACCACTCTCAGAGGGATCCCGTACACTTTTTGCAGATCTGGATCGTGCCCAACGCTCGAGGTGCTGAGCCTCGCTACCAGCAAACGCACTTCAGCGCGGATAGCAAACGTGGCCAGTTGCGCCTGATTCTTTCACCTACAGGTGAGCAGGGCTCACTGGAAATTCGTCAGGATGCTCGTGTCTACGCCGGTTTGTTCGACGGTGAAGAGCAGGCGACTCTAACGTTGGGATCAGATCGCTACGCCTATGTGCATGTAGCCCAGGGGCAGATCGAACTCAATGGCCAGACATTGACGGAGGGAGATGGTGTGCGTGTGCGTAACGAGCAGGTGCTTACGCTAGCCAACGGCAAGCAGGCCGAGGTTATCGTCTTTGACCTGCGCCCCAATGAGCTGCCCATGATGCCATGATCGACGAGGGCCTCGAGTAGTCGAGGCCCTATCAGCCTCCGCTGTCGCTAACCGTAAACACAGTGTTTACGCCCCGCCTAGACATAAGGCCCACAACCCCACGTAGCCAGACGGAATACCTCCTTCCTTGACGCTAAGCAGATCACACGTTTACGAGGTCCATAGCGTTGCCGTAATAGGACTCCAGCGATGGATACTACTGTTGCTGCACGACAGGAGACAGGATCATCAGCCGATGGTCTGACCTATAAAAAAGGCGCCACGTAGGCGCCTGAGGGCATGTCTTCCATCCAAAGGAGCATCAGAAGACAGGCATTACCTTGATTAAGGCCGGTCTCGGCTCCAACCTCCGCCAAGGCTCTTGAACAGATTGATCTGTGACAAGGCCAGCTGCAGCCTGGCGTCTATGAGGGTATTTTCAGCCTGATACAGCGTGCGCTGACTATCCAGTTGCGTCAGGTACTCATCGAGCCCTTGCTGATACCGTTGCTGTGCAAGGACAAGGCTTCGGGCAGCGCTATCACGAAGCCGCTCCTGAGCGTCGAGCTGACGCTGCAGTGGCTGACGCGCAACCAGCTCATCGGACACCTCTTTGAAAGCGGTCTGTATGGATTTTTCATATTCCGCCACACTGATCTCTTTGCGCAGTGTCGCGACCTCAAGCTGTGCGCGGTTACGACCGCCTGTGAAAATTGGCAGGTTGATCTGAGGCGTAAAACTCCATGAGCGATTACCGCCGTTGAACAGGTCTGAAAGTTCTGCGCTGCTAAAACCGGTATTGCCCGTGAGACTGATGCTTGGAAAGAACGCAGCGCGCGCAGCTCCGATAGTGGCGTAATTGGCTTTCAGCCGGGCTTCGGCAGCCTGTATATCCGGTCGGCGGGTCAGCAGTTCTGCCGGAAGCCCGGCGGGTAAGGGCTTGTCCAACCCTTGCCTTTCCAGCGAAAGGGCGGGCGGCAGATCATGAGGCAATGGTTGACCGAGCAGGAGAGCCATCGCATTATCCGCCTGTCCTATACTACGCTCCAATGCGGCAAGATCACTGGCAGTTGTCTCTAGCAGTGTCTGGGCCTGAGCAATATCCAGTTCAGAACCAATCCCATAGTCGAAACGTTGATGAATCAATTCCAGACTCTGCTGACGGCTCTCATAGGCCTGCCGGGTTATGGCCATTCTCTCGCTCAGGGCACGCTGGTTGGTATAGGCCGTAGCGATTTCAGCGATCAGTGATAGCTCAACCGAACGTCGCGTCTCCTGCAACGCCAGATATTCACCCAAGGCTGCATCTCGAAGATTGCGGACACGGCCAAATAGGTCTACTTCGTACGTGCTCAGCCCTACCCCTACGGTATACAGGTTGGTGACCTGGCTTCCACTGCTTACGGCCTGAGCCGGTAGCCCACCGGTGTTTTCCAGCCCGAGCGCTGGGGAGCGCTGACGGGTTGCCGAGCCGCTTATGCTCACGTTCGGCAACAGGTCCGCCCGCTGGATTCTGTATTGCGCCCGCGCCTCTTCAACGCGAAGCACTGCCATACGCAGGTCACGGTTCTGATCTAGCCCAATCTCGATAAGCCGACGCAGGCGCGGATCTGTAAACAATGCCTGCCAGTCCGGAACCGTTTCAGCTGGGTTCACCGGGGCTGATACCACCGGATAGTCCGCTGGTATGGGTGCAGGGGGCTGCTCGTAGGTAGGCGCCAAAGAGCAGGCACCCAGCAGGCCGGTCAGCAGAAGAACAGGCAACTTACTCATGGCGCTGCCCTCCTCTGGCTTGCGAGCGGGTAAGGCGAGAGACCCAATGCATGACGCTCACAAAAAATACCGGAACAAAGACAACCGCGAAGGTAGCAGTCAGCATGCCACCGATCACGCTTGTACCAATGGCCTGTTGACTGGCGGAACTGGCACCCGTCGCAATGGCCAGGGGAACCACACCCAGGATAAATGCAAGTGAGGTCATTACGATCGGACGCAGACGCAGACGTGCTGCCTCGACGGTGGCCTGGAATAGGGTATGGCCTTGGTCATGAAGACTCCTGGCAAACTCGATGATCAGAATTGCATTTTTTGCCGACAGTCCAATGATGGTGATGAGACCAACCTTGAAGAACACATCGTTTGGCATGCCCCGCAGGACGACTGCGACTACGGCACCCAGGATGCCCAGTGGTACGACCAGCAGAACGGCTGTCGGAATCGACCAACTCTCGTAAAGCGCGGCCAGAACCAAAAAGACAATCAACAAGGACAGTCCCAGCAACAAGGGAGCTTGTGCGCCGGAGGTCTTTTCTTGAAGCGAAAGCCCTGTCCATTCCAGACCAAACCCCTGAGGCAGCTGATCGACCAGACGCTGGATTTCATCCATGGCTTCGCCTGTACTGTGCCCCGCCGAAGGCTCACCCGAAAGGCTGACCGCGGGATAGCCGTTGTAGCGGGTCAGCTGCGCCGGTCCCGTGGTCCATGTTACTTCGCAGAAGGCAGCCAGGGGCACCATCTTGCCGGACGCGTTACGCACCTCAAGCTTGAGGATATCCTCTGCCTGAAGGCGGGAATCGGCCTCGGCCTGAACAATGACCTGCTGCATGCGGCCCAGGTTGGGGAAATCATTCACGTAGGCCGAACCCATGGCAGTCGAAAGCAGGTTGCTGATATCGGCGAACGAGACACCCAGAGCGTTCGCCTGGAGCCGATCGACTTTGACCTCTACCTGTGGCGCTTCGGCCAGCGCGGTCTCCCGTACGTTTGCCAGTAGGGCGCTTTTTGCAGCGGCAGACAGCAATGTATCCCGCGCCTTCTGCAAAGCCTCGTATCCTTTTCCGCTTCTGTCCTGTAGACGTAGCTCAAAACCGCTGGAAGTCCCAAGCCCTTCGATTGGCGGCGGGCTGAGCGAATAGGCAATGGCATCTTGCAGTCCGGCAAATGCCATATTGGCACGCTCGGCAATGGCGTCGGCCGAATCTTCGACACGGCGTTCGGCCCAATCCTTTAATGTGGTGAATGCCAGAGCTGCATTCTGCCCGCTGCCGGAAAAGCTGAAGCCCAGCACCATGGTGGTATTGGCTACGCCAGGTTCCGTAGCATTGTGCGCTTCGATCTGCCGTGCGATTTCAATCGTGCGGTTCTGGCTGGCTCCGGGCGGCAGCTGGATATCGGTAATGGTAAAGCCCTGATCCTCGATAGGCAGAAACGAAGACGACAGGCGAGTAAAGAGCAGCATGAGCCCTGCAAGCAGCACACCGTAGACCAGCATGTAACGACCTGTACGGCGTATGGCATTGGCGACCCAACGCTGGTAGCCGTCCGCGGCATGATCAAACCGTCGGTTGAACCATCCAAAAAATCCTTTCTTCTCGTGATGTACACCGTGCGGTATCGGCTTGAGTAGCGTTGCGCACAGCGCAGGTGTCAAGCTCAGCGCCAGAAACGCCGACAATAGAATCGAAACCGCCATCGAGACAGAAAACTGCTGGTAAATGATTCCGACCGAGCCCGGCATGAATGCCATCGGGATGAACACCGCCGTCAGCACCAGCGTGATTCCGATAATCGCACCGGTAATTTCTGTCATGGCTTTTCGCGTGGCAGCCCGAGGCGTCAGGCCTTCGCTCGCCATGATTCGCTCGACGTTCTCAACGACAACAATAGCGTCGTCCACCAGGATACCGATCGCCAATACCATGCCAAACATGGTGAGCACGTTGATGGAAAATCCTAGGGCCAACATGCAGGCAAATGTCCCCATCAAGGCCACAGGAACCACCAGTGCGGGTATCAGGGTATAACGGAGGTTTTGCAGAAACAGAAACATGACGGCAAAGACCAGCACCATGGCTTCGATCAAGGTATGAACCACCTTTTCGATCGAGACCTTGACGAACGGCGACGTATCGTAAGGAATGTCGTAGTTCACACCGGCCGGGAAGTAGTGTGACAGCTCTTCCATCTTGGCTTTGACCACGGTAGCCGTGCTCATCGCATTACCGCCTGGCGCTAGCTGGATAGCCACAGCGGTGGTCGGCTTGCCATTGAGGCGAGTCCCGAACTGATAGCTTTGGCTGTCCACTTCGACCCGTGCGACATCACCTACGGTAACCGTCGATCCGTCGGCGTTGGCTTTGAGTACGATGGCCGAGAATTCCTCAGGTGTAGACAGCTGCCCTTTCACCTGTACGGCTGCGGTAATTTCCTGCGTGCTGCGGGTAGGCAAGTCGCCGATACTACCGGCGGGCACTTGCACATTCTGATCGCTGATCGCCTGGCTAACATCGGCCGGCGTCAGGTTGAAAGCCACCAGTTTTTGCGGATCAATCCATATTCGCATGGCGCGCTCGGCACCAAACAGCTGGGCCTTGCCTACCCCTTCGATACGCTTGAGCTCATTAACGACGTTACGCGCCATGTAGTCGCTCAGGCCGGTTTCATCCAGGCGTCCATCAGTAGACGTCAATGTGATCAGCATCAGAAACCCGGCCGAGACCTCTTCGATCTCCAGACCTTGCTGCGTAACCGCTCGGGGCAGTCTGGACTCGATCGTTTTCAAGCGGTTCTGTATATCGACCTTGCCCAGCTCCGGATCAGTGCCTGGTTTAAACGTAACCGTAAGCGTCGCCATTCCCTGGCTGCTGCTGGAGGAGAAATAGAGCAGGTGATTGACCCCGTTAAGCTCCTGCTCGATCAGACTGACAACACTTTCATCCAGGGTTTGCGGCGTGGCGCCCGGGTAGGTTGCGGTAATCTCGATCTGGGGGGGCGCAACATTGGGATACTGCGCCACCGGAAGATTGGGAATAGCCAGCACACCTGCCAGCAGAATGAACAGGGCGACGACCCAGGCAAATACCGGGCGCCTGATAAAGAAGTCTGGCATTATCGGGCTTCCTTGTCGGCAGGTGCATCGGTTGTAATTCCTGCCTCTTCTGCCTGGACAGGCATCCCCGGCCTGACGTATTGCAGGCCTGCAACGATTACGCGGTCACCTTCATGCAGTCCTTCGTCGATGATCCAGCGATCATTCTGGGCACCGCCAAGACGGACCGTCCGTTCCTCAACCTGATTCTGAGCGTTGACCAGCAAAACATTAGCCTGCCCTGCCGAGTCGCGCTGAACGGCCCGCTGCGGAACACTGATACCTCGCTCGTTCCTGGCCTGCTCAAGACGCACTCGAACAAAGCTGCCGGGCAGCAAGTCAGCCTGCGGATTGGGAAACTGGCTACGCAGGGTAATCTGCCCTGTGCTTTGATCCACTGTAAGGTCCGAGAACAGCAGTTTTCCGGCTATTGGGTACGCTGTACCGTCATCCTGTACGAGCGTTACGGCGGCCTGATCCTCCCCTACGGTTTGTAACTGCCCCTCCCGCAGCGCACGGCGCAACGCGTTGATCTGCCGGGTGGATTGAGTCACATCGGCATATATAGGCTGGAGCTGCTGAATAATGGCCAGAGGCGTGGCGCTATCCTGCCCTACCAACGCGCCTTCCGTGACCAATGCCTTGCCGATGCGTCCGGAGATGGGTGCTGTGACGGTGGCATACCCCAGATTGAGCCGGGCACGTTTGAGCGTGGCCTGCGCAGCAGAGACTTCGGCTTCTGCCTGCAAAAAGGCAGCGTGCGCATTTTCGAAGTCCTGCTGGCTGACGGCGTGAGTCTTGATCAATGCAGAATAACGCTCGGCCTGCAAATGGGCCTGATAGCGATTGGCCTGGGCTTTTTTCAGGCCTGCCACGGCGCTGTCGACGTCTGCCTGCAGCGGCGCGGGGTCAATCCGAAACAATACGTCGCCTTGCTTGACCTGGCTTCCCTCACGGTAAACCCGTTGCAGCAGAACGCCTGCTACGCGGGCTCTGACTTCCGCCACACGGGGCGCTACCAAACGGCCATTGAGTTCAGTCAACAAGCTGAGCGGCTGAGGTTTGATCGTCTCGACGGTGACAGACGTATCGGGTGCTTGCTGTGCAGAGGGCGCTGGGCGGTCACATCCTGTCAGCGCTAGTAACATCAGTAGGCAAAGGGGACGTAGGGAAAACTTAACGGGCGGCATCATGGTGTGCATCCTTCAGGAACAGCGCCATGCTAAAAGCCCTGCCCTGTCGGCTTTGTAAAAGCTTGTAGGGCATTTGTGAAAAAGTGTAATGACCGCTACAGAAGCTGTCGGGTTTGTTTATGCTCTTTCAAACCCTTCAGCGTGTCCTGCTATGCCTACCATCCTACTGGTCGAAGACGATACCGCCCTGGCTGAACTGATTGCCACCTACCTGACACGCCATGCCTTCGCGGTTTTCATACTATCCCGGGGCGACGAGGTTCAAGCGTATGTCCGGAAAACATACCCGGATCTGGTCATCCTGGATCTTATGCTGCCGGGGCTTGATGGCTTGCAGGTGTGCCGCCAGCTCCGCGCAGATCATGCTGGCCTTCCTATTCTCATGCTCACCGCCCGCGACGATAGTCATGATCAAGTGGTCGGTCTCGAGTTGGGGGCGGATGACTACGTCACCAAACCTTGTGAACCGCGGGTGCTATTAGCCAGGATTCGTACGCTGCTCCGGCGCAGCCAGCCGGAAACAGTTCGCAAGGATGCTTCGCGTGTCACCTTTGGTCGTCTGGAAATCGATTTAACCGAACGGGTTGTTCAGTGGCGGGACCAGCCGATCGAGCTGTCATCAGGCGAATTCGATCTTCTGGTGGCCCTGGCTCGTCATGCCGGTGAAGTACAGAGTCGAGATCAGCTCTTGCAACAGGTACGCGGTATCGAGTTTAACGGTATCGATCGCTCCATTGATGTAGCCATCTCGAAGTTGCGCCGCAAATTCGAAGATACTTCTGGCGAAGCGCGCAGGATCAAAACGGTTTGGGGCAAGGGCTATCTCTTCAGCCGTTCCGAATGGGAAGACTAGGATGCACCGGTCATGCTGAAGGTTCTGATCCGTTTATACCTGGTGGTGCTGATTACCTTCAGCCTCGCCAACTATGTAGTGCCCGAACTTGTCGTTTCATTATCTGAAGATCGTTACGTTGCATGGAATCTGGATCAGTTCAGAGGTCAGATGGCCTTGATCCAGCAACGATTCCTGGAGCGCCCCAAAACAGAATGGGATCAGTTGGAAAGGGAACTCAAGACCTCTTTTGCACCGCTTGAGGTCAGTCTTCGAGAAATGGTAAACGCTCAGTTGAGCCCGGATGAACGTGAACAACTAGAAAAGGGGCTCATGGTCGTACACCTCGGTGAGTATGGCCTGCCTGATACGGTCCTGGCTCCGCTGGACAATGAGCATTTTATAGAAGAGTCCAGCCCACCCCTTCCGCTGGATATCAACCTGCTGTTCTGGGCCATGAACGTCCTGACAGGCGCAGCGCTTCTGGCCTGTCTGCTGCTCTTGCTACGTCCTCATTGGCGGGATCTGGAATCGCTGAGGCGTACCACCTCGGCATTGGGCAAGGGAAACCTGTCTGCCCGAACTCACCTTTCCTCACGGTCCAACATTGCCGAGCTGGGCCATGTATTCGACTCGATGGCCACCGATATCGAGCGCCTGCTCAATCAGCAGCAGGAGCTGCTCAATGCGGTATCCCATGAACTTCGCACCCCCCTCTCCCGGCTCGACTTCGGCCTGGCCCTGGCGTTGTCCGAAGATATTCCAGAAGCCTCTCGTACCCGCCTGCTGGACATGACCCGTCACGTTCGCGAGCTGGACGAACTGGTACTGGAGCTGTTGTCTTACAGTCGGCTGCACAGCGTGGCCGCTCAGTTGGAGCGGGTCGAACTCAATCTGGGGGAGTTTATCGATAGCATCGTGGGAGGGTTCGCTGAAGAACTGGAGCAGCGCGGAATCCTCTTGGAGGTGGACATGGCGATGGAGAAACAGCGGGTAAGTCTGGAGCCTCGTCTGACAGCCAGAGCATTACAGAACCTGATCCGAAATGCCATTCGCTACTGTAACCACCGCATCCGCCTGAGCGTAAGTGCTTTGGATCAGGATCATTATCAGATCACAGTTGAAGATGACGGCATTGGCATCCCGGAGGCAGAGCATGAAAAGATCTTCGAGCCCTTTTACCGGCTCGACCGCAGCCGCGACCGCACAACAGGCGGCTTCGGGCTTGGCCTTGCCATCAGCCGCAGAGCGATCGAGACTCAAAACGGGACATTAGCTGCAGACACCTCACCCTTGGGCGGCGCACGTTTCCGCCTGAACATGTCATTTCATACGTAGCAACCGAGAGACTCTATGTTCTTTTCTCTACTGGCCGCCACCTTTGTCGTTGCATTCATCACTTCCGCTATAGTCGTCGCCTTGTTCAACCATTCGACCAAGGCTGTCCTGGCCCGAATTATCAAGGATGACGTCAGTAGCGCCTGGCATCGATACATCACGTTCGCCAGCTTTGTGGTAGGTATTTCAGGTGGCGTGCGAATCTACGACCTTGAGCGCTATATCAGCGCGCCGACTACGGATGTTCAGGTACTGGTGCTTAATTCAGAACGCTGGACGCTCGAGATCTATCGCTCGTTGATTGAAACATTACAAAGCATCGCCTGGATGTATCTTGTCGTGTTTGTCGTTGCGTTGATTGCCTTTGTGATTGTTCGCGGAATCGAGGCCCGACATTCAAGATCCTGATGATGCCAATTCCACAACTAGCGTTTTGGAGGCATGCAAAGGTTATTAGGCTTATTTTGCTTGCGGATAGATGGCTACATTCGCCCACCGAGCATGCTCACGACAACCAAACCAAGTGGATATAAAGTCCATACAAGGGCCGCGCATGCCCAGTGACAACAGTAAGAGTCCGTGGAAGGTCTGAACCGGATATGCGGCTCGGGTAGACCAGATCCTTTAACCAACAATGGATACCTTTACCTGGGTCCTACGGTAAGAAACCGAGCCAAGCGTGGCGATAACGATAGAGGTCATGGTGCTACTCCTGCTCATTTACCGAATGTAAGGCTAACTCACGAACCAACGCGTCACGCTTGGCATGATGAAAGGCGCCGATGCAAAGGTAATCAGCAGGTTACTCCCAATAAAGCCACCCAATATGCGAACCTCAAAATAAGGTGGCATAGATGTGGAATGTTCATGACTAACGTACGGTTTAAGGGATCAATCAGGCCGTTTCCGGGGCAGCAATGGCGGTTGGCATGGTAGCTCTCCAGCTGCAATAAATGTACGACAACTTTTGTCGAAGTGCGCCGCGGGAGCTTGAACGGTTGTGCTGTGTTTGGAACGTATGTGCTATTGATTGCGCTTTTTAGGCCGTTCCTCTGCTTTCGAGTGCCTATCACTGCACACTGATTAACCGAGGTCAGGCAGCTTTAACCAACACGCAGGCTCTCGAGCGTTATTGTCCACCACAATGTTACTATTTTTCATTTTTCGCCTAGTTACTCATTTAATCAGGCGACATTAAGCTTTCTTCCATACCGCTTTGGTACCTCGGCGAAGCCCTTGAACCCCTTAATGGAAGAACTGAACATGACTACTCTGAACGCCTCCCAAGCCTATACCGCCACTGTTGGACGCCTGTTGCTAGGTACACTGTTTTTGTTCAGCGGTATTGGCAAGCTGGCCGCGCCTGCTGCAACCATGGGTTACATCGGGTCCGTCGGCATGCCGTTTCCACTTCTGGCCTATTTGGGGGCGATTGGCGTTGAGGTAGGGTTGGCCAGCCTGTTGCTTATGGGCTACAAGACCCGCTGGGTAGCAGCCATCATGGCAGGCTTTACCCTCATGACTGCGGTGGTCTTCCACAATAACCTTGCTGATCAGAACCAGCTGATCCACTTTCTGAAGAACATCGCCATTACCGGTGGCCTGTTGCAGGTCGTAGCCTTCGGTAGCGGCGCCTTCAGCTTGGACGGCGCTCTTAGCAAACGTCGTCTCGCTCTCGCCTGACTTGATACCGCACGGTACGCCGCCTAAAAGGCGTACCGCCCTGCCCCGCACGTCAAAGAGACCCGCCGCCATGCCGTCCGTAATGAGCGCCTTGCTGACTGGAAATGCCGTGTTGCTGTTCGTGAATGTCTTCGCCGAGCAGTTGGGCGCGCCGTTACCTTCCTATCCGCTTCTGGTCGCTTCTGGCGCCTCTGCCGACGCTCCCATGAGGCTGGTCGAGTTTCTGTTTCTCGCTTCGCTGGCTTGTGTTCTGGCAGATCTCGCCTGGTACTGGGCAGGGCGCCATCATGGCGAGCGCATTCTCACATGGTTAACAAAACTACCCTTCTCTCACCGCAAGAACGCCGGTACCTGCTCGGCTCGCTTCACCGAACGGGGCGCACGGTGGTTGCTGGTGTCCAAATTCGTACCCGGCATGGGAGCAGTCGCCACATTGACGGCAGGCGCACAACGAATGTCGCTGGCTCAATTTCTCGTGTACGACATTCTGGGTTCAATGTTGTGGGCTGGTTCAGCGCTGGCGTTAGGGCATGCCTTTCAGGCCCCGGTGCTCCTGGCGCTGGACATGGTTCAGGAATACTTACTCCCCGGGCTGGCTGCTGCCGGGCTGATGCTTGCCGCAGCCCTGCTGGCGGCACATCACCTGAAACACCGTGCCACAGACACCTTAATCAGCAAGCCGTCACCCATCCTCGATAACCGGCGAATCCGTCCTTTACAGAATCTTCGGTCGAAGCGTCTTTAATCCGCACGTTCAGCGTCACGGCATTGCCGGCTTTTCAACAGGTCAATCGGTTCCCCGTCTACATAGTGATAATGCCGAGGTCCTGCATGAGTCGCGCTGGCAGGTGGGGGCATTACCTTATTGGCCGGCTGGCTGGTGCAAACCGATATCGAAAGCGGTCGACTGACTCGGCTATTTCCGGATCATGACATCAATCTGAATCAGGCCAGTGCCGCCGTTTCGGCGCTGTATATGCCAATCGGCGCGGCTCAAGGCGGGGCAGCGCCTTTATCGAGTTTTGCGAGGGACGCCTCTTTACTCTGCGCACCCGCTAGGCATTGCGCCTGACGCAACGCTGCATTGTTCTGCAGTCCAACTCTCTCGCGCTGCCCCCCCTCTTTAAGGTGTGCCTCATCAAAGGCAGAATGAAGCACCCGCTATGCACCCGACTGATCGTAACATTATCCGGGCTGTTTTCTGCTCTAGGTGTGGGGCCGGTAGTAGTTGTGCAGATACAGAAGATAGAGTAGCACTTCGCCTGGAGCCCATCGGGAGTAAAGGCACCTCCGCACCTGAGGCGAAGAGATAAGAAAAGATGAGAGTCAAACCTTCTGACTTTATTGCCTTTCTGGTTACCTGAAACGCGACCTGACGGAGCATTACCCGTACAGGCAGACCACCAATAGACGTGTTCTCACACGCTTATATTGAACAAGCGGGCCTTGCTCCATTCTGTTTGTCGATTTTCTTGAAAAGACCTTGAACCGACTTGAATAACCGTTGCCTTGCCAAGAGACTTTAATGAGTACCGCATCGATGATCGAACATGAGCATTCTACTACTACACTATCAAAAGGGCTGGTATTACTTTTTGCCTTTTGCTGTGGCGCTATTGTGGCCAATCTCTATTACTCACAGCCCATCATCGAGCTGATCGCTCCCGCCGTCGGGCTTAGCGAGCACGATGCCAGCCTGATCGTCTCGCTGACTCAGATCGGATATGCCCTGGGGCTGCTTCTGCTGGTTCCGCTGGCCGATCTCCTGGAAAATCGTCGTCTGATGGTTATCACAGTCCTCGCCTCGGCCGTCATGCTGATGGCGGCAGGCCTTTCGACTCAACCCAGCGTCTTTTTAGTGGTCTCGCTATTAATCGGTATCAGCTCGGTGGCCGTACAGATACTGATTCCGTTGGCCGCCCATCTTGCTCCCGAACAGTCACGTGGACGCATCGTTGGCACCATCATGAGTGGACTGCTGCTGGGTATCTTGCTGGCCCGCCCGACCTCTAGCCTGATAGCCGATCACTTCGGCTGGCGTACCGTGTTTTTTACCAGCGCCCTGATTATGCTGGCGATTGCAGGCGTGGTCTTGAAAGTGATTCCCGCACGCCAACCGTCTCATCAAGCACACTACGGCCAGCTCCTGTTGTCACTGGTTCACCTCTTCACCCGTGAACCCGTACTACGCCAGCGCTCGCTGTATCAGGGGTTAATGTTTGCCGCATTCAGCCTGTTCTGGACGGCTGCTCCCCTTGAGCTGATCCGCCATTACGGTCTGTCGCAGACCCAGATTGCCATCTTTGCTCTGGTAGGTGCTGTCGGTGCGGTGTCTGCACCGATTGCAGGCCGCCTTGCCGATGCAGGCCATACTCATCATGCATCGGCAGTTGCGATGCTGCTTGCCGTTCTGAGCTTTTTGCCAGCGCTGGTTCACTCGCCCTATGGGGTCGTCAGCCTGGCAATAACCGGCATTCTGCTCGACTTTGCCGTGCAGATGAACATGGTTCTGGGTCAGCGTGCCGTCTATATGCTCGATGCCAAGAGCCGCGCCCGTTTGAACGGCCTGTACATGACCAGCATCTTTATTGGAGGTGCCACAGGGTCGGCGATAGCCAGCACTGTTTATGAACGAGGCGGCTGGTCAGCCATTGTTCTTGTGGGCAGTAGCCTACCGCTGCTGGCCCTGTTGTTCTTTGGCATCCGCCGTCTACGAGACGCCAACGTATGATTGGGCTTTGATCACCGAGGCGGTCTTTTCGAGCCGCCTTTTTTCGTATCGCGTCGGCTTATTAGCTACGAGGGGCTGCCACAAAATTCACCATCCACTGCGCGATCAGGGCACCCTGATGAGGCTGCTCCAACGAACTTACAGCCGTCTCGTACTGTTCGACGGAAAAGACTGATTGGCGCCTTACCAATAGCCGGTTCGCATACTCGGCTACAAACTCCGGATGCCCCTGAAAGCACAACACCTGATCGCCCATGACGAACGCTGCATTCGGGCAGTAATTGCTACTGGCCAGGCACTGCGCGGCAGGAGGCAGCGCCGTGACCTGGTCCTGGTGCGAGACGATCAGCGTGACATTCTCCAGCGGAGGCTGCTGCCAGGAAAAGCCCTGCGCGACCTCGAAACGCTGTACCCCAATTCCCCACCCTCCCTTGGCGCGTTCGGCCACCCCTCCTAGCGCCAGGGCCAGCAACTGATGACCAAAGCAGATGCCCAAGAGCTTGTCACCCTGCTCATAACGCTGTTGTACATAGGTCTTGAGACGCTGAATCCAGGGCTCTTCACCAAAGGAATCCGCTTTGCTGCCGGTAACCAGATATGCATCAAAGCGGGCGCCATCCGGTGGGTAGTGGCCTTCGACGACGTTATATACCGTGCATTCAACCTGCTCCGGCACCTGCTCGAACAGACGAACAAACATGGCGCCATAGCCGTCGTACAGCTCGGCCAATTCAGGGACAAGAATATCGGTTTCGAGAACACAGATCCGAACAGACATGGGACTCCGAGGCATTAGCAAGGGGAATGAAAGCCGCTGCGCGACAGCGCAGGCAGCAGAAATATGGTACGTCAGCTCAGGAGTGCGGTTCTACCTGGAGCCATCCTTCCCTGCGAATCCAACATTCCGAAGCGTCTTTCTTGGGCCTTGCAACGAACTTATGGACAACAATGCCATCAGTAAACTTTACAAAATGTGTATTCAGCGATAGCACTTTCGAGGCCAGGTGCACTCCACGTTTCATATAAATAGAAAAACACTATTTCACTCAAAGCACTCTTTTGGCCTACCACATCCGCTGTACATTTTATTCAATCAAAAGGAGCAGTACGTTCACGGAAGTCATGAGCAACTTTGACAGGATCAAGGAGAAAAAGGCGCATGGCTATAGTTTCGCACAAGCATCAGGATGAAGAGCTTTACTGTCCAGACCATACCCGAACGTTCGATTACTTCGAAGAATTGCTCGATCTTGCCGGAATCAAGGTCAACGGTTCCAACCCTTGGGACATCCGGCTACATAACAAGGGCGTTCCAGAGCAGGCATTAGCCCGAGGCAACCTGGGCTTGGGCGAGACGTACGTCAATGGAGATTGGGATGTCGACCGGGTGGATGAATTCATCTATCGCATCCTGAAGGCAGACTTGCCCTCGCGCATACAGCCGTCACGGCTGGTTCTCCACTACCTGAGAAGTCAACTGTTCAACCTTCAGACTCAGAGCCGAGCCTGGCAGGTTGGACAAGCGCATTATGATTTGGGCAATGACTTCTACGCCGCCATGCTGGATCCGCGGATGACGTATACCTGCGGTTACTGGAAAAATGCAACGGACCTTGCTTCTGCCCAGGAGGCCAAACTTGACCTCATCTGCCGAAAGCTCAGCCTGCGTCCTGGCATGAAAGTGCTGGATATCGGCTGCGGCTGGGGCAGCTTCATGGGCTACGCAGCCGAGCATTATGGTGTCACGTGTGTAGGGGTAACGATTTCAAGAGAGCAGGCCGAATTTGCCAAACGCAAATATGCGGGCCTGCCGCTCGAATTCAGGTTGCAGGATTATCGTGACCTGGACGATACCTTCGACCATATTGTCAGCATTGGTATGTTCGAGCACGTCGGGCGCAAGAATCACAGGACGTTTATGGAGGTCGCTCATCGCTGCCTGAAGGATGACGGGCTCTTTCTGCTTCACACTATTGGCAAGAATCAGCGGCATTCCGCTCCGGATCCCTGGATCGACAAATATATTTTCCCTAACGGAGACCTCCCCTCGATTGGTCAGATAGGCGATGCCCTTGATGAATTATTTGTGGCTGAAGACCTGCATAACTTCGGAGCGGATTACGACAAGACGCTAATGGCCTGGTTTAAGCACTTTGATGCTGCCTGGCCAAGCTTTGAGAAAAAACTCGGCACACGCTTCTATCGCATGTGGACGTATTACCTGCAGTCTTGCGCTGCCGCCTTTCGCGCCCGGAATATCCAGTTGTGGCAGTGGGTCTTATCCAAGCGGGGCGTGCCGGGCGGCTATAACCGGCTGAGCTGAGCCTTGTGCAATCGACCCAGGCACAAGAACCATGCCTGGGTCGTTTTACCTTCAGGGCTGCGAATGCGCGCCATGATTTTGAGACCCAGTGGGATCCTTGATTTGGATGATCCTTCCCTTTTGCCAGGCATCGGCACCGGGATCGATGGCCGGAGCGACGATGTCGGCCCGGGCAGCTTTTTTCGCCTTGCTGTCGATGCCCATACGACGATCACGCGCTTCGACCATCTGTGGATTAGCTTGGCCGTCGGTGGTAAATCCCATCATCAACTGTGGGACACCCAGCGGTAAGGTCTTGTCCTGGTCGGTGTGCCAGGTATGCCAGGTTTTTCCATAGGTATGAACAAGCTTTTCCATCAGCTTATGCTCCGCCGGTTCGGGTATCCCGGGTGCTACCAGCTGCCCCGATTTCACCTCGTGGACATGGCTGTGCCACAGGGCTTTCTCCGTGGCAGGCAGCTGCTTAAAGAGCGCCTCATCAATGATGTACTCCACGCCCATGATCTTGGCATCCCTGGTATTGCCGTCATAAATGACACACTGGATAACCTGTTCGTTAAGGACCGAGCAGTAGTGATGAGCCTCCATCTGCCCATGCGGGTGTCCGTTGTAGAAATGGAAACCGTCCAGGTAGGCATTGAGGGCGTCGATAGGCGGCTTGCTCTGCAACACGTTGGCACCGGTTTCCAGGGTCTTGGTCATCGCCTGCTTGGGCGCACCGAGCGCAGTGACATAGGACTCCGTATTACCGCCGTTGGAGCAGGCGGCCAATAGGCACACCAGGGAAAGGGGAATCGCTCTTGCATTGACGCTCATGAAACACCTGTAATGATTACGCGAAATCATTTTCAGCGTAATAGAGATCTCCAGGAGCGCAACGAAACGCTTTCATCCCTAAGCAGGGCACACACCTTGTAATTTATGCAACGTAACTGCCATACGTAGGTGTAACAATCCTGTTACGCCGTGGTGACAGTGCTGGGTCAATGCGTAACGAAATCAGGAACAGCATCGGAACACCAAAACAGGCCAAACCTTCAAGCCACTGATTAATAACGATTTTTTAAAGTTGGCACGGCACCTGCTTTATCCTTGGTATAACAAGAACAACAAATAAAACAGATCACTTCAAAACAACAAAAACAAGATTGAAAGTGGCGAAGCGAACTGATCATTTTAGAACTTGTGAAGTGTCTAAAGTAATCCGTTCACTTAAAGACAACATAATGCATCCGAAGCATCCAGGGGTTGCTTAGGGCCATACAAGAAAAACAAAAGGCATCGTGCAGCATGGTTGAAAGGGAGCTTAGGCTCCCTTTGTGCTATTTGCAGTATCGTTCAGTCAATGAATAGTTCCGAGCACGTTGCCGGTTATCCAGCGCTGGGCAACCTGATGGAACGAAATCAATCCAGGCGGGTATAGATGTAAAGTGCGGAAATTGTTAACGCAAAAAGCATCGTTACAACGCTGAGGGTGCCAGACAGTGTAAGCGCCGAAACCCTGCTTATCAGTCCCAGCCAGTCTGCTACTATCAATCCTGTGGCCATGCACACCAAAAGAGCAACTACTCGCGCCAGCATCACATCACCTGCGTTTTGCTATTTGACCATTAAGGAGCATTGCGAGATGGCACGCAATGCTGGCATATAAGTGTCAAATTGCCTTCACAAGTTCACCAAGTCACAGACCGCTTGTCGACCTGATTGCAGTTAAGTGCACACACCTGTGACGGACTTCTCTTTTGTTGAACAGGCTTATCGCTGATGCCGTCCTCGACGCCATGACTCACCCATCAGGATGACCAGATAAATCGCCCATGCACTCAGCAGGACGAATACGTCTCGAGAGGACCACTGAAGGGGATTGAAACCTTCTCGTACACCTTGAACCCCATAGAGAATCAACGCGACGACAACCGCGCTACGACAAAGCCGCGCAAACGTCATGACTGGCTCCTTAAAAATCCCTGAACACTGTGACTATAAAGTTTTCATCAGACCCCATACAGTACACGAGACGTTGAAAGCAGCGACTGGCCCTGTCACCCAGTCCCAGCCAGAGTACGCTACCCACACATTCAGGTAACCATTTTTGATTTAACGCCTGTCAATCCCTCCAGCGCCGTTTCGTCCTTACTTGCGAATCACTTGACGACCCACTGAAAAGGCGTACGGCTTGGGGTAAAATGACTACGTAATGTAAAAGCAGATCCTGATAATGATCACGGAGGATAACCGCAATGCTGTTTGCTCTGGGTACATTACTCTGCCTGAGCGGTGCAGGTTGCCTGGCATTCGACCCGCTGGACCCTATGCTTCAGCTTGAAGGATTAGCCTTGATAGGGTTGGCGCTATTGATTGCTCGTGAGGGCATACTCGAACTTAACTGAGGTATCGCCTGTAGTTGTCACGATACCTTGCCCGCCTCGCTCCGGCACATCTGATCCACCAGCTCCCGTGGATACTCGTTGAGTTCCAACTCATCACAAATGTAAGCCAATACGCTGAGACCATCATGCTCCAGCAATCGGACCGCTGGGAGTTCACCGCATCGATAGTCATAACAGGCCCAGCTGTCTGGGTGTTTCTGACAAAGCAGAAAAGCTCGCGAGCCATTTATCCCCTGCGAAACCAGCAGAGCCTGCAGCGCGGCAGTATCAACCTCACCTGCGGATTCAGGCGCTTCTGAGCCGGAACTGCGCACGACCATAATAGTGTCTTGCTCAAACCTGAAGACTTCGATGTCTGACTGAGTGGTTCGGCCGTAAAGCGTCGGCCGGTCCGGATTCTCGGACTTCAATGGCGCAGGCTGGATACTCATGGGTGGGCTCATATAAGGGATAGGCGTGTCATTACAGCGCTTTGGTCAAATGCACCTGGGTAGCCGCGTGGAAAAGGCTGATCCATATCAACGAACCCAGGCATTTCCGTATCCAGACTGTACGCCGTGCTTTGCAGCCAGCCAATAATATATTTACATTTTTTTCACGAAATTTTCACGATGTGATCATGTCTAGCGATAAGGTCTGCCTGTTGTATCAGGGAGCAGTTTGGGTTCGGGTGGTGAAGTGAACTGAAAGGGAGCAAACAAGGTATGAGTCACTTTATTAGCAATACGTACGAGCTTTTAAAGGAGCCGGCCGGCCGGCTGATACTGGAGTGCCTGCAAAGCGTTGAAAGCTATGGTCGCTCCTGGCGCCTCGATAAGGGCTCGGTGTATGGAAATCGCCTGTCGACCCTGTTTTCTGCAAGCAAACCAGACGGCCAGGGCCGTGATCGGTTGATGGTCGTTGCCGTGGAGACCCCGACGTGCGACTGGACGGTTAGCTACCAGCTCTTTTAACGCTATTTTGCCCGAACGTAGGCCGATTCCCTGATACGCGACGCGTACCACGCTTTTGGTCGCCTGTCTTGCCCTGTTTATTACCCAATAGGTGGCTGAAAAGGAAAGCTCTTTTATGGGCTGGTATTATTTAATAAATTACAATAAGGCTTGGAGATGTGTTTGCGTAGGAGGCCTAACGGCGACGTTTATTAAACGGCTTGCAGCTAACTAGATGGTGCCTGGCGTCTGAGCGGTTCTCCCAGCGCCTTTTGAAGGAACGGGCCGTAAGCCCCACGGGTGCGCGATATACGCATCGATTCGTCAGGACGATCCGTCTGCTGCGCTCTAGCCGTACACGCATGATGTACCTGCAGATACTCCCCCGCCCCCCTTTCGCCTGATCAAACCCGTATGGCTCAGCGTAAGCTATGCCTGCTTGGTATGGCGGCTCGGCAGTAAGACGCAAAACGGTACGTCACGCTGCGCATTAGTAGATGAGCCTACTGCACAACATCAGGCCGTTGCGGACGATTTGGACGCTGCTAATGTGGGTCGGCAGCGAGGATCAAGTCCCATGGCAGCCAGGAACAATTCTTGCCGCCCGAACGCTGCATTAATAGAGGCATGAGCCTGCTAGCGTGGCTCAACCGGTCACTTTTATCTTCGTTCGTCCAGGCAGTCCCATGATTACAATAGAAACGCCTACCTATTACACCGCTACCAAGAAATACAATCTGAGCTTCCCAACGCTTGATGCGGACATCGAAGCCGACGTCGTTGTGATCGGGGGCGGCTTTTCAGGAATCAATACCGCTCTTGAGCTAGCCGAGAAAGGCATCACCAATATCGTGGTGCTCGAAGGTCGTTACCTGGGCTTTGGCGGCACGGGCCGTAATGGCGGACAGATCATGGCGGGTATTGGTCATGACCTGGACAAGATCAAGAACCAGGTAGGTGAAGACGGCCTCAAGACTATTTTCGAGATCAGTGACAAAGGCGCTGACATCATCAAGGGCCGGATTCAGAAATACAATATCGATGCGGACTTCCATCATGGCTACGGCTACATGGGCTTTAACGCACGCCAGGAAAAGACACTACGCACCTGGGAGAAAGAGTTCAAATCACTGAACTCCGGCCATGAGATTGCCTTGCTGACAGGCTCGGAAGTCCGCCGCATCATTGGATCGGAAGCCTACACCAGCGCCCTGTTGCACATGGGCGGCGGTCATGTTCATTCACTTAACCTGCTATTGGGCGAGGCCAAGGCGCTAGCCAGCTATGGCGTCAAGATCTTCGAGCACAGCCCTGCCCTTGCCGTTGAGTATGGTGAGCGGATCACTGTGCGCACCGGGCAGGGCTCTGTCAGGGCAAGCAAGCTGCTTTGGGCATGCGACAGCTTCCTCAACAAGCTGGAGCCGGAACTCCATACCAAAACGATCAACACCTATGCGTTCCAGATCATGACCGAGCCGCTCTCGGATGAATTGATCGAACGCATCAGCCCGATCCGTGGGGCCTACAGCGATATCCGCCCGGTCATTGACTATTACCGCGTTACGGCCGAGAACCGGTTGCTATTTGGCGCTGCTACGCCTTATCTCGACTATATCCCCAAAGACCTGAAGGCCTGGAACCGCAACCTGATGCTCAAGATCTTCCCATACCTCAAGGACGTGAAGATCGATCTGGCCTGGGGTGGCCCGATGGCATGCGGTGCCAACTTGTTTCCACAGATCGGCACCTTGTCCGGCCGACCCAATGCGTTCTACGTACAGGGCTATTCAGGCTTCGGCGTAACGCCAAGCCACATTATCTGCAAGGTTCTGGCTGAGGGCATGAGCGAAGGCTCTGCCCGCTACGACCTGATCAGCTCGGTTCGCCATAGCAACATCATAGGCAAGGACCATTTCCGCCCGGTTATCTGCAGCCTGGGCAAGATCATGCATCAGAGCGCCGGCTACATGACAGGCCGCCGCTGATATTTTCCCTTAACAAGAGGACCGTTTCATGTCGTTATTCACTGTTAAACAAGGCACCGCACTGGCCGATCTTGAAGCCTGGGGCACCGTGGCGGATCTGGGTTCGGAAATCCTGGAAGGCGACGGCAAGTGCTTTGGCAAGATGACCTTTGGTGCGCCGACCGATCCGGTCAGCTCTGCTTATTTTGGTACCACTAAAAGCAAGTTCCGAATGGTGTACCCGTTCAATGAGCAGGCAACGGTTGTTTATGGTGAGGTCATCCTAACTGACGAATCCACAGGCAAAAGTACCCATTACAAGACCGGAGATAGCTGGTCTGTCACCAAGGGCACACCTGTCCTGTGGGAAGTCGTCAGTGATGGGTTTGTCAAACACTACCTCGCGGCTGCATAAATCAGAGCCCAGGCAGACCTTCGTCATGATGCCAGCCACTGAAGGCAAACAGCGATGCCTACAGGCGGTAACGCGAATCGTACCGGCTTCCTCTGCCGTGCTCTATCAGGTAAATCAGCAGCTTGAGGCTCACCACTACGAGCTGCTGACTATGACGCCTCAGGTACATCAGTGCTACCTGGACGTCTACCGCGAATTTGATCCGTTGCGGCCCATCTGCTGTCACGAACTGGGATTGGCAGTCGTTCCCCTCAGCGTGGCAGCGACTCGGCAAGAAGCACATCGCTCGCGCCGATACGCCACCTTTCTCGATACCTACTCCATTTGCGATGTCATCGAAATCCTGACCTATCAGGCCGGACGGCCGGCATTTGGTATCTCGCTTCTGCGCACACGGGCACTAGGCGCATTTACAGCCGAAGAGATAGAACGGCTGACAGGCCTGCAAAGTCTGCTGGAGCTTACGCTGCCGTGGGCCTTCATCCATGAACCTTGCGAGACAGCCCGCCTGACCGGCCTGACGCCTCGAGAGCAGGACATTGCGTTGGCACTCAAAGACGGCCTGAGCAACAAGGCGCTTGCGCGGCATCTGGATATGGGACTGCCGACCGTTAAAACGCACCTGAATAACCTGTATCGCAAGTTCAACGTCACGAACCGCACTGAATTGATCCGGCACCTGTTTCTGTGAGCTTTCTCCTGGCGACCTCAACCATCTGGTTGATACCGGGCGCCAGGCCGCTGGTAGATGATGACCTCAACTATCAAACGGAGTGTATGACATGACCCAACAACAGGACTGGATCACCGTAGGCGCACTGGCCGATGGCTTCAACCTCGATAACTACACGTTGCCTGTCTCGAACGACCTCAACGGCAGGACGCTAGTGCTCGACGGCCCGTCCGGCGAATCCATTACCTACCGCTTCAGCCAAAATGCGGTTGGCTGGTCCTCTGCAGACCACTCGACATCTCACGAGGCGGCCTCTCGTGTCACTTCCATCCGGGAAGGGATCTACCTGATCGACTTTCTTCAGCAGACCGACACGTCCACTGCCTCGATCAGCCTCGTGCTGGACGTGAAGCAAGGCGTTTTCACGCGGGTCTACGGGCAGCTCCCAACGCAGGATGATCAGCGCAGCGATCTGTTCAGGTGTGCCTTGTCGGGCCAGGATCTAACGCCAGTCTCGGCGCAGTTCACTCATGGGACGATACAGGGCCTTTATTCAGGTACATCACCGTCGGAAGCGAATCACCCACATCAGCCGACCCACGAACTGGTCGGCATCCGCAACTGCTACGCCTACAGTCCTCATGAGGTTTATGAACACATCTATCTCAACGAAAACCTCTACAGCTGGCATTGCCTGAGTGGCGTTGAACGTGGGCTGGCCGATACGGACCGCTGCCATTATTTCAAGCTGGAGAACGAGCTCTATCTGTTCGTATGGCGGGAAAAGATCATTCCTACGCTCGGGCTGGTGCTGATCGACCTGAAGCAACACCGCAGCGACGGAAAGATCTGCGGCCATACGGGTGATGATCTAGGGCAGTGGTCGAACTTCCCGGTTGGCTCATTCAGCAGAATCCTCAACACAACCGAGTACCCAGGCCATGAATGAGGTGAAAACCTACGTAATCACCGGGGCCGGTAGCGGTATCGGTGAGGCGTGCGCCTATCGCCTTGCCGATGAAGGCGCCCAGCTTGTACTCATTGGTCGCCGTCGGGAACCGCTGGAGGAGGTAGCCGCTCGTACAGATGGGCTGGTACTGACGGGTAATGCGGCCAGCAGTGCGGATTGGGAGACGTTCATCCCTCGGATCATCGAGCGCTTCGGCAGAATCGATGGCCTTGTGGCGTCAGCGGGCGGTCTGGGCCAGGGCACTGCACTCGAGACCAGCGATACCCGATGGCAGCAAGCAATGCAAAGCAATCTGGACACCGCTTTCTACAGCGTCAGGGCGTGCCTGCCCTCATTGATCGAGCAGCGGGGTGCAGTCGTGCTGCTAGGCTCAATCGCCTCGCTGGCTGCTGGGGCGGGAGTCTGCAGCTATACCACAGCCAAACATGCTTTGATCGGCCTGACCCGTTCGCTCGCCAAGGATTATGGCCCTGCCGGCGTCCGCGTGAATGCGGTCTGTCCAGGCTGGGTGAAAACGCCGATGGCCGATGAAGAGATGCAGCCACTGATGCAGCATTACGGCGAAAGCCTCGAGGCTGCCTATGACCGGGTAACCCGCGATGTCCCCCTTCGCCGTCCCGCCACAGCAGTGGAAATCGCTGAAGTCTGCCGATTTCTGCTTTCTTCTGAAGCCTCGATCATTACAGGAGCATCAATCGTGGCGGACGGCGGCTCCAGCATCGTCGATGTGCCCACGCTCGCCTACGAGCATTTGTAAAGACAGATAAGACGTCAGCAATAGGCGCAGTACAAGGCAGCGATCGGCCCGTACTGCGCTTCTATCTTCATTCGACATAACCGCAGGAGCAGGATGATGCAGGATCAGACATCAGCAGGATCGATACACGATTTTACCGGCAAGGTCGTTCTCGTCACCGGGGGCGGCCAAGGCATCGGGCGAGGAATTGTCGAGCACTTTGCCGGAGCTGGCGCACAGGTCGTCATTGCCGACCTCAATGCGGAGAACGCAGCAGCGGTCGCGCGGGGATTGCAAAAGGAGGGAAGACACGTGACCGCCCATCCGGTAGACCTGGCCGAGCGCGATCAGATCAGGACACTCATGGAAACCGTCAAACAAACCTGCGGCCGGCTGGATGTCCTGGTACATAACGCCGGCTACTTCCCACTAACTCCGTTTGCTGGTATTACACCTGAAGTGCTGGAACGTACCCTGGCCGTCAATCTGTCATCCCTGTTCTGGCTGACGCAGCAAGCATTGCCACTGTTCCGGCTACAGGGCAAGGGCTGCGTGCTGGTTACGTCCTCAGTGACAGGACCTCGAGTCGCTTATCCCGGGCTCTGCCATTACGCGGCGGCCAAGGCTGGCGTGAACGGATTCATTCGTAATGCCGCCCTGGAACTGGCACCTCATAACGTTCGGGTGAATGGCGTCGAGCCGGGGATGATCCAGACACCTGCCATGGACAACTTGGGCGACAGCGACGTCACCCGACAGATCAGGGCAGGCATCCCGCTCGGGCGGCTTGGTCAACCGTCCGACATTGCCAGTGCGATGCTGTTTCTGGCCTCAGAGGCCGCCTCGTTCATTACAGGGCAGACGCTGGTCGTTGACGGTGGCATGACGCTGCCTGAATCCAAGATGGCCCTGGTGTGAACGCGCTACCAAATAGCCATTTTTGGCACATCTACATCTGAATGGTACGTTGAGGAACAGAACTTGCCTCAGTACGCAGGAAAGGCCTTTAACGAGCAGAAAGGTTTCCAAAATGCACCAAGACATCAAGGCTGCGTTACCGGTAAAGGCTCGAATGCATCACACCCATACTCAGGACGTATCGGAGCACTCCCACGCCATGACAGGCTGGGCATTGCATTATGACCAGGTCTCGTCTGGACGCTTCGAGGGAGAACTGATCGATATCCAGCTGGACTGGATGCATCTGACCCGCGATCGGTGCAATCAGGCATTGCGCAAGAACGGCTCGGCATGGCCAGGTGCGATTGCATTCAGCCTGCCCCTCAACGAAGCGTGCGAGCTTCATTGCGCCGGACACTCGTTGAGAGAAGCCAGCCTGTTGGTCGCCCGCGGCGCTCACCTGCCAGAGTTGCAGACGCCTGCCAATCTCGACCTGCTATGCATCACCGTTGCAGAGGCCGAGCTGCTTCCCATACTAGAGCAGCAACAGAGCCCGTTCACACTTGACGACTTGCCGAAGTGTTACCGTCTCCGCCCCCATCAGCGCTACAGCGAGTTCGTCAGGTTGCTTGACGACATCGCAAATACGCAAAGCCAGAGTCAAGGCCTCTTGAAGCACGAGGCTATCCGAAACGGTATCCGGGAAACCGTTCTGTTGCACCTTCTGGATCTGCTCGATGCTGGCGAAGAGGTTCCGGCACTGACTCCCACAGCCCGCAAGCGGATGGTAGACCGAGCCCGCGAGTATGCGCTTTCGTGTCAGGAAACGCCGCCTTCGATTTTGGAACTCTGTAACCGCATCGGCGCCAGCCGACGCAAACTGCAGTACTGTTTTCAGGAGGCGTTGGGCGTCAACCCGACCACTTATCTGCGTACGCTGCGCCTGAATGCGGCGCACCGTGCGCTTTGTCACAGTGACGGCACGGTTTCAGTGCAGGACGTAGCAGCCCAATGGGGCTTTTGGCACCTGAGCCGCTTTGCCAACGACTACGCTAAATTGTTTGGCGAAAAACCATCCGCCACTTTACGCCGTGTTCGTGAAGACTATATGACCAGTTTTGCCAAATCCGGATAACAACCCTCGCTTGACCTCCCCCACCCTAAGAAAAAACAAAGGGAGAGGTTTCGATGTACGAAGCATACAAGATCACAACAATTAGCTCCGTATTTTTAGCCACTTTATTCCTGACTCATCCCGCCCAGGCGACTGAGGGCGGAGCCCCTACAACAGCCTTTGGTGTCTATGATTTTGGCGCCGGGTTCACACCGCCACCGTCGCCAACAGGCACCGTTGGCCTGCGTACCAACTACTACTGGGCCAATACTGTCAAAGACCGCCACGGCCGAGACAACGGGACTGATTTTTCCCTTGGCGTCCTCTCACTCGGCCTGGCTTATATCCGCATGACCGATACCGAACTGCTGGGTGCAAAATACGGGTTTGGTGTGATCGCGCCTTTTTTCGACATGGACGCTGATCTCAAGGTCAAGGTGGGCGGCACCACCGTCTTTTCGGACAGCACTCACGTATTCCGGCAGGCGGACCTGCAGGTGTTGCCACTGATTCTACAATGGACGCCCTCACGTAACCTTGGTATCAACGCGCAGTTCCAGATTCAGGCACCCACCGGCGATTACGACAAGAACCGTCTGGTCAGCCCCGGCCTCAACCACTGGACGTTTTCACCTATCGTCAACGCCACCTATATCAGTGATTCAGGATTCGAGGTGTCATCCAGCTTCGAGCTGGACGTGAACACCCGTAACCATTCTACGGATTACAAGAGCGGAACTGAGTACCGCCACGAGTTCGCAGTGGGCCAGCATTTCGGGCCTTGGACAGCCGGTATTGGCGGTTACTACTACCGCCAGCTCAGCGACGATGACGCACCCAACCTTACCTACGGTAACCGCGCCCGGGTACTGGCCATCGGACCTGCAGTGAGCTTTTTCCAGCCGGGGCTGCCACCTGTCTGGGTGCATGCTTACAAGGAATTCGACGCCCGTAACCGTACCGAGGGTTATGCCGTCGCCGTGCGTTTTTCCCACAGTTTCTGAGGAATTACCATGTCCCAGTCCTATCTAGAAGGCCGGCATACCGCTGGTCGCGCGCAGGGCGCTGTCCTCATGCTTGGTAGCAGCCTGACAATCATGGGCTCCGTGATGGTCGCGCCGGTTCTACCCAAGATTGCCGCAGAATTCGGGCCGGTAGAGCCCCAGACGAGCGTTCTCATACCACTGGCCATTACGGGGCCGGCACTGGCCATTGCGCTTTGCGCACCGCTGGCCGGTTGGCTGGCCGACCGGCTCGGACGCAAACGTCTGCTGATTCTGGCGACACTGGTCTATGCACTTTGCGGCGCCACACCTGCATTTTTGGACAGCCTGAAAGGAATTGTTGGTCTGCGACTGCTCTTTGGCTGTGCCGAGGCGGCAGTCATGACTTGCTGCGTCACGCTCATCGCCGATTACTGGCATGGCGAACAACGCATGCGCTACGTAAACGGGCAAGTCATCACGATTGGTCTGGTAGGCTCGATCTTCTTTGCCATCGGTGGCGCACTGGGGGAACACTCCTGGCGAACACCGTTTCTGCTGTACATGCTTCCCCTCCTGCTTGTCCCGGCCATGCTCAAGCTGCTCTGGGAGCCCGAGGTTCATCATGCCCGGGCAATGCATTCAACCGAGCCTGGGCAGTCCTCCCTTCCGCCGCTAATCATCAACTATCTATTGGTGTTCTTTGGCATGGTGCTGAGTTTCATCGTCCCAGTCCAAAGCCCCACCCTGCTGGTCGGGCTGGGGGTTACGTCCAGTACGCTGATCGGGCTGTGCGCAGGGCTGGGGCTTCTCACTTCACTGGGAGGCTCGCTGCTCTGGCCCTTCGTTCGTCGAAGTGTAGGGCTCGCGGGGTGCAATGTGCTACTGCTACTGCTCATGGCCAGCGGACTGTGGCTACTCATTACCGCCCACACCTATTACCAAGTTCTGCTCGCCGTGACGATTCACGGTCTGGGCGCCGGCATGCTGGTTCCCAATTCCATGGCACCGGTGATGAATGCCTTGAGCGCGACCGCCCGTGGCCGGGGACTCGGTATCTTCACCGCCTGCCTGTACCTGGGCCAGTTCTCAAGTCCACTGATCGTCATTGCTCTGCTTGGCCAAACCGGTGATCTGCACCATGCCATTGGCCTGCTTGCCGTCGCCAGCGCCATCACCGCGCTTGTGTGGGCGCTGCTCAGCTTCCTGCGCCGTGGAATCACCAGCCCGGCCCGCTCCACCCATCCCTGAATTCAGTTACAAGGAGCTCCATTTATGAATGACATCGACCACCTGCTGGACACCCTGGATGCCACAGCCCTGAGCCTGCTCGTACGGCAAGGTGAAGTGACGCCCACCGAATTGCTCGACGCGGCGATCCAGCGGCTCGACCGGGTGAACCCGCAACTCAACGCCATCAGCGAGCGGTGCTATGACGTGGCCCGGCAGATGGCACAACGACCGGAAGCCCGACAAGGCGTACTGGCCGGTGTTCCGACCCTCATCAAGGACCTCTTCTCCCCTGTCCAGGGCGCCCGCATGACACAGGGCTCGCGCGTCATGGGTGAGGCACGCGCTGATCTTGATTGTGAAGTGGTTGCCCGTCTGCGTCGCGCGGGCTGTGTGTTTGCAGGCACGACCACGTCACCGGAATTCGGAACCTCCTACACCACCGAGTCGACCCGTTTCGGCGCCACCCGAAATCCCTGGAATACGGAACGCAGTGCCGGCGGGTCCAGCGGTGGTGCTGCCGCCCTGGTCGCTGCCCGTGCCATCCCGTTTGCTCATGGTAACGATGGGGGCGGCTCACTGCGTGTCCCGGCATCCTGTTGCGGGGTCTTCGGTCTGAAACCCACCCGAGGCCGACTGCCTTCCGGTCCGCTGGTAGGCGAAGGGTGGGCCGGAATGGGGACGCCCCATGCCATTACGTTATCCGTACGCGACAGTGCCCTTCTGCTGGACGCCACCGCTGGGGCGGACCTGGGTGCGCCCTACGCAGCGCCGGCTCAAGCGATGCCGTTCGCCCAGGCCGTCTCGGCTGATCCTGCACCGCTTCGTATCGCGGTGATCGAGCAACTGGGGCCGTGGCCAACAAGTCCGGAGGCGTTGAAGGCGGTACGTCATACTGCACGGCTGTGCGAGCAGCTCGGCCATCATGTGGAGCTTGCCACGCTACCCGTCAATCTGCCGGGACTTCTGGACCACCTCTTCAATATCATTGGCCCAAGCACTCGAAACTTTCTGGATATGGTCGGCCAGCTGAGAGGGCAGCCCGTAGCAGACGAAGAGTTGGACCCCCGTACGCGCATCATTCTACGCGAGCGGGGTGATATTCCGGCCGCACGTTATGCCGCCGCGGTAGAAAGCATCCATGCGCTGGGCAGGCAGCTGGCCTACTTCCTGATTGACCATGATCTGATCCTGACGCCAACCCTGACTCGGGAACCACCCCTGATCGGTGACCTGGACGCCTTTGACCCCAGCCTCAGCCTGGCCGAAGTAATCGAAGCCTTCCATAGCTATTCACCCTTCACGGCGCTGTTCAATGCGTCCGGCCAACCGGCCATGTCCGTTCCGCTCTACTGGACAGAGAATGGGCTGCCACTCGGCTCGCATTTTGCGGCACGCTTTGGTGAAGAGCACACCCTGCTTGCGCTGGCGGCACAACTCGAACGCGTCCAACCTTGGGCGAACCGCAAGCCACTGGTCTGTGCATAAAGGTACGAGGCACAGGACGGAGCAGACTGTGTGCCTTATTTCCGTACTAACGTGCCTCAACCTACCAGGGTAGCGACTCGCCCTGGTAGCTGACAAAATCACACTGGCAGCGACCCGCCTGCTGCTCGATGACGGCAATCAGACCCTTAGCGCTTTCGGTTGTGGTCAGTGGTGCCGAGTGGCCGCCCATGTCGGTCTGAACCCACCCCGGGTGTAACGCCAGCACACTGAACGACAACGGGGTATGCGAGGATGCCCAGCTCCTGAGCAGGCTGTTCAGGGCCGCCTTGCTGGCTCCATACAACGGCATATCCGCGGCACGATCAAGCGTGACACTTCCCATCTGGGAACTCATACACGCCACCACTCCGCCGTCTGCGATGCAATGGCTTAACCCTTCGACAACACGCAGCGGCGCAACTGTATTTGTCGAGAACAACTCTGCAATCTCTTCGGTATTGATTGCCATGACATCCTGGTGATCAGGTCCATAAATCCCTGCGTTGACGATCAGACGATCCAGCGTTGTGTTCTGCAATTGCTTCTTGAGAGAAGGAATTAGTGTCGGGTCCGTCATATCGCCGGATAGCAGCACCAGCCGATCGCCGTAAGTCGCGCTCAATTGTTGCAAGGCTTCGTTATCAGACCGACGAACCAGCGCAAAGACTTGCGCACCGCGTTCCAGGTACTGCGTAACCAGCGCCAATCCGATACCCCGTGACGCACCCACGATCAATACATTCATTTCGTTCAGCTCCCCTGGCGAGATTCATCAGCCCGAAATGGCTGATGAAATCGCTCCATGAAAAGTACAAGCGGTTGTCTGGAAAAGCCATTCTTCCGCCGCGGCGGCAGGCTCATGATCTCTTCCAAGCGTTACGCATTACCTGCATAAGAACAATGATACGGAGACATGTCCTCATGATGCCCGAAGATTATCGTGCCGAGAAAAACCGTCCACTGACGGGCGAAGAATACTTGGCCAGCCTGCGTGATGATCGTGAAATCTACATCTATGGCGATCGCGTCAAGGATGTCACTACCCATCCGGCCTTCCGTAATGCCGCGGCCTCCATGGCCAAGCTGTACGACGCCCTCCATGATCCCGAAACCAGAGAAACGCTCTGCTGGGAAACCGACACGGGCAACGGCGGCTATACACACAAGTTCTTTCGCTTCGCCCGTAACGCTGATGAACTGCGCGAACAGCGTGATGCCATCGCCGAGTGGTCGCGTCTGACCTATGGCTGGATGGGCCGCACACCTGACTATAAGGCCGCCTTTGGCAGCGCACTGGGCGCCAACGCCGAGTTCTATGGCAAATTCGAGCAGAATGCCCGCACCTGGTACAAGCGTATCCAGGAAGCGTGCCTCTACCTCAACCATGCTATCGTCAACCCGCCCATCGATCGCGACAAGCCGGTCGATCAGGTAAAGGACGTATTCATCTCCGTGGATGAAGAAGTTGACGGTGGCATCATCGTCAGCGGCGCGAAAGTCGTGGCGACCAACTCGGCCCTGACACACTATAACTTCGTGGGGCAAGGCTCTGCGCAGCTGCTCGGAGACAACACAGATTTCGCCTTGATGTTTATCGCCCCGATGAATACCAAGGGCATGAAGCTGATCTGCCGTCCCTCCTATGAGCTGGTGGCCGGGATGACGGGTTCTCCATTTGACTATCCGTTGTCGAGCCGCTTCGACGAGAACGACGCCATCCTCATCATGGACCGGGTGTTCATCCCATGGGAAAACATTCTGATCTATCGAGATTTCGATCGCTGTAAGCAATGGTTTCCACAAGGCGGCTTTGGTCGACTGTTCCCCATGCAAGGCTGTACCCGTCTGGCCGTCAAACTGGACTTCATCACCGGTGCACTGTTCAAGGCATTGCAATGCACCGGCTCGCTGGAGTTCCGTGGCGTGCAGGCACAAATGGGCGAAGTGGTTGCATGGCGTAACCTTTTTTGGTCACTTACCGACGCCATGTACGGTAATGCTTCCGAGTGGAAAAACGGCGCCTGGCTACCCAGCGCTCAAGCCTTGCAAGCCTACCGTGTGCTGGCGCCACAAGCCTATCCGGAGATCAAGAAGATCATTGAGCAGGTCGTGGCCAGCGGCTTGATCTACCTGCCCACCGGATCGCGTGATCTCAAGGATCCGACGCTGAACAAATACCTGAGTACCTATTGTCGCGGGTCCGGCGGTATGGGCCATGAGGAACGTATCAAGATCCTGAAGCTACTTTGGGATGCCATCGGCACGGAATTTGGCGGACGCCATGAGCTGTACGAAATCAACTATGCCGGGAGCCAGGACGAGATCCGCATGCAGGCGCTGCGCCATGCACAAGGAACCGGTGCGATGAAGAGCATGACTGATATGGTAGAGCAGTGCCTGTCGGACTACGACCTAAACGGTTGGACCGTTCCGCACCTGACCAACCCGGACGATATCAACATGCTGGACCGTATTCGCCAGTAATCCTGCAATGCTGTCGCCGGATCGCTGATCCGGCGCCCCGTGGAGGTAAAGGTCATGACCCAACTCAGCCCAACCCAACAAGCCTTTCGCAATGCTATGGCGTCGCTGTCCGCCGCCGTGAATGTCCTGACCACCAATGGTCCTGGTGGACGCTGTGGCATTACGGCCACTGCCGTCTGCTCGGTCACGGACACGCCGCCCACCGTTATGGTGTGCATCAACCGCAACAGTGCCATGAATGGTGTCTTCAAGCAGAACGGGCGGCTGTGCGTGAATGTCCTGGCGGGCGAACATGAAGAAGTGGCCCGTCATTTTGCCGGGATGACCGGTATCGACATGGATGAGCGCTTCAAGCGTCACGCCTGGAAGGAGGGCCGCGAGGGCGTTCCGATTCTTGACGATGCCCTAGCCAGCCTGCAGGGAAGGATTACCGATACCCAGGAAGTCGGCACCCACTCGGTGCTTCTCGTAGAGCTCGATGAAATCTGTACCCGCGAGCGATGCGACAGCCTGGTGTATTTCAGCCGTAATTTTCATCGACTGCAACGCGAGCACAGCGCTGCCTGACCGGTCGCCCCTTTGTCGCGTCATACGTGGCGCGGCTTTTTTAGGGGTTACGACTCGGTTGCCAAAGTGCTGGCGCGACGGCTGAGCCGATAGTCGCTGGGCGTAATACCTGCCTGGCGCGTAAAGAAGCGACTGAAGTAGGCAGGATCCTTGAAGCCCAGGCGAAAGCATATTTCGTTGGCTGAGCTCCCTGTGAACACCAACAGCCGCTTGGCCTCTTGCATAAGGCGGTCATGGACGAGCCGTTTCGAGGGAATGTCTGCGGTACGTCGGCAGATGTCGTTCAGCCGCGATTCCGTCAGGCCCAACTGATCAGCGTATCGGGACAATGGCCAATGCTCGGTGTAGTGCGCTTCGATGAGTTCATTGAAGCGCCGAAACAACTGCAGGTCATCCTGCCGCGCAGGCTGTGCCGCGATTGATTTTGGAGAGAGACGAAGCATGCTGATAAAGATCAGGCGAGTCAGGGCTATCAGGCCACAGGCCTGGCCAGGACGAGATGTACCCGCCTCCAGCCTTAGCAACTCAAACAACGAGGCCAGCCGCTCGGCCTCTTCGCGAAACTCAGCCTCCAGGCTGGCCAGGCCTACACAGATCGGCAGGAATCCCGACGCGGTCCAGAGATCAGGCACCTCCTGCAATAGCGACCATACCAGCTGTTGGCGAATCGTCAGGACATGTCCGTCGCTGCCCTCCTCCGTCACAAAGGCATGGGGGACCGGAGGCGGTGTGATGAAGAACATAGGGCCCTGCTCCTGGTACTGCCGGTCATCCAGGTACACCCGAACCTTGCCGGTCTTCACGTAATGCACCTGAAAGAACCGGTCATGCCGGTGGGCACGCATGTTACGCCCGAAGAACTCCGCCAGTCTGCCTAGCGCATCGTAATGCACCTCGGCATCGGCATAACGCTGGTCGTAGACCTGACCGATGTTGATGTTGGGGATCGGCTGGATAGACACGGACGCAGGACTTTTCATGAACATCATTCTTTTTGTTGTTGAACCAAGCATACGCGAACTCAGGTAACACTTGACCTTAGTTAACATATTAAATATAAAGTTAACACATTAACTAATTACTCCCAAACAGGCATGCCCTGTTTCCACACCAATAACAAGGGAGAGCGCCATGTCGCGATCACTTAGCGAATCTGCCAATGGAACACTGTTCGGCGTCGCCCTGAATTTCCAAGGCCTTTTGCGCAGCCGACTTGAAGAGTTTCACGAACCGCCTTACCAACAGCCCCCACTGAAACCGGTCCTGTTCATCAAGACGCCCAACACCCGTAACGGGCACCAGCAGCCCGTCATCATGCCCCAGGGTGAGCGTCTGCAGGCAGGCCCAGCCCTGGGAGTAGTGATTGGCAAACGGGCCAGCCGGGTAACTGAAGACCAGGCCATGGCCTACGTGGCGGGGTATACCGTCATCAATGAATTCAGCCTGCCGGAAGAGAGCTACTATCGGCCTGCCGTGAAGGCCAAATGCCGGGACGGATTCTGTTCCATAGGTCCTGAGCTGGTGCCGGCAGAGGCCGTGAGCGACCCGAATCTGCTCACCCTCAAGCTCTATGTAAACGGCACGCTGCGCCAGGAAAACACGACGGCTAACTGGGTACGCACCCTCCCTCAGCTAATCGCCGAGCTGAGCGAGTTCATGACGTTGAACGAAGGCGACGTGCTGATCACCGGTACGCCTGAGGGCCGCGTCGATGTCACGCCGGGTGATCGCGTAGAGGTCGAGATCGACCGCATCGGCCGCCTCATCAATACCGTAGTTGCGGAATAAGGAGCACCCCATGAAACATGCACGTATTCGCTATCAGGGTGAGATCCATACCGTTACCGTCGACGATGACCATGCAGTACGTCTGCCCAGTGGCGAACGGCTATTGGAAGACCAGGTGGAATGGCTGCCGCCCGCCACAGGCAGCATGTTTGCCCTGGGCCTCAATTATGCGGACCACGCGGCAGAGCTGGCTTTCAAAGCACCCACCGAGCCACTGGCCTTTATCAAATCGCCCAACACCTATACCGGACACAGGCAGATCACCTGGCGGCCTGACAACGTCAAGTACATGCACTACGAGTGTGAGCTGGTGGCTGTCATTGGCAAACCGGCACGTCATGTAAAGCGCGCGGACGCTCTGGACTATCTGGCTGGCTATACCGTGTGCAATGACTACGCGATCCGCGACTACCTCGAGAACTACTACCGCCCCAACCTGCGGGTGAAAAACCGCGACTGCACCACACCGATCGGTCCCTGGATCGTCGACACCGCCGATGTGCCAGACCCGTCCAACCTGCGCCTACGCACCTGGATCAACGGTGAGCTGAAGCAGGAAGGCACCACGGCGGACATGATCTTCGATATCCCCTACCTGATCGAATACTTTTCCAGTTTCATGACCCTGCAGCCCGGCGACATGATCGCCACCGGAACGCCGGAAGGCCTTGCCGATGTGGTGCCTGGAGATGAAGTCGTTGTGGAAGTGGAAGGCGTCGGTCGCCTCGTCAATACCATCGTCAGCGAAGAAGCTTTCTTCGCCGCAGCTGCCAAAGAGGTCTGAAATGATCAAGCACTGGATCAACGGCCGTGAGGTCGAGAGCAAGGAAACGTTCACCAATTACAACCCGGCGACCGGCGAGGCACTGGGCGAAGTGGCCAGCGGCGGCGCCGAGGAAGTCGCCCAAGCCGTGGCGGCTGCCAAGGAAGCTTTCCCCAAGTGGGCCAACACCCCAGCCAAGGAACGGGCCAAGCTGATGCGCAAGCTGGGCGAGCTGATCGACAAGAACGTGCCAAATCTGGCCGAGCTGGAAACCCTGGATACGGGGCTTCCAATTCATCAGACCAAGAACGTACTCATACCCCGAGCCTCCCATAACTTCGACTTCTTTGCAGAAGTCTGCACACGGATGGATGGGCATACCTATCCGGTCGATGACCAGATGCTGAACTATACCCTGCACCAGCCGGTAGGGGTCTGCGGCCTGGTTTCACCCTGGAACGTACCGTTCATGACAGCGACATGGAAAACGGCGCCGTGTCTGGCACTGGGCAATACCGCCGTGTTGAAAATGTCTGAGCTGTCGCCCCTTACGGCCAACGAACTAGGCCGTCTGGCCTTGGAAGCAGGCATTCCGCCAGGCGTATTGAACGTCGTGCAGGGCTATGGCGCCACAGCTGGAGACGCCCTGGTTCGTCACCCGGACGTGCGGGCCATCTCATTCACTGGCGGCACCGCTACCGGCCGAAAAATCATGGAAACGGCGGGACTCAAGAAGTATTCCATGGAGTTGGGCGGCAAATCGCCTGTGCTCATCTTTGATGATGCCGATCTAGGCCGTGCGCTGGACGCCGCTCTCTTCACCATCTTCTCGCTCAACGGTGAGCGTTGCACGGCGGGCAGCCGTATCTTCATCCAGGAAACGGTTTACGACCAGTTTGTCGAGGAGTTCGCTGCACGCGCCAAGCGCCTGATCGTGGGTGATCCGCAAGATCCAAAGACCCAGGTCGGCTCGATGATTACCCAGGCTCATTACAACAAGGTCACAGGCTACATCAAGATCGGCCTGGAAGAAGGCGCCACGCTCATGGCAGGTGGTCTGGAGCGTCCAGCGAACCTGCCCGCCCATCTGACAAAGGGGCAGTTCATCCAGCCCACCGTATTTGCCAACGTCGACAACAGGATGCGTATCGCTCAGGAAGAGATTTTCGGTCCTGTCGTCTGCCTCATCAAATTCAAGGATGAGGCCGAAGCCCTGCGCCTGGCCAATGATACCGAATACGGCCTTGCGTCCTATATCTGGACCCAGGACATCGGCAAGGCGCACCGTCTGGCCCGAGGCATCGAGGCCGGCATGGTGTTCATCAACAGCCAGAACGTACGGGACCTGCGCCAGCCATTCGGTGGTGTGAAAGGTTCTGGTACTGGACGTGAAGGAGGCGAGTACAGCTTCGAGGTGTTCACAGAGGTGAAGAACGTGTGCATCTCCATGGGCAGTCACCACATCCCGCGCTGGGGTGTGTAACCACTCCCGTCCCCAGGGCCAGCGCCTGCTAGCGGTATCGGCAGGCAAGCACCCGGGTTTTCGGGCTTATCACGGCCAAGCAGTTACAACACAGCGCCCTGATCTTCTGTTCGGGGCTAACAAGGAGAACTGTCATGGGCGAAGTCGTCCTTGCAGCCAAGATTACACATGTTCCATCCATGTATCTGTCTGAACTGCCCGGAAAGCACCAGGGTTGCCGCGAGGCAGCCATCGCCGGACACAAGCTCATCGGTCAGCGCGCCCGCGACCTGGGCGCCGACACGGCCGTCGTGTTCGATGTTCACTGGATGGTCAACAGTGGTTACCACATCAATTGCGGGCAGCAGTTCGAAGGGATCTACACCAGTAACGAGCTGCCGCACTTCATCAAGGACATGGCGTATCAATATCCGGGCGATCCCGAGCTGGGAGCCCTGATCGGTGAGGAAGCCAATGCCGCAGGGATCCGCACCATGGCCCATAACATCCCTAGCCTGGAGCTTGAATACGGAACACTCGTTCCCATGCGCTACATGCACATGGGCGTACCGGACAGCCAAAAGCTCAAGGTCATTTCCATTGCCGCCTGGTGCGCCTGGCATCGGCTGGAAGACAGCTTTGCCTTTGGTGCTGCGGTTCGTCGCGCCATTGAAAAAAGCGACCGCAAGGTACTGGTACTGGCATCCGGATCACTCTCCCACCGGTTCTCGGACGATCGGGTCGCCGAGGCGAATATCCATAAGTGGACCCGCGAATTCGACAAGCAGGTCGACTTGCATGTGGTGGAGTTGTGGCGGCAAGGTCGCTTCAAAGAGTTCTGCGCCATGCTTCCAGACTACGCCGAGCACTGCTATGGCGAAGGCAAGATGCACGATACGGCCATGTTGCTGGGCCTGCTGGGCGGCCCTGAATACAGCAGGCCCGTCGAAATCGTGACCGAGCCGTTCGGAAGCTCGGGCACCGGTCAGATCAACGCCATCTTCCCCGTTTGACTAGCGTCAGCGGCTTTCAGGGGCTGATACAGGCCCTTGAAGGCTGCACGCCCCGCCGGAGTAAAACCATGCCCCACTTTATTGCCGAATATTCAGCCAATCTTGAGCACGACGCAGACCTGCCGGGTTTGTTTGAAAAAGTCCACGCCTGTCTCGGCAACAGTGGTGTTTTCCCCCTAGGCGGTATTCGTAGCCGCGCGATCCGCATGGATACGTTCCGCATGGCTGATGGAAAACATGACTATGCGTTCGTTCATATGACGCTGAAGGTAGGTGCTGGCCGTGACCTGGAGACACGGCGTCAGGTAGCCGATGCATTGTTCGAGGTGATCAAGCATCACTTCGCCGAACTTCAGAGCAGACGCCTGCTGGCACTGTCGTTCGAGATGACCGAACTCTCGGCCGAACTCAACTACAAGCACAACAATATCCATGCCTTCCTGAGCGAGCAGGCCGGTTAGGCAGCGTTCTGTTTGCGTCCTGACAACAACAATAAAAGGCACCCACCATGGCACAGGCAATCGATACGCTTTCGGTTTCGGGAAAAAATGATGCAACTTACCGGCACATCACCTGGCGACTGATGCCACTGCTGCTGGTCTGCTATGTCTTCGCTCATCTCGATCGCATCAATATCGGCTTCGCCAAGCTGCAAATGAGCAACGACCTGCACTTCAGCGATACCGTTTATGGATTTGGCGCAGGCCTGTTCTTTATTGCCTATGCCCTGTTTGGCGTACCCAGCAACCTGATGCTGGACCGTGTGGGGCCGCGCCGCTGGATTGCCACGCTAATGGTGGTATGGGGCGTCCTGTCCACCGGCATGATGTTTATCGAGTCCGCCACCGGCTTTTATACCCTGCGCTTTCTGTTAGGCGTGGCGGAAGCGGGCTTTTTCCCTGGCATCCTGGTTTATCTCAACCGCTGGTTTCCAGCCCATCGGCGGGCGTCGGTCACTGCACTGTTTGCCATTGCCGTCCCTATGGCAGGAGTCATCGGCGGCCCCCTGTCCGGCTGGATTCTGGAGCTGTTCAAGGACAGCGGCGGTCTGCGGGGGTGGCAGTGGATGTTCATGTTGGAAGGTCTGCCAGTGGTGTTGCTTGGGTTGGTCGTCCTCAAGGCCCTGCCGGACAGCTTCGAGAGCGTCAGCTGGCTTGAGCCTACCCAAAAGCGTCAACTCCGTGATGCGCTGGCGGGAGAGGAGCAGCGCAAAACGATTACTTCCTTTTTAGGCATTGTTCGCAACGGACAGGTGTGGTTGCTCGTGGCGATTTATTTTGCCGTCATGTTGGCCGTCAATACTCTTGCCTTCTGGATGCCAGCTCTCATTCACGGCGCTGGCATCGGTCAAGACAGCAACGTCGGCATGCTCAGTGCCATCCCTTATCTGGCAGGCTGCTTCTTCATGATCGCTGCAGGCCGCTCCTCCGATCGCCACCGCGAACGCCGCTGGCACCTTTGCGTCCCCCTCCTCATGGGTGCGGCCGGTATCGCCATCGCCGGGCTGGCACCTCAAAACACAACCCTCGTCATGCTGGGCCTGGTCATTGCAGGCATGGGCGCAAGCTCCGCGCTGCCCATGTTCTGGCAGTTGCCCCCGGCGTTTCTATCGTCAGGCACACAGGCGGCCGGCATTGCCATGATCAGCTCCTTTGGCAGCGTGGCGTCATTCCTCGCTCCCTACTTTATTGGCTGGATGCGCGATACCACGCAAAGCGCCAGCCTGGCGCTCTATGTTCTGGCGGCGCTCATCGCTGTCGGTGCCTTTTTGGTACTGCGCACCCCTGCCGCCATCGTCAATCCACAAGGAAACTAGCCATGCTCGACAACGCCTTTATCCGTGCGGCCGCTGAACGTCTTGACCAGGCCGAGCGCTCCCGGGAACAGATCGGTCAACTGTCCCTGGAGCAGCCAGGGATCACTATTGAAGATGCCTATGCCATCCAGCGCGCCTGGGTCGAAAAAAAGATCGCGGATGGTCGCAAACTGGTTGGCCACAAGATAGGCCTCACCTCCCGCGCCATGCAGGTGTCATCCAATATCACAGAGCCGGACTATGGCGCTCTGCTCGACGACATGTTTTTCGAAGAAGGAACCGACATTCCCTTTAATCGATTTATCGTACCACGCGTGGAAGTCGAGCTGGCCTTCGTCCTGGGCAAGCCACTGAAGGGTCCGAACTGCTCGATTTTCGATGTGCTCGATGCCACCGAGTATGTCATTCCGGCGCTTGAGATCATCGATGCGCGTATCCAACAGATCGATCCCCATACCAAGGCTACACGCAAGGTCTTCGACACCATCTCCGACAATGCCGCCAATGCCGGCGTCGTCATGGGCGGCAAGCCGATTCGCCCTCACGCTATCGATCTGCGGCGCGTACCGGCCATTCTTTACCGCAACGGGGTGATCGAGGAATCGGGTGTCTCCGCAGCGGTGCTTAATCACCCGGCCAAGGGCGTTGCCTGGCTGGCCAATAAACTGGCCGCCTATGACGTCACGCTGGAGGCGGGCCAGATCATCCTGGGCGGCTCATTTACACGACCCGTGCACGCAAGCCCGGGCGATACTTTTCATGTGGATTACGACCAGCTCGGCAGCATCGCCTGCCGCTTCGTCTAAGACCGGTTTGGCCTGCGGCAGCGCGCTCATGCCCAGGCCAACCTCCCGCCGTGAGGATTTACCATGCAGCTTCCTATCAACACCTTCAAACAGCGCCTCAAAGGCGGTGACCCGCTGATTGGCCTCTGGATTGGCCTCGCCAATGCCTACAGCGCTGAATTAGCCGCCAACGCCGGTTTCGACTGGCTGCTGCTTGATGGCGAGCATGCGCCCAATGATGTCCGCAGCCTACTCGCTCAACTACAGGCCGTTGCGCCGTATGCCACCCACCCGATTATACGGCCGCCCATTGGCGATCCTGTGCTTATCAAACAGCTTCTGGATATTGGCGCCCAGACACTGCTTGTGCCGATGGTCGAATCCGCTGATCAGGCCAGGGAATTGGTAAAGGCCATGCGCTATCCGCCGGAGGGTATTCGCGGTGTAGGCAGCGCCCTGGCACGCGCCTCACGCTGGAACACGATCCCCGGCTACCTGGATCATGCTGATGAACAGATGTGTCTTCTAGTCCAGATCGAGAACCGAACCGGCCTGGATAATCTGGATGCCATTCTGGAGGTCAATGGAGTGGACGGAGTGTTCATCGGTCCTGCTGACCTGTCTGCCGCACTGGGGCATCGTGGCAATCCAGGCCACCCAGACGTTCAAGCCGTAATTGAAGAGGCGATTGTTCGTATTGCTAAAGCCGGCAAGGCGGCAGGTATTCTTTCAGCCGATCAGAAGCTCGCCCAGCGTTATATCGAGCTGGGCGCAGTCTTTGTAGCGGTGGGGGTCGACACGACGGTGCTGATGAAAGGCCTTCAAACGCTGCTAGGCCATTTCAAGCACAACACTCCAAAGCCCACACATGGTGGCGGTGTCTATTAAGGTATGAGGCACCGAGCCTGAACTGAACCAGCGGCCCTTGGGCCGCTTTACCTGCCCAGCTGATCAACTGTCATCCCGATCGGGATAGACAAGGCGCTCTTCGTCGTCATCCTCCGAGCCAGGCCGCACCTGTTTGAGCTCTTCCAGCAAGGCGATTAGCGTCTTGAGCTTTTCCTCACCAAATTGCTCCTGGATGCGCTGGTAGTTGGTCTCCATACCCGTGGCCATGGATTCGAAGCACGCCCGGCCACGATCCGTCAGGCTCACGTAAACACGTCGCTGATCCTTGGGTGTTTTCCAGCGCTGCACGTACCCGTCACGCTCCATGCGAGACAATACACCGGTCATGCTGGGCTTGAGAATGCAGGCCTGCTTTGCCAGCTGATGGCTCTCCATCTCGCCCCGCTGCCAGAGTATCCGAATGATGCGCCATTGCTGTTCGGTAAGGCCGTGCTCATTCAACAACGGACGGAAAAACCCCATGGCCGCTTCGCGGGCCTGCAACAAGGTAAGCGTAAGAGAAGGACGCGGTTTCAGCATGACAATTAGTCACCAGGAGCCATGAAAGATATCGTTGCACGGGCCGGACGGCAGCCCAATGAATAGATTGGCAGATATACCGTCATTTACCAACGGAGCGGGACCATCGCATATAATTAACATATTAATCAACCATTCTGAATTCCTCTTCGTCCCTCACCCTATTCAAATCGATTGGTGCGTTCACGGCAGCGCAAGCCGCCTTGCCTCATCACACCGGGTGATGCCTTGCGGGTGGCAGAGAAGATCAAACCCTGCGGCAGCGACATGCAAGCTCTCTTGATTGACGACTCCTAAGCTCTGGACATGAAGCCTCACCGCTTGCCTTAGAGCCTTGAGAATAGCCAGGAATCCCTTATGTCTACTGCCGAACTCATTACGCCCCTCGAGACTGTTACCCGTTTTCTGTCACTTACGCATTCCAGCTTCGTGGATGGCCGGCCCAGCACCGCTTCTCGCGGCGATGTCATTGCGGTAAACGATCCCGCTTCGGCCCAAGCCATTTCACAGATAAGGCTGGCCGAGCGGGAGGAAGTAGACCGTATCGTCGAGTCCGCCCGCGCTGCGTTTGTCGCGGGCACCTGGAGCAAGGCTCGACCGGCTGATCGTGAGCGCATCCTCCTGCGCTTTGCTGATCTCGTCGAAGCCCACGGCGAGGAACTGGCGCAACTGGAAACGCTGGAACAAGGTAAATCGATCCACATTGCCCGCGCGATTGAAGTCGGCGGCGCAGTTGAATACATGCGTTACATGGCCGGGTGGGCCACCAAGCTCGAAGGGCAGACGCTCGACGTCTCGATACCTGTTCCAACCGGCGCCCGTTACAATGCCTATACGCGCCGTGAGGCAGTTGGCGTAGTGGCAGGCATCGTCCCCTGGAATTTCCCGCTCATGATCGCCCTGTGGAAGATCATGCCGGCTCTGGCCTGTGGCTGCTCCATAATCATCAAGCCCTCGGAAGAAACGCCTCTTACCGTGCTGCGGGTAGCCGAGCTGGCCATAGAAGCCGGCGTTCCGCCCGGTGTATTCAACGTACTGATCGGCCGCGGCTCGGTAGCGGGTGCCGCACTGGTGGCGCACCCCAACGTCAGCAAGGTGTCCTTTACCGGCTCTACGGCCATCGGCAAGCAGATCGGGACTGCCGCCCTGCAAAACATGACACGATTCTCCCTGGAGCTCGGTGGCAAGAACCCTATGGTGCTGCTACAAGACGCCGACCTTGAAAAAGCAGTTGCAGGCGCGCTCATGGGCGGCCTACTCAATCAGGGTCAGGTATGCGCTGCCGCTTCGCGCATCTACGTGCCGCAGGCGCTAAAAGCGGACTATGTCGAAGCGCTTAGCGCCGCGGTAAACGGCATGAAGATCGGGCCGGGGCTGGACCCAACCACACAAATCAACCCGGTCGTTTCACGCCGGCACCAGGGCAGTGTTCTTCAGCATCTAGAGCTGGCACGCCAGCAAGGGGCTACTGTCACGACGGGAGGCGATGCACCCGACCTGCCCGGCTATTACGTCCAGCCTACTGTGCTGGCCAACGTTGAGCACCACATGGCGGCGGCGCGCGAGGAGATTTTCGGACCGGTATTGTCCGTTATCGCTTACGACTCACTGGATAAAGCCATCCATATGGTCAACGACAGCCAATACGGCCTCACGGCCAGTCTCTGGACCAATGATCTGACCCGTGCCATGGACCTCATTCCCCGCATCGAGGCGGGCACGGTCTGGGTCAACAGCCACGTACCGGTCGACCCGAACCTGCCTTTTGGGGGCTACAAGCAATCCGGTATTGGGCGGGAGTTCGGCCGCGGCGCTGTCGAAGCCTTTACCGAACTCAAATCCGTGTGTATTGCCTACTGAGCCTGATGAACGCGGCCTGAGCATGCTCAGGCCGTCATCGACTGGCTACGATAGTCCCGCGGGGACCTTTCGAAGTGCTTCTTGAACGTCCGGCTGAAGTGAGCCGAGTCGGTAAAGCCCCATTTGAAAGCGATGTCTGTGATCGACTCGTTGACCAGACGCTGATCGAGCAGATCGGCAGCGCTGCGTGCAAGTCGGGCACGCTGGATATAACGGCAGACGCTATCGCCCTCTTCTTCGAATAGCCGATACAGCTGGCGGATGGAAATGCCTAGCTGCGCCGCCAGTTTGGCAGGACTCAAGGACGCATCGGCCAGCTGGTCGTGGATCAGCTGTTCTACTCCGCTTCGTAGTACGCCGCCCTTGGCCTGGAGCTCAACGGCCATTGTGGGCGCACTGGCTGTCAGGGCGGGTTTCAACAGGCTGATCAGCGAATCCTGGAGCGCCTCACCTTCATCATCCTGCCATTCCTGTGCCGGCATACCCTCGGCCAGCTGGGTACAGATCAGCCGAAGCAACCGGCCGCTGGCACTGCCTGAATTAAGCTTGCCAAAAATATGCTGTTGATCGGCCAGATGCCTGGACACCGCCTCGCGGGGAAGATGAATCGAGCAATGCTCCATCAAACCAAGCGGATTGATTTCGCAGGTACCTGCAGAATCAACCAGCGCCATCTCACCGGGCACCAGATCGATGGTATGCCCATGCTGCGTGATCTGTGCTCGCCCGGATCGCTGCATGACCAGAAAGCAGTATCGATCACCATCTTGATCATGCCCTCGTTTGCGAGCCAGACAGGCCGCGTTGGTCTTGACCATGGCCAGTTCAAGTCCGGCTATACGCCGCTGGGCAAGCTCGCCGATAAACAGCGAACCGGTCAACGAGGGCTGCGCGGTAAACCGGCGGCCACAAAAAGCGCGAATCGTTTCTAGCCAGATCGAAAACGCATCGAGACGTTGGACTTGCATGGCATTTCACCTCGGCTGTCATTCAGCCTGTTGTTCTTGTAGATAGTTAACATGTTACCAATTTACTACGAAACTACAGAGGTGCAAACCCTGATTCCATATGAGCTGATGACCGACCTCTCATTTCACTATGCCATGTTCCCTGCCACTCGCGGCAGTTTGCGCCCGTCAAAAAAGACTAAATGGCGATAACCCGTTAAACTACGCCTTTTTTTGTTTGGATTTTGAAAGTCGAGGGGTGATTTCGAAGGCGAAATACTACTCATGCCAATGAGCACACGCTGCCCTGAGGTCAACGCCCCGAGGCCGTCCTGAATCCACTGCAATACCTCGTCGCATTGCGAAGCGGCGACTGTTTTAGCTTGTACTGAAAGGAAGTAATACCATGGTAATGCACTACTCCACCGGCACTGATCAAGTCGCTTGCGGCCGCAGCAGTCCTAATGTCTCTACCCAGCCTGATCAGGTTACCTGCAAGACATGCCTGCGCTCGGCGGCTTATGCAGCGGCAACAGTAACCGACACTCAGGTTCAGGAGATTGCTGCTCCCGTACCGGCTGCCAAGACACAGCCTGTTGAGCAGTCCGTAACCTACCGTACCCGTAGCGTTGCGTTTGCCGAGTGGCAAAACAAGCTGGCCGATGGCAGCCGCCTGCCTCGCGGTCAGCATTTCAAGGGGCCGCAAAAGAAAACCGCGCTTTAATGCATTGCAGGGCGCCAGCGTAAGGCATGACCTTACCCTGGCGCCTGTATCAGGTGATCGATCCCGGATAACTACTGCCGCCGATAGGCCAAGCCTGCCTGGGTCGTTACACTTGCCATCCTATCCGTTACGAACAGAACACATGACCCATTGCCTCTTCGCTGGTTTTATGCTCATGGCAGTCCTGCTACTAAGTGGATGCCAGAGCCGCTCGCTGACACCCGTTGAAACCACCTTGCAGGCGCGTCCCCTCCCGCTTGACCAGGTCAGCCGCCAGTCGGAATGCCGCTCCCTTGCCGAGCTCTACTCCAGTTGCTACGTCGCCCTGGCAACCTGGACATACGCCAAGACCGAGCAGAAGGCCACCCCGGAGGAACTCGAAGCGGCCATGCACGCTGCCAAAGCCCGCGCATTGAAACTAAACTGCCCGACGTTCTGGGAAGAAGACTGACGCCCTGCCTAAAGGCGATTGATCGGAATTTTCAGGAAGGTCGCACCGGACTCATCTGCAGGTGGCATTTCACCCGCCCGGATATTGATCTGGATCGACGGCAGAATAAGCGTCGGCATCGATAGCGTTGCGTCCCGACGGCTGCGCATCTCGACAAAAGCATCTTCGGCAATACCGTCGTGCACGTGGATATTGCTGGACCTTTGCTCAGCGACCGTCGTCTTCCAGCATACCTCTCGTCCAGCGGGTGGATAGTCGTGGCACAGGTACAATATCGTCTCGGCTGGTAGCGCCAGTATCCGCTTGATGGAACGGTACAATTGACGGGCACTGCCACCGGGGAAATCGCACCGTGCGGTTCCTACGTCAGGCATGAACAATGTGTCGCCTACGAATACCGAATGCTCCGCTACCTGATAGGCCATATCCGCGGGTGTATGCCCTGGAACATGCAGTGCACGCGCCGCTAAACGGCCAATGTGAAACAGCTCGTCCGGCTCGAACAGATAATCGAATTGTGAGCCGTCCAACCGGAACTCAGGCTCCAGGTTGAAAACATCACGGAAAACGCCCTGAACCTGGCGGATGGGAGCGCCAATGGCAATCTTGCCTCCCAGCATACGTTTCAGGTAAGCCGATGCAGAAAGATGATCGGCGTGGGCATGGGTCTCAAGCAACCATTGCACCTTGAGACTATGCTCCTGAATAAATGCAATGATCCGGTCAGCCCCATGTGTGCTGGTTCGCCCGGCCTTGGCATCGTAATTCAATACCGAATCGATGATGGCGCATTCCGAACCATCCGCCTCGAATACCACATAGCTGATGGTAGCCGTGTCGGCATCGAAAAATGCCTGTACTAAAGGAGTCATGTCTATTACCTCTCCATCGATCTACCTTTTTACAATATATTGAATTATATATTGTATGAAAATAGACTGATTGGACGCATGACGAGGAAGGGACCAATGGCAACTCAGCTTTCTACCACCGAAGTCGCTCTGCTCAGGGCCTCTGCTTCAAAAGCCTGCACGCTGCTGAAAGCGCTGGCCAACGAAGACCGCCTCCTGCTGCTCTGTCAGCTGACCCAGGGTGAGCGCAATGTGGGCGAGCTGGAAGGCCTGACGGGTATCCGCCAACCGACGCTTTCTCAACAGCTGAGCGTCCTTCGGGAAGAAGGACTGGTCAATACACGTCGCGAAGGCAAGTACATCTATTACGCCCTTGCCAGTTTCGAGGTCGTTTCCGTCATGCAGACACTGTCCAGCCTGTACTGCGGTCAGGCCCTGAAAAGCGTGCAGTAAAGAGTCATCTCTACGTTCAACCTGTCTGCGCTAGCGCCATAGACTTTTTGTTGTTTCCTACGCTGTCTGGAGTTGCCCATGGACCACCCCATCAACCGACTCGATGAAACGTTCGCTACGTGCGGACAGCTACAGCTCGATGACTTGCCTGGCATCGCTCAGCAAGGCTACCGCAGCATCATCTGCAATCGACCGGATCATGAAGGTGGACCAGAACAGCCTCTTAGCGAACAACTTCGGCGCCATGCCGAAGCATTGGGCTTGAGCTTTGTCTATCTCCCTGTCATACCCAGCACCCTTCATGAGGGACAGGCCCAGCAGTTACAGGCGTTACTCAGCACGCTCCCCCATCCGATTCTGGCGTTCTGTCGCACAGGTAACCGCTCTACTCAGCTGTACCGAATGGCGTGCGAGAACGAAGCGGCAAGCAGCCAATACGACGTCGTCATCATGGGCGGTGGGTCAGCTGGTATCGGCGTCGCTGCAAGCCTGCTGCGCCGTGCCCCTGAGCTGAAACTCGCCGTGGTCGAGCCCAGCGATCATCATTACTATCAGCCCGCCTGGACGCTTGTAGGGGGTGGAGCCTACGACGCAGCGGACACGGTTCGCCCGATGGCCAGCGTCATGCCGCACGGTGTCACCTGGATTCAGGCATCGGTCAGCGCGTTCGCCCCGGAGCGCCAGAGCGTGCTGCTCAGCAACGGTAAGCAACTGGGTTATCAGCAACTGATCATCTGTCCCGGTCTGCAACTGGCGTGGGAGCGCATCACTGGGCTGGAAGACACGCTGGGCCAACATGGTGTGACGTCCAATTACCGGTATGACCTGGCCCCTTACACCTGGGAGCTGGTCCGAAACCTGAGGCATGGGAAGGCGCTATTCACTCAACCGGGGATGCCGATCAAATGTGCCGGTGCGCCCCAAAAAGCCATGTACCTGTCCTGCGATCACTGGCTGCGACAAGGGGTGCTGAAGAACATCCAGGTCGAATTCAACCTGGCAGGCGCAGCGCTGTTTGGCGTACCGGCCTTTGTCCCACCTCTGATGGCGTATGTAGAGAAATATCAGGCATCACTGGCTTTTCAGTCCAATCTGGTTGCTGTCGACGGCCCTGGCAAAACCGCCTGGTTCGAAGTTACCGCCGCTGACGGTAGCGTGAGCCGTCAAGCCAAAGCGTTCGACCTGCTGCATGTGGTGCCACCGCAACAGGCCCCTGATGTAGTTCGGCGTAGTACGCTGGCCGATGCGGCGGGCTGGCTTGAGGTCGATCCGGCCACCCTTCAGCATCCTCGTCATCCAGACATATTTGCCTTGGGTGATGTGTGCGGTACCAGCAACGCCAAGACGGCGGCAGCGGCACGCAAGCAGATCGTAGTCGTAGCAGAAAATCTGCTGGCCTTGCGCAAGGGGCTCCCGCTGCCAAGCCGATATGATGGTTACGGCTCCTGCCCACTTACCGTCGAAAAAGGCAAGGTGATCCTGGCCGAGTTTGGTTATGGTGGAAAGCTTTTGCCGACCTTTCCCTTTGATCCTAAGGTGCCGCGTAAATCCGCCTGGTTGCTGAAGGCCAGCGTACTGCCCCGCTTCTACTGGAACGGCATGCTCAAGGGCCGTGAGTGGCTTACCCGCTGCGCCCAGAATTAAGGGAACCCGCTTCGTGCTGCTAGCCTCTCTTCTCGGAATCGGTATTGGCCTTGTGTTAGGCCTGACAGGCGCAGGTGGAGGTATCCTGGCGATCCCGGCATTGACGCTTGGGCTGGGCTGGGCCCTCTCTCAGGCTGCGCCCGTTGCGCTGCTTGCAATCGGCACCGCGGCGACCCTGGGTGCGGTGGACGGGCTGCGCAAAGGTCTGGTGCGATATCGGGCAGCGCTACTCATGGCCGCGTTGGGACTGTGCTTTTCGCCCCTTGGAAGCCAGCTGGCGCATCACTTGCCCAATCGTACCCTCATGCTTTGCTTCTGCCTGATCATGTTGTTTGTTGCCATCCGCATGCTGCTTCAGAGCCGGGCTACGGTAGATCAAGCCTGTACGACTCACGGCCCGCTTCAAAAGAATTGCATGCTGGATCCAACGACCGGACGCCTGCATTGGAATGGCCGATGCCTGGCTACGCTTTCGATCATCGGAAGCCTGTCGGGCCTGTTGACCGGTATGCTCGGTGTGGGGGGCGGCTTTCTGATCGTCCCGGCCTTGCGCCAATGCAGCGATATCCGCATGCAGGGCATCGTGGCCACTTCGCTGATGATGGTGGCGCTGATTTCCCTGGGTACCGCAGCCGGTGCGCTTTATCGCGGCGTCACGCTTGGCTTGCAGGCAGAGCTTTTCATAGGTGCCACGCTTGTAGGCATGCTTGCCGGGCGCCTGCTGTGCAAGCATTTATCGGCCCACCTCTTGCAGCGGTCGTTTGCGGTGCTTTGCCTGGGTGTCTGCGTTTACCTGTTCATGACTGTTTTCTAATCAGCTCCGATTAATCTGATCCTTTAGCCGCAAGAGAGGATTCAATCGATCAAACTGATCTGGGTTTCAGACAGACCCTTACTACCGTAAGACCACGGGAGCGCTTAGTACAGCAGACGACTATCTTAGCCTGCACACTTCCACGCTTCACCCATCATTGATAGCAATAGTTGGCACCAGTAGGATCGATTTCACGCATAGTAGGTGCGTGCGATTCAATGACCTCATCGAAACCAACCACCCCATCGAAGAGGTCATTATCATGAAATACGCCATTGCTACTGCCCTGCTTGCCTCAGCTTTCGCTACCGGCGCGTTTGCTGCAGATTCCCGTTCGGCACAAGACAACCTTCCGGTGGAACAGTACCACTACGGCATGAAGATTGATGTCGCCAAAGTCATTTCGATCGAAAAGGCCGACACGAACGACCTCAACAATGCCGAACCTGCCACCATGGTGTATCAGGATCATCAAGGCAACGTGCATAAATTGCAGTACCTGGAAAGCGTTGAACGGCAAAATACGAATGGTTGATACGACTAGTACAAAGCCCCGGCCACGCGGGGCTTTGAGACTTGGCCTGCACCAGCAGCACTCCCTGCTCCCGACTAAGCGCAACGTCCCTATCACACCTCCAGAGCAGATTTCCAGGCGGCTCTGACCTCTCGATCCGGCCATCGGACATCCGATGCTCATCCGCATGGCCTAGCGCTGCGCCCCTTCTGAACACACCGCAGCACGATCAACTTGACAGGCCTCCCCACCACACCAAAGATTACACAGAACGTAATCGATTTACGATTTCGACTGATATTTTGATTGATCTCCAGAACTGCCTTTCTCTGACCGCTAGTTGATCCGCGCCCATTTTGCCTGCACAAATAAAAACAAAAGGTATTGGCAATGCAGAACCAAATAACCAGCTTTCGCGATGCTCTCGATTCACATCCCGTATCACGCTATCAATGGCAGATACTGGCACTGCTGGCGCTCTTGCTCATCAGTGACGGTTATGACGCTCAGCTACTGGGCTACGTAGTGCCATCTATCGCCCAGGAGTGGGGACTAGAGAAATCGGCCTTTGGACCGGTCTTCAGTGCAAACCTGATCGGCCTGACCGTTGGCTCTCTGCTCGTTACACCACTTGCGGACCGCGTAGGTATCCGGCGAGTGCTCATGAGCTGCGTTCTGCTGTATGCCTGTCTTACCTTCGTCACCGTCTATATCGACTCGTTGCAGGGCCTGGCGATACTGCGCTTTTTTTGTGGCCTGGGGATGGGCGGCGCTATGCCCAGCGCAATGGCACTGATGTCGGACTACTCACCACCCAGGTTGCGTACCCTAATGGTCACATTGGCCGCCTGTGGGTTCTCGTTTGGCGGCGCAGCGGGCGGCTTCGTAGCAGTGGCGTTCATGGATCGTTTCGGCTGGCATGCCGTATTCGTCATAGGAAGTGTAGCCCCGCTGCTGCTCTTACCTTTCCTGCTCATGCTGCTACCTGAGTCTCTGCCACGTCTGCTAGGGATGCCCCGCCCTACGCCCGGCTGACCGCTGTCACGTCCCGCATGGTTGCCGGCTGGCAGCCGCCAGCACCAACCGTTGACAGTCAACAGGAGCCTGCCTCTGCCATAGCCGTGGTGGATCTCTTTCGCAACGGATACGCGAGACCTACCCTGTTTCTCTGGGCGACGTTTTTTGTCAGCCTGATCCTGCTGTATTTCATGATCAGCTGGTTGCCCTCTCTCCTTCAGGAAAGCGGTATGCAGCGAAACTCGGCAAACCTTGCCACGTCGATGTTTTTGTTTGCCGGTACATTGGGTGCCATGCTCCTGGCATACTTCATGGACCGGGTGGCCAGCAAGGTTCGCTTGCTGAGCTGTATACTGGCGGGCGCAGCCGCATTTACCGTGCTGCTTGGGCTGACACATCAGTATCAGGCCCTGCTGTTGGTATTCGTATTTGCCGCAGGCTTTTGCACCATAGGCGGTCAACTGACCTTGAATGCCTTCGCAAGCAATTTCTACCCCGCGCAGGTACGCGCAACTGGCGCAGGTTGGGCGCTGGGCATTGGCCGCTTTGGCTCGATTCTCGGGCCTCTCCTGGGTAGTCTGCTGCTCGGCCTGCATTTGCCAGCCCAAACCATCATTGTGCTGGCTGCTATTCCGGCTATCCTGGCCGCCCTGCTGATTCTCAACGTTAAAACTCCCTCACACAACGCGACGCCCATTAGGCAACATGACCATGGTTCCTCACACGGGCCCATCCAGCGCTCCAGTGATCAACCGCCGGCGCTCAAAGGCGAGGCGCCTCTGTAATCGATCACCTCAAGGTTCCGCTGGGGCAGACGACCAACGTCCTGCCCCGCCGGACTTCAGAAAGGCCTTCTCCCCTCAATCCTTGAGTAAAAATCAAAAGTATTCTGAGAATTAAGGGCTTATTCAGATGATATCAACCGATCACACTGAGCTCCGAACCTTTTGCCTGGGACGCAGCCGTGTTCCTCTAATCCTTTCGGAGAGCCCGTTATGAGTATTCCTTCCTTTGGCCTTGGTACCTTCCGTCTCACAGGACAGACCGTCATCAACTCGGTACGCCACGCTCTTGACTTGGGCTATCGTGCAATCGATACCGCACAGATCTACAACAACGAAGCAGACATTGGGCAAGCGATTGCCGAAAGCGGTATCGCACGCGACCAACTCTTTATCACGACGAAAATCTGGGTAGACCACTACGCCAAGGACAAACTGATTCCCAGCCTGCAGGAAAGCCTGAAAAAACTCCGGACCGACTTCGTGGATCTGACGTTGATCCACTGGCCCGCACCGGGTAATGGTGTGGGGCTACCCGAATTTATGGAAGCATTGGCCCAGGCGCAGCACCAGGGCCTGACACGCCAGATCGGTATCTCCAACTTCAACATCGAACTGACCCGACAAGCCATCGACATTGTTGGTACGGATGCCATTGCGACCAACCAGATTGAGCTTAGCCCTTATCTGCAGAACCGTAAGCTTGTTCAATATTTGCAGGAGCAGAATATTCCAGTGACCTCCTATATGACTCTGGCCTACGGGAAGGTACTCAAGGACCCTGTCATTAATGCCATTGCCCATAAGCATCAGGCAACCCCAGCGCAGGTTACCCTCGCTTGGGCATTACAGCTGGGATATGCAGTCATCCCTTCCTCGACCAAGTTAGAGAATTTGGCCAGCAATCTGTTAGCCCAAGAGCTGCGTCTGGATCAGGAGGACATGGCAAAAATCGCCTTACTTGAGCGAAACGCTCGTGAGGTCAGCCCTGAAGGGCTCGCACCCGCTTGGGATTAATCACCTGTATGACCGTAACGTACGGTACTCTTCGAATGCCGTTCTATTGTCTTCAGGCCGTATGCTGGCCTGCCCTGTTTCTTTCATGCAAGGAGAATCGCTGTGACCAACGCCTATGCTTCGATCGAGATCGATGTGGATGCTGATCAGATATGGCAACTTATGGGAGGCTTCGGCTCCCTGCCTGACTGGCTGCCGTTTGTACTCGAAAGTCAGCTGAGTGAAGGGGGTCGGGTCCGACATCTGAAGGATATCGAAGGTAACGTCATCATTGAGCGGCTGTTAAGCTTTAACGAGGCCGAAAAAAGCTACCGCTACACCATCATCGAAGGACCTGCCCCGATCAAGGACTACGACTCTACGCTGCGTGTACTCACGGATGTATCAGGAAAGAGCGCCAAGGTTGAATGGTTCTGTACCTTTACAGCGACCCATATCAGCCAGGCGGAGGCTGAAAGTCTATTCACGCAGTTCTACCAAGATGGGCTGACGGCGCTCAAGCAGGCAGTCGAGGCTCGGTAGCCGCTTGAAAACATAAAAGCAACGATACGCCTGCTTTTGCAACCTCACGGCGGCCCTTCGAGGCCTGCCGTGATAAACCTGAACGGCCCGCTACTCCGCTTCGCTGAACTGCATTTCCGGCGGCGGAGTACGAAACCCGTGCGTGAGTTTGCCTAGGTAGATAACTCCGAGTGCGAGCCAGCTCAACCCTAATAGAATGGCCATCGAGTCCAGGCTGATCATGAGGTAGAGATCTGCGCTGAGCCCCAGCAACGGGCAGATGAGAAACAACAGGATTTGACGTATACCACGCTGAGTCGCACCAAGATAAAAGTGAAAGATTACTGCAAGGTTCACCAGGCTGAACGCTAGAAATGCGCCGAAGTTGATGAACGAGGTCGATGTCGCTACATCCAGCTTCAATGCCAGTAACGCAACAACGCCACACAGGGCGAGATTGTTGACTGGCGTACCGAAGCGCCTTGAAAGCTGACCGAAAAACGACTGGGGAAGCACACCGTCACGGCCCATGGCAAACAGTAGCCGTGAGACGCTGGCCTGCGCAGCCATACCAGACGTGAACTGCCCCACAATCAGCCCCATCAGAAACAGCGAAACAAAGATATCGCCGCCAATGTTACGGGCAATCTCATAAGCTGCAGAGTCGACATTGGCGAACGCCATGCCTGGGTGTACCCGCTGGACCCAATAAGATGCCAGGATAAACACCAGTCCGCCGACTAGAGTAACCAGCAGGATTGCCTTGGGTATCGTACGCTCCGCATTCCGGGTTTCCTCCGTCAGGGTACTTACGGCATCGAATCCAAGAAACGAATAGCAGGCTATTGCCGCGCCGCTCATGACCAGCGGCCACTGCAAATGACCGTCCGTAAACGGTGCCAGCGTGAACAACGGCTCGCCAGAGCCCTGTACATAATGGATGCACAGCACCACAAAGGCAGCCAGTACCAGGAATTGAACCAGCATCAAGGCTGTATTAATCGTACTGGCGAGCTTGAGCCCCACTACGTTGATCACCGTAGTAAGTGCGATGAAGCCCAATACCCAAACCGCTTGAGGGATAGCGGGAAATGCGGAACTCAGGTAAGCAGCCCCAATCAGCCAGATCGCCATAGGCAGAAACAGGTAGTCCAGAAGAACCGCCCAGCCGGCGATAAAGCCCAGCTTGGGGCTTATAGCCTTGCGTACATAGGTATACGCGGAACCTGAAACTGGAAACGCCGCCGCCATGCGACCATAACTGATGGCGGTAAACAACATGGCAACCAGCGCTACCAGGTAGGCGGAAGGCACATGCCCACCTGTGCTCTGGGCAAGAATTCCAAACGTGCCGAGCACAATGATGGGCGTCATGTAGGCGATGCCGAACAGCATCACCGCCCCTAACGAAAGGGTGCGTTGCAGATGGGCCATGAACAACTCCGTATAGTGATTGTTGGTACCGCGCTTACGCGGTCGGGTGTTGTGGCAGTGCTGAATCAGCAAAAAAGATAATTGTTGTTATACGTTTATTGGCCTAGATAATAAGTTCGCGAATCCCTCCCGGTTGCTCGATCAGCTCCCCCGGCAAACTCAGGCGACGGTCATCGAGATACCGATAATCCTTGCGCACCGCCTGAAGCTGGCTCAGGTCCAGCGATGCGCTCAAGTGCGCCTCTTCCCGACCGGCCTCGACCAGCATGTTTCCAAAGGGATCGACTACCGCACTGCCTCCTGCAAAGGTCAGGTCGCCATCGCCTTCACCCACGCGGTTCACCATCACGGCAAACGCCTGATTTTCGATTGCGCGGGCCATGATCGCGGCTCGGTGTACAGGCCCATAAGGGTCCATGTTGCCGTTGGTTACGATAATGAGCTGTGCACCCAGTTGCGCCAGCGCGCGGGCGGTTTCGGGAAACTCGATGTCATAGCAGATCAGCAGACCGACCCGAACACCGTTCCACAGACAGGTCGCAAAGCGGTCACCAGGCGATAGCACTCCCTGATCCGACGACCACAAGTGCGTCTTCCGGTAACGCAGCGCAATCTCATCCGGGGTAATCAGAAGCGTGGTGTTGTAATAACGCCCGCCATCCGCTTCAGCAAAGCCGATGGCGACCGAGACCTGTCTGGCATGCGCAGCCTGACGAACCCGACTAATCGATGGGCCATTAATGGGCTCGGCGACATCTGCCACGTTTTCATGGGTTGGAAAACCGCTGAGGTGCGTTTCTGGAAACACAATAAGCTGTGTATCCGGTGCACAGGCTTCGATAGCCGCCAATGCTGTTTGCAGGTTGTAAGCCTTGTCGCCATCACGGCCAGCCACCTGGGCCAGTTCAATCTTCATGAATGCTCCTTGATACATCAGCCGTACCGAACACATTGGTTTGGCAGTATGGTGCCCGCGGTTTGGCATGATAATCACGCCGGTGGGTTAACCCTTTTGAGGTAGGCATGGGTATGGAACTAAAGGATATCGCCTGGCATCAGTCGGTTGGTCAACTGATTGATGCGCTCGATGCGCCCAACTTCTGGATCAGGCTGGTACGATTACTGGCGCGCTATCTGCCCTTCGACAGCTGGGTAGCACTGCTTTTCAGTGCTGGCAGGCCCGTTGTACTGGCAGAAAGTCCGACCAGTGATGGCGGACCTGATCCGCTGTTTCAGGACTACATCAACGGCCTGTATCTTCTGGACCCATTCTACATCGCCTCTCGTGAGCGAGCCCACAATGGCCTGGTTCGGCTTGACGACGTCGCACCCGAATGTTTTGAGCAAACCGATTATTATCGCCTCTACTTCCGACTGAACGTGGTCGCTGACGAAATCCAGATCAACTGCCAGATCGATGCTGATCAGACGCTTTGCCTGTCCCTTGGCTCGCGCCAGCGTTTCAAACCTGACCAGATAGCCCTGCTCGGTCTGATTCAACCCTGGATAATGGGTCTCATGCGTCAGCGCCTACGCTTCGAACAAGGCGCCACTACGCCATCTGTTCCAGCGTGGCAACACCGGCTGGAGACAACCAGCCAACGCAGCGAAATGCCGTTGACCACCCGTGAGATGGACGTTGCACGTCTAGTACTGAGTGGCTGCTCCGGCAAGGAAATTGCGCGGAAGCTGGATATTTCTGTCGAGACCGTCAAGGTCCATCGAAAACACATCTATACCAAGCTCAACATCAAATCCCAATCCGAGCTGTTCGCGGTGTTCTTTCAAATCAACTGATGTATACCGGCTGGGTAGCTACCGTGCTGGTAATGCTGAGCCTCATTAACAACCGACAGGAATTACGACAGACGTCGTAATTCTGGAGACCTGTACGTATTCTCCACCCAAGGTTACTCCCAGGCAGAATTGCTAATGATATATGCCCTCGGCGCTTTTAACCGCCGAAGTCGTATCAGCCTGAATAGAGTTTTTGCAGAGGGTATTAGGGGTCAATAAACGTAAGCAGGAGGATTGATTGTACTCAGCCGAGCACGTGACCGGCTCGTTTCGCCCTGCTCCGGTCTGCTTCAATCAACGGTGTGCCAAAGGGCTCTGGCATGCCTCAGACAGCTCACTCTTTTTTCTATTTATTTTCCTCAAGAAAACCAACGCTATACCGATAGCCTTCTAATGAAAGCCTCCAACTGGCAAACCATGAGGCGCCAGGAAGGCACTGCACCCGGGTTGAAGTTTCCGGGCGCACATTCTCATTAGAGGCATTCAGGTCTTGGAAAGGCCTGCTCGAACAGAAGGTATAACGACACATGTCCACCTCAGCACTGGCGCTGATGTTTGTCAGCTGCATTCTTTTATTTTTATTCATGGCCTATGTGGACCAGGTTGCAGACCGTTATCAATTGGATAAGGCTCGTCTGCGGGCAGACCTGAATGACCGGATTTACCGTATCGGCACCTTGTCGGAAACCTTTCCAGCCCAGTTCATGACACCTGAACTCAAACAGCTTCTGGTCAGACTAGAACTCAACCTTATTCAGCGCATCGGCCGCTTGGAAAAATCTACCGAAGCCCTGACGGAGCGCGAGTCCCTCCTGCAGGAGCAGGAAAAACTCGGCCTGGACATTTCGATCGAGAATCAACCATGCCCTTTGTCGAGCGAGGCGGCCTTCAAAGAGGTGAGCTTTCAGCTGGAAACCCTTAATAGTCAGATTCACCGCGCCGTACAGGATGGTCTGCTTACCAAGGCGGATGCTTCCGGCTGGTTCAAGTCAGTCAGATATTGGCTTGCGCTCAGCAATATCGAAATGTTCGATAACATGGCCACCCAAGCGCTTGAGTCAGACCAGCCCCGCCTGGCAAAGCGCGCTTATGAACGTGGCCTTCAATATATCCGCAACCAATCTGATCAAATGGCGTTTCAAGCCCAGCGCGAAGCTTTTGAGAGCGGTATAGAGACCGCTGAGAATGCCATCGAGAAACAGACCCAGGCCGAACAGCAACTCAAGGCGCCTCCTGTTGAAGAAAAGGCACCTGAGCCTGAAGAGGGCAGCGAATGGAAAAAGAAGCCACTCTACGACAAGAGCGAGGTGTGAGCGTTAGGCCAGATACTCGACGCAGTCCGCCTCGCTCGGCAGCGGTACTTCCCACCGGTAGAGCATCCGCTGGATATCCTGATTTCGCAGTGACGTGTTTCGCCTGGCGTTACGCTGAAGAATGACCCGCTCCGGCTGCTCAAGATAAACGATTCGTATTGAGGCGTTGTATTGGTAGAGCAAATCCAGGGTCTTCTTGCGCATTTGGCCGGACAGATGCGTTGCGTTCCAGACAAAAGCTTCTTTTTTGCGTAACAGCGCCTTGGCGGTATCCACCGCATAATGAGCGACGGCCCCTTCGTTCTTGCCATGGGCAAGCCCCAGTGCGTCCCGTGCATCATCGTAAGAAACGACCGGCAGCCCTGGCAGGTTTTCTGCGACCCATGTGTTCTTGCCACTGGCAGGCAGACCCGCCATGACTACCACATCGGAGCCCTCCTGCTCCCGATAATGACTGAACGCCGGATGAATACGGGCTCCGCGAAAATAGCTCATCCGCGTGTAATCATCAGGAAAAGCCTTGGCTGAATACAGGCAGCTTTCTTCCTCCGCCAGCTGTTGAAACAACACGATATCATCCAGTACGTGCTGCTTGTTCGGGTAGATACGCCCTTCCATATCCGCGATAGCCATAGCGATCAACATCCAGAGTGGTAGCTCCCAGGACAGGCGATGCGCCAGAAACTCTGGAGAATGTCCTGAGCGATCACCGCTCAACGCCCAGAACGGCACCTGATGCACACTGATGATTCGGCAAATGGTTTCTCGTAATAAAAACGGAACGCCGGCCCTCCAAAGCAGTAGACGAACATCTATCGATCCGCGTCGTGAATGTCCTGGCTGCCCAATGCGACCCGTGGTGGGATCAATGACGGTAGTATCCGGCTTGGCAATATCGTGCAGAAGCGCCGCATAAAAGAGTACGAAGCGCTCCTCAGCAGAAGCACGTTTGTACGCACCTCCGTTTACCATGGCCTCGACTACCATGCACGTGTGGGTCCAGACATCACCCTCCCCATGGTAGGCGGGCTCCTGCGGTGTACTAGCCAATCGAGCCAGTACCGGTATCGCGTCTATGCACCCAGTAAAATCCGGCTGCTGGCCCGGTGCAACGACCAGGTGTTCAAGTGTTTGAAAATCCATATCCTGTTTCTCCTTGTTATTGTCTGTTCAGACTTTCCCACGTTACAGCAGGTACTGGCGCGTAGAGATCAACGTCAGGCGCAAGCTCATTGGGAACATAGGGCTGACGTAGATGATGCTCATTGGCATCCAGAATCGTTTGTACAAAATCCGGACGTACCCATTTCATCCGTGCAACGGTTTCAGAGGCTGTCTCGACCTTGATGTAAAGGCCTTCCATCAGGTCGGAGTCATCACATTGAGACCAGGCCTTGCTCACATCCAGCCCTTCGCGCCGCACCGTATGCTCAAAACGCTCTTTCCACTGATCAGTTCGTGCCCAGGACTTTCCAACCAGTGCCAGTAGGTCCTTGAGCCTTACCGGGGCAATCCCTTCATACAACACAGGCACCGAAAGAACAGGCCCACCAAGTAACAACCTACGACGTTCAGCGGTGGACAGGAAAAGTTGCCTGCGGCGATCCCAGATATCGAATTCGAAAAAGACTCCGGGCAGTCGGTCATAGAACACCGAATGTTTTTTGCTCATCACCTCGCCGAACATCACATAGCGATCCTCGAGGCGTTCGAGCAGGAACAATTCATGGACGCGTGCCCATTGCTTGAACAGATTGAACTGTTTTTCACGTGAGCCGCCGATGAGGTAATGCCCACGCGACTGAAGCAAAAGCTCTGCTCTGGAGGAAAAGCTGATAGCCGCGTTAGCACCGTCGAGCTTTTCCTCCACGACGATGAATTGATCCTTTAAAGTGCAAAGCTTTACCTGATCATGGCCGCTATCACCTTCTTGTAGGCGCGACGACTCCAGGTGGGGTGTTCTCGGGTACTTGAATAATTCATGTAATTGCGCATAGACGCGCGGGTCGAGAGTCATGGTCTTCTCCAATCAAACAGGGAAAACCGACAACGCTCAGGAACGATAGATGACAGCTACGCGCAGACCAACCGCTTACCGGGACCGTTGTCGGATCAGATGTAAAGGTTGATGCAGGGCACTGGCTTCACCACTTTAGAAAGGAGGGTTAAACGAAGGGCGCGAATTAAGCCTTACTCCCGCCCGTGCTGTCAAACCGGAATCGATCATTCGCGACGTACATCAAACCTCATAAAAAGCCGCCCGAAGGCGGCTTTTCCGTCATGGCGTTACTTAGCGGGTCCTACTGCCGTACAGCTGTTAGAACTCTGTACATACTTTTGCAGCGTGGCCCACTGAGGACGATCCTGGCCATTCAAGGGTTCTACTGAAAGCTTGTAGCTACCCCAGCCCGGACCAGCCGCCCAGTACGTGGCAGGAATACAGTTCTGCTGGAGGTATGAGAGCAGATTATCCATCAGTGGCAGCCAGCGAGCATCGTCACCTGGCACGCCAAATTCAGCGATATAGCCCTTCTTCCCGTTCTTTTTCAGCCAATCCACGAAAGGCTTTGCACGATTGACGCCCAGCATCGCGTTGAGCTGGCTGGTATCTTCCGGGCTATAAGTACCGCTGCCGTCCTTGTCCAGATAGACGTGCGCTGCAAAGATGATGTTATTGGCCGAGTCCTTGAGGCTGAGCAGACTGTCATTGTAATAGGGCCATAGCGATGCATTGGACCAGGCATTGCCTTCAATGATGACCGGATGGATATGATCGACCGTTCGTACACCGTCAATTCCAGACTGGGCAGCCTTTAGCCAGTAATTATCCATGCCATAGGGTTTGGCCATGATGTCATACCCATATAAGGCAGGATGACTGGCCCAACGGTAGGCGACTCGGTACATCAGGTCCCAGAAGTGCGTATAGGTGACTTGCCCTGCCCCAATGATGTTCCCGTTGTACCGACCGTTATTATGAACATCCAGGATAACCTTGATGTTGTATTTCTGAGCCAAGTTCATGGTCGTCTGAATCAGGCCAACCTGCTTAGGATCCAGCATGTTACTGAGCTTGGGCTGCAAACGCTCCCACAGGATCGGAAAGCGGATCAGCCGGATACCTTTCTGACTCCATTGCTTGAAGTCAGCCTCCGTAGGGTAGACATAATTCACCCCGTTCGTACCCGGCACTACATTGGGCGCGAACGCTGCGCCCGACAGGTTAAGCCCGACCAGATCGACTGCATTGCGAGGCGTAACCGGCGTGACGGCTCCAGCTGAGCCGCCTGTACCGGTGGCGGGCTTCGAGGCTGAACTACCGCTACCGGAAGAGCCTGTAGAAGGCGTTGCAGAACCAGCGGTGCCTGTTGCCGGCTTGGCAGTGTTGGCTGTACCGTTGGCTGGGCCAGGTGTAGTACCCGTAGCGGTTCCAGCATTGCTACCCGTCGAGCCGGACGCATTGCCTGAGCCTGTAGAACTGCCAGAAGCTGCCGAGCCTGAGGAGGAGCCTGTAGAACCACCCGCCGTAGCGGAGCCAGTGCCATTACCTGACGTCCCACCCGTACCGGTAGAGGGTGTTGAAGCGCTGGAGCCGGAAGATGCCGTGTTGCCAGGAGAGGTTGTAGTGCCCGATCCGGTATTGCTTGCACCGCCGGAGGCAGGATTCGAGGCGCTGACAGGACCTATAGTGGTACAACTGGTATTGTTGATGTACTTCTTGAGTGTCGGCCATTGTGGGCGGTCTTTGCCATTGACCGGCTCAACCGACATGAAATAATTGCCCCAGCCCGGGCCAGCGGCCCAATAGGTCGCGGGCATGCAGTTCTGCTTCAGGTAGGCCAGCATGTTGTCCATCATGGCATACCAGCGCGGGTCGTTATCGGGCACACCAAACTCGCCGATATATCCTTTCTTGCCGTTCTTCTTCAGCCACTCAACAAACGGCTTGACCCGCTCAACGCCATACATGGGATCGAGTTTACTGACGTCAATGGATTCGTAACTACCGCCTGCATTGTTATCAAAGTAGGTGTGCGCAGAAAAGATAATGTTATTTGATGGATCCTTGAGGTCGAGTAACGCTTCGTTCCACTGCTCCCAACGAGTAGCCTCAGCCCACCCGTTGCCTTCGACGATAATGGGCCGAACCGTATCCACTGAACGTACGCCATTAATGCCGTATTGGGCGGCTGTGTTCCAATAGTTTAGCGCGCCATTTGGCTCGTTCATGATGTCATAGGCGTAAAGCGACTTCTGGCTGCTCCAACGTTGAGCGATCTTTGCCATAATTTCCTGGTAACGCACGTAAGGCACACCGCTCGTGCCGATGACCTGTCCGCGGTAGCGTGCGTAGTTGTGCAGGTCCAGGATGATTTTTACACCGTGCTTTTCGGCATAACCGAATGTACGGTCGATCAGCTCCACATAGGTGGTGTCCAGCGCTCCACCAAGTGTTGGCTGCAGACGCTCCCAGATGATTGGGAAGCGCACCAGCTTGATTCCCCTCGCGCTCCATTGCTCGAAGTACGATTCTGTCGGAAAGATATAGTTGGTTCCGTTGATGCCTGGCAGAACCTGCGCTGCAAAACCGGCTCCAGACAAATTCAGCCCCACCAGATCGACCGAGGCAACGGCAGTTGATGATGCCAGCAGTGCGGCCAAGGGAAGTGCGCACTGTTTCATTACTTTTAACGCCAGACTACGGGAACGCCTGCTTGAGCTTTTCATGAATTCCCCAATAAAACCAAAAGTGTCTTTTCTGAAATGCGCACTTAACGGCCGAGCGTTAAAGCCCGATCAAGACTGTTATCGTTTTAGTGTCCAGGCAGAACCAACTACCTTGCTTGGCGACCGTGGGTGGCTGTATGGCTGGGGAATTGAGAAAAGCATGCCACTGAGAAACTGGCACGATCAATATCAAAATGACATTATTGTCTTTTGTTTTGATTATATAAATTGTTTAAAAACAAAGACTTATATTTATTCTTAAGCCCCACCGCTATTTTCTTTGTGAAACAGTCGTTTTAAATAGCCTGGTAGTAGCACTTATTATTTTTAATCGAGTTCACATAATTTATGGCTGAAGAGAGCATTTCTAAAAATTCATAAAAATTTGCTTTTATACCGAGCATGAAACAGTTGACAAAATTCCAATAAACAAGCGTAACGGTTTGTGACCAGCAGTGACGTTTTTTGTCACGCCATCACTCTGGCAATAATTAATCTCCCGGATGAGGTTAATCGCCCGAAACTGAAGCTCATGTTGCGCTAGATCAACTCTACAAGCACGCCCGTACCAGACATTATCAACTTGGCATCTGATCCGCTTTTTTATCGATAATCTGAATCTGTTTAGTATTGATCTTACGCTCTACTGTAGCCACATGAGCACGATGGCGTACTGCCGAGACAGAAACATCTATTCGCTACCCTGCTCGAGATCCATTCCACTCTTTCCTGCTATTCCGAGAGGTTCAACCATGGGCGATGTATTCTTCATGTCACTGTTCGGTTTCCTGGCCTTCATTCTGTTGGGATGGGGATTTTACGCAGGCGTGCAGCTGAACAAGGCCCGCGAGGACGTACAGAAGAATGACCGCTAAGGTGTATAGGCTGCTTTTTGAACCTGGCGCTACATGTACAACGCCGCCCTGAATGTCAATTGAGCATGAGCGACTGTCTCTGCGATTACAGTACGGGTATCGACGACCAGCGCCATAGCGGAAAATATGAAACGTTACGAGCGACTTGCAGACGAGATTGCACACCTGATTCGAACCGGCGTATTGAAGTCTGGTGAGAAGGTCCCCTCAGTACGCCATGCCAGTCGCACCTATGCTGTCAGCCCATCGACTGTATTTCAGGCTTATTATCTGCTTGAAGACCGAGGACTGATCATTGCTCGCGCCCGCTCCGGCTATTATGTGCGCGAGCATGTCAAACGCTACCTCAACGAGCCTGAAATCACCGGCCACAAGGCCGAAACCACGGATGTGGATGTTAGCGAGCTGGTGTTTTCTATCCTGAACTCCATCAAGGATCCGGCAACCATTCCGTTTGGATCTGCCTTTCCCAGCCCACAGCTATTCCCCCTTCCCCGCCTTGCTCGCAGCATGGCACATGCACTAAAGCAGTTTTCAACCCAGGCAGCCATTGCAGACATGTCAGAAGGCAGTGCTGATCTGCGTCGTCAAATAGCCCTGCGCTACATGGTCAGTGGTGTCCGTCTTCCTCTTGAGGAGCTGGTTATTACCAACGGCGCCATGGAGGCCTTGAATCTGTGCCTGCAAAGCACGACGAGGCCGGGCGATCTGGTTGCCATAGAGGCGCCCGCTTTTTATGCAACGCTTCAGGTCTTGGAGCGGCTCCAGTTGAAGGCTGTCGAAATTCCGGTCCACCCCCGCGAAGGCGTTGATCTTGATGTCCTGAAGCACAGCCTCACCCATCTCCCCATCAAGGCGTGCTGGCTGATGAGCAGCTTGCAAAACCCTCTGGGCGCCAGCATGAGTCTTGAGAAAAAGCAGGCGTTGTATGCCCTCATCAAACATCATCAGGTTCCCTTGATAGAAGATGATGTCTACGCCGAACTCAGCTTTTCCAACCAGCCGTCACGCGCGGTCAAAAGCTTTGATGACGAAGGCCTGGTCATGCATTGCGGCTCATTCTCAAAATGCCTAGCGCCGGGTTATCGTGTGGGCTGGGTCGCCGCTGGACGCTTCGCGGAGACGATTGATCGTCTCAAGCTCATGACCACGATTTCTCCTTCAGTACCTGCAGTGGCGGCAATCGCCGATTATCTACAACATGGCGGATATGACAGGCACCTGCGCAAGCTGCGCCACACGCTGGAAACCCAACAAAATGCAATGCTGGCCTCCGCTGCCCGTCATTTTCCGAACGAAACCCGGGTAACTCGCCCTACCGGCGGATATTTTTTATGGTTTGAGTTTCCAGAACAGGTCGACACACTTCAACTGTTCCACATGGCTATTGCACAAGGCATTAGCCTTGCCCCTGGCCCTATTTTCTCGGCCAGCCGACGGTTTGGAAATTGTGCACGATTGAACTATGGTCACCCCTGGACGCTTAAAAGTGAAAAGGCAATGGAATTGCTAGGCCGCATGATGGGTACGTTCTGAAGCATTAACGCCCAGAACGTCCCCAGGCCTCATCGAGCAGCAGCTGTCTCTGACCAGCTCAGATTCCCTTCGATGGTTTGATTACCGATCCGTACATTCTCGAACTTCATGCCGCTTACGTTTTCGAGTACCAAAGGCGTCTTGGCCGAAGCGATATGCACGTTCCGCAACGTAACATTGCGCAAGGGCTGCTCTTTGCTGGCATGAGCCTCAAAAGCAGTCCCCACCTGATTGGCTTCGATGTTTTCAAACACAATATCGCGGTAGGCAGATGGATGCCCCCCAAGCCCACCCGGATAATTCAGCAGAAACCAGAACAGATTATCGAACGACTCCACCGTCATATCACACCCAGCCTGCTGCAACTGAAAGCCCAACTGCAGCAGGCTGGACAAGTCGTGCGTCAATAAGGTAACTGGCCAGGCGCTAATTCCATTTCAGGACAGCCTTAACCGTCAGACCCTGTTTTGAGTCTTCAAACGCTTGGTTAATGTCCTTGAAATCATAAAACCTGACTAGCCTGTCGAACGGAAAGCGCCCCGCCTTGTAGTACTCGATCAGCTTGGGAATAAAGAGGCGTGGCACGGCATCACCTTCAATCACACCCATCATGGTCTTTCCTTCCGCCATGATCTCGTTATGAACATCAATGGTCATTTCGGGGGTTACGCCTACAATCGCCGCTTGCCCTAATGGCCGCAGCGCCTGCAGGCATTGGCGAACAACCGGCGGAACCCCTGTAGTTTCAACCGCGTGGTGCGTACCACCCAAAGAGGCAGCCTTGATTTCCCTGACCACATCAACCTGACTACCGTTGAACACATGCGTAGCACCAAGCTCCTTGGCTAGCTGAAGACGGCTATCATGCACATCGACCGCAAAAATCTGAGCACACCCTGCAATCTTTGCTGCCATGATCGCGCTCAACCCCACAGCACCACAGCCGTAAACGGCAAGGCTATCCCCAAACCCAGGGCGAAGGCGGTTAAATACCGTTCCGCTCCCCGTCTGAATACCGCAACCCAGCGGCCCTAATAACGCGAGGTCTACTTCCTTATCGACCTTGACGACATTACGTGCGCTGGCAATCACGTAGGTGCCAAAGGATGATTGACCAAAAAAGGAAGAGAGCTCGGTATCTCCCTGGCGAAGCCGACAGGTATGGTCCTCCATGCGGCCGCCAAAATTGAGATCGTTAAAGACCCTGCACACCGTAGGATGCCCGGTCAGGCAATTTTCGCATTTACCACAGTGCGCAAACGACAGAACCACATGATCGCCTATCTCCAGATCACTAACATTACGGCCTACCTGCTCGACAATGCCCGCGCCCTCATGACCAAGCACTACGGGATAGGGCGAAAGCCCTAAGTCACGGGCAACCGCATCAGTATGGCAAACACCTGTCGCAACAATCCGAATCAACACTTCGTTAGCAGCCGGCTCAGACAGGGTAACCCTCTCAAGGCTAAAGGGCTGTCCTTTGGAATGAGTAACCGCGGCCATTATTTCCATTGTAAGGCTCCTGATAAAGTCGCTGCGCAAGAATGCGCGTGAGGGATGAGAAACATACTCGCAGGTGACAGCTTATGCCTCCTATCGATGAAACTTAATCAGCATAACTATCAGACTTTTCAGGGCCTGTCTTGCTTGGCTTAGGTCCTTCCACAAGCGCAACACCAAGGCAGCTTAAGCCTTAACTAGAAACCTATAAGAACTGGTTCGTATTTTTAAACAACACCTACCGTTCTCATACCTACTGCGCAAGATTCTGCCAGCGTCTTTCGTTTAGCCTGCCGGTAAATCCCCACCGCCTATACCGTGTATGGGGAGCCACTTATGCATCTCCAGAAAAGCGACACGCTGCCCGCCTGGACATGCCTTGTATACCGAGCAGGAAGCAGAGGAACGAGGATGTTCTCCCCAGCCAATGAGACCCAGTTCACGCTTGAGATTCCGGGTATTTCCCATGATTTTCAGGTGCTGGAATTTGCAGGGCGTGAAGGATTGAATAGCGGCTTTCGGTTCGATATTGAACTGATCAGCGAAAAGCCTGACTTTGATCTTGAATCGCTGCTTAATCAGCCTGCCTTCCTAGCCCTGGAGCAGACCGGTACAGGGTTCAATGGCCTGATTCACAGTGCCGAACAAGGCGAGTCCGGCAAGCGTATGACGCGCTACCGTGTCACGCTCGTGCCGCGTGTCCACTATCTTTGCCATCGGCATAACCAGCGTATCTTCCAGCACCTTAACGTGCCCGATATCATCGCCACCGTTCTGAAAGAACATGGCGTTCTTTCCAATGCCTTTCGCTTTCAGTTGGGCTCAGCCTATCCCGAGCGTGAATACTGTGTTCAGTACGATGAGACTGATCTGCATTTCATCAATCGGCTTTGTGAAGAAGAAGGTATTCATTACCACTTTGAGCATACCCAGACTGAACACATTATGGTCTTTGGTGATGATCAGACTTGCTTCCCCAAGCTGAACCCTGCGCTCTTCCAACAGGACACGGGGCTGGTTGCGGATCACCAGGTCATACGGAAATTTGCAGTTCAGGTTGAAACACGGGCATCCAAGGTTAGCCGCCGGGACTACAACTTTGAAAAGCCCAAGCTCACCATGGAAGCGTCTCACACTGGCGAGGCTGTGCCAGAGCTGGAAGATTATGACTACCCTGGCGCCTTCATGGACCGCGCCCGTGGCAAGCAGCTAAGTCAGCGCACCCTGGAACGTCATCGCTCGGATTACCAGATCGCTCGCGGTAAAAGTGACCTGCCAACACTTGTTTCCGGCCACTTCATGCCCTTGACCGAGCACCCACGCAGTGAGTGGAATGACTTGTGGCTACTCACCGGGCTGACACACGAAGGCAAACAACCCCAAGTATTAGAAGAATCCATATCCTCGCATGTAGATGACAAGGATGGCTTCCAGCAGGGCTATCGCAACTTCTTTACGGCAGTGCCCTGGGACACGATCTTCAGACCAGCCCTGAAGCACCCTAAGTCAAAAATCCTGGGTAGCCAGACCGCAATTGTCACCGGCCCGGCTGGAGAAGAAATCTACTGCGATCAATACGGTCGCGTCCGCGTGGAATTCCATTGGGATCGATTGGACCAGATGAACGAGCACAGCAGTTGCTGGCTGCGTGTTGCCAGCAACTGGGCCCATGAAGGCTATGGGGCCGTCACGATTCCCCGAATCGGAATGGAAGTACTGGTGACCTTTCTAGAAGGTGACCCAGACCAGCCGCTCATTACAGGCTGCCTGCATCACGCCGCAAATCTGGTGCCGTACAACCTGCCCGCCAACAAGAGCCGGACAGTCTTCAAGACCAGAAGCACTCCTGGCGGCAACGGTTTCAATGAGCTGCGAATCGAAGATAAAGCCGGTGCGGAGCAGATCTACGTACACGGTCAGCGCGACATGGACATTGAAGTGGGCAATTGTGAAACCCACTCCGTAGGGGTTGACCGCACCAAAACCATTGGTCAGGACGAAACGGCAGTCATTGGTCAGAACCGCATGCGTATCGTCAAGGTAGATGACCAGCTGCTGGTAGGCGGTTCGAAGGTGGATAGCGTCAGCTCAACGTATCTCATTGAGGCAGGTGAAGGTATTCGCCTTGTTTGTGGCGAAAGCGTCATTGAGCTTCGTGCAGACGGTCAGGTCAACCTGTCCTGCGTTGAGTTCAATATTACTGCCAGCGGCAACGGGCAAATCAATACTACCGGCGGAAAGCTCGACATCAACATGCCAGACGGCAAATCAGCAACCGAGCCTTTTGGCGAAGGCGTCAAGAAAACCATAGATGCCAATGTTGACGCCGTGTTCAACACCTCTGGCCAGCCCTCTTAAAGGTAGAAAGGATTCAATACATGAAATATCAGATTCAGGAAGGCCGCTTCCTTGTGCCCGATGGCTTCGCAGACCGGACTGTCAATATATTTGCTTTGGGAGGGGTACCAAGCTCCTTCACGTTCAGTATCTCCCGAGATGCCTTACACCCAGGCGAGACGCTACCTGAATACATTGACCGGCAAGTAGGAATGCTGTCGGCACGGCTACGCAAGTTCAAGCTTGTGCATAGGCAAGAGGCCGTACTGTCAGAGACCCAACCCGTGAACGGTATACAAATCGACTCACATTATCAGAACGATGGGCGCCTTATTTATCAACGACAGGCAGCCTTTTTGATGAAAGACGAGCGAATTCTTGTGATTTCTGCCACCAGCCAGTCCGCGTTTGACACCTACCACAATAATACCTGGAGTTCGATCCTTTCGACGTTTGAGTTGGCGTCGGAGGATCTTTCCTAATCGCATCATTGATGCATTAACGCAGGCAAGCGTTCCGTTGCTAAACAGACAGGGAATAGTTGATGTACGAAGCAGCCAGGCTGCACGACAGCATTGTCCATACCGAGGCGTTGACAGGCTTTCTGATAGGCGCAGCCATTGGTACCGCTTTTGTAATAGGCGGCGCCTTTGCAGCATGCACATTTGGCTTGGGCGGCTTTGTATTAGGTTTGGCCTTGAGCACAATAGGTACGCTTCTGCCCGAGTGGGGCGAAGAGATAAAGCAGAAAGACCAGACAGTAACAGGCAGCATCCTTAGTGGGTCTCCCAATGTATTCATCAATGGGCGCAATGCCGCGTATGCCGAACAAAGTGAAGTCATTTGCGACAAGCATAGCGATGAGCCGCTTGTAGCGGAGGGCTCTGAAAAAGTCTTGCTCAATGGCTTGGGCGCTGCGCGCAAGGGGGACCGTACGACGTGTGGGGCCACTATTGAAAGTGGCTCACACAACGTGTTTATCGGGGCAGAAAGTCGCGCCTACTTGGAAGTTGAGGAGGAAGTATCCACAGCGCTCAGAATCGGCGTTGGCGTTGGGATGTTCCTGGCTGGACTGGGTCGCGGAGGCCTAAGCTTTGCATCGCTTAAAAACGTAAGGGCACTTAAGCCCTGCCTCATGAAGTTTGCTGCTGTCTTTGCTGGAGGCTATGCGCTTAACATGGCCTTGAGCGCTGGTGCCAACTCTCTTTTTCATGCTGCAAGCGGCTTATTTGGTAACCCGGTAGACGCTATTAATGGGCGTAAGGTTCTACTCGATGAGTCTGAAACAGATTTCACCTTACCCGGCCTTTTACCTATTACATGGTCGCGCTTCTATGCGAGCGACATTGAGCAAATAGGTCTACTGGGTCGCGGTTGGGTGTTGCCTTGGGAACAAACACTGCAACTCGAAGGTGATGCTGTCCTACTGAAAGACAGTCAGGGGCGAGACGTCAGGCTCGATGCTTTGAAGCCCGGCGAGAGCATCTACTACCCTGATGAAAAAATCACCTTGGTCTGTACGGAAGGCGGCCACTACTTATTAAAAACACTGGACGATGTTTACCTATATTTCGGTGAACTTCATAGGAATGCTGAGCCGGCCCGCTTACAGCGTATTGAAGATGCATTAGGTCATTACATCGCCCTGCTCTACCGAGATAGCCTGCTGACCGATCTCTATGCCTCAGGTGAATTACACCTGCACTTGAGCTATAACGAGGCACGTGATCGTCTAGTACGCATTGAGCGTATCGTAAACAAGCGCCCCGTCGAAACCCTGGTTCGTTATGGCTACGACACCTTGGGCCAGTTGGTCTCTGTAACCAACCGGAACGGCGATATCATTCGGCGCTTCGCCTATGATCAAGGGCGTATGAGCCTGCACGAAAGTGCGCTAGGGCTGCACTGCCACTACCGCTATGCAGAGTTTCCAGACAGCACTTACCGCGTCATCGAACATTGGACAAACGATGGTGAGCACTACCAGTTCAACTATGACCTTAAGCAACAGGTTACTTATGTATCAGATGGTCTAGGTCGTAGTGCCAAGGTCCGCTATAACGAAGCCAAACGAGTCGTGGCCTGCCAGTACTTCGGTGGCGAATTGTATGCCTTTGATATAGACGATGCAGGCAACACAACGGGCATTACCCTGCCAAACGGCAGCAGCATGCAGTTTGAATACGACGAGTTCAGCCGATTGGTTGCTGAAACCGACCTCCTCGGCCGTACAACCCGCTATGAGTACAATCGCTATACCGAACAACTCGTTCGCCTTGAGCACGCAGATGGCAGCACTCATGAATGGCAGTACGACCGTAACGGCATACTTCTAAAAGAAACCGACACGCTTGGTAACCAAACCCATTACATAAGCGATGAAGACGGCCGAATCCATACCATACGTGACCCTTTGGGCAACCAGACCCACATGTGGTGGAACGAGCTAGGGCAGGTGCTTCAGTCCCAGGACTGTTCAGGCAACCGCACCCACTATACTTATGACGAACACCAGCACCTGTGTGCCATCACCAATGCCCTAGGGCAGACCACCCGCCTGCACCGTAAACCCGATGGCGAAATCCTGCGGGTGGAGCATCCAGATGCCACGACAGATCACTACAGCTATAACGCACTAGGCCATCTACTCAGCCATGCGGATGCTGACGGCCATACAACTTACCTAAGCCGAAACATTCGGGGCTTGCCGGTAGAGCGCAAGGACGCCAAAGGCCAGCGGGTTCGTTACCACTATGATCAGGCGCTGCGTCTGGCTGCCCTAGTAAACGAGAACGGGGCGGCCTATCGCTTCGCCTATGACTCAGCTGACCGCCTAATTGAAGAAGTTCGTATAGACGGACTAAGCCGCCGCTTCCACTACAACGTATCCGGCGCACTGGTCCGCATGGATGAGCATACCGCTGACCAGACGGGACTAGGCCAGACACGCTCCAGCGAATTGGAGCGCGACGCCATAGGTCGTTTACTCAGCAAAATGACCCAGGATGCTCGCCTGGATTACACCTATGACGAAATGGATCGGGTTGTAGCCATCGCAAGGCAGCCCAGCGAGCACGGTAAAGCGCTGGGCATACGGCCCGATGCTCTCCGCTTCAGCTACGACAAGGCTGGCCGCTTGGTAGAAGAGCAGTCAGCCTTGGGCGCACTGGCTTACACTTACGATGCGCTAGGTAATCTTACTCAGCTCAGCCTGCCGGATGGTCGTACGCTCAATCATCTGTATTACGGCAGCGGGCATCTGCACCAACTAAACCTCGACGGCTTGCTGATCAGCGATTTCGAGCGTGACGCCCTACACAGGGAGACCTTGCGTACCCAAGGCAGCCTAACCAGCCGCTTTGGATACGACAGCTTTGGCCGTAAGCGCTGGCAAGCGGCCATTGAGTTGCCGCATGAACAGCTCTCGCAACTCAACGAGCAAAAGAACAGCCTGCTCGGCCATCCTGAACATCCCGCCACGCTCATCCATCGTCGCTATGAGTACAGCAAGGCAGGCGAGCTCCTGCGGCAGATCGATAAGCACCGTGGTGCTACGGATTACAAATACGATGCCATTGGTCAACTGCGTAGCCGCGAACCGCACCACCCTCAGCTCGGTAATGAGGACTTCGGTTACGACCCTACCGGCAACCTGACCGGCTCCCAAGCCTTGAGCCCGGACAACCGCCTCAAGGCCTGGAAAGACCTGCGCCTCACCTATGACGCCTGGGGTAACGTGAGCGAGCGGCACGGTCCTAATGGCTATCAGCGCTTTACCTACGACTGCGAGAACCGCCTGGTTAAAGCCGAAACCTATCGCGGCCATGACTCGCTCAGCCAAGCCAGCTACGAATATGACTGCCTTGGCCGCCGTATCGCCAAGCATGTTCTAACAGAGGACAAAACCGAAACCACCCGCTTCCTCTGGCAAGGCCTGCGCATGCTGCAGGAGCAAAAGGCGGATCTGCACAGCCTGTATACCTACGAAACCGGCAGCTACGCCCCGCTCGCCCGGTTAGATACTGATCCAGGCCAGACAGATAGTGAGCCCAAACGCTACTACTTTCATACCGACCAGATTGGTACGCCGTTGGAGGTCACGGACGATACCGGCGGTATGGTATGGCGCGCTTACTACAAGACATGGGGTGCGTTGGAAGCGCTGGCTCCCAGAGAGATTGAGCAAAACCTGCGTTTTCAAGGACAGTACTACGACGCTGAAACAGGGCTGCACTACAATACGTTTCGTTATTACGATCCGGTCGTGGGACGATTTATGACGCAGGATCCTATAGGACTATTGGGTGGAATTAACCTACATCAATATGCAATCAACTCTATTACAAGGCTAGATCCATTGGGTTTAAGTAGCTTCGACCCATTTGAGTTCGGTGAAATTACCTCTTTCCCTAAAGATGTCTATTTCGGACAAGATAGAATTTCACCAAATTTTAGTACTATAGCCTCCCAAGCCCATGATGTAATTGTAGGACGCTCTATTTTAGATGTTGCACAGGATATTAGGTCAGGAAAAATCGATCCGAATATTTTCACCATCTCTTATACAATAGATCCGGCCAGTGGAAAGGCTGTGACTCTAAACAACCGTGGTCTTGCGGCTCTAGTTGAAGCCGGAAAGTTCCCAGATCATGCAATTTTGATACCATACGATAAAGTTCCGAAACATCTTGTTTCAGACATTAGAAATAGGTCTCCCATAAAAACCATATCGGTAACCAAAAACAAAGACGGGTCTGGCTTAATCAGAAAGATTGGAAGCTGCAAATAGGAGAATTACCCAATGGAATTAATCCCAGAAAAGGTCTCTTTTAAAATATCCACAACAGGCGTTGAGCTATCTCTAAGTGAATTAGAGGGCCTTTCTATACGCCTTGGGGTAAAAGTCATAGAACAAAACAAAATTTTGCTCAGGTCAGCGAAAATACACTTTAGCCTAGTGGCAGAAATGAAGTGCATCTCATTAAACTTTTATGAATTTAAATATGGAGAATTTAAAATACTAGAAGACCTAGGCGCAGATGATATAGAAAAATATTGGGCAACACATAAAACACATCCCGACCCTGGGTTTTACATGGTATATAAGTCAGAAAAACTACACAAACTCAACTCGACCTATGACCCTTTAAAAAGGCTAAATCTAAAGCATTTTTTAGTCACCGGCCATGATAGCTATTATGAAATAATAGCTCCAGAGTACAACTACGAAATATACTAAAAAATCTTACACTCACTAATTACGATCCATATGATATAGTTATAGCATTATCATATTTAAATATAAATCATTACAGCCAGATAGATTCCACATAAATAAACATGACAGAAACATCATATAATTCCGATGAAATTTTAAACTTTAGGGATGTCGGGCTTTTTGTTAACCTAATTGCTTCAAAGCCAATTATGCTGGAAAACAAAATATTACGAGGAGGCAAAATAAAATTTACAGAAGAGGCTGCATTAGCAGCCCTAACTTACCCTCCCACAATAATTAATCTAAGAAACAGTAAAGATCCTGATGTACCTGGTGTGAAAAATTTTCACTTTCCCACATCAAAGAATTTGGATAAATATAACACAGCCGATCGAAATGTAAGAAGGTGGCTAAATAGAGTTCTAGCAACTCTTTGTTTATCTACAACTCGCTATCCAATATTAGTACACTGTAACTCTGGAAAGGACAGGACAGGAGTGGTAATAGCTTCTTTGTTAAAAATTCTTGATATTCCTAATGAAATAATAATAGATGAATATTTGCTTAGCGATGGGCATATCAATAAAGACTGGATTAAGCATTCATTAGAAATGATAGGAAATCCTAAAGATTATTTTGACCAAGTAGATTTTGAAAATATTTTTAAATCCTTTTCTCTCCCAAACTAAGCTATTTTTAAAATCATTTATAATCGTATTTCTAGAACACGATATTGGCTTATAGACCAGCGACTTCGAGCGTGACGCCCTACACAGGGAGACCTTGCGTATCCAAGGCAGCCTAACAAGCCGCTTTGGATACGACAGCTTTGGCCGTAAGCGCTGGCAAGCGGCCATTGAGTTGCCGCATGAACAGCTCTCGCAACTCAACGCGCAAAAGAACAGCCTGCTCGGCCATCCTGAACATCCCGCCACGCTCATCCATCGTCGCTATGAGTACAGCAAGGCAGGCGAGCTCCTGCGGCAGATCGATAAGCACCGTGGTGCTACGGATTACAAATACGATGCCATTGGTCAACTGCGTAGCCGCGAACCGCACCACCCTCAGCTCGGTAATGAGGACTTCGGCTACGACCCTGCCGGCAACCTGAGCGCCTCCCAAGCCTTGAGCCCAGACAACCGCCTCAAGGCCTGGAAAGACCTGCGCCTCACCTACGATGCCTGGGGTAACGTGAGCGAGCGGCACAGTTCAAATGGTTATCAGCGTTTTACCTACGACTGCGAGAACCGCCTGGTTAAAGCCGAAACCTATCGCGGCCATAACTCGCTCAGCCAGGCCACTTACGAATACGACGGCCTGGGCCGCCGTATTGCCAAGCATGTTCTAACAGAGGACAAAACCGAAACGACCCGCTTCCTCTGGCAAGGCCTGCGCATGCTGCAGGAGCAAAAAGCGGATCTGCACAGCCTGTATATCTACGAAGCAGGCAGCTACGCCCCGCTCGCTCGTGTAGATACTGATCCGAGCCAGCCTGATCAAAAGCCTAAGCGCTACTATTTTCATACCGACCAGATTGGTACGCCGCTTGAGGTCACGGACGATACCGGCGGTATGGTATGGCACGCTTACTACAACACATGGGGTGCGCTGGAAGCGCTGGTCCCGAGAGAGTTCGAGCAGAACCTGCAATTTCAGGGACAGTACTACGATGCCGAAACGGGTCTGCACTACAATACGTTTCGCTATTACGATCCGGTTGTGGGCAGATTTACAACTCAGGATCCGATAGGCTTGCTTAGAGGAAAAAGCCTATACCAATATGGCATCAACCCAATTCTATGGTCTGATCCATGGGGTTGGAGCGGTAAGCCAGCAAACTCACCCTCACTCGAAAAGTGGATAGAAAAAAAGGGGGGGAACTGCACATACAGAAATAGAAACAAGAACCTGGGTGTTTAGCGACTGGGAGGATAACACAGTGCGCTATTCAAACGGATATCCGGATTTCAAACCTTATGAGATTCAGAGTGTTAATATAGAGGGTTTAAAAGGCAATCACGGTAAGGGGCTTTCAGGAGATTTTGGTAGAGCTGATATGGCAACACCACAGGGAAAAGCTAACTATGCCTTGAACACATGGCACCATCATGAAAATGGTACCACCATGCAGGAAGTTACTAAAAGCGTACATAATAGATTCATCCATCGAGGTGGCGTCTCTAAAACTCTTAAAGGCTGCGCAGGTTAAAAATGAGTATAAATCACAGAAAAGGCGTGACAGATATTGAAATTAGTGCCTTAGAGAAAGACCTTAAGATCTCATTGCCTTCCGATTATAAGGATTTTTTAAAAACGACCAATGGACTTAGCGTCACTGACCCTGCTTATTTTGATATTTCTTTTAAAAGAATTGACTGTGGACATATAGCGTTTGGTAGCTTATTTCCTACTAATGACCGATCAGAAGTATACGATATCGAATCTTTCAATCATGAATTTATTGATGAATTGGACTTTATTGAATCAGACAAAATTGCCATTGGCGAAGACGGGGGCGGAAACCCTTACGTGTTATTGATTAAGAAAGATATTGCAGGAGTATATTACTGGGACAGGACCCATTTACATGCAGAAAACAGTACTGAAGCCGACATAAAAGAAGTAGGAGAAAGCGGTGATCTTTACCGAATAGCGACTAGTTTCGATGAGTTCCTCACGATTTTAGCCCCCTACATTAATAAAACAAAAAATAGTTAAAGACCAATCAAATGAATTATATGTTACAAAAGGTATTTTTATTTGAAAACATCGACTAGAGATTCTCCCCTCATATTTTATTATATCCGTATAATAAAATTAATATTAACTGGTCATTAATAGTAAAAACTTTCTCCTGAGTGGACTTCCTTGCGCCGAAAGAAATAGAGCAGTTAGCGGGCGGCACAGCTATTAGCGTTTCATTTACGACTGCTTGGGCCGCCGCGTTACTAAGTACGTCTTAACAGAGGGCAAAACCGAAACGACCCGCTTCCTCTGGCAAGGCCTACGCATGCTGCAGGAGCAAAAAGCGGATCTATACAGCCTGTACATCTACGAAGCAGGCAGTTACGCCCCGCTCGCTCGTGTAGATACAGAGCCAAACCAAGCAGATGCTAAGCCCAAGCGTTACTACTTTCATACCGGCTAGATTGGTACACCGCTTGAGGTCACGAACGATACCGGTCGCATGGTATGTTATCCCTACTACAAGACCTGGTACGCTAGAAACGCTCGCACCAGAGAAATTGAGCAGGACCTGCGCTTCTAGGGGCAGCACTACGATACTAAATATCGGCTTGTTAGGCGGTAACTATCCGTTAAATTTACTCTTCAATATGTTAAATTAGGCAGATATAGTTCCGCTTAAATTTGAGAGTTTTAATGCAAAAAATTGACCTATTAATTTCCCATAGACAAATACAGTTATGGGCTCGCGAGTTTAACTATACTCTGTGTCAATGGGGTAAGAAAAACTTAGAGCAAGGAGCAGTAATTCATAAAGACATTGCCGTCTTTGATCCAATTATTGACGAGCCATTTGGAGCAAATGTCATCTTAGAAGCTTCAAAAATTTTTACTCCTGATCCGACTGCTGAGCGCATTATCGTTTTCCCTTTTTTCATTCAAAATAGAGATAAGGTCGAAATTTCTTCTGTGAGCGAGGCATTTAAAATAGATGTAGACCTAGAGGAAGGACTTTACAGAGTATACTATGAGATTTGCGAAGGACTGGAGGGCGAAGAAATATATTATAAATTCACATTCGTGCCTGGCTCTTGTGAATTTATTCCACATTATACTATAAGTGATAGCTGGGGTGGGCAAGAAAACAAACTACTTTCGATAGGGTATTGTTAGCCCATTCCCCATTGATCATAAAGAGCTATTTATGAGGCAATCTATAAAATAAATATCCTCTGGTTGATTTATAATATACAATAGCTAAAGTCTCAGCTAGAAAATGTATATAATTAAATAGTTAATCCTTCGCTTTTTTATAAAATACTTATAGACTGCAAATGAGTAAAATCAAGATAGTAAAGAGAATTGTCCCAACTTCAGACTTAAATAAACATTGTGGTATCACGTTTGGTGGTAGCCAAGCGAAAGTAGAGGCCTGGCCAAAAAATCCTGATCACTTACCGCTTACATTGGTTATGAGTATAAATTGCTCTCTAGCTAGACTTTATTTCTTACCGGGCACTATTCCAAATAATGGAATAATCTATATTTTCTCAACCTATCACCCAAGCGAATACTTTCTAGATTTGATAAGCACCTCTGGCAGCGTTGAAGATTTACAGTTTATTAGCAGTGGATACACCCAAGTAATATATAGCGAAGACCTAGAAACAGAACTTATAAAATCGGAGACATATACTATACCTGAGACATACACCAAAATTGTTGACGAGCATTTTGAGGTGGATGATTTTGTAGTTTGCTCCATGATAACAAGCGAAACCCCAAAACAACTTTCCCTAGAAAAAGACATTGTCAAAAATTACAATATTGCGTTACAAATTTACTCCTCTGACTTTCCAAATCCTTATAAAGATATATTCTATCTTACCGACGCAAATGCTTACCTACTAATTCCTAAAACACAGTCACCAACCACTCTCAAAGGGGTATTTTTTATATCTCCATCTTAATTTTTATTAATAAACTTCAGTATTATAGATATGGGAAAAATAATACCTTTCAAAATTGGCTAAAATAAATGACCGGCTTTAGAGAACCGGCCATTAAGTATTCATCATGTTAACGTTTGGAATCCTGCTATTCTCCAGCCTCCAGCACAATCTTGCCTCGCGTATGGCCTGCCAGACTTCTCTGTAGCGCATCAGCTGCCCTGGACAAGGGCATGGCTTCTACTTTGACGTTAAGTGCTCCCCGGTCAAATAGGTCGGCAATCTGTGCCAGTTGCTTGCCATCTGAGCGGGTAGCGAAGCGTTTGCCTGTTGCCCCTATGCTACGAGCAGCGTCTTCACTCGGCGCGCTGACAGGTGATACCAGCACACCGCCCTTTTTTAACACTGACCAGGAGCGGGCTTGAGTTTCGCCGCCTACAAGGTCGATTACGATATCTACATCCGAAACGACTTTCTCAAAGGCTTCATGGCGGTAATCAATGAGTTGCGTAGCGCCTAGTGTATGTAGGTAATCATGATTATGGGCAGATGCCGTCGCGATGACTTCAGCGCCAGCTATACGAGCCAACTGTACGGCCATGCTGCCAACCCCGCCCGCCGCTCCCTGGATCAGGACACGTTGGCCTGTCTGAATGGCAGCATGCTCATGCAAGGCTTGCCAAGCCGTCAAGGCTGCCGCCGGCACACCGCTTGCCTCTAGCAATGAAAGGCTGTTGGGCTTTAAGACCAACCTGTCGGCATCCGCTACTGCCTGGGTGGCGTACCCACCTGTAATACCGATGAAGCCAAAAACCTCGTCGCCCAGGCTGAATGTGTCTACGCCCTCACCTAATGCGATAACCGTTCCTGCGACTTCAACCCCTGGCGTATAGGGTAACGGTAAGGGGATAAACTGCTTCATGGCACCGGAGAGGACTTTCCAGTCGATTGGATTTATTCCGCTGCTGGCCACCTGGATCAATACTTGCCCTTTACCCGGCGTCAGATCGGCTACTTCTTCAAGGCGGAGTACGTCGGGGTTCCCATATTGCTGTGCACGTATGGCTTTCATGATGATTTCTCTAGCGAAGGGTTTGCAAGTTATGCCAGGCCGCTAGCCTGGCATCTGCTATCAGCTACGACGGGCGTCCAGGCTGTGCTGGCCAGCCCCAAGAACCACTACTTGAAGAAGCCCACCGGCCATGGCGATATTCTTGAAGAAATGAATGAACTGATTTTGATCAGCCAGATTGCTATGAAAGGCCAGTGCGGTCACTACGCTAAACAAGGCCAGGAACGCAGCCACTGCTCGTGTCTGATAGCCGAGGACCAACGCAATACCGCCTACTACTTCAACCAACACGGCAACTCCGAGGGCGACGGCAGGAAACGGCAAACCGACCGACTCGATATAACCCATGATCATGGCGGGCGCAGTAATTTTGGAAATGCCTGAAAGGATGAAGATTGCACTGATCAGTATCCGGCCCAGTAATGCAGTTGTAGCTGCTGAAGCATTGGAAACGGATGTATGCGGAGCAGTTTGAACAAGGTTGGCTGACTGTGACATGAGTAGATCCTCATTTAGGACGCATCACCATGATGTGTCTCGATGGGGAGAAGTCTGCCTGTGGTTTACTATTCGCAATAGCCGAATAATTTAGACCATTAGATTCGATTTAATCGAACATAATCTGTAGGCTTAACTCCTGAGCTTCAAGGTGTGAAGCTCAGGAACTAGCGGTGGCTAGTAGTCTCTGGGTAGGCGCAGAAAAGACAATGCCCGCTCCGAATGGCATCCGGGCGGGCATCAGGATAACGCGATGATGTTTACACAGTGGCTTTTAAACGGATTCGTGTTTCCGGTAACGGGATGAACTCATGCTCTCCAGGTACGCCTGGAAAACGCTGTAAACGCCAGTCTTCAGCAGCCTGCTCAATGCGCTCACGGCGGCTCGATACAAAATTCCAGAAGATATGTCTCTTTTCAGGAAGCGGCTCCCCTCCCAGCAAGATCAACCGAGTCAGTCCCGTTGCACTCAGTACAATCTCGGTTTCTGGTTTGAAGACAACCAGCTGGTCCCGGCCGAAGCGACCATCCTGCCCACTCACCGTAACCTCACCGCTTACGACGTAGATGGCCCTTTCGACATGCTCTTTATGGATGCGATAGCGCGCTCCGACCTCCAGTACCACGTCGGCGTAGAACAGATCAGAAAACGTGCGTGTAGGTGCCTGTTTATCATGCAACGCGCCAGCTAGTACCCTGACGGTAACCCCCTCGTCCTCTATTACAGGAATCTCTGCTGCACTGACATGTTGAAAGCCTGGGTCAGCCTCTTCATGGGCAACCGGTAGCGCTAGCCATGACTGAAAGCCAAATACCGTACTGCCTGTTTGACGGACCACGTCGGAGCTGCGCTCTGAGTGGACGATCCCTTTACCTGCCGTCATCAGGTTGATTTCGCCCGGCCGTATGGTCTGGACATAGTGCTCGCTGTCGCGATGCAGCATCTCGCCGTCCAGCAGGTAAGTCATGGTCGACAAACCAATATGCGGATGGGGCCGTGTATCAAGCCCCTCGCCTGCCTTGAAAACGGTTGGCCCAAAGCTGTCCAGAAAAATGAAGGGACCTACGGTACGTCGCTGTGCAGAAGGTAAGGCGCGGCGTACTTTAAAGCCATCACCCAAATCTCTTACGGCTGGCAGGATAAGATGCTCAATAGCGGATGCAGAATTCGATAACGTCATGGTTGCGGGCCTCGCAGGGCATAGGTGCAATCGGCGGATTGCAGGCAAAAGACTTCACTCGGAAGTGACTACCAGGCCAGACTAAAACAGATGGGCGTTCAGCAAAATCCAGATAATATGCATTAAAACGTTCGAGGAATTCGAAATGATGTCTGATCCCGGTACGCCTACGCTGGACCAGTTGCGTGTCTTTCTTACTGTTGTTGAGGTAGGTAGTTTTGCCGGGGCTGCTCGTAAGCTACACCGGGCTACGTCTGTTATCAGCTATACCATTGCTAACCTTGAGATGCAGTTGGGCGTGACCCTTTTTGATCGCAAAACTACTCGTAAACCTCAGCTGACAGACGCGGGGCGAACGGTATTAGCCGAAGCGCGCATGGTGTACAGCGGCATCAACGGACTGCGTGCCAAGGTAAAAGGACTTCTGCAAGGTCTTGAAGCCGAGATTCATCTGGTGCTGGATGTCATGTTGCCCAGTGCGCGGGTAGTGGATGCCTTGAAGGTATTTCGAGAAACCTTTCCCACTGTTTCCCTCCACCTTCATATAGAAGCATTAGGTGCCGTCACGCAACGGGTACTGAATCGAGGCGCTGCGCTGGGCGTCAGCGGTCCTTTGATCACTAACCTTGACGGTCTGGAGCGGATTGCAGTGGGCAGCGTTGATCTGGTACCGGTTGCAGCACCCAGCCATCCGTTGGCTTCAGCCAGCGCCAACGCTCCTGGCGCTACCCGTGAGCATGTGCAACTGGTCCTGACGGACCGCTCCACACTGACCGAGGGACAGGAATACGCCGTTATGAGCACCCGCACCTGGCGTCTGGCTGACCTGGGTTCCAAACACATGCTACTCAAGGAAGGTATTGGCTGGGGAAACATGCCGCAGCCCATGGTAGAGAATGATATTGTTGAAAACAGGCTGGTATTACTGGATTTGCCAGATTGCCCTGGTGGCACGTATGACTTTACCGCGATTTATCGTACCGATTCACCGCCTGGCCCTGCTGCCACATGGTTAATAGATCGCTTCAAGGCACAGGCCGCACAAAATCTCTGATCGCTACTATTCGATTTTATCGAACGAACCGGTCGATATTAACCGGCTATTTTCGAGTCTTGAGCCATGCGAAAGTTTCTCCACTGCGGCACTGGCCGCTTATTCTACTCAGGAGACGTCACATGGCTAAGGTTCTGGTTCTGTATTACTCCTCTTACGGTCATATCGAGACCATGGCTGAAGCTGTAGCAGAAGGCGCGCGGGCGGCAGGGGCTGACGTAGATATCAAACGTGTCCCTGAAACGGTACCGGAAGAGATCGCCAGGAGCGCCCATTTCAAGCTTGGCCAAGCAGCACCGGTAGCAACCATTGCCGATCTTGAGCATTACGATGCGATCATTGTGGGCACAGGGACCCGCTTTGGCCGGATGAGCAGCCAGATGGCCGCGTTTCTGGATCAGGCAGGCGGCTTATGGGCACGCGGTGTATTAAATGGCAAAGTGGGCGGTGCCTTTACGGCCTCAGCTACACAACACGGCGGCCAGGAAACGACCCTTTTCTCCATCATCACCAACTTGTTGCACTTCGGCATGACGATTGTGGGACTCCCCTACAGCCATCAAGGGCAAATGGGTGTTACAGAGGTGGTAGGTGGCGCACCATATGGCGCTACTACCATCACAGCGGGAGACGGCTCACGTCTGCCGAGCGAAACAGAGCTTGAGGGTGCGCGGCACCAGGGTGAATTAACGGCGAGAACCGCTATCAAGCTGTTCGGCTGAGCAGCGCTTTTGTTCTTCACTTACATAATCAGGAGACCGCAATGCGCACTGCAACCGAACTGCTGCAACAACACTTCGACACATTCGTAGCCAATCAGCCCCAATGGCAAACCTTAATTGCGGATCATCTTTTATGGGAGCTTCCCTTTGCCCCTTCGCTGGGTCACCCGGCACAACTGGCGGGGCGTGAAGCGGTGCTTCATCACGTAGGCTGGTTCGTGGGTGCGGTAGAGCAGTTCCGCTTTTATGACCTTAGAATTCATGCCTCGGATAGTCCCGATGAAGCGAGTGCGGAAGTAAAGGCGGAAGGTATTATTACGGCAACGGGTAGGACGTATCGTCAGGACTATGTGCTGTTCGTTCGCGTAAAAGACGGAAAAATTGCATTCATTCGCGAGTACTTTGATCCGGTCAGAGCTGCACTTGCACTTGAGGCTCCCATACCGGGTTTTGAGGTGATCAGTGCTGATTAAAGAGCCTTTGCGTTCATAATGCCTCCGTACGCTGTGCTTTTCAGGCAGACCTACCAGACAGGATGCTTACCATGCGTGGTCAGAATTATGCGGAACTCCAGGCATTCGTGGCGATTGCTGAACGTGGCAGTTTCGTTCGGGCTGCTGAAGAGTTGCAGGTATCCCCTTCTGCACTTAGCCAGACGATACGTAGTTTGGAAGAGCGCATGGGGGTGCGCCTCTTCAATCGCACGACACGCAGCGTAAGTCTGACCATTGCCGGCGAGCACCTGCTTGAGCGGCTTAGACCGGCGTTGCAGGAGGTGGCCGACGCGGTAGAGCACGCGTGCTTGTTTGGCGAAAGGCCTGCCGGCCGCTTGCGTATTCATGCGTTACGGCTGGCCTCGCGTGTATTCCTCGAGCCTATCTTCCAACCTTTCTCGGAGGCCTATCCCGAGATTGAACTGGATGTCGTGCTGGACGATCGACCCGTGGACATCGTCGCAGAGGGATTCGATGCTACCTTGCGCCTGGGCGAGCTGATCGAGCAGGACATGGTGGGGATCAAGTTGGGGCCAGAACTCCGGCAGATTCCAGCCGCCTCGCCGAGTTATCTTGAGCGGTACGGGTGTCCGGAAACGCCGTATGACCTGGAAAATCACCGCTGTATCAACTGGCGCTGGCCGGGCCAGATTCATCCTTATCGCTGGGAGTTCAAGCGTAATACTGAGTGGTTCGCGATAGCCGTCAAAGGCCCGCTCATCGTCAATGATCAGCGTGTAGCCATTGAGGCTGCAGTCAACGGCGTGGGCATTGCCTTTTGGTTGGAAGACCAGATGGAGCCCTTTATCCAAGCTGGAACATTAGTCCCGCTACTGCAGGAATGGTGCGCGCCGTTTGATGGTTTTTATCTGAGCTACCCTCGTCAGCGCCAACAGCTGGCCTCGCTACGGGCATTTATCGATTTTCTGAAAAAAGACTCCGCGCGCAGGCGTTGACGAGCCAACACATATAATTCGCGGCCAGTAAAGCCCTTATCAGCATTTGGATTTAGCTAACCGACACTAAACTTGTTATGTCTGCCGTAGAAGCGGCCGTCCTATGCGTCCCTTTCATCCCTGCCCTATCTACCTCTCGATTATTTAGCCCTCCTTCATAAGGCATGAAGAAGCGCGGCGATTATCATGCCGGGCAAACTCGATATCGTGATCTCGACTTCAACAACAGCCGCCTGCGGCATTTGAGGAGAGACATGATGACTACCACTTCCATTCAAGAACTTGAAGGTAAAGTTGCCATTGTGACCGGTGCAGCCGGTGGGATTGGCGAAGCTGTGGCCACACTGTTTGCCGAGCGTGGCGCGTATGTCGTCGCTGAAGATATCAAGCCATCCGTCGTCGAGCTTGAGCAGCGATCAGAGCGCATCGCTGCCCTGGTAGGCGACGTAGCCGAAGAATCCACCGCGCAGCGTGCGGTTGCCCTTGCCATAGAGCGCTTTGGCAGGGTTGATATTCTGGTCAACAATGCTGCGGTCATTCTCAATGTAAATGTGACCGATATGTCCATCGAGCAATGGGACAAGGTCATGAATATCAACGCGCGAGGCATGTTCCTGCATTCCCGTGAGGCGATGCGCGTTATGGTCGATAACAAGCGCGGCGCCATCGTCAATGTAGGCTCTTATGCCTGCCAGGTAGCGTTTCCCACTATCGGCGCCTATGCCGCATCGAAAGGGGCTGTCGCCCAGCTGACCAAGGTTCTGGCGCTTGAAGGCGCGCCGCATAATATTCGCGCGAATGTCGTCGCGCCTGGCGATGTAGAGACCGGCATTCTGGATGACATCATGCCCGACGGTCGCGCCTTTCTGCGTGAACATGCCACCCGTGCTCCGATTGGGCGAGTCGCCCAGCCCAGGGAGATTGCCGAAGTGATTGCGTTTGTCGCTTCCGATCGCGCCAGCTTCATGACCGGCTCGGTTGTCATGGCAGACGGTGGCTATACCACCGTTTGAGTCCTTTCGTACACCTGCTGCTCTATCAGGGCAGCAGGCCCTGAATGACTACGGAGACCTCCCTATGTCTCAGTTTACTAATATCGCTTTCATTCGCGCCCGGTCGGGTAAGACAGAGGTGCTGGGCCAGCAGCTGATGTCATTAATAGCACCCTCACGCAATGAGCCGGGTTGCCTCGCCTATACGGTTCATCAAGGTCGCGACGAGCCGAACGAGTGGTTTATCCACGAGGTCTGGCGCTCTCCAGAAGACCTCGACGCTCACCTTGAGCGGCCTTATGTAAAAGCCTTTCTGGCGCAGCTCCCAGCACTTATGGACGGTGAGATTGACATGCGGGCTTTTCAGTTGATCGATCTGGAGCCTGCATAACCCCGTTATCAACATGACAGGAGAGATCCTATGAATCAGACAGCACACTCCCCCGTATGGTTTGTAACAGGCTGCTCCACTGGGTTTGGCCGTCACATTGCGGAATATGTACTGGCGCAGGGTTACCGCGTAGTGGTAACGGCACGCAAGCCCGAGCAGTTAAAGGACCTTCAGAATAAAGGTGAGGCGCTGGTACTGCCGCTGGATGTTACAGACCCGCGTCAGGCAAAGATCGCCATCGAGTCAGCCGAAGCTGCTTTCGGCGCTGTAGATGTGCTGGTGAACAATGCCGGCGTTGGGTATTTCGCCTCAGTGGAGGAAAGCGATCTCAACCAGGTACGCCAGATGATGGATGTTAACTTTTATGGGGTTGCGAATATGCTTCAAGCCGTTTTGCCTGGTATGCGCCAACGGCGGCAGGGCATCATCGTCAATCTGACCTCCATCGGCGGGCTCTGCGGCTTTCCTGCGGTAGGGTACTACTGCGCCAGCAAATTCGCCGTTGAGGGATTATCAGAAACACTCCGCCAGGAAGTGGCGCCGTTAGGCATTCATGTCATGACGGTAGAGCCCAGTGCGTTTCGTACGGAGTGGGCAGGGTCAGCGCATGAAACGCCGCACACCCATGAAGACTATGCACCGACAGCCGGTGCAGCTATCGAAGCCTATCACCAGTCGATTGGCAGGCAACCGGGCGATCCCGCCCGAGCCGCCGCAGCCATTTTTAACGCAGTTGAAAGCCAGGAAAAACCGGCACGCCTACTGCTGGGCAATAGCGCATTCGAGTGCGCCTTAGGCAAGTTAGATGAACTCGCGCGAGATTTTGGAGACTGGGAAGCCGTTTCGCGCGGTGCCGACTATCCCGGCTGATAGATGACCTTTTGTTTGTTCACCTTGCGAGGAATGAACCATGAATCGATTTGACAAAAAAGTCATTGTTATTACAGGCGGAGGCTCTGGCATCGGCGAAGCAGCGGCCCGCCGCTTTCTTTCAGAGGGCGCTTCGGTTGTTCTCTCTGGACGAAACGCTGAACGCCTTGAAGCAGTAGCCGATGGATTTTCTTCTGACCGGGTAATGACCGAGGTGGCAGATGTGTCGCAACGCGAAGCGTGCGACCGGCTGGTCGATCATGCTGTTGAACGGTTTGGTCAGTTAGACGCAGTTATTAATGCGGCAGGTATGAATCTGGTCGGCAGCATCAGCGAAACCAGTGATCATCATTGGCGAGCCTGTATGGGCACGGATCTGGATAGCGTGTTTTATATCAGCCGTCGTGCAGTGCCACATCTGGCTCGCGCAAAGGGAGTCATAATCAATGTTGGGTCCGTTTCTTCACTGGGTGGCGGCTGGTCGCACGCTGCTTATTGTGCAGCCAAAGCAGCCGTAGCCAACCTGACACGCTCCATCGCCTGTGATTATGGCAAATATGGAGTCCGGGCTAACACGATATGTCCCGGTCTTACCCTTACCGGCATGGTAGAAAAGATCATGGATGACGAGGCCTTGCTTGAAAAGGCGTGGGAGCGTATTCCCTTACGCCGTGCAGCGAAACCGGAAGAAATTGCCGCCGCCATTGCCTTCCTGGTCAGCGAAGAGGCCGCTTACATTACAGGCGTAACGCTACCTGTGGATGGAGGACAAACCGCCACCGATGGTGGGCCTGAATGGGGCAAGTAAGCACTATTAAAAAGGCATCATGCTCTGAAGTCATTAACCTCCTTCAGAGCATGATGCCAAAATATTTAACTGGCTTTCCAGACCTAAAAGTCCCTAGTCGGGATAGCATCATATTGATACCAAAGCGGATTATGCCTTTCGCCTGAATTGCCCAATGTGCTTGGCCGGCGATACGCCAAAAAAGCGGCTGTATTCCCGGCTGAACTGCGAGGGACTCTCATAGCCCACTCTGTAACAGGTGCTGGTCACATCCAGACCTTCGGACATCATCAGCCGATGCGCCTCGTTCAAGCGTAACTGCTTCTGATACTGCAAGGGACTCATGGCGGTAACCGCCTTGAAACGATGGTGAAACGCAGATGTACTAAGGTTTACGTGCTTGGCTAAGGCATCAATACTGAGCGGCTCGCAAAAGTGGTTATTCAACCAGTCAATCGCACGCGCCACCCGTTGGGCCTGGCCATCCCCAAACGCCACTTCATACAGACGATGCCCGTGCTTACCTTTAAGCAATCGATAGTAGACTTCCTTTATCGCCATGGGCGCAAGCATGGGAATGTCATCTGGAGACTCCAGCAACCGCAACAGGCGCAGCATGGTGTCCAGAATAGACGGATCAATCTGGTCCAGAAACAACCCGCGCTCCGCCGGGCGATCAGGGACGCCGATCGGACTGGCATCTGAAACCAGCTGAGCGATTTCGCAAGGGTCGAGATCGAGACGAAGACACAGATACGGTTTATCACTGGTCGCTTCGATCACCTTGCCTGCCAGCGGCAGGGTAACGGAAACCACTAGATAGTGAAGCGGATCGTAGCGGTAGCATTCTTCCGCCAGCTGAACTTCTTTTGCTCCTTGCACAATGATGCAAAGACCCGGCTTATGAACAGTATGGATGGTTTGTGTCGGCTGATCGCTACGAATCAGATGCAGTGGCTGAATGGCAGTTGGATGGACACCAAAGTCAGGAGCAAAGCGCTCAACGATACGGACCAGCTCAACGCGACGGGACGTCATAGAGTCCAACGTTTCAGCGTACTCGCTTGCAAGGTTCGTCATCTCGCGGTTCTCCTGCGCAATAGCCAGTCAGGGATTTAGCCGAAATCAGGTATGTATGTTTTAGCAGCCTGGGCATCGCGAGGAAAGTAATCATTGCTCAGCGTTCGGTATGAGCCTCATCAGCACTTAGTTACACGCCTCAAATCGTTACGCTCAGGTTAACGATCTGACGGTGAGGTTGATTGAAGATCCGCCTGAGGAGGTCTAGCGTGAGACCACGACAGCGGACTTCGTGGAGTCATCATGACAATAACCTCTCCTCCACCTCAATGGTCGCGGCGGCGCACCGAAAAGCAGCGGCGAGTCGCCAAGGCAAGTGCCTATGCCGAAGGCGCGGTCATCCGAACCGATCGGATCGTTGAAGCCCTTGAAGCGCTGATTGCTCCTGGTGATCGCGTGGTGCTGGAAGGCAACAATCAGAAACAGGCTGACTTTCTGTCTCGCTCATTGGTAAAGGCCGATCCTGGCAAGCTCCATGATCTGCACATGATCATGCCAAGCGTAGGGCGCGCCGAACACCTGGATCTGTTTGAGCGCGGTATCGCCCATAAACTGGACTTTTCCTTTGCCGGCACACAGAGTCTGCGTATCAGTCAGCTGCTCGAAGACGGACTGTTGGAAGTTGGCGCTATCCATACCTATATCGAGCTCTACTCACGGCTGTTGGTGGACTTGATTCCCAACGTTGTGTTGTCCGCTGGCTTCAAGGCAGATCGCCACGGGAATATTTATACCGGCGCCAGCACCGAGGACACACCCGCCCTTATCGAGGCAGGTGCCTTTAGCGATGGCATCGTCATCGTTCAGGTCAACGAATTGGTGGACGACACAAGTGATCTGCCCCGCGTGGATATCCCTGCCTCGTGGGTCGACTTTGTAGTGGTGGCGGACAAGCCCTTTTACATCGAACCTCTGTTTACCCGAGACCCTCGCCATATCAAGCCCGTCCATGTGCTCATGGCAATGATGGCAATCCGTGGAATCTACGAGAAGCACAACGTGCAATCGCTCAATCACGGGATTGGCTTCAATACGGCTGCGATTGAACTGATCCTGCCTACATACGGTGAGCGCCTGGGTCTCAAGGGTAAGATCTGTCGTAACTGGACGCTCAATCCGCATCCCACGCTGATTCCGGCGATTGAAAGCGGCTGGGTAGAAAGCGTGCATTGCTTCGGCACCGAACTGGGCATGGAAAACTACATCGCAGCCCGACCGGACGTGTTTTTCACCGGACGTGACGGCTCCATGCGCTCTAATCGAATGATGTGCCAGCTGGCAGGGCAATACGCCGTTGACCTGTTCATTGGCGCAACGCTACAAGTGGATGGCGATGGAAATTCATCCACCGTAACACGTGGGCGCCTGGCTGGGTTTGGGGGCGCACCCAACATGGGACATGATCCTCATGGCCGCCGCCACAGCACACCCGCATGGCTCGATATGCGGGTGGAAGAAGGTCCGACCGCCATGCTTGAGCGTGGCCGTAAGCTGGTGGTGCAGATGGTCGAGACCTTCCAGGAGGGTGGCAAACCCACGTTCGTCGATACGCTCGATGCCGTCGATGTTGCCAAAAAAAGCGGCATGCCGCTGGCACCGGTGATGATCTACGGTGACGACGTTACTCACCTGTTGACGGAGGAAGGTATTGCCTACCTCTACAAGGCCCGCTCTCAAGAGGAGCGTCGAGCATTGATTGCGGCGGTTGCAGGTGTGACTGATATCGGTTTACGCCACGATCCTAAACGAACCGAGCAGATGCGCCGTGACGGCCTGCTGGCTCTGCCGGAAGACTTGGGTATTCGCCGTACCGACGCTACACGTGAACTCCTGGCAGCCAAGAGTATTGCCGATCTTGTCGAGTGGTCAGGCGGCCTCTACAACCCTCCAGCCAAATTCAGGAGTTGGTAATGCGAGCCTTGACCACGGTACCCCTTCCCTCTTCCATCGCCGGGCAGCTGGCGGATCTGGCTGTGCAGGTTCTGATTGACGAATCAGACCTCTCGCCCAAGCCCGGTCTGGTTGATCGGCGCAGCAATGGTGCCCATACAGACCTGAACCTGGGGTTGATGCACAGTTCGGCCTATGCACTGCGGCAAACCTTTCAAGACATGGCGGAAGCCGCCAGTGCTGCGAAGGACTTGGACCAGTCCTTGCGCGAGACGCTGGGTCAGCTGGGCCGCAAAGGCGAAAGTGTCATGCTGGAAAACACTGGCGGAGTCAATACGCACCGCGGCGCGATCTGGGCCCTGGGCCTGCTGACTGCTGCTGCGGCGTTTAAGCCGGAACACTGTTCTCCTGCTGAGGTGGCTCACCGCGCCGCCCTGCTGGCGCGGCTGCCTGATCGGTTTGCGCCTAAGGCACAGAACAGTCATGGTCTCAGAGCCTGCGCCCGATACGGTCTTCCCGGCGCCCGTGAACAGGCGCAAGCGGGCTTTCCCGCTGTGGTAAGGCACGGCTTGCCACAGCTGTTGAAAAGCCGGACGGAAGGCTCCGGAGAGCAAAATGCGCGGCTGGATGCCCTTATCGCCATCATGGCCGTTTTACCGGACACCTGCGTCTTGCATCGGGCGGGCCTTGAGGGCTTGGATGCGCTTCAACAAGGCGCGCAGGTAGTCCTCGTGCAAGGTGGCAGCGCAACCCTGGCTGGGAGACGCGCGTTGCGCCAGCTGGACGACGCGTTACTACGCCTGAATGCGTCCCCAGGTGGCGCGGCCGATCTGCTGGCCGCCACACTATTTCTTGATCGCCTGGAATTCCGCCTGCACAGGAGCGCTATCTTATGGAAACCTTAAAGTTTGAATTTCCGGCCGGCCAGCCCTCTCAGGGTAAAGCCCTGGTGGGCTGTGTTGGCTCGGGAGACCTGGAGGTGCTGCTGGAGCCCGGTGAGGCTGGCACGCTCACGTTGAATGTCGTGACATCGGTAAATGGCAGTGCGGCACGTTGGCAAAACCTGTTCGAGCGGATGTTTCGTGAGCAGACGCCACCGGCGTTAAATATCGAAATCCACGACTTTGGCGCTACGCCCGGCGTCGTGCGCTTGCGTCTTGAGCAGGGATTGGAAGAACTACAGCTGGAAGGAGCGCGCCATGACTGATACCGCACGCCTACTCCAACCTCGTAGTTTCATTGAATTAGGTGCCCGGCAGCGGGCTCGCGCCCTACTCGATGAGAGCAGCTTTCGGGAGTTGATCGGCCCGTTTGAACGCATGATGTCGCCTTGGTTACCCAAGCAGGGCATCGTGACCCAAGCGGATGATGGCGTAGTCATTGCCAAGGGTACGATTGACGGCCAGCCTGCTGTGATTGCTGCGATTGAAGGCGCTTTCCAGGGTGGAAGCATGGGTGAAGTGGGCGGAGCCAAGATTGCCGGCGCTCTGGACCTGGCGGCTGAAGACAACCGTAACGGTATCCCAACCCGCGCCGTGCTTTTGCTGGAGACCGGTGGCGTACGTCTGCAGGAAGCCAACCTGGGACTGGCCGCTATTGCTGAAATCCAGGCGGCTATCGTCGATCTCCGAGAGTATCAACCGGTCGTGGCCGTTATCGCCGGCCCCGTTGGTTGTTTTGGTGGTATGTCCATCGCTGCCGGACTGTGCAGCTACCTGATCGTGACGCAAGAGGCACGGCTGGGCCTTAATGGTCCTCAAGTCATCGAGCAGGAAGCGGGAATCGAAGAATATGACTCTCGGGATCGCCCCTTCATCTGGAGCCTGACGGGGGGTGAGCAGCGCCACGTGACGGGTCTTGTCGACGCCTATGTGCCCGATGATACCGAGACGATTCATGCGCAGATTCGTACCTGTTTCAGACAGGGTAAGCCTGCGCTCGAACGCAGCCGACGGTACGCCTGGTTTCTTGACCGCCTACACCGTCTTGAACCCGAACAACCCATCGAGGCGGTAACCGTCCGCGACCTATATGCCGCGGGCGATGAAGGAGGTGTGAAATGAACCTCTCTACACGTGGACTGATCTGGTTCAACGCACTTTCACCTAATGCGAAATCCTTTGAGGGTTTGCCCGCCTCGTTGAAGGTTGGCGATACAACACTGGGTAATATGCCCGCTCGCGTGATTGCAGTGGTCCCGGATCAGCACAACCCCTTTCCCCGGGCCCGCCGCGGTGAAGTCGGACTGCTCGAAGGCTGGGGCCTGGGTCAGATCATTGATGAAGTTATAGAGGCCGATCGCGATCACGTCACCAAACGCGCACTGGTCGCCATCATTGACGTACCAAGCCAGGCGTATGGCCGCCGTGAGGAAGCACTGGGTATCCACCAGGCCCTAGCAGGTGCAGTGGATGCGTATGCACGCGCTCGGCTCGCAGGCCATCCGGTGGTGGGTCTGATTGTGGGCAAGGCAATGTCCGGTGCGTTTCTTGCCCATGGCTATCAGGCCAACCGTCTTATTGCGCTGCGCGATCCCGGTGTTGAGGTGCATGCAATGGGCAAGGCATCAGCAGCACGCATCACCCTGCGCAGCGTCGACGAGCTGGAAGCGTTGGCGGCAAACATTCCACCCATGGCATACGACCTCGATAATTATGCCTCGCTGGGTCTCCTATGGGAAACGCTGTCGGTCGAGCGCATCGAACGTCCTACCGAAGGCGATATCAATCGGGTAAGCGAATGCCTGCAACAGGCCGTGGCCGATATTGCGACAGGATCACATGATTTGCGTGGCCGCCTGGACGCCCCCAATCGCAGCGCATCACGACAGGTGCGGGAAAAATTGCTGGAACAATGGTGACTCTAATTGATTACGGAGGCTTTATGAAGCCAGGCCCTCGCCCACATGATCTGCTATGGGGATTCACCCCGGAACAGCTGCCTGCCACAGCACCGCAATGGGCCTTCACAGCAGTCGCGGCTGGGGAGCCGGTCGTTGTCCGGCGTGCCGAGGGCAAACCCGGCGTTGCAGCTGTAGGCATACGAGGCCGCGGGCGCGAAGAACGCTTCGGTACCTGGATGGCTTTGGACCGTATCGTTCGTAGCCGGTCACCCGAACAACTGGTTGCGGCCGTCAGCAGCCACCCGATTGATCTACCTGCCATGACAGCCCTGGTATGGGCCAAACCCTGCCTGGATGCTACCGGTCTGGCCTGGGGGGTTACTGGCAGTGCGGGTTTCCAGCTTGCGACGGGTATCCGCACGTTACACACCGAAAGCGATCTCGATCTGCTCATACGTGCACCCGCACCTCTTTCCCGGTCACAGACATTGGCCCTGCTGAATAAGCTGGACAAGGCACCGTGCCGCCTGGACATTCAACTCGAAACCCCACAGGGAGGTATTGCCCTGCGCGAGTGGGCACAGTCAAGCCACCGCGTCCTGCTCAAGCGAGCCAGCGGAGCCTGTCTGGTCACTGATCCCTGGCACTTGGCGGAGATCGCTGCGTGAGCAGCCTTTTCCTGTTCCCTGGCCAAGGCGCGCAGCAGCCAGGCATGCTACACGCCTTGCCAGACGAGCCGGTTGTGCGAGACGCCTTGCAGGAAGCTGAAGCCATCCTCAATGTATCGCTCGACACGCTGGATGCCGTTGAAGCCTTACAATCGACACATGCTGTTCAGCTCTGCCTGTTGATTGCAGGCGTTGCCAGTGCACGTCTGCTGTTGGAACTGGCCCCTGCCCCAGACTATGTCGCCGGTCTTTCCATTGGTGCCTACCCAGCCGCCGTTATAGCTAACGTGCTCGACTATACCGATGCGTTAAGGCTGGTGGATCTGCGCGGCAAGCTGATGCAAGAGGCATTTCCCAACGGGTATGGAATGCTGGCGATGCTGGGGCTACAGCGTCACGAGGCTGAATGCCTGATAGAGGCTACCTCGACCGCAGATGCGCCTGTCTTTCTGGCTAACAGCAATGCCGAACAACAGTTCATCGCGTCCGGCTCTGACGTTGCGCTGGTAGCCCTGGCCAAAAAGGTTCGCTCAGGCGGTACCGGCGTTACACGCCGCCTGGCCGTCAGCGTACCCTCCCATTGCGCCCTATTGACCGAGCCGGCCAATCGGCTCGCTGCCGCCTTCCAGCCGATAACCTTGCGTCGTCCCCGGATACGCTACCTGAGCGGTAGCTCCGCCCGGCTCATCATGGACCCAGCGCGGCTTGCCGATGATCTGGCCTTCAATATGTGCCGCACCGTGGAATGGCATGCGACCTTGCAGAATGCTCAGGAACGCGGCGTTCGCCTGACCGTTGAGTTGGCGCCCGGCACGGTGCTGACCACGCTTGCCAAACGCGTCATCAACCCCGGAACCGCAGTAACGTTTCAAGGTACACGGACCGACACCATTACTGCGCTGCTGCGCGAGGAGGCCAATCGCGACCGATAGAGAGATCGCCTAGCGTTTCGAAGCACAAGAACAAGAACTTCGACCCAGAGGACAATAACAATGATTATCTACGGTGTGGCTCTACTCTCCATCTGCACGCTGACCGGCATCTTTATCGGTGAAGTGCTCGGCAAACTGATCGGTGTCCCTGCAAACGTGGGCGGTGTTGGCATCGCCATGCTGATGCTCATCTTTCTGAGTAGCTGGATCGGCAAGCATGGCAAGTTTCATCCCAAGACCGAACAAGGCGTAGAGTTCTGGAGCGCGATTTACATTCCCATCGTTGTGGCCATGGCAGCCCAGCAAAATGTGGCTGGTGCACTCAAGGGCGGTCCGGCGGCTATTCTTGCCGGCTTTCTGGCCATTGCAATCGCGTTTGCCCTGGTGCCAGTACTGAACAAGGTAGGCCGAAAAAAAACGGTGGCACCTGCCCTTGATCAGCTGGCCAGCGTACAACGGTGACTGACATGATTATCGAATCACTGACCAAGGTCACCCAAGCTTACGGCATGATCAGCGCCTTTGCCCTGATCGGCGTTACCATGTGGGTCTCTTACTGGCTCAGCGCCAAGCTGACCAAAGGACGTTTGCACGGCTCCGCCATTGCGATCTTTTTTGGACTGCTATTGGCTTATATCGGCGGGGTCACGACGGGCGGCCAGAAGGGACTGGTAGATATTCCGCTGCTCTCCGGCCTGGGCATACTGGGCGGCGCCATGCTCAGGGATTTTGCTATTGCTGCTACTGCTTTCGGCGTAAATATGGACGAACTCAAAGAGGCAGGTCTTGCTGGTGTGCTATCACTGTTCGTAGGGGTGGGAACGTCGTTCATCACTGGGGTTTCAATAGCACTCGCATTCGGTTATACCGACGCCGTAAGCCTGACCACAATTGGCGCCGGTGCCGTCACCTATATCGTTGGCCCTGTCACCGGAGCCGCGATTGGTGCCAGTTCGGAAGTCATGGCGCTTTCCATTGCGGCAGGCTTGGTCAAGGCCATCATGGCCATGGTCGCGACCCCGTTTGTGGCGCGCTATATTGGGTTGGACAACCCACGCACGGCTGTCATCTTTGGTGGGCTTGTCGGAACGTCTAGCGGTGTGGCTGGGGGACTGGCTGCAACCGACCCGAAACTTGTGCCTTATGGCTGTCTGACGGCCGCATTTTATACAGCGATCGGTTGCCTGCTCGGACCTTCGCTACTCTTTCTCGTCACACGTGCAATCTTTGGCTGAGCGGATGCGGAGCCTTATGGCTCCGCATTCATCTTGCGTGCATACATCCGGCATTCGGCAAGAAATGCCAGCAGGTTTGGGTCACGCTCCTTGCTACGCAAGAACACTACGCCAATTCGTTGCTGCAAGCGATACTGAGGGGCTAGCGGCACCAGACGAATGCGGTTTTCATAAACTGCCTCGACCCGCCCCGGCAGTAACGCGTAGCCCACGCCCGAACTGACCATACTCATGAGCGAGAAGATATCGTTGACCTGCATGATGACCTCCGGCTCGAACCCGGCCTGGTGAAACACCTGGCGTCCATCCCTGAAGGTGGCAAAGCCTTCGGTCAACGTCACGAACGGCACTCCATGCAAATCACGCAGGTCGACCATATCCTGATGAGTGAACGGTGAGTCTGCAGGCGCGGCCAGGTAGATGTCATCGCGAAAGAGTTCAACACTCTCGCAATCGGGATCAGCCATTCCGTCATCCAGCGCGATGAGCATCGCATCCAGCTTCATGTTCCTGAGCTGGTAGGTCAGATCGGCATTGGAGCCCAGAATCAGGTCAATATTGAGTTCGCTACGTCGAAGCTTGAGCCCCATGATCAACTGGGGTACGGTCTTGACTGTAAGTGAATACAGCGCGCCCAGGCGGAAACGGTCGGATGAGAAACCGGCTGCCAGACGCGTCAGCCGTATGGTCTCGGTCAGATCCTGCATGAGCTGTTGTGCCCGTGCTTCCAGAACGAAGGCCCCATCCAGTGGCGTGAGGTTGCGTCCTTCATGCTTGAACAGTGGGCAGCGCAGCGCACTCTCCAGCGAGTGGATAGCCCGGTGGACACTGACATTGCTCGTTCCGAGCTCGGCTGCGGCCCGCCCCAAGTTGCCGCTGCGCATGAATGCCAGAAAGATCTCCAGCTTCTTCAGAGTCAGTTCTTCATCGATCGCCATGAAACGCCTTATCGTTCGTTGACAGGGATGGTCCCATTGTTTCACGTCGCAACCGGGCTACGCTGGCACTTGTTTCCTTCCAGGCTATTGCCCTGAATCCACCTCGACTTTTACGCATTGGGGTGCCATTGGATAACGCTCGCAATCAGCCGTTACGGCATTTTCCTTATGCGGAGTGCCGGATGGGGCCCAGTCGTAGTTTACCGCCCCTGCCCGGTACACGCGGTTGGTCACATAGCGATCCGTTGGGGCCGACTTGCCAGTGTACGGGCTGATATATTCCCAGACGATCTCCCCCGTGGGCGTGATCTGGAAGAGACGGCCATTCTGACCTTCATTGATAAGAGTGTTGCCGTTAGGCAGGCGGCGGGCATTACTAATGAATGCACTGAAAAAGGTCCAGGGTGCGCGGCCAGACTGTACGGCTGTATATTGCCATATGATTTTGCGGGTCACGGGGTCGATCTCGAGAATACGGGACGCTGAAAAAATGCCCTTGCGTGCAGGAGGAAAACCGGCACTGCCTTGATTATCGAACAGCAGGAGGTTGCCAGCACCCGGCAAACCTTCAGGAATGAGGTGGGTGTCGTGCTGGCCTACGATCTGGTCTACAGGTCGTGGCACCGGACCGGCCAGCTTTACCTCAGGATAATCAGGCCCAAGCCGCCATACGACCTTGCCGGTCTTGCGCTCTACGATAAAGACCACATTGGCGTTGCGAGCGCTAACCATGATGTTGTCAGGCGCAAAGCGAGAATCGCCCTGCTGGTGCCAATGGTTAGCGCCAAGGGGTGCTGCCGTATTGAGATGCAGAAAATCCGGATCATCTGACTCACGAATCAGCGAGAGCTGCTCGGGTGTAAATCCCAGCTCATCCAGGTGATCCGATACCCGCCATTGCCAAACCTCTTTTCCATTTTGATCAATTTGTCGAATCAGATTATCAATCACTTGCGGGGCCGAAAAACCGGCCAATGGGGTCAGTTCACTGGTCAGCATCAGGGTATCGCCATTCGCCAGACGGCGTATGTCATGATGTTGATAGGCTGGCGCTTCACGGCTTCCCCACTGCCAGCGCACCTGTCCATCCCAGCTCACTTCTCCTACTACCTGGTTGTAGAGTCCGTTCCCTGATGATGCCAGGGAAACCGGTTTGTCCAGGTTTCCCAACTGCACAAGTAGGTGCCCTTTTTCTCCACCAGCCTGCTCCGGCATCAGCGCAACCGACGGAAAGCCAGGATAACGCCACTGTTTTACCTCATTGCCATTCATATCGATCAAGTGGGTACGCTGGTCGCTACCATCAAACAGCACAAAGCTGCCATACGCCTTTTCAGGATCATAAAACGTCGTGCCGGTTGGTACCGAACTGGACATGGCTGATGCAGAGCCGCAAGCCAGCAGGCCAGCTAGAAGCAGAAACGATATCTTCGAGCGTATAGTCATTGAACCCTCATCCCCTTAACGTTCGCCATTAAATGGCTCGCCTGTGGATGCATTAGAGAGCAACGCAAGGGTAAGTGCACTGCACGCGCAAGGATGATCCGGAGATAGGTACCTGTGTTGAAGAGGTGAGACCGACTACTGACTCAGCACACGACCAATCACATGGGATAGCCACGCCCGGGCTATGGTATCGTTCACCTTTGAAAGACAGCGCTGTGGAGCTGCAATGAAATTCGTACACCAGCGCGAGCACCTTAACGAAGGTGATATGGTCGTTATCGACTGCTCGCAGACCTGCAATATTCGCCTCATGAACGACGCCAACTTTCGCAGTTTCAAAAACGGCGGTCGGCATACCTATCACGGCGGCGCGTTTGACCGGTTCCCCGCCAAGATCAAGGTTCCAAGCACAGGCTTCTGGAACATTACGCTTGATGTCGTGACGCGGCGCCCAATCAGCGTAACCCGCAAGCCGACGTTTACCCACTCCATTAAGATCGTCCGGAAATCCCCTTCCGACTTTCGTTAGGCAATGACCCTTCGCCTGCTCTGTAGCACGAGCAGGCGATTCGTGGGCTTTTGGGCCCGCCAGCAGGTGACTGACACTGGCTGACGTGCCCCGAGCTCAACGATCAAACAGACTTTGAAACCAGTCCCAGATACCAAAGGAAAAGTCCGGGAAAAAGTCGATATTCAGAGCTGACTTGAGAATGTACAAGCAGAAAGTCAGCAGAATGGAGGCGACGGTGAACCAGATCAGCATCAACGAGCCTTTGACAAAGGCCTTGGCAAATAACGAAAGCTCTGATGTTCTTTTCTGCTCGTCTGCATGGCCTTTGCCAGCCACCATTACAAAATAGTAACGGCTACGAAAGAACTTGAACGTAGTCCGGACATCGACCGGGTGTTTGCTCCAGGGGCGAGTACCGAAGGCCAGTTTTAATGAGGCCAGTTGCTCGGCGGTAAAGGTATCTCGCGTCTCGGCGGGTAGCCGCTCTTTAAGTCCCCGGATAAAGGCGTCTTGATGAATGGTCTTCTGGGTATTGACTGCGTCTTCTTTGCTGACGTAATCACTTAATCCCTGAACAAATGACTCAGGTTGTACGATTGTTTCCTGCATCGCCTTAATCCTTTTAAGTTGCGTATGCCTATCCCACGCTGCATTCCAGCGACTTCTTTAACTGCCAGATTTCTTCCTTACCATGCAGGTACTACTGCTGGGCTTTACGTTGAGCCTCCTCTTATCCAGATATGACCCTTCTCCATGGGGTTGATGAAGCATCTTGTAACGGCACGCCTGCGTTAGCAGATGCAATACCTCGTTACGAAGAGCTACTTCACGAAATAGCATCAATGTGCCATGTAGACAAATCAATGCTATTTAGTTCATGCCAGAAACTTTATTTAGCCCATGTGCAGGCAGTCACAGGCGCCATGTGCGGAACGTTTTGGAAGAAATGAGACGAGGTGCCTTTTTTCAAGGCGGTTCGCAGTCTAACCTTTCTCATGAGGTCATCAGGGCTAGCCCTTCCAAGGCTTCAGGAATTCCAGCAATAGCTCATTAACGCGCTCGGGTCTCTCCTCATGGGGTAAATGACCACACTGGTCGATGGCAACGGTCTTTAGGTCTGTGGCCAGCTCTGCCCATACGGACGGCATATCGAACAACTTGCCTACTGCTTCGAAATTAGCGCCCCAGAGTGACAATGTCGGACAGCTGATTTTCACGTCCGCATCTTCATTATCCTGCGCCAGGTCTTCAGCATTAGCCCGGTAATCGGCCATGGCACCTCGGACCGCACCTGGCATTTGATAAGCGCGGACATAATGGTCAAAGGCTTCGCCCGTAATCGTCGTGGGGTCGTAGCACCAATCGGAAAAGAAATGTCGAAGCCATATGTCCTCCTTGCCTGAAATGAGACGTTCTGGAAGATCAGGCACCAGATGAAACATGAAGAACCAATAGTGCTTTGCAATGATTGCATTCATCTGGGTGGAAACCGTTCGTGTTGGAACATTGTCCATAACGACCAGACGTTCGAGCCGCTGCGGATGATCCTTGGCAAAGCGCGTAGCAACACGTGCACCGCGGTCATGGCCTACCAGAGCTATACGCTCTATCCCAAGACTATCCAACAGGGCACACAGGTCATTGGCCATGGTGCGCTTGTCATAGCCTGTCGACGGCTTTTCAGTCTCACCATAACCTCTTAGATCAGGAGCAATAACGCGATAGTGCTGCGCCAGCACCGGGATCTGCTGGCGCCAAGCGTAGGAAGTTTCAGGAAAGCCGTGCAGCAGCACGACAGGCGCCCCGCTACCGGCATCCACATAATGCTGGAGAATGCCATTTGCACGCCTCTTGTGATGAGTGACTGCAACCTCTTGCATAGTGAACGCTCCAGCAGTGTTCAAAGGTATGACGTTAAGAACTGCTTTGCCCTGACATCGTTCCGATAGCATCGTCCATTGGATCAAAGGACGGCATCCAGCCTTGATAGCCATGTCGCAAGGGTTGAAATGAGCAAACTAGACCATCGCCTGTGGCGTTACTTGTAAAGTACCCGCCCTCACCCTAGAGCCCTTCCCTCTTCGTTTTCTCCTTCAGCGGCACAAAACTCCATGCATCCAGGTGACTTGTCAGTCAAAAGCAGGATGCCCCTTCACCCTAAAAGGTGCATGAACGCTGGGTTGTAGCCGCATCGTCTGATCACTACTACTTTTGTAGTACAAATATATTTTCACTACAAAAAAGCATTGACGACCCTTTTAGAGTCATGCAATCTGACTCTGCTTTCGCTAGAAAGAGGCCGAAAAGGCCTTCTGGCTGCGCTCCGGGTAACCCTCGGGCCATCCTTTGTAGTAACTGCCCATAAAGCACTACATAGAGTTGTAACTGTACGGAAACGGTTAGATGACCCCAGCGGTTCGGTCAGTATCAGGTGAACGACCTGATCCAAGGTATTCGTCTTTAGCGGTATCCCTGCAGGGTGTATCACTAGAGATGTCTTGTCTGCTGTTTCGCTTCCTTCAGTCGCACTCGACGTTGAGCCCAGTGCTGTGCTTATACGCGGCACGCAGGTCACGGTAGGAAAAACTGTTCGAAAGTCATTTTCAGCCGAGAAGGATTGACCCCATGTCCGTTTATCAAGATGAAATCAATGCCATCGCAGCCTTGAGAGAAACAGCAGGCAAGAGTTGGAACGCTATCAACCCTGAATATGCCGCCCGGATGCGGATACAAAACCGCTTCAGGACCGGACTGGATATTGCGCGCTATACCGCGGCCATCATGCGCAAAGACATGGCTGAGTACGATGCCGACTCCTCGGCATATACCCAGTCCCTGGGCTGCTGGCACGGCTTTATCGGCCAGCAGAAGCTTATCTCCATCAAGAAGCATCTGAAGACCACCAACAAGCGCTACCTGTACCTGTCAGGCTGGATGATTGCGGCGTTGCGCTCGGAGTTCGGCCCACTACCGGACCAGTCCATGCACGAGAAGACGGCTGTTCCGGCTTTGATCGAGGAGCTGTATACCTTTTTGCGTCAGGCAGATGCACGCGAGCTGGGTGGCCTTTTCCGTGAGCTGGATGCTGCCCGTATAGCCGATGAAAACGCCAAGGCTGCAGCAATCCAGCAACAGATCGACAGCTATGAAACCCATATCGTACCGATCATTGCCGATATCGATGCGGGCTTTGGTAATGCGGAAGCCACCTATTTGCTGGCCAAAAAGATGATCGAGGCCGGAGCCTGCTGTATCCAGCTGGAAAACCAGGTCTCGGATGAAAAGCAGTGTGGTCACCAGGATGGAAAGGTCACGGTACCCCACGAAGATTTTCTGGCCAAGATCAATGCGGTTCGCTACGCATTCCTCGAGCTGGGAGTAGATGACGGCGTTATCGTCGCTCGCACAGACTCCCTGGGCGCCGGGCTGACCAAGCAGATTGCCGTCAGCAAGCAACCGGGCGACCTAGGCGATCAATACAACAGTTTTCTCGATTGTGAAGAGATCAGCCCTGCCGAACTAAAGAACGGAGACGTCATTCTCAACCGTGATGGAAAGCTGCTGCGTCCCAAACGTCTGGCAAGCGGCCTGTTCCAGTTCCGTCAGGGCAGCGGGCAGGATCGCGTTGTACTGGACTGCATCACATCGCTGCAAAATGGGGCAGACCTGCTATGGATTGAAACGGAAAAGCCCCACGTTGGCCAGATCAAAAGCATGGTTGACCGCATCCGCGAGGTCGTTCCAAACGCCAAGCTGGTCTACAACAACAGTCCTTCCTTCAACTGGACGCTGAACTTCAGACAGCAGGTCTTTGACAGTCTGCAAGCCGAAGGCAAGGACGTATCGGCTTATGACCGTACCAAGTTGATGAGCGCAGAGTATGACGAGACCGAACTAGCCCGTATCGCCGATGAGAAAATTCGGACCTTCCAGCGGGACGGCTCCCGGGAAGCAGGGATATTCCATCACCTCATTACCTTGCCAACCTACCACACGGCGGCGCTGTCGACGGATAACCTGGCGAAGGGTTACTTCGCTGATGAAGGCATGCTGGCCTATGTAAAAGGCGTTCAGCGCCAGGAGATTCGCCAGGGAATCGCCTGTGTGAAGCACCAGAACATGGCCGGCTCCGATATCGGGGATGATCACAAGGAATATTTCGCAGGCGAGGCAGCCCTCAAGGCGAGCGGCAAGGACAACACCATGAATCAGTTCCATTGACGAGTAACGTTATTCCGGCCCACCCGGGCCGGTTTTACCGTAAGTGACTTGTTTACCGTTTCCTTCCGAGTGCCACCGGAAGCTGTCTCACGAGGAGCCCTATCATGGATCTCAACAACCCAACCCTTGATGACTTGAAACAACTTTATGCCTCCTGCAAGGACAAAAATGATCACCACATCCTGTGGATTTGCTCATCCGGCAAGGTGCATATCGACCGGCTTCCGGCAAACGTCGACCCGGAAGCCTTCGAGAAGGAAAAACCGAACATGAAGGTTCGCTTCAAGACCTATCATCGTGGTAAAGGCTATGTTGGCAAGACCGCTGCAGCTGACGAGACGTTCATGTCACGTACGTACCGCACGCTTCTCGAACAATGGTCGAAGGCTCAAAGCAGCCCGCGTGTTCAATACATAGAAAAATACTTCTAAGACTATTCGGGCAGCCCTTGCGGCTGCTCTTCTGACATAAAAAAACCAGGGCATGCCCTGGTTTTTTTATGCTGTGGTCCGATCGCAAAAAAGCGATCTCCCACAAGGCCGCGTAGCGACTAACAATTCATCAAGGAGGCGGTGCCAATGCTTCAATGCCTTGCTTGGGCTTGAGGATAAATGGCTTTTCAATCATAAGAAACGTGATCGTCGAAATACCGCAAACCAGCAACAGGATAAAAGGTAAAAACGCAAGGTAGCTGGTAACGCTTCCGCCGGTTACGGCAAAGCCATTGCACAGCGTAAAGACAACGTACAGAACGATGCCATGTAGCAGATAGATGCTGTAGCTGATCTCGCCCAAGGTTTTAAGGCCGCGCCGACTGAGTAGGCCAAACAGATCATTTCCTAACGCCATGATCAGAAAGGCTATGCCCAACATGCTTACCTGCAACAGCGAAAAGTAGTCATCCAATCCCATGCTGATACCAATCATTGCCACGGCAAGCAGCGTCGCAGGTTTGCTCCTGAGCTTGGGAATCCAATGGGGACGGTGGTTTTTAACAAGCACCGGTAGGAAACCGGCCAGAAACAGAATGCCTAATGACGCATCAATAAAGTGAAAATAATGTGCAGGTATTACAGCAAGGGCGACAAGCAGAGAACCAGCCAGATACCAACCATAGCCTTGGCGATTCAACAGGGCAGCTAAGACCGGTAAAAGTAGATAGAAAAACCATTCGTACTTTAGCGTCCATTGAACACCTGCCGTTATCAGCCAGCTGTCTTCAAACCCGTTAAAAGAGGATCCTTTGAATACTCCCCACCGCGCTATTTCCTTGGCCAGCTGAGGCAGGCTGACCAATTGAAGCTGAGTCTGATAAAAGCTGACAGCCGCTACCACTAGAACAGCAAAGATATATAAAGGCATAATTCTTTTAACTCTAGAACTAAAAAGCCTTTTCCAGTCAATACTACTTTTGTTATATATCTTTCCAAAAAAAAGAAACCCCGTAATCATAAAGAACATGGATACTGGAACAGCACCCATGTTATTCATGATGGTATTAGCAGATTTTCCCCACTCTCCTGTCATTTTCCAATTATAAGTGACAAAAAAGTGAGAACATACGACTGATGTTGCCAGCAGGCCTCTAAGCGCATCCAGCGGAGAGGAACGTGAAAGCGCTTGATTTGAAAGGATGGTCGTCCTGCCAAAGACGTGGTCAAGTACAAGGAGCGAAATTATATACAGAAATATAATCCCAAAGGTCATCGTCATTTGGTTGAGTTCTCTTCCAATAATTCCATTTATGATCAGTCAGACAAACACGTTGATAGACACTACGGTTTATCCGACTTCAGCCATAGCCAGACACACGCCAAGAAAGCGCTGTGATAGAGAGCCTCATCGTAAAGAAACCCACCCTGATTAAACAATGATAGCCATTTGACCAATGCGCTTTGCAGACCCTAATCGTGAAGTGATCTATTGGTTATTACATACTAGACTTTCTTTTTTGCCTGTCACGCTAAAAATTAGCTAAAAGCTGATACCGCCCCACTTGATATTAAATTGATATCTCAGTTAATTCCGTGACATCACATTGATATCACATATCATAAGAATAAAGAGCGCTCATTACTTCTATTTTATTTAATAAATTAACTACACAGTACACACCGGATAATTGATCTAATTCACAAAAAAACTTATACCATTTTTTTGATATGAACTAACTTAGCAGCGGTGAAAGTTCTCATCTCATCGGAGCATGTTTATTTATGGAAAGGGATTACAGAAGTGACATAGATGGTTTAAGAGCAATAGCTGTGCTGCTTGTATTACTTAACCACATAGGATTGTCGAGTTTTGCTGGCGGCTTTATCGGAGTAGATGTGTTTTTTGTAATCTCAGGCTTTTTGATTACGCAAAACATAGCCACCCAAGCAGAACGAGGCAGTTTCAGCTTTATCCGTTTTTATTTAAACCGCATCAAGCGCTTGATGCCTGCGCTGACAGTAGTCATTTTCTGCACAAGCATTGCCGCTTTTTTTGTTTTATTACCAAATGATTTAATTGGTTTTAGCCGAAGTGCACTGTTTTCCTACTTCGGACTTTCGAATTTTTACTTCTGGAAAGATACGGATGGCTACTTTTCATCCAGCAGTCACGAGGTTCCCCTGCTGCATACCTGGTCACTGGCAGTTGAAGAGCAGTACTATTTTGTCTGGCCGTTGCTATTTCTGCTCGGCTATCGCCTGTTAGGTAAACAACTGTTCAACTGGGCGATCCTTGCCGTACTGGTCGTTGCCATTGTCATCTCCGAGCTAGGCGCGCTATACAAGCCATTGTCCGCCTACTATCTTTTGCCGACACGGGCCTTTGAGTTACTGATTGGAAGCGCTTTGGCCATGCACTGGAGAACGCTGGGCAATCCTGGCAAACACTTGTCTACCCTTGCAGGTCTGGCAGGTCTTGCTCTGATCCTGATACCGGCGTTGGTACTGGACAAGGCAAGCCCTTTCCCAGGGCTGAATGCACTCTGGCCGTGCCTTGGAGCAGCATTGCTTATCTGGTCCGGCGGTCATCATCGTACCGTAGCGTCTCAGTTGTTGTCGTTGCGGCCGCTGGTGTTCATTGGCCTGATTTCTTATTCCTTGTATCTATGGCACTGGCCGCTGATCGCTTTTCATAACTATGTTCATGGAAAGATTACGGCGACAGATCAGATCATGCTGGTCAGCGTTTCCCTTGCGCTGGCATACCTCAGCTGGCGCTTCGTGGAGCAGCCTTTCCGTACTCAGATCAAATTCAAGCCGCAAAACACCTTCGCGTTTCTTTATCTCTTGCCGGTCCTGATGACAACGTCATTTCTAGTGGTAGCTGCCAAGCTGGAAGGCTTTGCGTCCAGGTACGACAGTACGCTGCTGACAATGGATAAAAACGTCAAGGAAGTCTTCCCCAAGCTAAGGGCAGGATGTTTCAACGGCGCGGACCTGTTGAATCCGTTATCTGCAGATCAGTGCAAACTCGGTGTTCAGGACAAGAAAGAAGTAGATGTTCTGCTGGTAGGTGATTCGCACGCCGGGGCAATTACCGGCATGATCGATGTCATGCTCAAGGAGGCTAATCTTCGCGGATACGACATCACCCGCTCCAATACTATCTACCTGCCAGGTGTGGCGGGTGTTCATGTGAACCCACGTCGCAATCACGTCGACAAGTCGATTGAGCTGACCTCCCCGGTCATCAGTAACCTGATTGAAAAGAGTCAGTTCAAGTATGTGATTCTGTCCGGGCGTTGGGCCATGTATCTGTATGGCTTGAACGAGCCGGGGATGACGGATTTCTACCGTATCAGCCCCGACGCGCCTAGTGACGACTTTATCGCCATGAATACGCTGCAGACCGGTCTTCAAAACGCGGTGGCCAAGATTGTGGCGTCTGGTGCTACGCCTGTCATTATTGAGGACGTTCCAGAAATGGGCGAAGACCTGCACCGCTGCGATATCAAGAAGCTGGCCTTCGAGCTGGATGGCGACTGTTCTATTCCAGTCGTTGCGGTAAATGAGCGGCAAAAAGACTTCGACACGATTATCGATAACCTGAGCAAGGTACATCCAGGCATTGTTGTGATCGACCCGAAAAGGGTGATCTGTGATACCGAACGCTGCTACTCGTCGCTCGAGAATGTACCGCTCTATATGGATGGGGACCACTTGAACACGGTCGGCTCCTCACTCATTGGGCGCAAATACATCACGGCTTATGGCAATCCGTTCAAGGTGCCTCAAGGTCTGCTGCAGACATCCAACGCTGCGAGCAGTCAATCCAGTACCGTTATACGTTAGAAAGAGAATGGCCCGCCCAAACGGCGGGCCATCGACCTTTACCTTGATGCCCCTACTCCTGAGCGGTCATACGATATCGATCAATAACGTTTTCCAATAGGCTGGTATTATCGGATGAACAAAGCTGACTGAATAGGTGTTACCCGCAGCTTAGCGCTGCATTCCCCACCGCTTGACCGTAAGACGCTCAAGACTTGCGAACACCAGCCCTTCTACCAAAAGCCCTATAATGATCACAGCTGCCAATCCTGCAAATACGCGGTCGGTGTACAGCTCGTTCCGGTTTTGAAAGATGAACCACCCTAAACCACCCTTCCCGCTCGACGCGCCAAATACCAACTCAGCGGCAATCAATGTACGCCAGGCGAACGCCCAACCGATTTTCAAGCCAGACAAGATCGAAGGAAGTGCGGCGGGAATAAGAATATGCCAGACATACCGCAGGCCGGTGAGGCCATAGTTTCGTCCAGCCATGCGGAGTGTGTCGGATACGCCGAGAAACCCGGAATAGGTATTAAGCGCCATTGGCCAAAGCACAGAGTGCACTAATACAAATATCAGACTCCCCTCACCCAACCCGAACCACAAGAGCGCCAGCGGTAAAAGAGCGATGGCAGGCAGTGGATTGAACATAGAGGTCAGCGTCGAGAGCACATCTCGCCCCACTCGTGTTGAAACCGCCAGGGCACTTACGGCCAATGCCAGAGCGATACCCATCACATAGCCTTTGAGCAACGTGCCAAGGGAGATCGCCACTTTCGCTGGCAATTCTCCGGTTACCAGCCCATCCCAGAAGGCGGCTGCCGTCTGCAGGAAGCTGGGTAGCAACAGATCGTTCTGCTGCCAGCGGGCAGCCAGTTCCCAAGTCATAATCAATACGACCAAAATCAACCCTTTTCGAAGCCATGTCTGGTTTAACAAGCGGCTCGTCAACGGCAAGGGCTGCGCCAGTGGAAGGTCGGTCAGGGGGGTGAGGTGACGTAAATATTCGGCACGGACAGGAGGATGCTCGTTCATAACGAATCTCTAATGGAGAATGGAAATCGTCAAGCACCCGTTAGGTAACGGTGCCCGGCCCGGAAAACAGAAGCTGATGGATACGCTGAGCGGTTTGCTAGAAAGCGGGACTACCGAAATCATCCATGCCAAACTGATGACTGTTGATCTCTGCTCTGACACGACCAGGATGAGGCGACAGCAGCAGGATTCGATTGCCTACCACAAGCGCCTCTTCAATAGAGTGCGTCACGAAAAGCAACGTAAACCGTACCTCCTCCCACAAGGTGAGCAACTCCTCCTGCATCTTCCGGCGGGTCAGTGCATCAAGTGCTGCAAAGGGCTCGTCCATCAGCAATATGCGCGGTTGCATGGCCAGGGCGCGGGCAATCGCCACGCGCTGTTTCATGCCTCCCGACAGCGTATGGGGATAAGCTTCTGCAAAACCTGCCAGCCCCACTTTATCCAGGTAGTACAAGGCGCGTTCTCGCGCTTCACTTCGCTTTAGCAGGCCGCTTGCTACCAGTGGGAAAAGAGTGTTTTCAAGCACAGTTTTCCAGGGAGGAAGCTGGTCGAACTCCTGAAAGACCACAATCCGATCGGGCCCAGGTCCCTTTATGCGTTTTCCATCCAACCGAATCTGTCCGCTGACGGAGGGCAAAAATCCCGCAACCGATTTGAGAAGACTGGACTTACCACACCCTGACGGCCCAAGCAGCACAAACCGGTCGGCAGGAAAAACATCAAAACTGACATCGTGCGTTGCACGGACGCGCCGCGTCGGCGTGCTGTATTCAAGGCCCAGCGCTTCGACATTGAGAAGCGGCTGCCCCAGGTCCGTCGGCAATGGGGTTACCTCGGCAGGTTTTATGGCATGGGCGGCGGTCATGGGACTCTCCCGTCAACAATAGGGGAAGGCACTCTCGCCAAGTCAGGCGTCGAGAGCTTAAACACGATCAGAACGGTGCATCGCCCTGAATCGTGGTCCGGTAAAGTTTGCGCCGTAAATGATTCGGGCAGCCGGTGGCCAGGTGGATCAGCGAACGGTTATCCCAGAAGACCAGATCGTGGGACTGCCACTGGTGGCGGTAAAGATGTTCGGGTAAGACGCTATGGGCATAGAGCTGAGCCAGGATGTCTCTGCTTTCGTCCTCAGGAAGCCCTTCGATTCGAGTGGTAAAGCCTTCGCTGACAAATAATGCCTTTCTACGCGTTTCCGGATGTGTTCTAACGACGGGATGAACCACCTCCTTGACCTCGGCCAACTGCTCTGCAGTCAGGGCAGGTCGCCAATTACCCTCAAATTTAGGTTTGCTGTAGGTGGCGGTATAGGAATGTGCCGCTTTACGGTGCTCTACTGCTTTTTGCAGGCTTGCAGGCAGGGTGTCCCACGCTAAGTGCATGTTGGCAAAAAGCGTATCTCCGCCCTCCGCTGGTAACTCCTGCGCATGCAACATCGATCCAAGACTCGGTAGCTCCTTGTAGGAAAGGTCCGAATGCCAGAACTTGCCCGCATCGCCCAAACCAATCGGCTGACCGTTTTCGATGATGTTGGATACGATCAGGATTTCAGGATGGCTGGCCAACAGGAACTGTTTGAGCACATGGATTTGCAGTACACCAAAGCGGCGACTAAACGCGATTTGCTCTTTAGGTGTGATGTGCTGATTGCGAAAGACCACAACGTGATGGTCCAGATGAGCACGATGTACCCGGATGAAGTCTTCCGCGCTCAAGGGCAGGGATAGATCGATGCCGATGATCTCAGCGCCCAGATTACCAAAAGGCCTGACCTGGAAAGACTGGTGACTGACAGCTACGTGATGGGTCGAAGGTACAGCGGACATGACGGTATCCTCTTTATATCAGCGACAACGTAAGGGAGCGGATAAAACAGTCGGGCGAAAATCAGCTACCCGACAAATCGTGAGCCTCGGGAAAAAAGTAGTCTTTCCAGCAGCCGGCCCGGTTTTTCAGTACGCCGAGTTCATGTAGCTGTTCGGCATAGATAAAGGTGCGCTCGGGTGTGATCGTGAAGTCAATCTCAGGATCCAGGACGATTTGCTGAACAAGAGGTAACGGCAGCTTGGAGTTCTCGACTCGAATGTAGGTCTGCGCAGCAGCGGCTTTGTCTGCATTGATAATGCGCGCCGCTTCGCCGATAGCTTGGTAGAAAGCGCGGTAGGTCTTGGGGTTGCTATCGTGGAATTTTTCGGTGGTGTACAACACATTAAACGTGGCGGGGCCGCCCAGCACGTCATAAGAGCTCAGCACTTTGTGAATATTTGCATGCTCCAGGGCCTGGTATTGAAAAGGCGGACTGGAAAAATGTGCGGTAATCTGCGCACCTCCGGCAATCAAGGCTGCGCTCGCATCCGGATGGGGAAGACTTACAGAAAGGGTATCGAATTTCTTAAACTGATCCTTGCCAAACACCTTGGCAGTCTCGATCTGCAAAGTGCGAGACTGAAAGCCGACGCCTGCGGCAGGTACAGCGATACGGTCTTTGCCGCTAAAGTCCTTGATGGACTTGATCGCAGGATTATTGGTCAGAAGATAATTGGGCATTGAGCCCAACGCCGCGATGGCCTTGACGTTTTGCCGGCCACGGGTACGGTCCCAGACGGTCAGCATAGGGGGAACCCCTGCAGAAACCACGTCCAATGAGCCAGCTAGCAAGGCTTCGTTCATGGCGGTAGCGCCAGAAATGCTTCGCCAGTCCACCTCAATGTCCAATCCTTCTTCCTTACCGTATTTTTCGATAAGTTTCTGGTCGCGAACGACATCAAGTATGAGATAACCAATCCCGAATTGCTGAGCGATGCTGATTTTACCTTCGGCCTGCGCCTGGGTATTGCCAAGTAGTACGCCGGTAGCCAATGCCAGGGTAAATAGCAGTTTAAAGGCCGGACGGTAAGACGCGCTTTTCATCTATTGCTCTCTGCGTGGAGTCGACGAGCCTCTGGAATCAGCCAGATGGCAATCAATAGGTGGTCCAATGCGGTCCGGTTGTCCGGTGGTATATAGCTTAGTGATATTGGAATCTTTATATAAATTCTATTTTTGCATAAGCATATGAACCTTCCGTTCATACAGCTCATCTTTCCCCTTACTGTTCGCCCTGAAATTCATCCAGCTGTATCTGTAGTTACAAGGTGTTACCACCTAAGGTACAAACCAAGGGGCCAGTCAGGGATGCCAGACCGGCTTTTTTGCAGCCTCCGGCTGCCTCATCTGGATAACGAGTTGCACATGTCCCCTAAGGATCTGCTTCTGGCCCTTGTCGTCATTGTGGCGTGGGGGCTTAATTTCGTGGTGATCAAGATCGGACTGCATGGCGTACCTCCCATGCTACTTGGCGCGCTGCGCTTTACCCTGGCGGCCCTACCGGCAGTATTCTTCATCAAGCGGCCCGCCATTCCATGGAAATGGTTGTTGGCCTACGGCGCTACTATTTCATTGGGCCAGTTTTCCTTCTTGTTTTCGGCCATGTATGTGGGTATGCCGGCAGGCCTTGCCTCGCTGGTACTTCAAGCTCAGGCATTCTTTACCCTGCTGATGGCCGTTCTGTTTCTGGGCGAGCGCTTCCGCCCCCAAAACTTAATCGGACTGCTCATCGCCGCAGGTGGGCTGATTTTCATCGGACTGGAGAGTGGCGGAAACCTGCGTGTATTGGGATTTGTCCTCACCCTTTGTGCGGCTGCCATGTGGGGGATGGGAAATATCGTCACCAAACGCATTGGTCAGGTCGACATGCTGGGGCTTGTTGTATGGGGCAGCATTGTTCCACCGATCCCCTTTTACCTACTGTCGTACTGGCTTGAAGGTCCTGACCGGATAGTAAGCGCCCTACAAGGGATCAGCACATCATCGATTCTGGCCGTCATTTATCTGGCCTTCATTGCAACCTTGCTGGGCTACTGCCTGTGGAGCCGTCTGCTCTCGCGTTATCCGGCAAGCCAGGTTGCACCGTTTTCGTTGCTGGTGCCCATTATCGGTATCGCTTCGGCAGCTGTATTTCTGGATGAGCAGCTCACGTCGTTCCAACTGGTCGGTGCTCTGCTCGTCATGGGGGGATTGGCGGTCAATGTATTTGGTGGCCGTCTGTTTGCACCGCGGCAACGTGTATTGAACTGACACGCCTGTTCCTGCTGTTTTCTTTAGCGAGCCGTCCTCCAGCGGTTCGCTTTTTTTTTTTTGTAAAAACCCGTAAATCCGGCAACAGTTAAACACACCTTCCGCCGATACCTTTTCATCAAACTGCCACTTATGGCATTGCTGGAAAGGTTTCATGTACAAACGTTCGAAAGCCACCAGCCAACGTACTCATCGAGTCGTATGGCCCTTCATCTTCATCGTCTGCCTGCAGGCGCTGGTGGCTGTTACCAGTCTGAATCTGCTGTCGACTGTCAGAGGCTATGTGACGGCTGAGAGCTTATGGAGCAAAAGCCTGGGCAACGCCATGCTGGCGTTGAACACTTACATCGATACGGGCGAGCCGAGCCACTACCAGATTTTTCTCGACTACTTTAAGGTCAATCAGCTCGATCGGCAGGCGCGTGACCTGCTAGCGGCACGTGGCGACCCTGAAGAGGCGTATAAACTGCTGGTTGCGGCGGGCAATCACCCTGCTGACATGCCGGGTATGATCCGCCTGTTTCGCTGGGCTCATACTGTCAATCCACTTCGGCAAGTTATCAATCACTGGCATGTGACCGACCCCCATATGGATGAGCTTCAGGCTTTGGCTCAAACGGTATATGCCCGCTCAGCGGATGCGTCGCTGCGAGACCGTGAGCACTGGAAGCAACAATTGCTCATGCTGCATAACCGTATGCTGCCGGAAACCATTGCCTTTTCTCGTGTGCTAGGGGAAGCCTCACGTCACTTCATTCACGTCCTGCTTCTCATCAATTTGGGAACTGCTCTGCTGCTGGTGGGCCTGACGACCTGGCGGATGCATACGCTGGTCATGCAGCGCCGCGCGTTCGAGCGGGCACTTCAAAAGGAGAAAGAACGGGCACAGATTATCCTCGCCTCTATCGTCGATGCCGTTATGGCAGTCAATGCCAATGGGCGTTTGGAGTATCTCAATCCAGCTGCGGCGCGCCTGATTGGTCATACAGCGGAAGCGGCTGTCGGAAAACCTGTCGATGCGCTACTGGATATCCAGACTGAAGACAGTGGCACCTCGACCCCAGTACCTGTCAGCACTCGGCTATTTGCAGGTGAATGGCAATCCAGCGACGTAACCACGCACTACACCTTGCGCTGCAGTAACGGCAAGTCACTTCCCGTTGCCCTTGCCAGCGCTCCATTGGGACAGGTGAATGGACAGGCGGGCGCTGTCCTGGTGTTGCATGATCGGACTCGCGAACGGGAGTACCTTGATCAGCTGGCATGGCAGGCCGCTCACGACCCTTTGACAGGGTTGCTTAACCGACGCGAGTTCGAGCGGCGGCTAACACTGCTGCTGGAAAACACACAGGTCAAGCACGCGTCTCTGCTTTTCTTCGATCTGGACCAGTTCAAGATCGTCAATGACACCACCGGCCACTTTCAGGGCGACCGCCTGCTGCTGCAGCTCTGCACCTCCCTTCAAAGCCTCTTGGATGCCAACGACACGTTGGCAAGACTGGGGGGCGATGAGTTTGGTGTACTGCTTGAAAACTGCACCCCTGAGGCTGCCGAGTCCCTTGCCGAGCGCTTGCGGCTGCTGGCCCGCAGTCAGGACTTCCAGGCAGCAGGCCAATCCTTCAAGGTGGGCCTGAGCATCGGTATCATCCATCTGGGTGGCCGGGAACTCAGTAGTGAAGATGCCCTGCGCATGGCGGATCTTGCCTGCTATGCTGCCAAGGACAAAGGCCGCAACCGGATCCAGGTCTACACCTATGATGATAAGGAAATGACCCAGCGTCAGGGCGAAATGACCTGGGTGCAGCGAATTCACAAGGCGCTGGACGAGGATCGCTTCTGTCTGTACGCCCAGCCTATCTATGGAGTTGGCCCACAGACTGCACATGATCGCCATGTCGAGGTCCTGCTCCGGCTTCACGACGAACAAGGCACGCTGATAGGCCCGTTCGCGTTCATTCCTGCTGCCGAACGCTACGGCCTCATGGGACTACTGGATCGCTGGGTCATCAACGAGGCTTTTGCTATCTGCGCCACCTTGCCACCGGAGCTGTTAAGCGTATGCGCCATTAACCTGTCAGGCTCGTCATTGGGCGATATGTCCCTGATCGATTACATCCAGGATCGTTTGGCCCTGCACGCAGTTGCGCCCAACCGGATCTGCTTTGAGATTACCGAAACCCACGCCATAGCCAACCTCAATGCCGCACGTACGTTTATCGAGACCCTAAGAGAGTTGGGTTTTCGCTTCTCTCTGGATGATTTTGGCGCAGGGATGTCTTCGTTCACATACCTCAAACATTTACCGGTGGACTATCTCAAGATTGATGGCAGCTTTGTGAAAAACCTGCTGGAAGATCCGGTCGATCGAGCCACTGTTGATGTGATCAATCGTTTGGGTCATCTCACCGGCAAACGCACCATTGCCGAATTTGCAGAGACTTCCGCCATTATCGAGGCCTTGAAAGTGCTCGGCGTAGATTATGTACAGGGTTATGCCGTCTCCCACCCTCAGCCATTCACCCGTCAGATATGCGCTCAATGGGCTACCGAACTATGGGCGCCTGAGGAGCCTCAAGCAGACATAAAGCCTGTTCATTTCAACTGAATCTCTCACTGCCCCAACGGATCGGTTGGGGCACGTTGACTTTTAATCCCCTTCAGATGCGTGGTTACACTTATAGACTGGCTGCGTAGCTCGGCCTAACTGATCTCGCTACCGTAAAAGGCACAGCTGGAGAGGCATTGATTCGTCCTAAACGATCCTGTATTGTTATGTTATAACATTTATAGGTTATTTCTTATGAACGAGCATGAGCTCATGGCACAACCTGTAGAAGCCTATATGAGTGAAGCCCAACAGGCTTTTTTCAAACAGCTGCTGGAGACCGAACGGAAAGAGTTGTCTCGCCAGATCGATGCTGAATTCCAGGCACTAAGAACGCTTGAGTATTCTGCAGATGCCGCAGACATCGCCACTCGGGAAGAGCAGCAGCAGTGGCAGCTACGCCAACTGGAGCGCCAGAAAAAGCTGATCGACAAGATTGACGCCACTCTCGATCGCTTGGCTCAAGGTACCTACGGCTGGTGCGAGGAAACGGGTGAGCCTATAGGCCTTGGCCGGCTACTGCTACGCCCGACAGCCACCCTTTGTATCGAAGCCAAGCAACGACAGGAACAACGTGAACGCCATGTCCGCCAGGATTGATCCCTCCCCTTCTCTTTCTTCATTGCCTGTAACGGTACTGTCCGGCTTTCTGGGTGCCGGCAAGAGCACCTTGCTGAACCATATCCTTAAAAACCGTGAAAACCGGCGGGTTGCGGTCATCGTTAACGACATGAGCGAAGTCAATATCGACGGAAGCGAAGTGCAACGTGACGTCAGCCTCAATCGCGCAGAAGAAAAACTGATCGAAATGAGCAACGGCTGCATCTGTTGCACGTTGCGTGAAGACCTGCTTGAAGAGGTCAGCCGCTTGGCACGCGAAGGCCGCTTCGACTACCTGCTCATCGAGTCGACTGGCATTTCCGAGCCGCTTCCGGTTGCCGAGACGTTTACCTTTCGAGACGAACAGGGTACCAGTCTTGCCGATCTCGCACGGCTCGACACATTGGTCACCGTTGTAGATGGTGTCAACTTTCTGCAGGATTACCAGAATGCCGATAGCCTGGCTTCGCGCGGTGAGACGTTAGGTGACGATGATGAGCGCTCCATTGCCGACTTGCTGATTGAGCAGGTAGAGTTTGCAGACGTCATTCTGATCAGCAAGATAGACCTGATCAGCCAGGCCGAACGCGAAGAGCTCGTTGCGATTCTGAAGCGACTCAATACGCATGCCTGTATTTATCCAATGGTAATGGGTGACGTCCCGCTGGACATGATTCTCAACACCGGCCTTTTCGATTTTGAACGCGCCGCACATGCGCCGGGCTGGCTCAAGGAAATGCGTGGCGAGCATATTCCTGAAACGCAGGAGTATGGCATTGCCTCTACGTCCTATAAGGCACGCCGCCCCTTTCATCCCCAACGTTTCTTCGACTTTCTGAATCAGGATTGGCATAACGGGCAACTGCTTCGCTCAAAAGGATACTTCTGGCTGGCCTCCAAGCCAGAAGAAGCCGGTAGTTGGTCTCAGGCGGGAGGGCTCATGCGCCATGGCCCGGCGGGCCAATGGTGGCGCTTCGTCCCTAAGACGTCCTGGCCTCAGGACGACGAAAGCCTGGAGAGCATCATGGCGTGCTGGAACCCGGAGGTAGGCGACTGCCGCCAGGAACTCGTGTTTATCGGTCAGAATGTGGACTTCGAGCTATTGAAGAATGAGCTGGACCGTTGCCTGCTAACCAATCAGGAGTTTGCACTAGGGTCGCACGTCTGGCGTACTTGGCCCGATCCTTTTGGGGACTGGACAGACGATCAGGCAACCAACTGATCGGACACCACAGTAGATTGTAGAAGCGTGCTTCGCTCTTTCATGCCGAGCATTACTTGGTCGCACCGTTGTGCCTGAGTGTAGAACCTGCCTAAAACCCCTCTCGCTATTCAGGCTCAAGCATGGATAGCGGCTTGAGGGTTATCATGGGCGTTTAATGGGACGTGTCATCCCTTACAAGGAATATCATGCGGTTTGCTTGCGTTAAATCGGCGATGCCTGCTCGTCGAATCATTCCACTGCTGGGATTATTTCTGGTATCAGTCACCTCATTTACCAGCGTTGCCTTGGCTGAAAACCATACGACCTATCCGCTTACCGTGACAAATTGCAGACATACACTGACCTTTGCGGATTCGCCCAAGCGAGCCGTTACGCTGGGACAGGCCAGTACAGAGTTGTTGCTCTCGCTGGGCCTGGCTGATCGAATGGTGGGAACAGGCATCTGGTTCGGTCCGATTCAGCCCACCCTCAAGGCCGATAACGATAAGATTCCTCGGCTTGCTGATAACGCACCCAGCTTTGAAGCGGTCGCCAACACATCGCCGGATTTCGTCGCTGCGCAATACACCTACCATGTTGGTCCGAATGGCGAAGTGGCCACGTTCGAACAGCTGGCGTCACTGGGTATCCCTGCCTATATAGCGCCGAGCGATTGCGAGGGGAAAGAGGTAACGGCTACGTCCAATGCCGACGGTAGCCGCACCAAACCGTTCACGCTCGATCTGATAACCCAGGAAATCCATGAGCTTGCACGTATTTTTGATGTCCAGGCGCGCGGGGATGCCCTGGCCCATCAGTTGGATGAGCGCTTGAAGCAAGCTATTGCCCAAGCCGGGCAACACAAGCATATGCCTCAGTCGGTCGTGTACTGGTTTTCCAGCTCACGCCTGGAAGGTGATCCATGGGTAGCCGGTCAGCAGGGTGTCCCGGCGTATATTTCAGAGGTGCTCGGCCTGAATAACGTTATCCAGAGCAACGATGAATGGCCCAGCGTCAGCTGGGAGCAGATTGCCGCCCAGGATCCGGATCTGCTTGTCATCACGCGGATGGAAAGACGCCTCTATCCGGCAGACGATGTGGAGAAAAAACTTGCCTTTCTTCGCAGCGATCCCGTAACACGTCAGCTCAAGGCCGTCCGGAATAATCAGATTATCGTTGTGGATGCGCAGTCACTTAATCCTTCGATGCGCGTTCTGGACGGTATCGAGGCGATTTCCAGTGCTCTGGAAACGTCTCACTCCAGGCCAGCCCAATGATACAACCGCTGTCCAATGATCGCGGCAGGCCCTGGCGCCTGCTGTTTGCGTTGCTGTCACTGGTTTCGCTGGGCGTTTCGATATTAATGGCGGCATCGCTGGGAGAAATGCAGATTCCCTTCGATATTACGTTGAAGGCCATCCTCAATGGGCTGGGCTGGGGAGACTATGCACTTAACCCGATCCAACAGGGCATTGTCTGGGAATATCGACTGAGCCGCGCTCTGGTCGCTGCATCCTGCGGTGCCGGGTTGGCATTATGCGGTGCGATTCTGCAAGCTCTCCTACGCAATGCGCTGGCCGAACCCTACGTGCTGGGCATTTCGGCGGGTGCGTCTACCGGAGCGGTTGTCGTTATGTTGCTGGGCATAGGTGCCGGCACCCTAAGCCTTTCAGTTGGTGCATTCCTAGGTGCAGTGCTGGCCTTCGTACTGGTTCTGCTTCTGGCAGCAAAGCTCAACAGTGGGCCGACCCGCATTTTGCTGGCAGGCGTGGCAGGCTCCCAGCTTTTCAACGCCCTGACGGCGTATATCGTGTCAACGTCCGCCAACGCCGAGCAGGCTCGAAGCGTGATGTTCTGGCTCCTGGGGAGTCTGGGCGGTATCCGCTGGCCGGACGTCACCCTGGCCGTGGGTGCGGTCGGCATTGGCCTCGTGGCCTGCCTGTTTTTCGCCCGTACGCTGGATGCGTTTTCGTTTGGTGAAGAAACCGCAGCCTCTCTGGGTGTTCCGGTAATCGCCGTACGCCTGATTCTTTTTGCGCTGACAGCACTGATTACCGCTACGATGGTCAGCCTTGTAGGCGCGGTAGGGTTTGTAGGCCTGGTCATTCCCCATGCCGCACGCTTTCTGGTAGGTCCGTCGCACACTCGACTTCTGCCCGCATCCATTCTGCTGGGTGCCAATTTTCTCGTGCTGGCGGATATCGTCTCTCGCATACTGGTTCCCCATCAGGTCCTGCCTATCGGGGTCGTGACCGCGCTGGTAGGCGCGCCGGCCTTTGCGCTGATCCTGTATCGTACGAGGACGTCACCATGACCCTGGCTGCACATCGCGTCTCCTGGTCGGTGAGTCGTCGCCTGCTGGTGGATGGCGTAACGCTGGAAATTCCCAAGGGAGGCGTCATAGGTCTGATCGGCCCTAATGGGTCGGGAAAATCTTCGCTGCTCCGGTTGCTGGCAGGCTTGCGCACCCCTACGGACGGCAGCGTCACGCTGGATAACGACCCGGTAAGCCGCCTGCCTCGGCGTACGGTGGCGCGGCGAATCGCTATGGTCGAGCAGCACGCTTCGACCGAGGCTGACCTATCGGTCCTGGAAACGGTACGCCTGGGCAGAACGCCTCACCGCACGGTACTCGCGCCCTGGACAGCCAGGGATGACCAAGTGGTGGAGCAAGCGCTACAGCATGTTGGCATGCACAACAGCCGGCATCAGCGTTGGCACACGCTTTCCGGTGGTGAGCGCCAGCGGGTACAGATTGCGCGCGCCCTGGCCCAGGAGCCAACCGAACTGTTGCTGGACGAGCCGACCAACCATCTGGATATCCAGCATCAGCTCGAGCTGCTTTCACTGATTCACCGCCTTCCACTGACCTGCGTCCTGGCCATCCATGATCTGAACCTGGCGGCTATGTTTTGCGATACGCTGGCCGTTCTACACAAAGGCCGCTGCATTGCCTCGGGACGGCCGCAAGAGGTGCTTACGGCAGAGCTTATCCATTCGGTGTATGGCGTCAGAGCAGAGGTAGCCCCCTCCGCCTATCACGGAAGACTGCATATTCAATACCTGATATGAGTCGCGCCACGTCTCAAGTATCGAGGGTCCGGAATAACGCCTGCCTGTCAGCCCGAACCATAGCCAGTTTCAACAGCCATCTCACCCTGTGTATGTCTTCTTTATCCGATTAATACAGCCAGTACCGTCACCATCGCCAACCCAATCGGCAATGCTGCATTACAAGATCGCTTGTAAAAATTACGTGAAAAAAATGTCTAATCTTTGTGGACGACTCTGAAAACGGGATCTTTTTGAGTGAAAGGAATCACACTCTCAAAAGCTTATTGGCTTTAAAAGGAACTAACCCCATTTTTGCCCCCCAATGCAATTCATGTTTGGGCAACTGCCTGCTGTGTTTGCATTGCAGGGCTAGCAGTGTCCAGCTTTAACTCAGTTACCGCTATGCAGTAAGGACACCTAATGGAATGGTTCCACGTATTAATCCTTTCACTCATTCAAGGGATTACCGAGTTTCTACCTGTCTCCTCCTCCGCACACCTGATTCTACCCTCCCAGCTCTTTGGCTGGCCGGACCAGGGGCTCGCCTTTGATGTGGCCGTACATGTAGGAACCCTTCTTGCGGTGGTTCTGGCCTTTCGTCATGAGGTTCTGGCGACAGCCATGGGCTGGACCCGCCAAGTTGTAACGCGCCAGTCGAGCCCGGAAAGCCGGCTTGGCTGGGCGATCATTATCGGTACTATTCCAGCAGCACTGGCAGGCCTCATGCTGGAGCATTACATCGAAAGCTATGCCCGTGCAGCCTTGGTAATCGCGACCTCCACCATCGTTTTCGGCTTGATCCTGTGGTGGGCGGACGCCAAAGGCAGCCGTACCCGGGACATGGATAGCCTGAGTTGGCAATCAGCCCTGGTGATTGGTCTGGCGCAAGCACTAGCGCTGATCCCCGGCACATCACGCTCCGGTATCACCATGACCGCAGCGCTACTGCTTGGTTTTACGCGTCAGGCAGCAGCCCGTTTTTCCTTCCTACTGTCGATTCCGCTCATCCTGGCTGCCGGGGGACTCAAGACCGTTGAACTGATCCAGACGGGCACCGATGCACAATGGGTCGATATTGCCTGGGGTGTCGGACTGTCGTTCATCTCAGCATTGCTGTGCATCAAGCTGTTCCTGAAGGCCCTCGACAAAATCGGCATGCTTCCATTTGTGATCTATCGCCTCGTGCTTGGCGCAGTGCTGTTCGCCTTGTTTATCTAAATCACTCACACAGGGCGGTCTGCTACAGGCGGCCTGCCCTGGTGAAAACTAGATGTTTTCAGCGCAAAAACAAAAACCCCGCCGAAGCGGGGTTTTTTACTCACTCTCTCTGCATCCTGCAGAGCAGCCATCCTGGCTAATCAATCATCCGTGATCTGATGCAGCACATCCTGTGCTCAAGTGATGCGCATAGAATACAGAGCAATACAGGAACGCCATAGCGCCAACCCTGCACACAGCGTGTAAGCCTTTTGCTATACCGAGCGGGAAATAGGCTGACACGGTTCTAAAACCCCTAGTCTCAGCATTGGCAGATGGCAGAGCTCAGTTGCCGCTGGGAGCCTGACTTCCCTTTAGCCAGCAGAAGGATTCAGGGCGAAGCATGAGTACCTGCCCTTGCGGAATCAGCAGGTGTGGCGCCTGTTCGTATGGAATACACCCATATAGCGCCATCAACGTTCGGATAATGCCTGCATGGGCAACCAGCACGGTGTCTTGCTTCAGATCTTCTCGGAAATAAGCCAGTCGAAGCAGGGCCTGGGCATAACTTTCGCCCTCTTCGAACTGGAAGTTAAAGGCGTCCTTTCTCCAGTGGGTAAAGGCCTCAGGATAGCAGCCCTCAATCTCATCCCAACGAAGCCCCTCCCATGTACCAAACGAAATCTCAGCAAGGCGTTCGTCGGCACGATACTGCTCGGGTGGCAACGTGAGCTGGGCCCGAACGATCTCCATTGTTTCACGGGCGCGAATCAGAGGACTTGAAGCGAAGTCCAGCGCACCAGGACTGGGTAACAGCCAATCGAGCAGAACCCCCACCGCCTGTGCCTGCTCTCGACCCTTGGCGTTGAGCGGTATGTCTCGGCGGCCCTGCATGCGACTCTCAACGTTCCAGTCGGTCTCTCCATGCCGGATCACATAGAGCGTTGGTGCCTGAGCAGTCATCACATGCTTCCTTATCGGATCAGTTAAGCGGCGGGACCACAAGCCTATCACTTCACCTCTTCATATAAACACCTTATGGCCTCTTGCCGTATCGGTAGCCTGAAAGAGCGCTTGATGGATGCGTCTACTATCAAAAGAGATCCAGCTGAACATCGATCAACCTGGCGAACCGGTCATTCACGAAAGGCAGGATAGCGTCAGCGATGGGCTTGAGCTGGCGCTCGATGTAATGGTCATAATCCACCGGCGATCGACGCGCTTCGAGCGGTTCCGGGCCGGCTTTCGTCATCAGGTAACTGATCCATCCGCCGTTCTGGTACTGCCTCGGTCGACCTTTTTCGTCGTTGTAAGCATCTGCCATGCGGGCCGCTCGTACATGCGGTGGCACATTGCGCTGGTAGTCATCCAGGCGACGGCGCAGGCGCTTACGATAGACCAGCAGCTCGTCCAGTTCGCCTGAGAGGGTCTGGCTGACATAGCGCTGGACGTAATCCTGGTAGGGCTCGGCATTGAAGATGCGTAGATAAAGCTCCCGCTGAAAGCGCTGGGCCAATGGCGACCAGTCGGTGCGCACCGTTTCGAGCCCTTTAAAGACCATCTCGTCCGTACCGTCAGCGCCTTTTACCAACCCCGCATAGCGTTTTTTACTGCCCTCTTCAGCACCGCGAATGGTGGGCATGAGAAACCGATGGAAGTGCGACTCGAACTGCAGCTCAAGGGCGCTGGCCAGGCCGTAGGTCTCCTGTAGATGCTCGCGCCACCAACGATTGATGAGTTGGACAAGAGACCGACCTATCTGCTGAGCCTCGGCCTCGGCATGGGGACGACCGAGCCAGACAAAGGTCGAATCGGTATCGCCGTAGATGACGGTATACCCCTGGGCCTCGATCAGCTCGCGCGTCTGGTGCATGATTTCATGCCCGCGCATCGTGATTGATGACGCAAGGCGGGTATCGAAGAATCGACAGCCGCTTGATCCCAATACACCGTAAAACGCATTCATGATGATCTTTAGCGCTTGGGAAAGCGCCTTGTTCTGTTCCCGCTTGGCCGCCTCACGCCCTTCCCACACACGCTCCACCATCGCGGGCAGACAATGCCGGGTGCGGGAAAAGTGCGCACCCTTGAAACCAGGAACAGCGTAATCATCGCCGGGTTGGCGCAGCCCCTCGATCAGCCCCACCGGGTCAATCAGAAAGGTCCGAATAATCGACGGATACAGGCTTTTATAATCCAGTACGAGCACAGAATCATACAGCCCGGGCCGCGAGTTCATGACGAACCCTCCCGGGCTCGCCTCCGGCACCTTTTCGCCCAGATTGGGCGCCACGAAACCCTGCCGGTGCATGAGTGGCAGGTAAAGGTGCGTAAAGGCTGCCACCGAACCCCCGCTACGGTCTACCGGCAGGCCCGTTACGCTGGCTCGCTCCAACAGGAAAGGCAGAAGCTCCGTCTTTTCAAAGATGCGGGTAACCAGCTCGCAGTCCTTGAGGTTGTAGCGTGCAAGCGAAGGTTTATCCTGCGCGAACATGCGATTGATCGATGCCATCCGTTGATAGGGATTATCGATGGCCTTGCCTTCGCCCAAGAGGCTCTGGGCAACATTCTCCAGGCTGAATGAGGAAAAGGACCACGTAGCTGAACGCAACGCTTCAATTCCATCGAGTATCAACCGTCCCGGTGCTGATACGAAATAGTGCCTATGCTCGCTCCCCTGCTCCCTCCATTCGACGGCCTCGTTGCCACGCCCCAGCATGAGTGGCATTCCGAAGCGTTGCGCATGTTCCCGCAGGATGCGTAGGTCGAACTGTACGAGGTTCCACCCAATAATGGCGTCGGGATCATGCAAGGTGAGCCAGCCATTGAGCCGCTCAATCAGCTCGGCACGTGTCTGGCAGTATTCCAGACAGAAATCAACGGCCTCGGTGTCACCGTTGGCGGGTCCGAGCATATAGACCTGCCGCTGGCCACACCCGTGCAGACCTATGCAATACAGATCGCCTCGTTCGTTGGTTTCGATATCCAGGGAGACCAGTTTTAAATGCGGTCGGTAGTCAGGCGCGGGCTTGAGCTGGGCCTGCAGGACTGCGCCGTGCGCGTCAGGAGTACCGGTGAACCAGACAGGTGCTGTAATGAAGCGCTCCATCAGATATCGCTCGGGTGGCCGGATGTCCGCTTCGTAGATATCCAGCCCGGCGTCCTTGATCTGTCTGGCAAGCTGGATCAGCTGTCGATGCTGGTGGCAATAAAGCCCCAGGACTGGCCGATGACGAAAATCGGACAGCGCCAGCGGGCGTAGTTCCACCTCCCGCTCGTGCTCAATCAGTCGACGAATCGGCTCAACCTGTTCCAGCGGCACAAATGCCACGGAACGCTGCATGGCCAGGCGTACCCGCCGTGGTCCCTGATCGGTCGCCAACCAGAACTCTACTTCCGTACCGGCCGCTGTATCACGCCAATGGCGGGTCAGGACGAAACCCTGTTGTAGATCCACCGCTACTTCCTCAGTACTAACCGCCGCATTCTACCCAGTTGCCGCGTCATGCCTGTATTGGTAACTCACGTGAACAAGGGATAGAGTGGGATACATGCGCCACTTGCGTTGGGAATCTTTTCGCGTCAGGGAGAAGCCAATGATACAAATTGCTGTGATTTCATAGCTCGCCGGTGGTCAGTACCGAAGAGAACACCCTGCACTACACGATCGCCTCGGCGATCATCATCCTGATGTTACACGCGTTAGCGTGGTGGTATTCGTCATAAGGAATCAAGCATGGCTCCAAGACACGTTATCAATGCCTCCGTCAGCCCCAAGGGGAGCCTGGAAACACTTTCGCAACGCGAAGTACAACAACTGAGTGCTGCCGGTTCAGGAAGCGTCTACACCCTGTTCCGCCAATGCGCCTTGGCGATCCTCAACACAGGCGCCCATAGCGATAATGCCAAGACCATTCTTGAGGCTTATCAGGATTTTGAGGTTCGCATCCATCAGCAGGATCGAGGCGTACGGCTGGAGCTGATCAACGCACCGGCAGATGCCTTCGTCGACGGCGAAATGATTGCCAGCACTCGTGAGATGCTGTTCAGTGCACTACGGGATATCGTCTACACCGAAAGCGAGCTGGAAAGCGTTCGGATCGACCTGAATACCTCGCAAGGCATTACCGATTACGTATTCCACCTGCTACGTAATGCCCGCACCCTGCGACCCGGTGTAGAGCCTAAGATGGTTGTCTGTTGGGGCGGCCATTCAATCAGCACCGAGGAATATAAGTACACCAAGCGGGTCGGTCATGAATTGGGCCTACGCAGCCTCGATATCTGTACTGGTTGCGGCCCGGGCGTGATGAAAGGACCGATGAAGGGCGCCACGATTGCCCATGCCAAGCAGCGGATCTCGGGCGGTCGCTATCTGGGTCTGACCGAGCCAGGCATCATTGCCGCCGAAGCCCCCAACCCGATCGTTAACGAGCTGGTGATCCTGCCGGACATTGAAAAGCGTCTGGAGGCTTTCGTACGGGTTGGCCACGGCATCATCATCTTTCCAGGTGGAGCAGGCACGGCGGAAGAGTTTCTCTACCTGCTCGGTATTCTCATGCATCCCGAAAATGCCGGCCTACCATTTCCGGTGATCCTGACCGGCCCAAGCAGCGCTGCACCGTACCTGGAACAGCTACATGCCTTCATTGGCGCCACATTGGGCGAAGCGGCGCAAAAGCATTACAAGATCATCATCGATGATCCCTCTGAAGTGGCGCGTGAAATGGCCAAAGGTCTCAAGGCCGTCAAACAGTTCCGTCGCGAGCGTAACGATGCCTTTCACTTCAACTGGATGCTCAAGATTGAAGAGGGCTTCCAGCGCCCCTTCGATCCAACCCATGAAAATATGGCGAGCCTCACCTTGAGCCGCGAGATACCGCCCCATGAGCTGGCCGCCAATCTGCGTCGGGCGTTCTCAGGCATTGTGGCAGGTAACGTCAAGGACAAGGGTATCCGGCTGATCGAGCAATACGGTCCCTACACAATTCATGGTGACCCGGCCATCATGAAACCGCTGGATCATCTGTTGCAGGCCTTTGTGGACCAGCATCGGATGAAGCTGCCCGGTGGCGCGCCCTATGTACCCTGCTACCGTGTCGTCACCTGAGCCGAATCTGGGAGAGCAGCCCATGCTCTCCCAATCCTCGAACAACAGGATGTTCCACATCCGCTCACCCGTCATCCTTTTGTCATATTCTTTGGTTTTACTCAGCGATTTATTACTCCTCCGTTTTGGGCTGGCATGGATCAATCGCTGCTTTCAGGCGTGCAATACTCTGACCTTTCCGGAATCCTTTATGGATTCATATTCCGCCCCGGCGAGCCTGGCGAACAGATCGACACACTTCGAGTAACGGAGGCACTTGAGCGACTAGAGGAGCGAGACGAGTTTGTCTGGTTGCATCTGAACCTGGCCCATGCCGCTTGCAAACGCTGGATGATGACCCACCTGGATCTGCCCGACTACTTTTTTGAAATCCTGAGTGAAGGGTCACGCTCTACTCGTCTTGAACATGTCGATGCAACCCTGCTCGCGGTTGTCAACGATGTCGTCCTGAACTTCGGACAGGCTTCCTATGATGTAGCCACGCTGTATGTCTGTGCCAACCGGCGCATGCTGATCAGCGTACGGCATCAACCGCTTCGTTCGGTGGACCGCCTGCGCGCGGCGGTCAAGAAGGGCGAGGGTTTTCGCTCCCCGCTGGAACTCCTGATCCACCTGCTGCGCGACCAAGAAGAGGTACTTACCCAGATCGTTCGAGAAACCAACCTGAGTGTTGATCGTATCGAAGACCGCCTACTTTCTACCCGACTTGCCGACAACCGCGCCGAGCTTGGCAACATGCGTCGTACCCTGGTGCGAATCCAACGCCTGCTGGCCCTAGAGCCCAACTCCCTGATGCGGCTGCTCAATCGCCCGCCGCGCTTTCTCATGGAGGAGGATGTAAGGGAGCTGCGAGCAGCGACCGACGAGTTTTCACTGGTTATCAGCGACTTGGCCGTGCTGATAGAGCGGATCAAACTCATTCAGGAAGAAATCGCCGCACAGATCAACGAACAAACCAGCCGCACCCTGTTCACCCTGACACTGGTCACGGTGCTGGCCTTGCCGATCAATATCGTGGCAGGTTTCTTTGGAATGAACGTGGGCGGCATCCCCCTCGCCGATGCGCCTCACGGCTTCTGGATATTGGTCATCCTGGTTGCCAGCTTTACCTTATTGGCAGGGCGCTGGGCCTTCAGGAAAAGAAACGACTATTGAGCGTCCCATTAGCGCTGGCTGACCCCGGCGATCAAGGGTGTTCCGCTAACCGGATCCTTCAATAGAACACAGCGGACGCCATATAAGGTCTCAACAAGCTCAGGGGTGACAATGTCGGCCGGGACACCTTCAGCAATAATACGACCAGACTGCATGGCGACCAGATGATCGGCGTAGCGGCAGGCCTGAGAGAGGTCATGCACCACCATGACCACCGTCTTGCCCGCATTAGCTAGCATGCGAATCAGCTCAAATACCTCCAGTTGATGCCCAAGATCCAGTGCAGAGGTTGGCTCATCAAGCAGGAGTAGCGGTGTCTGCTGAGCAATGGCCATGGCAATCCAGGCACGCTGGCGCTGCCCACCCGACATCGAATCAAGCGGCCGCTCGGCCAGTTCAATCAGATCCGCTGCTTTTAATGCCGCATCAACAACAGCTTCGTCATCTGTAGACCATTGCCTTAGCAAGCCCTGATGAGGCTGCCGGCCAAAGCGGATGAGGTCAGATACGGTCAATCCATCCGGTGCGCTGGCATCTTGGGGCAGCAGTGCAAGCTGTCGGGCGACCTGCCGGGAAGGCAGCTCACCGATGGCCTTCCCATCGAGTAGAACCGCACCCGCACGCGGCTTGAGCAGTCGAGCAAGACCCGCCAGAAGCGTAGACTTCCCGCATCCATTGGGCCCTACAATAGCGGTTACCCGCCCCGGCTGGACCCTAAGATTAAGCCCATTGATAATGGTCGTCTGACCATGAGAAAGCTCGAGAAGACGGGTCTCCAAAATAACCGAATGCTCGTTAGTCGCCATCAGCAACGGTGAAACAGTACTACTCATAACGACTTCCGGACAGGTTGACGCAATAAAATCCAGAGCAGGTAAGGTCCGCCGATGACAGCAGTCACTACACCTACTGGAATTTCGATAGGAGCAAACCAGGTTCTTCCCACCCAGTCTGCCAGGATCATCAGAAGGGCTCCTGCTAATGCAGAGGTCACGATAGGGACACCACGCTGTCCGACCAGATAGCGGGCCGCTTCGGGTGCCAGCAAGGCGATAAGCCCAACAGGACCGGCAACCGCGACCGCTAATGCCGTGAGCAGAACGGTCAGGATGAGGATCTGTACTCGAGCCAGGCGTATACGCACGCCCAGCCCGATGGCGACCGAATCGGAAAACCTGAGAACCTCTAGGGTGCGTCCCAAGATCTTGGCTAGCGGTAAACCTATCAGCAAACCAATAGCCAACAGTTGAATCGAGGCTGGGGAGCGCGCGTTAAGACTGCCAACCGTCCAGGGATAGGCCTGGTTGGCCGCATCGATGGACGAACGTGCCAGCATCAGATTGGTCAAGGCGCCAAACAATGCACCAACTCCGATTCCAACAACAATGAAGCGATACCCACGTGCGCCTGCACCACCGCCCAAGGCAAACGCTATGGCCGCTGCGGTTGCCGCACCACTCAAGGCAAGGGCTGATGGCGCAAGGCTTGTCGAGACAGCAACGATGGAAGCGACAGCAAAGGCCGTTGCACCATTGTCGATACCAATAACCCCGGGCGTTGCAAGCCGATTACGTGCCAGGGTTTGTAACATGCACCCTCCCAACCCGAATGCGGCCCCTGTCAAAAGTCCAGCCAGGAGCCGGGGAAAGCGAAGCTCTTGAATCAAAAATAAATGCATGGGATCGCCGTGCCCGATGACAGCCTTCAGCGCCAGCCAGGGATTAAGCCCGGTTACGCCATACGCCAGGCTGATACCGCTCATGAGGATCAACAGCACTGTCAGGCACAGCGCAACGACACTGCCTCTCCGCGATACCAGTACACTCACCTGACGGCCTGCCTGTAGCCACCAAAACCGAGCTGTTACCGGAGATGAAAAAGGTTTAGTCATAATGAAGGCAGGCGATGTTGACGGACGACTATCATCAGGATTGGCGCACCGATGAAGGCAGTCACAACACCAATGGGAAGTTCGTAAGGTTTGACCAAAAGGCGCGACAAGATATCAGCTAATAGCAGCACCGCGGGCCCCAGGACAAGTGATAATGGAAGGACACGGCGGACATCAGGCCCAACCATTCTCCGCGCCAGGAACGGCACAACCAATCCGACAAAGCCAATAGGCCCAGCTACTGCAGTGGCGGTCCCTACTAAAATGGCAACGCCTAGTAGTGCGATCAATCGGGTCAATTGAGGGTGATGCCCTAATCCAATGGCCATACGTTCTCCCAAGCTCAAGGCGGCCAGGGGTCTGACCAAAGGGGCCACGACCAACAGGCCTGCCAGTGTGCCCGGCAGCGCCCAGGACAGGGTATCTGCGGGCCTGCCTGCCAAGGCGCCAATGACCCAAAACCGAATTTCATCGGCAGTACGCTGGTCATACAGGAGCAGTAAGGTACTGGCGGCGCCCAGAATTCCTGTGAGCGCCATTCCCGCCAGGATCAAGCGAACAGGGTCGGCGTCAAATCCGCGCACTTGAGTCACTGCCACAACGAGCAGGCATCCAAGCATGGCTCCAGTAATGGCCATGCCCAGATTGACAGTAGCTGCGCTGGCGCCGAGCGCAATGGCAACCACCATGGCAAAGGATGCACCAGCGCTGACACCCAGGAGTCCGGGCTCCGCAAGCGGATTGCGGGTTGCCGTTTGCAAAACGGCTCCACCAACGCCAAGGGCCATACCCACCAGAAGGCCCAATAACGTGCGCGCCCCACGCAGTTCGAGGACAACAAAGCGAGCTTCATCGTCCCCACCCCCAAGCAAGACATTGATGCTACGGAGTACGGAAACCTCCCCGGCACCAAGCAGCAAACTGGTGAGCAAAATCACCAGCAGCGTTAGACAGCAGGCAATGAACGGACCACCCAAACGAGGCGAAGCGGACACCTTCATTTGAGAACGATACGCTCCACGTCATCCAGTACATGCTCAGCAGCCAGCGGACCTGACCCGCTGCTCCACACCTGCCCATCAACCGTGGCCACCTGCTTCGCCTGAACGGCCTTCAAGCGAGTAAAGGCAGGCTGCTTGCGAGCAGCCTCCAAGGCCTCATCACCCTTCTCATTCAAGGTAGCCAGGAAAATCCAGTCTCCATCAGCGCTTGACAGATTCTCAAGGCTCAAGATATCGCTATGAGGACGATCTTTGAGCTCTGAGGCCAGTTGCGTACTGGCAAAGCCTAGTTGCTCCAGTAACTGGCCTGCAAAGAGATGGCTCGACATGACCATCGGTCCCTGTGGATTCCAACGAACAACCGATAACACTTGCCCTGGTTTGACTTGCGTCTTCAATTTGGCAATACGCTGATCTATCTGGTCGAACTGCTTTTTCAATTCATCACTACGGTTGAGCGCCTGGGCATAAAGCTCTGCGTTGGCTCGCCAGTCAGCTAACGACTCCCCTCCTTTTGGTACTACCGTCGGAGCAATCAGGCTAAGTTTGGCGTATTGTTCTTGCGGTAGATCCTGTCGCGCCAGGATAAGGTCCGGCTTCTGGTTGAAAACCGCCTCCAGATTAATTTCACGTGCCGTACCCACGATAGCGGGCTGCCCCGCCTGATCCTGCAGATAGTTTGATACGCTGGTGCCACCACGACTTGCCAGCGTAGCGACTGGTTTAATACCTACTGCCAGCGCGGTATCCATAGCAGCCTCATCCAGCACCACGACCCGCTTAGGTGTATCCGGGGTTTTCAGCTCGCCGTGGGCAGTGGAAACAGTAGCCGCCAAAGCCGAACCTGCCGTGGTAGTTAGCACGAGACTGCACAAAAGAACACTAAGACGGAAAATACTGGAATCAACACGCTTCATGACACAACTCCACAATAGAAATACGGCACGGGCAGCGGGTTAGCCAGGCGGCCCGATTTAATAACATTAAAACGAGGCGGTAAAGGAAGCAAAATACGCACGACCCGGCTCGTTGTATGTAACCGCACCGGCGCTCGAAGCGTTGCCCTCTCGATAGATGCGCTTGTCGAAAAGATTATTCACACCAAAACGCACTTTGTAATGCTCGTTAAACTCATAACCACTGCTAACGCCTACCAACGTATACGGATCAATGCTCTTCTGGGCAGCAGCCTCATAATCCGTATTGGTACGCCGAGAGTATGAAGGAGCCTCCTGCTTTCCGTAATGGGTAACATTAAGCTGTGCAGAGAGTTTTTCAGTGACGTACCAGTCCAGCGTACTGTTGATGGTGTATTTGGGAATAATGCTTAAGGGATCGCCTGTCTGCTTATCCTTGGATTCGATCATATAGGTAAAGTTGGTGTTCCAATCCACGGTATCAGTCAGCGGAATGAACAGGTTGCCTTCAACCCCTTGGACAACCGCCTTACCGGTGTTCTCCCACTCCAGTACACGAGGCCCGGTGTCGCCCAATCGATAGATAAATTCGTTTCCGCCCACGATTTTGTTTTTGTAATCGTTACGGAAATAGGTCGCACTGGCTCTCCATGTTCCGGCGTCATAAGCCAGACCCAGCTCCTTGTTAATGCTGATCTCAGGCCTTAAGCTTTCATTACCGACCAGATAGCAGCCTCCGTTTCCAGACGTAATCGCTGTACAGCCGTTACCACGGCTGTACAGAAGATAGTTTGGATTGCTCTGATACAGATTCGGTGTTTTGTAAGCACGCGCGATCCCACCCTTGAACGTCAGTCGGTCCGTGATCTCATGGGACAAGTTAAGACTTGGGCTCCAATTATCACCATAGGTCTGATGGTCATCGAAGCGTAGTCCAGGGGTCAGCACCGTCCGGTCTGTAACCTGCACATTATCTTCGACATAAAAGGCGTAGCTGTTGGCTGTCGTCTTGGTCTGGGTGCGATCAAAACCTGCTATCTGGCCAGGCTCAGGATCAGAAGACTGAGCGCGCAGAGAACCAGGGTCACTTAGCGACTCGTGTAAATACTCGGCGCCAATGGTTAAGACCTGAGGCATTGCGCTGTCGATAGGCAGATCAAGATTGCCAAAGGCGCGGGTATTGCGCAGGCGCGACATAAACGCGCCATCCCCCTCACTTGGCCCACCCTCTGTACGGCCTGAAAGTCCCTCGTTCAGACGCCAGTTGCGGGTGTAATCATAGGAAAGGCCCAGTGTGGAATTACCCCAATCCCACGTTCCCTTATGCTTCAACGTAAAGCTGGAGCGCTGCAATACATTGGTTTCATGAGCATACAGACTTCGAACAAAGGCATCGTTGCCGCCAGAGTTATTGAGCATCGTGTCGCCGGCATAAATGTTGCCCTGGCGGCTATAGGAAGTTTCAAAATCGAGGACTTGCTGCGGATCAAGTTGCCAGCTGAGTAGCGCATTGATGTCCTTGTTGCGTACGCCTTCCCGACCCGCCGTGACACTGCCTTCCGAGGCCTGATGTCCTTCATTGATGCTCAAAGCATCTGCATCAGTCCTGGCGATATTGCCATAGACTCGAAATGCCAGAGCTTCTGTCAGCGGACCGCTCAGGTTAAAATTGGCACGGCGTCCGTTGCCTTCGTCGCCGCTTTCAGGCTCCAGGGCATAAAACGTCATCGAGCCATGCCATTGCTCCGTAGGACGCTTGGTAATGATGTTGATGACCCCACCCATGGCACCGGAGCCATAACGGGCCGCCGCCGGGCCACGCAGGATTTCGATACGCTCGACTTCTTCAGCTGGAACCCAGTTCGTCTCACCCCGCGTATCACGGTCACCGTCCCAACCATAGCGGACGGCATTTCGGGAGGTACTGGGCAGGCCATCGATCAGAATCAGCGTGTTCTCAGGCCCCATACCTCGCAAGTCGATTTGCCGATTGTTACCGCGCGCGCCACTGGCACTGTTGCCTGTGAGATTGACACCGGGCTGGCGCCGAATAATCTCCGACAGATCATTGGCCGGTGGTTGCCTGGCAATATCCTCTGCAGTAATCACTGAGGAACCCAAGGCCTGCCTGGCCTCTTCCTCGGCGGTACCCATAACCGTGGTAGCTTCCATCTCAACCGGCTCGCTGGAGCCATACTGGGCAAGCGCAAGGCCGGAATGACTGGCAAGAGCCCCACACAGTACGATGCTCAGTCGCGTGGATGAATGGGGAATACGCAGCATGACCAACTCCTGTTCTACAAATCTCGAAACGAGACCGCTCCAAAGTTGGCGCAAATGCTATTCATTCCCATTTGAGAAGAAAGCTTTTTTACAATCTATACAATTTCAGCAGCAGGCAAGCGCACGGTCACACGAAGCCCTGGATTGCAGTTTTCAGCCCAGATAGCGCCGCCCTGGATCATCAGTGCCGATCGGGCGATGGAAAGACCCAGGCCGAATCCGTCACCGCCAGGCCGGGCACCATTGAGCCGGGTAAACGGCTCGAAGATGTAGTCGAGCGCACCTTCTGCAACCCCTGGACCTTGGTCTTGTATCCACAGCAACCACTCGCTGCCCTCACAATGCCCCCCAGAATCACATCTCCTCCTTCCGGTGAGTGACGAATCGCGTTGCGCAAGAGGTTTTCCAGGGCACGGGCCAGACTATTCAAATGAGCCTGTACACAGCAATTGTCTGGTAAGCGATATACAAAAGCGTCTCGTGACCAACCCGTCTCGAAACAGGCATCCTCAATGAGGATATTCCAGAGCGACTGCATGCTGATCGGCTCGCATAGCAGCGAGGGTCTATCCGTATCCAGCCAGGCCAGCTCTAGTGTGGTCTCGACCAGCTCCTGCATACCGGCTAACTCACGCTCAAGGCGGGCACGCAACGTATTCGCATCCTCGGAGGACTCGCACAGCACACGCAGCCGTGACAGCGGAGTGCGCAGCTCATGGGACATATCTCGCAGAAGTCGTTGCTGGTACTCGACATGACCTTCCAGCCGCTCCGCCATGTGATCAAAGGCGCGTCCCAGCTCACCCAGCTCATCGCTGCGAGCGCTTACGCCGATTGTAGGCTTTCTGCCTGAGCGACAAGCAGAGGATGCCTGCTCTTGGAGCCATCTCAAAGGCACCATGAGCTGACGATAGAGCAGAATACATAACAGAAACATGGTAGCCATGGGAAACAGCCCATGGATCACCAGACGGCCCAGAACGGAAGGCTTGCCGGACCACATGCGCTCGGGCAATTCCATTGCCAGACGGCCCGCTTCAGGGTGTTGAGGAAATGGAATATCCATTACAGGCAATTCGGTAGCACGGCCACTCAACGGCCAATCCAGACGGCGCATAAAGCTGAACCGATCGGCATCACCAGGCGTCAGGGCGCGCTGACCTAACGGCTGATAAAGACGATCAACTGCTACAGCCCAAACCTGTTCTCCCTCTCGGATACGTCGTAATGCAGTTTCAACGCCCTCCTTGCCTTGTGTCCTCCATGCCTGTTCAACGGAAGCAGCATAACTCAGCAGTTCCTCTTTATCGGCTTGTGCCAGTTCGTAATGACTGTGCTCCATGCTGCGTCCCCAGCTTAAGCTCAGCCAGACGATGACCAGACAGGCGGCGATGGTAAGACCAGACAGCTTCCAGAAGAGGGAATGCCGATACGGGAGTCGTATCATGAAGACGAACACACCAGCACGTAGCCTTTCCCCCAGGCTGTACGAACTTCGCAAGCCGAGTAATCAATGCTCTGGAGCTTGCGGCGAATATGGCTGACATGCATGTCAAGACTACGATCGTAGCGTGAGTAGGCACGTTGCAGAGCTTCCTGATACAACACTGGTTTGCTGAGTACCTCTCCAGCGTGCCGGTTCAATAGCTCGAGAATACGAAATTCCGTTGCGGTCAGTTCCGCCCATTGCCCCTTATAAACCACATCGGTCCGGATAAGATCGAAGTACAGCTCTCCCTGCACGGTTGGCGCTGTCTCCATGGCCGAGCGCTCAAACGCAATGCGCCGGAGCAGCGCTCCGATTCGCACATCCAGCTCCGCCATGCTAAAGGGCTTGGGTAGATAATCATCTGCTCCCTTTTGAAAGCCGACGATACGATCAGACTCGCTACCCAGCGCCGAGACCAGGATAACCGGCACGGCACTATAGGAACGAATCTGCTCCAGTAGGTGAAGCCCATTGCCATTGGGTAACAGAATATCCAGTACTACCAGATCGAACACCTGCTCTTTCAACAATGCGGCGACTCGACAGGCATCACTGCATAGCACTACCGCATATCCCCTCGCCGATAGCTGAGCCTGCAGGTGCATACCCAACACCGGATCGTCTTCAACGACAAGAATATTGAGCAGGGAAACAAAGGAATTCATAGCGTTTGGGGAACAGCCAAAGGGTTTCAAAAGTACCCGTCCGAGGCTTTTTTCACGTAGACAGGTGTTAACACTGATGTTAACTCGAAAGCAGAAGAAGGGTATTGCTGCTCGTTAAGATACCCGGGCGGATCTTAATTAATGTCTTAAAATCGCCTGGATAAGGATATCGCAGTGCATATCCTTATCCATATAAGCCCTGGATAAAGATCGAACTCAAGACTTGCGGCTGGCTTGGTACAAGGGCATCACCTTGGGGACGGCTGCTTGAATCGAGGCCATGCGGCTCTCATCAGAGGGATGCGTGCTCAGAAGCTCAGGTGTCTTATTGCCCATCCTGGCTGAGGCTTGTGCAAATTTCTGCCAGAGGCTCAACGCCGCATTGGGGTTATAGCCCGCCCGGGCAGCCAACTCCAGGCCAATCAGATCTGCTTCATTTTCATTTGATCGACTGAACGGGAGAGATAAACCAACCTCCGTTACCTTATTCGCAATTTGCATTGACGATTGGTTAAGGCCCAGCAAGGCGCCACCAAGGCTTTGGCCTAGTTGCAATGCATACGCCCGAGACATTTTTTCCCTGCTGTGCTCACGGAGCGCATGGGCAATTTCATGCCCCATTACCGCTGCAAGCTCATCATCGGTAAGTTTTAGCTGTTGGATCAGACCGGTATAAACAAAGATCTTGCCGCCCGGACCGCAGTTGGCATTGAGTTCATCATTTTTGACCAAGTTGACCTGCCAATCCCAGGCAGCAGCATCGGGACGGAAGTAGCTAACCCTATCGATCAGCCGCTTGGCAATCGTACGGACACGCTTGCCCTCTGCTGTCTCGTTGGCGAGCGCACCGGATGATTTGGCCTTGTTGACTGAACTGGAATACGACTCTGCGTACATCTGATCAACCTGCTGGGCAGACAGCATGCTGAACATGTATTGCTTACGCTCGACCCCTACTGCTCCGCCACTGGTTGTATTGACTACCTGGCAGCCAGTAAGAAAAAGCGAAAACGAAAGACCCGTTATGAATAAGACACGACGCATATGCTTTCCCTAGCGTATGTTGAGCCGACGTACTTGTCAGCACGATAAATTAATCAAAAACAGCCTATGGCTGGTACGTTAGTGTAATCGATTTAAATTTTAGAAACCTATACCACCGCCTGATGAATAATTGACGCAGGCGCAAGCGAGGCCGTAAAGCAGAAGCGATACGGCGTCGTGGTATCGGAAAGGTTATCGCTCGATCAAAATCTTCAAGGTTGAAGCGCGCTCCGCATCCCAGTACGGCAGGGCCTGCTCGGCATCCTGGAAGGGAAACACCTTGGAAATCAGATCATCTGGAGAGTGATCCAAGGTCTCCAGATAGCGAACGACGGCTGTAAAGTCTTCGGCTGTTGCATTACGGGAGCCCATGATGTCCAGCTCCTTCAGGTTGAACAGTTGCGTCTTGTAGGAAACTGGCTCCTTGGCATACCCCACGTACACCACACGTCCAGAAAAGGACACGATATCGATCGCCTGGGTAAACGTGGCCGGCAGGCCCACACATTCGATGACGACATCAGCCCCGTCACCGTCAGTCAGTGCTTCGATCTGCTTGTCCACATGACCAGACGAGGCCACGATAGTATGTGAAGCACCGTATTTACGCGCCATTTCGGTCTTGGTCTCGGAGACATCCATCGCGATGACTGTTGCACCCCGTGACACAGCTCCGGCCACGGCGCCCATGCCTATCATTCCACAGCCAATGACCACCACTCTGTCCCCCTTGGCAACCCGCCCGCGTCTCGCGGCATGGAAACCTACCGATAGTGGTTCAACCAGCGCCAGGTGCCGTGCTGGCAAGGTATCGTTCAGGATGAGCTTCTCGTAGGACAGTACGATCTGCTCGGCCAACCCGCCGTTCTGCTGAACGCCGAGTGTCCGGTTCGTCTTGCAGGCATTCACGCGTCCCTGACGGCACGAGGTGCAGTGACCACATGCAGTGTAGGGCACCACAATGACGCGCCGCCCTGCACGATAGTCCAGCGGTACGCCCGGTCCTGCCTTGATGATTTCTCCACCGATCTCATGGCCAGGAATACGAGGCAGTGCCACTAACGGATTCAACCCTTTATAGGTATTGAGATCGCTACCGCAGAGTCCTACATGGCGAACCGCTACCTGAACCTCTCCAGGCCCTGGCTCGATGGTCTCGACCTCATGGAAGCGGCACTGCAACTCCTGTTCGATCATGAGAGCTTTCATAGGGATCCTTTCATTGTTGTGATTATTAAAGGTTTCGCCATTGTGAAACGACGTTTCATTTTAGAGTCTACTGTTAGGGGTCGGATCGTCAAGGTGCATATAGCGTTTACATTCAGCCAGGAATATCACCCTGCCTTGCAACATAGTCGTCAAGTTCTGGTCACATGAGTCGATTACCTTCAAGGTAGATCCAAGGGACTGCTGACTTGCCGGGTTGACCTGGCTCAACTTCCGACGAAGTAAGCGACAAATATGCGTTTTTGTAATACGGCCATCATTGAATCGTCATGCATATCGCATTACGCTCAGATGGTCGAAATCACTGGATTAACTCATGCGTGACGAAGCGTGCTCAGAAGGGCTAACGCGACTGGCTACCTCAGCGGTAATGAGAGGACGGCCTGAAAATGAAATTCTGGGTTGGATGCTGAACAACGGTATTCGCCCCTCTGCAGCCATCAAGGCGTTAACAAAGGCCAAGCGCCAGCGTCAGGAGTCGGGCTTGAAAAAGCTTAAACTCTCACTGGTATGCCTTTTTACCCTGATGTTCTCCACTGCCATTCTTAACATGGTGGATCTCTTGAAGTTCTAATGCAGAACCGGTTGGGCCGAATGACAGCATGATCGACGGCCCACCTCGTGTTATATCGATTCGTCCCGCCAGATAAAGCTGGCAGCGTGCATTATCTGTATGCATATACAGATTTCGATTGCCTCTGCGCTGCGGTTTAAGCATGCTTACGCTATTGTTGATTTGAATGACGATAGCTATGCGGCTCTTCCTGTGCGAAAAACCTTCCCAAGCCAAAGACATTGCCAAGGTGCTGGGCGCTACTCGCCGTGGCGAAGGCTGCTGGACAGGCCCACAGGCCACTGTAACCTGGTGCATTGGCCACCTGCTTGAAACAGCCCCGCCAGATGCCTATGACGATCGGTATAAGCGGTGGAATCTGCAAGATCTGCCTATCATCCCGGAAAAGTGGAAAATGCTCGTCAAACCCAAGACCGCAAGCCAGTTCAAGGCGGTCAAAAGGCTGCTTGGCGAAGCCCGGGAATTGATCATTGCAACGGACGCTGATCGCGAAGGCGAGATGATTGCCCGCGAACTGGTCGAACATTGTCGCTACAAAGGACCTATCCAGCGTCTGTGGTTGTCGGCACTGGACGATGCTTCCATTCGCAAGGCGCTGGCCACGCTCAAACCCGGCGCCGATACCTTCAGCCTCTATCATTCGGCATTGGGTCGCTCGCGTGCCGACTGGCTGATCGGCATGAACATGAGTCGTCTGTTTACATTACTGGGCCAACGGTCAGGGTATCAGGGCGTCCTGCCCGTAGGACGTGTGCAAACCCCTACCCTGCGACTGGTAGTCGACCGTGATCGCAGCATTGCCAACTTTGTGCCTGTACCGTTCTGGGCAATCGATGTGCTGTTGTCTGCCGAGGGCCATCAGTTTACGGCCCAATGGAAGGCTCCTGAGGATGTCTGCGACGATCAGGGCCGCTGCCTGCGTCAGGATATCGCCCAGAGTGCAGCAGAGGCGATGCGCCAGACAGACACTGCTCAGGTGATGAAGGTACAGACCGAACGCATGCGTGAGCTTGCTCCATTGCCGTTTGATCTGGGCACGCTGCAAGAGGTGTGCTCGAAAAAGCTTGGCCTGGGCGCCCAGGAAACGCTGGATATTGCCCAGGCGCTATACGAAACCCATAAGGTCATTACCTATCCGCGCAGCGATTGCGGCTATCTTCCCTTGAGCCAGCATGGCGAAGCCCCAGCCATCATGGCGGCGCTTGAGCGCTCCGACTCCTCCCTTCTGCCTCTCAAGGCGCACCTGGACCTGAGGCGTCGCTCGCGGGCCTGGAATGATGCAAAAGTCAGCGCACACCACGGCATCATTCCAACCGCAGCTATCAGCAGCCTGGATCGGCTGACGAGCAAGCACAAGGCAGTCTATACCTTGATCCGCGCCCGCTACCTGGCGCAATTTCTCCCAAACCATGAGTACGACCGTACTCAAGCCGATTTTGACTGCGCAGGACAGTTGCTCAGGGCTGTAGGCAAGCGCATCGTCGAGCCAGGCTGGAAGCGAGCCCTGCCGGAAGCACTTACGCCAGCAAAGGGAAAGGAAGCGCCAGCACCACAGCCGCTGCCCATGCTTTCCAAAGACCAGTTATGCGCTGTGGTGGATGTTCAGCTCAAAGACCTTTGGACACAACCGCCCAAGCCCTTCACAGAAGGTGACCTGATCAAGGCCATGAAGAATGTAGCCAAACTGGTGGACGACCCCAAGCTCAAGCAAAAGCTGAAGGACACCACAGGTATTGGGACGGAGGCGACACGCGCTGGGATTATTCAAGGGCTGCTGGACCGCGGTTATCTGACCAAGCAGGGTAAGGCTCTGCTCGCCACGCCTGCTGCCTTCAGTCTGATCGACGCTGTGCCTCGGGCTATTGCCGATCCCGGTACGACCGCTATCTGGGAGCAAGCGCTGGATATGGTTCAAACCGGAGAGATGAGCCTTGAAGAGTTCGTGACCAAGCAATCCGCCTGGATGAGCAAACAGGTCGAGCGCTGCATGGGGTTGAACCTGACCTTTAGCGGGCCGGCTATTCCAGCGGGGCGTAAGTCCACGCCGTTCAAGAAAAAGCGCAAGGCCTCAACCAAGACGGCATCAGGTAATGGCAAGCGGTCACGCCAGCCTGTCAGTCCGGCTTGATAAGAGGACACATCCGGTCACCTAGCACCCAATTGATATCTTTTTAGCCTTACTCTTCCGTAGTAGCATTGCATTCTGTTTAATGCGTTCTCTTCATGCCCGTTGTACGCCAAGCGTTTCTTGTCTGGCGTTGGCTGTTTTCAGGATCTGCAATGTCAAAATCGATTGGTATCGGCGCACTGGCACTGGCCACTATGCTGACCGGCCTGGCTGGCTGCTCGAACAACAAGCCTGCCGTGTACGAACACGAAAATTTCGATGACTCGGGTACGTTTTCGCGTAGCTATCCGGTAAACGATACGGCTGCCTGCGAAGCAGCTCGACGCGCGCTGCTCAGTCAGGGCTATATCATTACCAGCAATGATCCAAAGCTCGTCAGTGGCCGTAAGAGCTTTCAGCAGACCGGAGAGAACCACCTCGAAATCAGCTTTAATGTTGTCTGCACGGCCAATCCCCCCAACGATCATGGTTCAACCATCTTTGCCAACGCGCTTCAGGACCGTTATGCGCTGAAAAAGCTCAATAACTCGGCGAGCCTGGGAGTAGGTGTGCTCGGCTCGGTCTCGATGCCTATCGGCTCGACAAACGACTCCATGGTCAAGGTCGCCAGCGAGACGGTTACGTCAGGCAAGTTCTATAGCCGCTATTTCTCCCTGGTAGAAAGCTTCTTGCCGACTCAGGCCCAAAAGGCCAACAAAGGAATACATCAAACAAAAGCAGCGCCCGCGCCGAGCCCACTCGCCAGCACGCCCTCTTCTGCACAGCCCAGCCAACCTGCACAGGCGCTGGCACCCAAGCCAGCCTCAGCGGCACCTGCTTCAGAGACACGCCCGGATCATGATGCGGGGTTTTCTTCTGTACCCGTACCATTGCCGCCCCAAGCGCCGCCCATTACACCTATCGACACGTCAGCCTTCGAGCAATTTACTGCGCCAGCCGCCGCTCCAGCCTCGCCCACAACCGAGCCCGCCGCTTCGCCAGCGTCGGCTGACACGCCCACTCCATCAAGTCAGCCTGAAAACGCCACGGCACCCTCGGATGACTTGCTGGAGCTGCTTGAAGAGTGAGGGTCGGGTATGACTCTGGATTGCCGAAAGCCTGCAAGGCGTTGAGGTCAAGAACTCTAACCAGGCGCGCTACGTCTATAGCGTAACGCCGTGCAGGCAGTCGATAGAGTGACACCATGAAACAACGCACCGTTCAGGACGAAGGCAATACCACGTGGACCTGTGTAGAGGCTTTCTCGGGAGGAAGCCAGAAAACGGCCAAAGCGGCCAAGAGTCTTACCAAAGATGCCGAAGGCAACGTTACCGTGGTATGTACGCCTAGTGGTGGTGAGCAGTCAGTACGCGTGAGCTTGCCTGAAGCATGGATTGACAAGACGTCTGACCAAGCCCTGCTGGACGCCATTCAATCCGCCAAGGGTTAGTCCTGCCCTATCGTCCTCCAGAAATCGATTGAACTTAGCCTGGAACGCCTGCTTCGAAAGAGCTTCGATGGCAGGCTGATCTAGAGCGTACTTGTTTGCAGCATCGCCATCTCATCATCTGGATGGCTGCAATCCCTGGCGTTAAACCGAACCCAGCCACGTCCTATGCTGCCTTGAGCCATCGATCATTTACTTTGTCAAAGGACGAATCGTTATGGCTAAGATCACCATTGCCCAGCAGTTGGCTACCACACTGGAGCAGGCAGGCGTACAGCGTATCTGGGGCGTCACCGGAGACAGTCTGAATGGCCTGAACGATGCCTTGCGTAAGATGGAAACCGTCGACTGGATGCATGTACGCCATGAGGAAACCGCAGCCTTTGCGGCCGGGGCGGAAGCAGCAGCTACGGGCAAGCTGGCTGTATGTGCAGGCAGTTGTGGGCCAGGCAACCTGCACCTGATCAACGGACTTTATGATTGCCACCGAAACCACGTACCGGTCCTGGCAATCGCTGCGCACATTCCCTCATCGGAAATTGGCCTTTCCTACTTTCAGGAAACCCATCCTCAGGAGCTTTTCAAGGAATGCAGTCATTTCGTTGAGCTCGTCAGTAACCCGGCACAAATGCCCGAAGTCCTGCATCGTGCCATGCGGGCAGCCATCCTCCAGCGCGGCGTTGCGGTCATCGTGATTCCCGGCGATGTGGCGCTGCTGGAAGTGGACGCCGGGAAGACCGCCTGGCCGGTTCTCAATCCGCCTCGCCTGATGCCTTCGGAGCAGGATATCAACAGACTCGCCACCCTGCTTGCGGATAGCAAAGCCGTAACACTGATGTGCGGTAGCGGCTGTGCGGGCTACCACGACGAAGTCGTTGCGCTGGCCGATACGCTCGGTGCACCTGTCGTTCATGCGTTACGGGGTAAAGAGCATGTCGAATGGGATAACCCGTTCGACGTTGGCATGACGGGCCTGATCGGCTTCAGTTCCGGCTACCATGCGATGCTCAATTGTGACACGCTGATTTTGCTCGGTACTGATTTTCCCTATCGTCAGTTCTACCCAATCAATGCCAGGATTGTACAGGTCGACATCAACCCTCAGGCATTAGGCCGCCGAACCGCCCTGGACTTGGGAATCGCCGCCGATGTAGGCGAAACCATTCGTGAGCTTTTGCCACGACTGGAGCGTCGTACCGATCGGCACTTCCTTGAGGATTCGCTCAAGCACTACGCCAAGGCCCGTGAGGGACTGGATGATCTGGCCAAACCCTCCCAACCCGGTCGACCTATTCATCCGCAGTATCTGACCCGGGTCCTGAGTGAGCTGGCGGATGAGGATGCCATTTTCACGGCAGACGTCGGAACCCCAACGGTATGGGCTGCCCGATATCTGAAAATGAACGGCAAACGCCGCCTGATCGGCTCGTTCAATCATGGCTCCATGGCCAATGCCATGCCTCAGGCGATAGGGGCTCAGGCAGCTTATCCCACGCGCCAGGTTATCTCGCTGTCTGGTGACGGTGGTTTCGCCATGCTCATGGGTGATTTCATCTCGCTGGTCCAATTGGGTCTCCCGGTCAAAGTGGTGGTTTATGACAATGCCACATTGGGTTTTGTCGCCATGGAAATGAAAGCCAGCGGTTATCTGGATACTGGTACCCAGTTGCAGAACCCGGATTTTGCAGCGATGGCTAATGCGATGGGCGTCAAGGGAATTCGTGTCGACAGTGCCGAACAGCTGGAACCTGCTTTACGGGAGGCCCTGGCCCATGACGGCCCGGTACTGGTCGATGTCGTGACGGCTACGCAGGAGCTTGCCATGCCGCCCGCCATCAAGCTCGAGCAGGCCAAAGGCTTCAGCCTTTATCTGTTACGAGCGGTTATGAATGGCCGTGGCGATGAAGTCCTGGAGCTGGCACGTACCAATCTGGTGCGCTAGCGCCGCTGTGCAAAAAAGTTCACCACGCACACCGTGTGGTGAACTTGAATGTTTCAAAAGATGAGCGAGAACTCAGATCCAATAATGTAAAGGCATTTGGATTGCTCATTGCCGCTGCGCTCCCTATGATCCGCGCTTTTATGAGCCACGCGTGATCGCCGGCAGGTTTTACTCTGCGGCCCGGCCTATTGACTCTCGTCAGTTCTGAGCCCCGGCAAACTTGGCATGCTCTTCCTTATTTACTGACGGCTACTCCTATGACGACCTTGAACCCAATCGACGCACTCAAACTGATTCTGGAAAAACACGGCCTGACCGGTGCTGTATATGATGGCTGGGTAGCGCCCAACAATCAGCTCCCGGCCATACGTGCCCGCTGGTATCCCGGCGAAGGCAGCGGGCGCCTGGATATTCATGTGATGGTCGAAGAGGGCGTGCTGGTCGAAGAGATTTTTGCAGGTATCGGTGAGGGTGATGAGGGGCTGGCAAATGCCTTCGAAAACTTTATCGCCAACTCATTGCATGTCTTGTTGGCAGCGTTCTGGGAAGTCGATGCAGCCGAACACGTTTCGGTTGAAAACTGGCTGATCAATGAGCGCCGCTACCGGGCCTATGTAGGCAACCTCGGAATCCGCGCCGCCAAAGGAAGCACCAGCGAGCTGCCGGAGAATCTGGTGCCGTCGATTCATACCACCATTCAAAACATGCCGTTAAAAGGCAACACCCACTGGTTTCGTACGTTCTTCTGCAACTACAACCAGGAGCACCGCTTTGAGGCACTCAGTGACAATATTCATTGGGAAGAAGGTGCTTCGAACCTGCAGGCGCTTCCGTGGAGCCGTGACGATGGCTACTTCAGCGTACGCAATTTCGTGGTGCTGCGGGCAGTCTAACTCAACAGCCTAGCGCCAGAGCGGTTTATCCCATGAACCGCTTTGGCGCTATCGGCAGTATCGGTGAATCATACCTGTAAGCCATCAAGAATCTCGCTAAGTGATCATCAATGGCGCTTTCCTTAATCAGGCGCTAGTAACTCTCGCCAGCCAGCGGGGCAAAATGGCGACCCGTTTGCGAAATCCTTTCGTGGAGCGATACGCATAGGGGTCAGTTGCCCTTTCGAAAGGCGGTTATGCCAAAATTCCCGGATCGCTATCTCAACGAGGCCTGGTACGCGCGACCAACGCCTGGACGGTATTGTTTTTGAGACAATACCTGGATTATCAGGACCGCAACATGCTTGAACCGAACGAATGGATAACCCACTACGGCTACCTGGCCGTCATGGTCGGGCCGCTTATCGAAGGCGACGGCTTGGCCATATTGGCAGGTGTGGCTGCCCGCCATGGTTATCTGAATTTTTTCCTGACCATCCTGATGACGGCCATTGGCGCAATGATCAGTGATCAGTTCCTCTTCTTCATCGGAAGGCGATATGGTGATCCCGTCCTGAAGAAGTTTCACCGTCATCAGCATCGAATCGAGCGAGCACGCCAACTGATTCAGCGCTACCCATCGCTATGGGTGATCGGGACGCGGTTTGCGTATGGCTTCAGAACCATTGGCCCAATCATCATCGGCACCAGCGGCATCCCTGCCAGACGCTTCGTACCACTGAATATCGTTGGCGCCTTTCTCTGGGCAACCATCATGGTCAGTATTGGCTACGGTGTAGGAGAGTTTGTGCAACGGCTTTTTGCAACCCAGCCACATGCCGGACTATGGCTGGCAGGAATAGCCGCCACCTTACTGGCTATCGTTGCCGCAATCTGGTTCTTCCGTCGGCGTCGCCACGCCTGATCCTGTCACCCAGCCTTGGCAAGAGGCTGGGTAATTCGTCTTACGGTTTATCCAATACGGTTTTCAGAAACGCCAATACATCCTCTGTAGCTTGCCGTGTGGCATCGGCATTGGGCCCTACATGGGGATCATGCGCGACGCAGGCGTCGGTATAGCGGAACGGCTCCCCCGTTTCCTGATTGATCAGCGCGCCCTGCTCACCCTCGACAATCTGGCATGCCCGTACCGTCTGACTGCCTTGTGCTACACGTACAGGCTGCGAGGCAGGACTGTCGAAACCATGGTGGGCCTCAGGATAGCGAAACACCTTTACATCGGCGCCTGCCTTGGCTAGGCGATCCAGGTAAGGAGTGCACCGGGACAAGGGATCGTAGTCATCTGCCTCGCCATGAAAGACCCGAATGGGTTTGTTTACCACCTTGTCTTCATCCTTGAAGGAAATGGAGCAGTCAGGATAGAAGGCAATATAGGCCGCGAAGCGGGCGTCTCCCGCCATCCATTCCTTCTGGAAGCGAGCAAGGCTGGCATAAAGCGACGCCTGGCCGCCTCGAGAGAAGCCCATCAATACGATACGGGAGGCATCGATACGAGGTTGACTGGCCAACAGCGCCAAGGCTCGGTATTCATCCAGAATGAAATTGAGCCGTCCCAGCTGAGCTTGGTCCTTACCGGTACCGATCAGCTCGCGGCCGGTGAATCCATCGAGCACAAACGTGGCGATTCCCTGCTGGTTAAGGGTGCGCTGCCAATAGGCAATGTTATCGCCAATACCACCGGAGCCATGTTGGAGAATGACCGCCGGAAACGGCCCCTCCCCAGCTGGCAGGCTCAATCCGGCAGTTAAGGTAACAGGCCTGCCTGACTGCCCGGTAAGAAATTGGGTATCACTCAGGGTCTGGGAGGCATAGGCATAAAACTCCTGGCGCGCGGGAATATCCGAGTGCTCCTGGGCCTGGGCAACTGCCACCAGACTTCCAAGTACCGCCAGGGTGGCAAGGGCGGAACGTTTCATTCTTGTTGTCTCGCTTATGGCTATGGCTTGCACCTGACCATAACAAAACAACCCGGTAGGTTTATACCCTGCTCTGCCTTACGGTCCGAGCAGCTTGACTGATCAGTCAATAACCGAGACCGTCAATTTTCATGTGACGCAGATCGCTCTGATACCAACGTGCCTTCAGGCATGTTTCAGGCATCAAAGCTCAATAGCATCGAAAGCCATCTTCCTTGCACAACGGCACACAAAGGTGTTCGGTTTGCCATGCTTTTCTTCTGAGCGGATCAGCCGAAATGTGTATGCTTGCTGCGGAAGTCATCGAGCCCAGAAAAATAAATGAGCCCTTTATGATCGACAGGCCTTCCCAAAAGCCAAAACGTCTAGCTGAAGAACTGGTTGCCCGTTTGTCGCAGTACATTCGCGATGGGGTTTTCAAGCGGGGAGAAAAATTGCCTTCGGAACTGGAAATTTCCAGTAGCGAAGGATTCAGTCGCAGCGTGGTGCGAGAGGCGCTGCTGCGTCTGCAAGCGGCGGGTCTGGTCGAAACACGCCGCAGTGTCGGCACCTTTATTGTTGATATGCCGCCCCCGCCTACTCTGCAATTGGGACCGGAAACCATTTCCACGCTGCAGGATGTGTTGAGCCTGCTGGAGCTACGCATGAGCCTGGAAGTCGAGGCGGCTGGGCTGGCAGCGCAGAATCGCAGCCCGCAGGATCTCAAGGAGATCGAGCTGGCCCTGCTTTCCATGAAAGACAGTGGCCCGAAAACAGGCATTGCCATCCATGCGGACTCACAGTTTCATCTGCGCATTGCCAAGGCATCCGGCAACGCCTATATGTTCGACATCATGAAGCATCTGGGTACAAAGCTCATTCCACGTACCAAGATGAATTCGGCCTATGCCGCTCAGAAGGATCGCGTCGCGTATCTTGATCTGGTGTATCGCGAACACGAAAAGATTTACAGCGCCATTGCGCTGCAGAGCCCTGATTCGGCACGGGCGGCCATGTACCTGCATTTAAGCAACAGTCGTGTACGCCTCTATCAGGCTCACGAGGCTCGCCATACACTTTACGAGTAAGGGCGCTCATGCCCAGCCACTGGCTGGGCATGACATGTCAATCAGGTAAACAACGTGTCGGGCAGCGTTGCCAGATACACGGCGGGCTTGCCTTCGAAATCGGAGCTGAATAACACCTTGCGATTATCCGGCGTGAACGATGGATGTGGATGGGTCACTTGTCTGTCGCCATCCAGTACCCGCCAGGAGCTATTGTGCGCAGCCAGGCGCGCAGTTTGCTGGCGTTTCACGTCGAAGACATAAAGCCAGGGGTCGTTCTCGATTGTATATCCCTGAGTGTCCTTTACATCGACAGGCGTACCGGAACCGTCACCTACCAGCATCGTGCCGTCTTCATTGCTCATCAGGTGCGAGCAGGCCGGCATCTCCATCAGCATCTCATTGGTTTCGGTGTCAGGATCAAATCGCCAGATCTGCCGCGCCTGCTGGCCCTTTGGATAGATGACATAGATCATGGCGGAGCCATCCGGCACCCAGAACTCGTGGGTACAACTCTCCCCCGGCTTCTGCTCCCGCACCTTGCGTACATTGGAGCCGTCCTCATCGACCAGCCACATCCGGGCATCCACCATGTCATGAGGACCTTCATGGCAGAACGCAACAGTATGATCGTGATAGGGGCGATAAATGGGATGCCCGAGCCAGATCGTGTTTTCGTGAACGACACGAGCCTCTCCTGTGCCCAAATCGACGCGAATCAGTCGGCAATGGGGGTTACTGGTAAAGAATGTCCGGAACACTTCCCAGTCGGTCAGCGGCGTCCAGTCCGAGCGGGCGATCTCGATTCCAACCAGGCTTGTGCAGGCACTGTTCGCTACCCATGTACCATACCCAACCCAATCACCGGCTACCTGATAGACCGTTGTTTCCTCCAGCGTTGCCAACTCCACACGGCGTAACTGACGCTCGTTTTTCACATAATAGAGATAACGGTCATCTTGAGATAAAAAGCCTCCAAAAGTATTATCACCAGCGCCTTCCGTTAGCTGTACCGCCTGTTTTTTCTGAATATCGAGTAGATAATAATTACGGTTATTATCAAACTCGGCTGCAAATAACAGCTTGGCACCATCATTAGTAAAACATTTCTGATAAAAATAGTTTCGGTGACACACTGTATCGGTGGGTGTAAGGCGTGTTACTTCAGCACCAGTACCTTCATCACTATACGTATGGTAATCCAGTTCAATATGGGAACCCTTTGCCATAACACACCTCTGTTGTTTTCAATGATGTTCTATTGGACTGTTTATGAGCCGCGCAACAATATGGATTCGCCCTCTTCGCTATCGATAACGAAGTCTTAATTCTGAGCGTTAAACACTTATTATCTGCTTATGTTCTACTACTGCCTGCCCAATGTCGCAGTGCTAATCCTGATATCAGTACCGTTCCTACAATAGCGGCATGCAACCAGCGCCCCTGGGGAGCCTCAGCCAATAGCAGAAGTGGAAGTAAAAGCAGCCCCATACCTGTTACCAGGGCGCCTAGCCTCCTGGCTTGGGAAGGATCGACGCAGGCAATCTCATCGGGCTGCAGGGGACGATACATATTGCGAAAGAATAGCGTGAGCTGTTGCCGCCTCTCGGTGTTACGGGTAGGGCTATACCAGACGCGGGTCCCGATAAAAAAACCACCCGTGAAAACCACATGCGCCAGAACCGTCACCCCAAACTTCAGATCGCTCGCCTCACGTTCGGTGAGCGTATACCCACCCAACCATGCAGGAAGCGCCACGGGGTTGAAGCCAACATAAAAGATCAGCGATACCGCTGCGCCGACCAGCACCGTACTCCAACCCGCCCAATCCGGGGTCTGTCGTACGACCACGGCCAACAGAGCAGGAATGGAAAGGGGCAGAAGAAATAGGGAGCTGACCATCATTGCCAGCTCGAAGAGCCCTATGCCTTCCTGCTCGGCCATCCACCACGCTGTCAGGGTGGCCAGGGCGCCATTGAGCAGCGTCACCCAGCGGCCCATGGCAAGCAAGTGGGCCTCCCCATGGGCAGGACGCTGATAGACGTTACGAATAAAGATCCCCGCATTGCGATTGAGCGCAGTGCTCATGGGAGCAATGGTCGCAGCCACCATTGCCGCTAATGTAAGCCCAACCGTACCGGCTGGCATTGCCTGTTGAACAAAGTAGAGATAGGCCGCGTTTCCTGCCTGCTCGCCCAGTTGAGGGTACTGCCCCGCGAGGTCTGCACCCTGCGTGGCGGCTACCCACGGCGGAATAAACCATAGGACAGGACCAACCACAAAAAGAACCCCAGCCAGAAAGGCTGCCCGCCGAGCCTCATGCTCGTTTCGAGTAACCAGAAAGCGATAGCAGGTAATCGCGTTGTTGGTCGACAGCACCTGCTGCATCAGGATCATGGCAATCCAGAACAACAGGATCTGCCACAGGTTCATGTCGTGCCCCTGCCAAAAATCCACAGGAAAGCGCTCGACGATATTGCCTGGTCCACCGCCTGTGTATAGCGCAAAGCAACCGGTTACCAGGGTAATTGCCAAGATCAGAACCAGCTGGATGACGTTGGTTGCGTTGACTGTCCAGGCACCGCCACTGGCGGAAATGAAGGTAATGACCGTACCGGTGATGAGCAGGGTCGGTACCATGCCAAAGCCGGTCATCGACGCGAGGATATAGGCCAATCCATTAAGCCAGATGGCGGCCGTAAGGATTGAGAGCGGAAACTGCAGCCAGGTAAAGAGTTGCTCGGTCGGCTTGCCAAAACGCAGAGCAATCACCTGCATCGAGGTTTCAACCCGAAGCTTGCGGTAACGTGCCGCAAAGAACAGACAGGCGATGAAAAATCCCAGAGCATTGCCCCAGAACAGGACCAGAACGGGAAAACCATCGGTAAAGGCCTTTCCTGCGGCGCCGGTAAACGTCCAGGCGCTGAACTGCGTCATAAAGGCAGTCGCTCCGGCCATCCACCAGGGCATGGAGCCACCGCCATTGATGAACTGACTGCTGCTCTGTGCGTAACGACGAAAGCACCAGGCTGCCCATACGATGAACAGCAGATACAGAGCAATAACGGTGATATCCAAAGCATTCATCTAGACAGTCCAGTTGCAAGGATCAGCACTGCTTACATTTCGGCCCACCAAGCGGAATAGTCTTTTTATGGCGGGCGAATGCCTTGTCAGAAGAGTAAGCAGGCACCGGCACTGAGTACCGGTGCCATAGCGGTTACATGACTGTCTTGGGCGTTGGTGCGAATTCTGGCGTAATCTGCATCTTCCTGCAGAGTGCATTGTTACCCCAGCACTCTTCGTAAGGATGTCCTACCAGATCTTCAATCACCGCACGGGCATCAGGCTTGATGTCCATAGGGTTGCCACCTGCCTTCACACGAGCCACTTCATCCAGGACCACTTTGTGCGTCTGACGGTTCAGACGCATCTGCGTGCTATAGACGATTGCGATCAAGGCAAGACTGACAACACCGATACAGAACACCAGGGCGATGGCCGTCACAGCCGTTTCCGGCTGGGTCTGAGCCTTGGACTGGAACCCGTAGTAGCTCAGGATAGCTCCCATAATGAAGACAATGATGGAGCGGACGATCTTGCCGCAGAATGTCATCGAACCTGCATAGATGCCCTCGCGACGACGGCCGGTATAGATTTCGTCCACATCCGCCAGGAAGGTATAGACCGTCCACGGGATGTAATACACACCGCCCGTGCCGATACCGAAAATAACGGTGATAGTGAAGATCGCAATGGTGGCGACATGGGTTGGCAGGTCAAAGAAGTGCAACAGGCTGTAGCAGCCAACGGCAAACATCACGACGGACAAGGCAAGAATGTACGGCTTGCTGAAGCCCCACTTTACACAAAACGCTATGAAAAGTGCGGTGGAGAACAGCTGCATGATCGAACTCAAGCTGTTGAGTCCTGCAACGATAGTTGGGTCGTACTGCAAAACAAAGATCACGAAGTACGTGAATACCGTAGCAAACAGCCACTCTGCGCCAAATCCAAACAGATACATGCCAAGGTGCTTACGGAAAATCCTCAGCGCAAAGGTCGAGTACGTGTCCTGCACCAGTGACAGCAGCGTACGGCCCAAGGATTGCTTGGCCTTGCGGATCTGGGTTTCTTCGCTACTGCGTTCCCATGTTGAGAAATATAGACAGGCCACTGCACCCATGAGAATCGCGCCGTAGGTTAATCCAGTCAGGAAAAATGGCTCAGCGGAGTTCTTTCCATAGATCAGGATGTATTGGCCGGGGATGAAGGCGGCCAGAAAGTTGGCAATCTTTCCGAAGATGGCCTTATAACCTGTCAGCTTCGAACGAACAGCGAAGTCGTCCGTCATCTCGGTCGCCAGGGTTTCATAGGGGACCATGATGGAGGTATAGATCAGCTCAAAAATTACATATGTGCTGAGGTAATACCAAAAGCCGAATCCCTCTACCCAAAGCAGTGGGTAGAACACCATCAGCGGTACGCCAATCAACAGGAAAAAGCGGCGACGTCCAAAACGCCTGCCCAGCCAGGTGTTACCGAAGTTATCGGTGAGATAACCCATCAAAGGATTACTGATTGCATCGATAACGGTTGCAATGGAAAAGATCAGTGACGCTTGGATCATCGATAGACCACAGAACGTCGTATAAAAATACAATAACCAGGCGCCGCTGATAGCAAGTGCTCCGCTACCTAGTAAGTTGCCTCCTCCATACGCCAATTGATGCCTTAGCGTGATTTTCCGCCCTACGTGGTGCCCAGCAGTATCGCTTCTCATATTATTCACCGAATAAAAGAGAACATGACTTCGTTGTTCTGAAATGATGTTCTTGTTGTTTCAGAAGCACGAATGAAGGCAACGTCAATGAGTTACTTGAGATGCAAACCCGTGGGGTCTGTATTTCAAATCATCTTCATTGCGACTTCACGATTATTTATTTTGCGTTTTATAGCGATTACTTTTTAAAAGCTGTAATGCACCCCTACACGTAAGCGCATTTGGCGATCACTATCAGTAGAATTAACTTTTACATCACCCACTTCGAAGAACGGTTGCCAGCGTTTATCTAATTTATATTTAAAAGCCAATGCCTGTTCATAATCATTTTTCTTACCGTTATAACGGGTATAGTCGGCTTTGAAGTAAACCAAGTTATATTCATATGACCATTTCCCGCCCGGGGCATAGCCCAGCCAGCCATCGAAGCGATGAACGTGCTGATCACGCTTGGCTCTATCAGGCACGGAGTTGTCGACCTGATTGCGATCCAGCTTGCGGGCCTCGTAGCGGTAGCGTCCGCTGATTGTCCACTGATTGTTTACCTTGTAACCCAGGCGCGCGCCGGTTCGATAAGTCGTTGCGTTTTCCACTGCAACCAAACTTATAAAGGGTGCAATCGTCCATTGAGGAGTGAGGGAGTACCGATAATCAGCCGTAAATTCGTGACCATCCCCTACGGTGTTATCAAACGCGACGTCCTTACGGCTGCCTCCAGTCTTGTACTTCAGTTCCCCTTCGAAACCGAGTCCATTGTCCAAACGTATACCGATCAGAACGCGATCAGAGTGAAGTTTGGAGTCTTCTAGATACTGGTGCCGATAGTTGATATAACCCGAATCGGCAGCCTGAACATTGCCTGCCAAAACGGTGATTCCCAGAGAGGTCGCAACAGCTAGCGTCTTTATTGTTATCTTCATGATCTTATTCTTGTTAATAACGTACAGAGAGATTGAATAGGCTTAAGCGGTAACAGCCCGGCATTCAGGGGTGTACGGCTCCCGATCTATTCGGCGGCACGATTGGTTCAGATGGATAACACGCGAACGGCAAGCCAGGCCTGCCAGCGGCGCTTAGGCAGGACTTTTGGCCCGGCCGCGCCGACCATTACATCGGCCGGTCATCGCCAGAGGTAATGGCAGAGCAACAAGAGAACAGGAGCGGAAAGCCTGTAGCCGGTTGATACGGCAGGGTATCGAGGCGATGCACGAGGAAGACTGAGCATGAATGTGCGCTGTACCAGCCAGCCCCAGGTTATACAGTTCCGGTACTCGCCTAGAGAGACGGGCCAGGCACTCGAAGAAGACATGCGAGAGGCGAAAGGTGTTCAGGTTCATAGCTCAGTCCTTTTTTATAATTGTTCAAGACCTGCCTGGGCATGATTAGCCCAGGCACAACCGTGGATCAGTGCTGGCTCACGATATGGGCTTCGATATAGGCAAAGTTGATGTCCTCACCCAGGCCAGGACGGTCAGGCAGGTGGACGTAACCGTCCTTGTCCATGGGGTCGACGATACTGTTGAGATAGGCAGGTACGTCGTCATACTCCAAGAATGGATGCAATAGCCCGCGCTCGTACCAGGAGCAGTTCTTGATTCCACCCACGACAGCCAGATTGGGTGCACCATTACCATGAACTTCACAATCCAATCCGAACGCCTCAGCCAGGTGAGCGACTTTGACGCATGGGCCAATACCGCCTACGCCAGCTACCCCGGCGCGTAGAATGTCGCAGGACTTTCCACTCACCCACCCCGCACGGCTGTGATACTTGCCGCCCAGGCTTTCAGGCCCCAATACAGGAATGGTGAGGTTTTCAGCCAGCCAGGCATACGACTCTGCGGACTCCTCCATCATAGGCTCTTCAAACCAAGCAAAACCCAGCTTTTCAATTTCACGTCCGATGTAGAGGGCATCAGTACGGTTGTACCAGTGGTAGCCATCAAGCATCAGGGCAATATCCGGGCCTACTGCTTCACGTACAGCGGCACAAGCTTTTACGTCCATCTTGGCATCGGGTGCGAAGGAAATGGGCGGCATCCAGGTATGCAGCTTGATACCCTTGTAACCACGGGCTACGAGCTTTTCGGCAAAACGCGCATATTCGTCAGGTGTTGACAGGCCATCAGGCAAATCATCGCCACACATGGTAGAACCATAGGCCAAGACCTTGTCTCGGTAGCCACCCAACAGCTTGTAGACTGGGACCTGGAACTTGCGGCCAGCCCAATCCCAGAGCGCTTGCTCCACCAGGGCCAGGCTGCGGTCGGTAAGTTGACCTGCACTTCCCCGCTGCCAATGCGCTAGATCCTGCCAGAGTCGTTCACGGTCAAGCGCGTTCTGTCCAACCAGTACCTTGCGTACAAAATTGTCAATGATGTATGGGCGAAGCAATTCCGGAGTGCCAAAGGCATAACCTTCGCAACCGTCCTCCGTGGTGATCTTCAACAATGCCATACGGGCCTGGACTTCATCTCCCGGATGGGAATGCCCTGCGCTATCGACAGCACGGCGAGTGGGATAGGAAAACACATCGACACTGACACGGGAGATATTCATAAGAGGAAGGCTGTCCATGACTATTGTTCTTTTTGGAGCAATTTCCGGTATGTCGTCATACCACGTGACACAGTATTTTTCTTGAGCGCCATTTTGTCAAGGAGGTTACAGCTTCCAGCTTGAGACTTTAATAGAATTGAAGAATGACGCCAAATTGGCTCTAAAAAGCGAATCCTGGCGGAGAAATAACTTCATCAAGCTTATAAGCAGCTCAAATAAATTATTTTTCAAATCTGAAAAAGTGATGACTGACCGGTCAGCCTCTTATGCAAAAGACAACATAGTCGTCTTACTACACAAGGATAGGAAGACTAGGTGTTGATTGCAGGCAGGTACAGGAGAAAGGACAGAACGAGCAGAGCAATACCGGACGACGCTGCGCGTGTCGATGATAATGTCTTGCCGACTCTCTGCCAGACATTAAACTTTAGTCTTATTGACCGGAACTTTAAGGTGTGACTTTCCGTCGCGGCTTTTTCGCGATATTCTACTGGACACGTTTCATTGAGCGCTTAGATAAGCTTCTCATGATATCTCCGCTACACCCAACGCAATGTAGTGGCAGTATTGAGTGGATATCTTGCCCCCTCTTGATCCGGACCTTGAATTTTTTTGGCTGTGCGCATGCTTCATGTCGAGTCGACCTAACTTTATTCGACCTGATGCGTTACATAACCAAAAAGAAGTGTGCCTTGCCCACTCAAGCAAACCTGTAGATGGCCGATAAGATAGCGCTATCTGATTTCATTTGCTTGTATGCCTAACTAGAGAAAATCTGCATGAAAAAGCGTGTTCTCGCTGCTCTGTGCTCCAGTATGTTCGCGATGTCCGGACACAGCTGGGCCGATGATAATGCTCCTGTCGATGTTGTAATGATCGGTGGCGGTATCATGAGCGCTACCCTGGCTACCTACCTGGAAGAGCTTGAGCCCACCTGGACGATCAACATGTACGAGCGTCTGGACAAGGTAGCCGAAGAAAGTTCCAACGGCTGGAACAATGCCGGAACGGGCCATTCTGCCTTCGCGGAAATGAACTATACGCCCGAACTCAAGGACGGCACCATCGATGTCACCAAGCCTCCGAAGATTACTGAAGGCTTTGAGATTTCCCGTCAGTTCTGGTCTTTCCAAGTCAAGAACGGTGTATTGAAAAACCCTAGATCGTTCATCAATACCACGCCGCACATGAGCTTTGTCTGGGGTGACGACAACGTCAACTACCTGCACAAGCGTTATGAAGCCATGCAGAAAAACGCGCTGTATGCGGGCATGCAGTACTCGGAAGACCACAGCCAGATCAAGCAGTGGGCACCGCTAATCATGGAAGGTCGTGACCCTGCGCAGAAAGTGGCAGCGACCTGGATGCCAGCAGGGACTGACGTAAACTTCGGTGAAATCACTCGCCAGCTGGTAGGTTCGCTGGAAAATCATTCGCAGTTCAAGCTTTCAGTGAACAGCGAAGTTCGTGATATCAAGCGCAACCCCGATAACACCTGGAAAGTAACCGTTGCAGACCTGGCCAATGGCGGCAAGGAAACCTCGGTGAACACCCGCTTCGTCTTCATTGGTGCAGGCGGCGCTTCTCTGATGCTGCTGCAGAAAACAGGTATTCCTGAAGCCAATGGCTATGCTGGTTTCCCGGTTGGCGGCCAGTTTCTGGTAACTGAAAATCAGGAAATCGCCAAACGTCACGAGGTAAAAGCCTACGGCTTGGCATCTGTGGGCTCGCCGCCCATGTCCGTGCCGCACATTGATAGCCGTACGCTGGATGGCAAGCGCGTTATTCTGTTCGGACCGTTCGCAACGTTCTCAACCAAGTTTCTGAAGAACGGCTCGCTGATGGACCTCATGCATTCCATGACCAGCAACAACACCTGGCCCATGATGCAGGTGGGGATGGATAACTTCGATCTGGTCAAGTACCTGGTCGGTCAGTTGATGCAGTCTGATGAAGACCGCTTCGCTGCACTGAAGGACTACTACCCGAACGCTCGCAAGGAAGACTGGAAGCTCTGGACCGCTGGCCAGCGTGTACAGATCATCAAGAAAGATGCGAACGGCAATGGCAAATTGCAGTTTGGTACCGAAGTGGTTTCCTCACAGGACGGCTCCATTGCTGCACTGCTGGGTGCCTCGCCTGGCGCTTCAACTGCCGCCCCTATCATGCTTCATCTGTTAGAAAAAGTGTTCAAGGACAAGGTTGCGACGTCAGAATGGCAGGGCAAGCTTAAGGAAATCATTCCGTCCTACGGTCAGTCGCTGGATAACAATGCTCCGCTGATTAAGGAAGTCCGCAGCTACACGGCTGGTGTACTCCAGCTTAAAGATGCTACCGCTACCCAGCAGGCAGCGTCTGAGAACAAGGCTGAAGAAAATCAGCCGACTGAGGCAAAAACGGCTGCGCTTTAAACAGCTCGTTTACCTTGGTTAAGACGGCACCTTCGGGTGCCGTTTTTTATGTCCGTCTGCAAGCGTCTTCATGGCGCATTCCGCCTAGCGTTAGGGCCATCAACCATAGCCCAGACTGAATAGTACAATCCGCGCAAAAAGAATGAGTCCCAGCCAGGAAGCAATGAACTCGATATCGTCTTCGCTCATCTTGAAAACCTTACTTGAAGCCTTTAACGAGATGCATATACAAGCTTGGTAAGACGAACGATAAATGAGTTCGCCTGCGAACGGGCTTTTAGGCTGAAAGGGCGTTGTAGAGCATCTATATCAGACTACTGGTACAGGATTAGATACTTGTAACGCGACTGAAGCGTTAAGTGGTCGTGAAGTAGATTAACAGTATCGCGTTATCCGACATAGCCAACGTCTGCCAAGCTTTTCACGCGCATCCCAAAGTCAGTCGTGCTGTTACAGGCATCGAGGATTAAGCGCTCTCAACGCTGAACGGGCAAGCCATTGTCCCAGTAGGGTGGCTGACCGACGTGATGAAATAGGAAATCCAGAAAAACCTTCACCTTGGCTGAGCGCATGCGGTTTTCCGGATAGATCACATGCACTGCGTGGGTTTCGAGATCCTCTGACGCTTCCCAGTCCGTCAACACTGCTACCAGTGCACCGCTGCTTAGCGCTTGATGCACAAGCCATGTCGGGAACAGTACGATCCCCTCCCCAAGCACCGCCGCCTCAAGCAGGCATTCGGCATTATTGCTTCTAAAGCTACCTTTGGCCTGATAGGCCTGAAAGGGTGTCTGGCTTGTAGAGCGGAAATACCACTGACGCACACCGCGCATTCCCTTGTAGACTAGGCAGTTGTGATGCTCAAGCGCCCCGGGACTTTGCGGTATACCCTGCCGTTCCAGATACACCGGCGCAGCACACACCACGAACCGTTGCTCTCCTAAACTGCGCGCCACCAGGCTGGAATCTTCCAGGCGTCCTACTCGGAAAGTAATGTCAGCCCCTTCCTGCACAGGATCAATAAACGCATCCGTTAATGTCAGCTCGACGTCTATTTTTGGATATCGCTTTTGAAACTCTACCAGCAATGGAACCAGATGCAGACGCCCCAGCGCGACGGCAGCATTGAGCCGAAGTGTTCCCTGCGGCTCTGAAGTGTCTCCACCAATCTGCTCCGCCGCCATATCCAGCTGAAGCAGGGCGGCCCGAACATGTTGGTAATAGCGCTCCCCTGCCTCGGTCAATCGGACTGCCCGAGTGTGGCGATACAAGAGCCGCTGCCCCAACGTCGCCTCCAACGCAGAGATATGGCGCGAAACGGATGAGGCAGGCAAATTGAACTCTGCGCCTGTCTGCGTAAAGCTCTTGACCGACGCGACCCTGACGAACAGCCGCAAGGCCAGCATGGAAGGCGAGTTGCTCATAAAACAATAGTTATTTGTCTGAAAGCCGATTGTTCCAATTATGACAACTTACTAGCGTAGCGCATTGTTTTTTCTTGAGGATAAACATGCAACACGCTCTGATTCTGTTAGTTGTGCTGATTGCCGGCATGGGTCTGTCGATGGAGGCGGGCCTGTTAGGGCCGCTGGGAGGGGAAATAGGTCACTTCTCCGCTACCTTGTCGATTTTTCTCGTTGGCGCCGCACTGCTCACATTTGCGCTGATTTTTGCGCGCCCGAAAATGGCCCAATTATTCAGTCAGCCACGCTGGCTGCTGGTGGGCGGCATTCTGGGTCCTATCTATGTCGTCGTACTGACCATTGCCACGCCGCTGATTGGTGTCGGGATGACCATGGTGGGCATCCTGTGCGGCCAGGTAGGAGCCAGTCTGGTTATCGATCATTTTGGTCTGCTAGGCAGCACACGCCGTCCCGTCGACCGGTATCGCGTAATGGCGTTCCTATTGATCTTGGTCGCTCTCTGGCTGATTCACTGAGGTATATCCTATGCTCCAGTTTCTGGTTCTTTTTGCCGTATTGGGTAGTGGCGCCGTACTCAGTGCCCAGTCCTCTATCAACGGCCGGCTTGGCGCGCAGGTAGGCGTGCTGGAAAGCGCCTGGCTGACTTTTACCAGCGGTGCCCTGCTTACATTTTTGCTGGTGTTTTTCTTCGAACCCCCTCATCCCATGACACTTTTCACTGCTCCAAAATGGCAGCTGATCGGTGCGCTGTTTGGCGTTGTGTATATGCTCGCGATGGTGTTTTCCATCCCTCGCGTTGGCACCGCTGCCGCTACGGTAGCCGTCATTACTGGTCAGCTGCTGATGAGTCTTCTCATCGATCACTTTGCTTGGCTGGGGAATGCCGAGCGACCCTTGGATGTGTCTCGCCTGGTTGCTATCGCACTGCTGTTTGGCGCTCTGGCGCTGATTTACCAGAGTAATCGGATACAGGAATGTTCGCCTCAGGCTGATCCTGTGGAGGAGCGTACCTGACAAACTGGCAGGAGGTGTCTTGAGTGATGCCTTCTGCCATCCGCTCCTCCTTCCCTAGAGTTATAGGGATGCTTGTTCTTTGGGTAAGCGCCTAGGGCAGGCTTCCCTCTTTCGTCATCATGGACGATAACCGCACGTTTTTGCATCCCAGCACACTATCTCCTTCTCGACAGAGAAATTCGCCCCCCATCAAGAACCTTTTGATTTTTCAGACTTTTTTCCGACCCCTTTTGATGATGCTGTCTTTGGTAAGTCGATTCCCCCCAAGCAATAGATAAAAAGCACCTTCTAGGCGGATTGACTGTATTAACCAGTTAGTACACTTTGTTGTTCAGCGTGCCCAAACATCATAAGAACAACACGGAGTGCTCTGGATGACCTGCTCTCTTCTCATCCTCAACGGCCCAAACCTTAACCTGCTGGGAACCCGTGAACCACAGATCTATGGTTACGAGACCCTCAACGATGTCGCTCAGCTTTGTCATGAAGCAGCCGACACGCTCGGCCTACAGATCGATTTCCGCCAAACCAACCACGAAGGTGAGCTGATCGACTGGATTCACCAGGCGCGAACCGCCCATGCTGGAATTATCATCAATCCCGCGGCCTGGACTCATACCTCCGTTGCGATCCGAGATGCCCTGACAGCGGTAGCGCTGCCCGTGGTGGAAGTCCATCTCTCCAACGTTCATCAGCGCGAAGCCTTCAGGCATCACTCCTTTGTCTCACCCATTGCCGTAGGCGTCCTATGCGGCTTTGGTGTGGCGGGCTATCGCATGGCCATCGAGTACTTCGCTCACGTCTTCACGAACAAGAAGTAACCATTATGTCCACTCTATTTTCTCCTTCTGTCCTGGCCGGTCTGATTGGCTCGGGTATTCAATCCTCCCGTACGCCTTCCATGCATGAGCATGAGGGTGATGCCCAAGGCATTCGCTACCTCTATCGGCTGATCGACCTCGATGCGCTTGGCCTTGAGGCGTCCGCTCTGCCTGAACTACTCACAGCAGCCGAGCGCATGGGATTCACAGGTCTGAATGTCACCTTTCCCTGCAAGCAGGCCATTATCCCACTGCTGGATGAGCTTTCAGAGGAGGCCTTGGGTATTGGCGCCGTCAATACCGTAGTGCTCAAAGCGGGCAAGCGGATAGGTCATAACACTGATTGTCTCGGGTTTGCGGAAGGATTTCGCCGTGGGCTGCCAGACGTCTCGCGCGAGCGCGTTGCGCAGATGGGAGCTGGCGGTGCCGGAGCAGCCGTTGCTCATGCCTTACTCCGCGAGGGGGTAGCTGAATTGACGGTTTTTGATGTCGATAAGGACAAAGCCCACGCGCTCGTCGACAACCTCAAGGCTATTTTCGGTCTTGATCGTGCGTGCGTGGGAACAGACCTGACCGCCGCCATGCAGGCGACTCAAGGGCTGGTCAACACGACACCGGTGGGTATGGCCAAGCTGCCAGGCATGCCGCTACCGGCCAAACTGCTCAGGCCCGAGGTGTGGGTAGCTGAGATCATTTATTTTCCACTGGAAACCGAACTGCTCAAGCACGCCCGCGAGATCGGTTGCCAGACGCTGGACGGTAGCCGCATGGCGGTCTTCCAGGCTGCGAAGGCGTTTGAGCTCTTTACCGGGCAGCACGCTGATTCCCAGAGAATGCAGGCGCATTTCGCCAGCCTGGGTGACTGACAAGCCTTCTATTTCGTGCCAAGCGACACAGGACAATAACAATGCATGCCGATAGTAAACTAGGCCAGATAGTGCAGGCCCCTTCTTACGCTGGAACCACATCCCAAAAGCCAACCCGGGCACGCTTCGTGATTCTTGCCCTGCTAGCGGTCGGAACCATGATCAATTACCTGGACCGGACCATTCTGGGTATCTCGGCGCCGGTCATGACCCAAGAGCTTGGGATTGATGCGGCGGTCATGGGTGTGATCTTCTCTGCTTTTTCCTGGACGTATGTGCTGGCTCAGGTACCCGGTGGCGTGTTTCTCGATCGGTTCGGATCGAAATTCACCTATTTTGCCTCGATCACCTCCTGGTCGTTCGCTACGCTGCTGCACGGATTTGCTTCAGGCTTCTATACCCTGCTGGGATTGCGCCTGATGCTGGGGTTTGCCGAAGCACCGTGCTTTCCCACCAACAGCCGAGTGGTCAGTACCTGGTTCCCTCAGCAAGAGCGTGCCCGCGCCACGAGTATTTATACCGTGGGTGAATACATCGGCTTGGCCTTTCTCAGTCCGGTACTGTTCATGATTCTCGCGCACTTTGGCTGGCGCGCGCTGTTCATGATCATCGGAGGCATTGGCATCGCCTTCGGCCTGCTCTGGTGGAAGCGCTACCGTGAGCCCCATGAAGACCCTGCCATGAATCAGGCGGAGCGGGAGCACATCAAGGCTGGCGGTGGCTTATCAGCCCCCTCGCAGGAACGCGTTCCCTTTACGTGGAGCAATGTCAGCCAGTTGCTCAAATACCGGCAGATCTGGGGAGCGTGCATCGGTCAGTTTGCCGGTAACGCCACCCTGGTTTTCTTTCTGACCTGGTTCCCCACCTATCTGGCCACCGAGCGCCATATGGGTTGGGTAAAGATCGGGTTCTTTGCAGTACTGCCGTTCATTGCCGCGGCCGTAGGTGTGATGTTTGGTGGCTGGTTGTCCGACTGGATCATCAAGCGCACCGGTAACGCCAGCGTAGGCCGCAAGCTACCCATTATCAGCGGGCTATTGCTGGCTTCTACCATCATCGCGGCGAACTATGTCGACAATGACACTCTAGTCATCGCGATTCTCTCCATCGCCTTCTTTGGACAAGGCATGGTGGGCCTGGGGTGGGCAGTCATTTCTGACATCGCGCCCAAGAAGTTCATGGGCCTTACCGGCGGCATCTTCAATCTGGCGGCCAATCTGGCCGGCATCATTACGCCGCTGGTGGTCGGCTTTATCGTAGCCACCACGGGTTCGTTTGTGGGAGCACTGCTGTTTATTGGTGTTCTTGCCCTAATCGGTGCATTTTCGTACATCTTCATTTTAGGAGAGGTGAAGCGTATAGAACTTTAAAAGGCCCGGCGCAGGGACGCGTGGGGCCTGGCTGTCGTTGTTTCTCGTGATTCATAACAAACACAACACACGCAGAGAAACCTAAAGGCATGGTCATGAAAACAATAATCGACCTGTACTTTCGCTTCATCAAACTTCTACTGGTGCTGTGCATGCTTGGCATGGTGGCTCTGGTGTTCGGCAACGTCGTCTTGAGGTACGCCTTCAATTCCGGCATCAGCGTATCGGAAGAACTGTCGCGCTGGCTGTTTGTATTCATGGTGTTCCTTGGGGCTATTATCGGCCTCAAGGAGCGCTCGCATATCGGCATGGGTAGCCTGCTCGCAGCCCTGCCAGCCCGCGGCAAGCGCCTGTGTCTCACCCTTTCTCACCTGATCGTGCTGTACATGCTGTGGCTGATAATCCAGGGCAGCTGGCAACAGGCGGTCATCAATAAAGACGTACTGGCGCCAGCATCGGGACTGTCCATGGCAGTGTTCTATTCGGCTGGGCTCGTCTTTGGGATCACCTCGGTCGGCATCATGGTGTACGAACTCTATGCCGCACTGTTCCTTCCCCTGCCGTCTGTATCCTCGCCCTCCTCCAAGGACAAGCAGACACCGTTCGTAACCCCGCCCAAGACAGCCTCAGGGGAGCGCAGCTGATGATTCTTTTCGTTTTCCTGGGCTCTCTGGTCGGCAGTATGGTCATCGGCATGCCGATCGCCTTTGCGCTGCTCGTCGCAAGCGCCGCCATGATGTATTACCTGGATCTGTTTGACGCTCAGATCATTGCGCAAAACCTGCTTAACGGTGCCGACAGTTTTCCATTGATGGCGGTACCGTTTTTCATGCTCGCAGGCGAGATCATGAATGCAGGTGGCCTGTCTCGCCGGATTGTAAACATTGCGATGTCCATGGTAGGGCACAAGCGAGGTGGACTTGGCTACGTGGCGATTATCGCCTCGTGCCTTCTGGCTTCGCTGTCCGGTTCTGCCGTCGCCGATGCCGCCGCCCTCGCCGCCCTTCTGGTACCGATGATGGTCTCGGCTGGACACAGCCGCGAACGGTCGGCAGGCCTGATCGCAGCAGGGGGCATCATTGCACCCATCATTCCTCCTAGCATTGGTTTCATCATTTTCGGTGTCGCCTCCGGTGTCTCCATTTCCAAGCTGTTTCTGGCCGGTATTGTGCCGGGGCTCATGCTCGGTGCGGCTCTGGCGGTTGCCTGGTGGTGGATCGCTCGCAAGGAGGTCGTAGAAACCTCACCCAAGTGTTCCGGCCGGGAAATTGCGCAGGCGCTCATTGAAGGCAGCTGGGCATTGGGTCTGCCCCTGATCATCGTGTTTGGCTTGAAGTTCGGCGTCTTTACACCGACCGAGGCCGCCGTGGTTGCTGCTGTCTATGCGTTATTCGTGGCAACGGTGATCTACAAGGAACTGAAGCTCAGCGACCTATATGAACTCATCCTGAGTGCGGCAAAAACCACCTCGGTCGTCATGCTATTGGTCGCTGCTGCCATGGTTTCGTCCTGGCTGGTGACCATAGCCGACCTCCCCGGCCAGCTGGTTGACCTGCTCGATCCGTTCATGGGCAACCCCACCGTACTGCTGCTGATGATCATGCTGCTGATTATTATTGTCGGCACCGTCATGGACATGACGCCCACCATCCTGATCCTGACGCCTGTGCTGATGCCAACCGTTGTTCAAGCGGGTATCGACCCTGTGTATTTTGGCGTGCTCTTTTTGATCAACACCGCCATCGGACTCATTACACCTCCGGTCGGAACCGTCCTGAACGTCGTATGTGGCGTCTCCGGGATCCAGATGAATGAAATCATCCGCGGTGTCTGGCCCTTTCTCCTGGCGCAGTTGCTGGTACTGCTCCTGCTGGTCATTTTCCCAGTGCTGGTGACAGGCCCAATGAAATTCCTGGCTAGCTAAGTCACTGCACCCCGTTTCGCAAACAACAAAAACAAGATGGAGCTTTCAAGATGACGATGATTAAAACAGCTTTGGCTACCGCCTGCGCAATCGGTGTGTTGTATGCCGGCACGGTAGCTGCCGAGGTGCGTAACCAGACCTTACGGTTTGCCTTCCAGAATGTGAAGGAACATCCTCAGGGTCAGGGCGCACAGAAATTTGCAGATCTGGTGAAGGAAAAGAGCGAGGGCAAGATCAAGGTGCGGCTCTTTCCAGGCGGCACGCTCGGCGGTGATCTGCAAACCGTATCGGCCATTCAGGGCGGCACACTGGACCTGACCGTCCTCAATGCCGGTATCCTGGCGGCCCAGGTAAAGGACTTCGCGATTCTGGATTTCCCCTTCCTCTTCAATGATGCTCAGGAGGCTCAGCAGGTCATGGATGGTCCGGTGGGCCAGGCACTGGCCACACGCCTGGAAGGCAAGGGCCTGCATACCCTGGGATATTGGGATCTGGGCTTTCGCAACATAACCAACAGCAAGAAGCCCATCGCCCGCTGGGAGGATCTGCAAGGCTTGAAGATCCGTGTCATACAGTCACCCAGCTATCTGGAGACATTTTCCGCATTGGGTGCAAACCCCGTTCCGATGCCCTTCCCCGAAGTGTATACGGGCCTTGAGCAGCGAACCGTTGATGGACAGGAAAACCCTAATACCGTGATTCTGGGCAGCAAGTTCTACGAGGTGCAGAAATACCTATCGGTGACACGCCACGTGTACAACCCGCAATCGTTCATCATAGGCGAAAAGTCATGGAACAAGCTGAACGAGGATGAGCGCAAGGTCATTACCGAGGCCGCCGCTGAGGCTCAGGCCTATCAGCGCATGGTCTCCGGGCAGGCTCAGGACAGTGCCTATCAAACCTTGACAGGCCACATGGCCGTCAATGAAATCACGCCGGAAGAGATGGACCGATTCAGGGAAAAGACCAAGCCAGTCATTGAAAAACTGTCGAAGGATGTCGACCCCGCTCTGGTCAAGATGCTGGATGACGAAATACAAAAAGCGCGGAAGTCACGGTAAGCCCGCCTCTCGATACCGCTGCATGAATTGATGCAGCGGTATTCGCGTTCCAACCAGTCATTTGCAGACATAGCGCAGCACCACATCGCAAATGAGTTCCTTGTGCCGCTCCCGGTTATCTGCATCCGTCAGGTCGATCTGGTGGATCGATGAAAAGGTATAGCGGTTGGACACCCGATAGAAGCAGAACGAGCTCATCATCATGTGCAACTCAAGTGGATCCAGCCCCTCCCGAAAAACACCCTGTTCTACGCCACGCACCAGAATCCTAGAGATGGTCTGAACAATCGACGAGTTGACTGAGGTAATGGCCTGTGACTGGCGAATGTAATTTCCCTGATGGATATTCTCGATACACACGATCCGAACGAAATCGACATTCAGATCGTGGTAGTCAAACGTGAACTCGACCAGTCGCCGAATGGCTTCTACCGGTTCGAGCGCATCCAGATGCATCTGGGACTCGGTCGAGCGGATTTCCCCGTAGAGCTTTTCCAGTACCGCAGAGTAGAGCTGATCCTTACTCTCGAAGTAGTAATAGATCATGCGCTTCGATGTTCGGGTGCGCTCGGCAATGGCATCGACTCTCGCCCCGCTCAGGCCGTTTTCCGCAAACTCGGCAACCGCCGCCAGGAGGATTTCCTGCTTGGTTTCTTCGGGGTTGTTCTTTCGTGGCAGTCGGGGAACAGACTGCGTTTTTACAGCATCGGGGCTAAGGGATTCGGCAGCCATTATTGGTTGTGTCATTGGCAGGTTCAAAAACCTTATGGTAGTTGTTGTTATTGGATTAAGGTAGGGCTATGCCACGTAGGGCACAGCCCTACCTTCAAAGACGTCCGGCCGTCTTTCGGATGCGCGCCTGAGCCATGGCCGCCAGGCGGACCGGCGTATTGGCAGCACCATAGCCACTGTAACTGCTTTTGCGTTGTAGAACTTCGAAAAAGAAGCGATCCGCGAACGGCTCCGTATAAACATGGAACAGCTCGCCTCCCTGTGCGTCCCGATCATAGAGCACATTGTAATAGGCCAACCGGCTCAGGTAGTCATCGTCAAAGCCGTACCGCGCCGAGAGGTCGTCGTAGTAGTTATACGGAATCTCCAATAACGGCACTCCGGCCTCCTTGGCCTGGGCAGCGGCCGCAAAGATGTCATCACATTCGAATGCGATATGGTGGACGCCTGATCCACGGTAGCTCGATAAGGCTCGGGAGATGGCCGTATTACGATTTTCCGAAATGTTGAGCGCCATACGTATCGACCCGCAGGGACTGCGCAGCGCACGGCTTTTCACCAGACCATAGGGATCCGGCAGCACAACTTCATCGTCAGCCTTGAAATTAAGCAGGCTCTTGTAGAACAGTACCCAGGTGTCGAGGCTGTCTGCGGGCAGCGCCATGGCCACATGATCGATGGTGTTGAGTACATCGTCCGTGGACGAGGTTGCGCTCAGGTTGAAGTCTGTATCGTAGATCGAGCGCCCATCCGTGCCAGAGGCGACAAAGTAGATCAGGCCTCCATCCGGTGCACGTACCGCAGGAATCTCACGCTCGTTCGGGCCTACCAGGCCGCGATATGGCTGCGCACCATACTGGCAGGCACGTTCCATGGCCTTTGCGCTATCACTGACCCGCAGGGCCTTGGCACACAGCGAAGGTCCATGAACTTCGAAAAAGTTATGGGCAAACGAATAAGGCTCGGCATTGAGGACGAGATTGGTGCTTCCTTGCCTGAGCAAGGTAACGTTCTTAGAGCGATGCTGCCCGGCCTGAGCAAAACCCAGACGGGTTAGCCATTGCGTAAGTTCTGCACGAAGTGGCTCGTCTACGGCAAACTCCAGAAATTCGATACCGTTAAATTCGAGCGGCGGCACCGGATCGAACAACAGCTCCGGCGCAACCGGATCGGCAGGCGGTTCATTGGCCAGGCGGTTGCGGGTTTGTTCCTCCAGGTAAAGCAAGGAACGGAAACCATCAGCTGCATTGGCCCGTGGAGGTGCTGCGCGAAAACCATCGTTGAATACTTCAAGTGAGAGCGGACCGGTATACCCCGAGCGCAGAATCGGCGCCAGGAAACCGGCTAGATCAAATTCGCCCTGCCCCGGGAAACAACGGAAGTGCCGGCTCCACTCCAGTACATCCATATTGAGAATCGGTGCATCAGCCATTTGCACAAAAAAGATCTTGTCACCCGGAATACTGGCGATACCGGCAGGATCATCCCTCAATGACAGGGTATGAAAACTGTCCAGCAACACACCCACGCTGGGGTAATCGACCTGTTGCACAATCGACCAGACCTGATGCCAGGTCTTGACGTGCCGCCCCCATGCGAGGGCTTCGTATCCTATGCGCATGCCGCGTGCACCCGCCCGCTCACCCAGCAGGCGAAGGTCATCCGCCAGAATAGCCTCCTCGCCTATCGAGTCGACCGCTACATTGCTGCACACCAGCATCAGATCCGTACCGAGCTCCTGCATCAGGTCAAACTTGCGCTCGGCCCGGTCCAGGTTACGGGGCAAACGGTCACGCGGACACCCCTCGAAATCGCGGAAAGGTTGGAACAATGTGATAGCGAGTCCCAGGTCAGCGCATATTCGACGGATTTCTCGCGGCGTTCCGCCGTAAGTGAGCAGATCGTTTTCAAAAATCTCCACACCGTCGAAGCCTGCGGCAGCAATGGCTTCCAGTTTTTCAGGCAGGGTTCCACTCAAGGAAACCGTGGCGATCGAGCGCTGCATAATCAGTCCCTCTTGGCAGGCATATTGTAGGACCCAGGCCGCTCGGCTGCCCGGATCGGTTTTCTTTGCGCCTACAGCGGTGATAGGTATCAACTCTGGATAGCTTTCACCTTCATAGTGCCCCTTTTACAAATTATTTTGTACTCACTGGTTAGTTTATGTTCGATAAACGAACATATCTGCCTTTCTGCCTCAGGTAGTATTGGCTTTCTGTCGGAAGTCAAGACAGCTCTACTATGAGTGTCAGTCTGAAGACTGTTTCGAAAGCTCATCAGCCTGAACACTACTGTCGGCGGGAGATCATACGAAGGGCAGTTCTAAATGCCTGTGCAAGGGATCGCGGAGGGAAACGTTTTGGAGCAAACGCCATGAAAAGGGGCCTTCCTGAAAAGAAAACAGCGGCAGGCCTGATCAGTACAGCATCACCGATCTGACCTGCTGGTGCCTTCTACACTAAGCGCCTTGCCCCCAATTCATTTCCAGCCCGCCATCAATCGTAAAGTTCTGACCGGTGACGTAGTCGGACTCAGGGCTGACCAGATATAGCGCCAGCTCGGCAATCTCCTCAGGATAGCCGGGACGCTTCCAGGGAATATTGGGCAGCTCTTCCTCGCGCTTTTGCGGATCGTCGACTCGAGCCTCTGTCATCGGGGTTCGGATAAGCCCTGGCGCAATAGCGTTCACATTGATCTTGAGCGGCGCAAGCTCCAACGCAAGGCTGCGCGTCATGGTAAGAAGCCCACCTTTGGCAGCGCCGTAAGGCACATTGTTGGGGCTGGGGATTGAGTCATGAACAGACGTGATATTGATGATCTTTCCTTGCCCACCGGCCTGCTGGCGGCGCCGGATGAACTCACGGGCACAGAAAAACGGCCCGTATAGATCGGTTTTGATCACCAGATCGAATTCTTCAGTAGTCAGTTCGGTAATGGGTTTGCTTTTGCCCGTACCGGCGTTATTAACCAGAATATCGGGTGTCCCCAGCTCCTCGTCCACTGCCTTGAACAGGGCCGACACACTGTGTTCGTCTCTGACATCCACTTGCCTTACCAGACCGCGGCCCCCTGCGTTGCGGACTTGCTCGAGGGTGTCCTGAGCACCTTGCTGATCGGAGTGATACGTAATCGCCACATGAGCACCTTCCCGCGCGAACACGGCTGCCATGGCCTTTCCCATACCCGAATCAGCACCGGTTATAACCGCGATTTTACCTGCCAGCTTGCTCATATCGTCTCCTTATGGGTGGGTTGAGATGTATGAGGGCCATACCCTCACGGTTATTACGATGGACCGTGTGTATCCCACCTCTACTGCCCCACTCGTCAGGCAGAGGAACAAGGCACCTACTGGAACCGCCTTTTTGACCATGGTGTCCTCATTAGAGAGAGGCTGGCTTCTGTTATGAGGTTTCTGCAATGAAAGCGCCCCACCGTCTCGAAGCGTATGACAAAGTCACCGGCAAGGCCTGCTACACGGCGGATCTTGCCCATGGGCCGGGAGACGGACCACTGGCTCATGCAACCGTGGTTCAAAGTATGCAAGCAACAGGGCGCATTGAGGCTATCGATACGGCCGCCGCGCTCGCACTGGAAGGGGTGCACTGTGTGATGACGCACCTGGACGCGCCAAAACTCAAACCCGTTCATACCCTGCCAGGTGGAGAGCTGACGCGTTTTCAGCCACTCCAGGATGACCGGCTGCATTACAGCGGGCAGCCTATTGCGCTGGTGATCGCTGACACTGCTGAGCAGGCACAGCGCGCCGCTGCCTGTATAACAATACGTTATGCAGCCCCCGAGCAGCCGCCCTTACTGGTTTTGGACGAACAAAAGGCCGAACGGCCACAAATGGTGGGGGCCGGTGAGCCTGGCACAACGGAGCGAGGCGATCCTGATACCGCCTTTGCAATGGCCGAGCAGACATTCGAGCAGGTCTACGAGACGGCTTCTCACCATCACAACGCCCTGGAGCCTGGCGCCGCAATCGCTGCGTGGGATAGCCATGGGCGACTGACACTGTACCTCGGCACGCAATATTCCTATGGCGATGCATATGGCTTGGCTCAGGCCTTTGACATGGGCCTGCAAAAGGATTTCATGGAGGTCATGAAAACTGGCTCACCTGAAGAGGCATTACGCGACAAGGTCCGGATAATCGTGCCTTTCGTGGGTGGCGCCTTTGGAGGCAAAAAGGGTAACGTCCACCCGCTCCTGGTGGCCATGGCGGCAAAGCGGACCGGGCGACCCGTCAAGCTTGCCCTGACACGACGCCAGACCTTTTCCATGATGCCCTATCGCGGGGCCACACGGCAGCGGGTCCGTCTGGGCGGCGGGAAGGATGGTCGATTACAGGTACTGATGCAGGACGCCTTGATCCAAAACTCCACCACATCCAACTTCATCGAACCCGTTGGCGAAATGACGCCCAAGCTCTACGCCTCCAAGCATCTGCGTACGCAGCATAAAACCGCACGGCTCGACGTTAATGCCCCCAGCTGGATGCGTGCGCCCGGTGTGGCGGTAAGCCAGTTCGCGATCGAAAGCGCTATGGATGAATGGGCTTATCAGCAGGGTATCGATCCTCTGGAGGCCCGCCTACGTAATTATGCTGACCAGGAACCGCAGAGCGGTCATGAGTGGTCAAGCAAATCCCTCAAGGACTGCTATCAGGCGGCGGCTGAACGTATTGGCTGGCAATCACGCGATCCTCGTCCGGGTGCACAGCAGGAGGGCCGATTCAAGGTCGGCTACGGCATGGCGACGTCCATTTACCATGTCGCGCAGATGGCCGCTTGCGCCCGTATGCGGATAAGGGCAGACGGAACAGCGGTCGCCTCCTCGTCAACCCATGAGATCGGTCAGGGCAGCGCCACGGCCCTGTCACAACTTGCCACCGAAGCGCTGGGGCTGCCGTTGGGCAGTGTCACACTGGAATGGGGAGACACACGACTGCCCTACAGCTCATTGACGGCCAGCTCGTCGACAACCCTGAGTCTTGGCGCAGCGCTTCACGCCGCAGCCGATGCGTTGCGCCTGAAGCTGGGTACGCTGGCCAGTACAGATCCCGCCTCGACGCTTTATAAGACAAACCCGGCAGAACTGAAGCTCCAGGAAAGCGGCCTTGTTTCACAGACAGGTCGCCAGGAATCATTCGTATCGTTACTGACGCGTCACCAACTGGATTACCTTGAAGCCGAGGCCGGAACCGCAGATCAGATCAATCCACCCGAGGTAGGACGCGCCGCGTTTGGCGCACAATTCGTCAAAGTGCTGGTAGATCCGCAACTGGGTACTCTCAGGATTGAGCGTCTGGTAGGCGCCTTTGGCTGTGGTCGCATCGTGAATCCAACCCTTGCCCATAGTCAGCTCTTGGGCGGAATGGTATGGGGGCTGGGACAGGCATTGATGGAAGAGACGCGTCTTGACCGGCACAACGGCCGCTGGATGAATGCAGACCTCTCCGAGGCTTTGATTCCCACTCAGGCAGATGTGCCGGATCTGGATATCATCATGATTGAGGAAGATGACCGCCGCGGCCATCCCCTTGGCATCAAGGGTCTTGGCGAGATTGCCGTCGTTGGCGTAGCCGCTGCTGTCGCCAACGCCATTTTCCATGCAACGGGACAGCGGATTCGAACCTTACCCCTAACCTTGGATAAGCGGCTTATTCTGTAAACAAGTTACCAGCCGATAACACTGTTAGGCTTGTCATAGGCGCTCAGACTTGCCCTGCCGGCGTATCAGCAACCGCACGAGGGGGCGTCGTATCAATCACGGGAGAGAATCCACGCACTCGTGTCGGCGCAGGCTTGAAGAACAAGGCAACCAACCAGCTGGCCATGAGACTTAGAACGGCAGGAAGCGCATGATCCGCTTGCATAAAGGCAAAGCAGGCGGCGATACCCAGCCAGATAATAACGTAGTAACGCATAATGACTTCCTCACCAAAGTGGACTTCGAGGCCATAAGCAACAAGGCGAGCGGATTTTTCCCTAAAGTGAGACTTATGTCCAAAGATATTTGTAGACCCGCCTCCAATTCGAAGCTAGAGGCGGTCAGCTCCTGTTTTACTGATGCCCCTTACCCCAAATGCTCAAATTTCCCAGACAATATTCATCGATACATTTCGGCCAGGTTGACTCAGGCGGTCAATATTGGCTGGCGCCAGCATTCCGCCTTCTCCGGTCGTGTCATAACCTCGCAGATCATCCCACAGCCAGTATTTCTTGTCGGTGAGGTTGTAGAGTCCAGCGTTGACCGTGAGATCGCGGGTGAGCTTGTAGTAAGCCGTAAGATCCAGTACGCCAAACCCCGGCGTGCGAAACTGCGTCCTACCGTCGGCAGCGTGATAGCTGGCGTCATCGACACGCCTCTTGCGTTGTACCAGTGTCCAGTCGAGACGACCGCCATATTGAACTGCACGATCGTCGTATCCGAGGCTGAAGACCCCTGTCAGCGGATTCACGCTATTGAGCGGCTGACCTGTGTCATCGTTGCGGCCCCAGGCGTAGGCGATGGTGCCTTCGCTGTAGACGCCCTCAGGCAGGCCAACGGTGTCCAGTTCTAGATGCCCTTTGGCTTCGGCGCCTTTGATCGTGGCATGACTGATATTGCTGGACTGGAAAACAGCATAACTGCCCCCTCCGCCTAGGGCATCCTCTTCAATAAAATCGCGATATTTGTTATAGAACACCGCGACACTGAAACTGCCCTGATCGAAGTGTCCTCTAAACCCCAACTCAACGCCACGGCTGGTTTCCGGATCAAGGTTGGCATTGCCCACCACCTGGTAACCTGCGCTTTCATTGGTGAAGTTGCCATATAACGCTTTGGGTGTTGGTGTGCGGAAGCCCTCGGCGTACTGGCCGAAGACACTGTAATGATCATTGAAGCGATAGGTCACGCCTAGTTTTGGTGAAACGTGGTGCCAGCTCTTTTCGCTATCATCGAAAGCCGTACTGCTGGCCAACCCGGCGAGATAGGCTTTATTGGTATCCGGCTTCAGCGTCGTATGGTCATAGCGTAATGCTGGCAGAAAGGTCCAGGCCCCTATATCGATCTGGTCCTGAACAAACGTTCCCCAGGTGTCCACCGCAGGCGATGGAAAATCGCTGGCATAAAGATTAGCCACACCACGGTTGGATGTCCCTGTCCGCAAACCGTTGACCTCCTGGTGCTCATAACGCAGTCCATAAGTCACCAGATGCTCGCTCTCGCCCATGGCGAAATGCTTGTCGAATTTGTTATCGAATGCCCATGTACGCTCTTCATACGTCGTCTTACGGTAATAGCTGGCGCTGCTATTGGGCTGGTAAGTGCGCTGATCCGTCCCACCGTTTTGGTAGCTGAGCAACGTGGTCCAACGATCAGCGAAGCCGGTAGTCAGGCTCAGTGCGTTTTCCAGACTGAAGCGCTCTCGTTCCTCTACATCAACGACATTACGTCCCAGATAACTACGCGTCTGTACGCCGAAAATACGGGTCGGTGCACTTTTGATATCACCGTCCAAACGTGAGCGATAATGCTCATAGGTCAATTGCAAACGGCTGTCGTCACCGTAGTGATAGCCTAGTTTCGCCAGCACGTTGTAGCTGTCGTGATCCTCTGGGTTGGCTGCGGTACGGCTGCTACCGAGTCCATGATGGTCACCATACGACTCCGCTTCGTGCCCGCTGCGCTTGCCATAATGCACCAGCGCATCGAAATCGCCGGTCCGGCCTGCCACTGTACCGGAGGTCAACCAACTACGATCAGCGGAGCTGTATCCTGTCTTGAACCGGGCACCATAGTTCCTACCCTCTCTGAGCAGATCTTCTGGATCAAGCGTGAAGTAGCTGACAGCACCACCGATGGCATCACTTCCATACAGAGCAGAAGCCGGGCCACGCAGAATCTCTACCCGCTTGACAAGGTCGGGATCAACATAATTTCGCCGGGTATTAGCATAAGGGCCAAACGCATACGCGTCCGGTACCGTCACGCCATCAATCTGGGTCAAGACTCGGTTGCCGTCGATCCCCCGGATATTGAAACCGTTAATGCCAGCTGCGTGCCCTGTACCTCCTACACTGACACCCGGCTCATGCCGCACCAGATCCCTGATGGTATTGATATTTTCCCGGTCTATATCCGTCTGTTCCTTGACCGTGACGGTAGTGGGAACGGCGGTGATTGGCTGTTCGGTAAAGGTTGCAGTGATGGTAGTGGCTGGAAGAGCGCTGGCGCTTTCGGCGGCGGCTGTAAAGCCAGGTGTCAGGCACAGCAGGACAATCCACGGGCGAAGCGGAAACGGCGGAGATATATTCATAGAGGGCTCGGTGTTATTTAATGCATTTGATAATCATTACTATCCGCGCGATATCTGTAAAGCCAAAGATGAGAATTAATATCATCTTTATTGTAAATGATTATCGTTTTAATATACTCGCACTGGTTCGCTAGACGGATGTCTAGCCATGCCGCTCTACCCTAACCTTCAAGGAAATCCCCTATGAGCCTGTCTACGTTAGAGCCTGCCGTTGCGTGCGATCTCTTCAAGGAGTGGCAACGTCTGCGCCTGGAAAAACCCTCTATACGTGCACGTGATGCCGCCCAACAGCTGAAGGTCAGCGAGGCGGAGCTTGTAGCCAGTCGGATTGGGAACGATGTGATCCGCCTGCGTCCTGAATGGAAAGCGCTACTGGGAGAGCTTGCCAACTTGGGACCTGTCATGGCGCTTACGCGCAATGAATACTGCGTCCATGAGCGCCAGGGGCCGTACCGCGAACTGGCCATATCAGGAAATGGTCGTATGGGGCTGGTCGTCTCGCCCGATATCGATTTACGGCTGTTTCTCTCAGGCTGGACATTTGCGTTTGCGGTAGACGAAGTGACTTCGCGCGGCCTGTTACATAGCCTTCAGGTCTTTGATGCACAAGGAATGGCGATTCATAAAGTCTATCTGACTGAGAACAGTCATGAGGATGCCTGGGAAGCGCTGAAGACACGCTTTAAGGAAACTGAGCAAAGCTGCGAATTGACACGGGTACCGTTGAAAGCGCGCATACCGCCCTGTTCCGATCAGAAGGTTGATATCGAGGCCCTGCGCTCAGGGTGGGCGGAGCTAAAGGACACCCATCACTTTCATGCGCTCCTACAGCGACTGGGCATCGCCAGAACCCAGGCCTTACGACTGGCGGGCAAGGAGTGGGCTGAATCATTGAATGTGGACGCGCTGCCCCAGGTCATGAACGCTGCAGCGGCACAGCAATTACCCATCATGATATTTGTGGGCAACCAACACTGTATCCAGATCCATACCGGAACCCTCACAACACTCAAGTGGGTAGACACTTGGTTCAATGTATTGGACAGTGCCTTCAATCTGCACCTGCAAACGTCGGGTATCCGTACACTCTGGCGCGTGCGTAAACCGAGTGTGGACGGCATCATTACCAGCCTTGAGGCGTATGACCACAACGGAGAACTGATCATGCAGATGTTTGGCGCACGTAAACCTGGCCAACCCGAACGTGCACAATGGACAGCCCTGGCGGAGTCTGCTCAGTGAAAAAGATTCGTCTTGCCATCGGACTTCTGCTCTGGGCTACCGCCGTGGTCGTTTTATCTGCCGAGCAGTCCCAACGCTGGGTCAGTGCAGGCGGCTCGCTGACTGAATGGATCGCCGTACTGGGCGGTCAATCCCGACTGGTTGGCGTAGACACTACAAGCCAGCACCCCGAGTCGCTTCAAACGCTGCCCAGGATAGGTTATCAACGCCAGCTCAGCGCTGAAGGCATTCTTACTTTGCGGCCAGACATACTGGTAGGCAGCGAAGAGATGGGGCCGCCTCCCGTGCTTGATCAACTGCGCAGAACAGGAGTGCGAGTAGAGACCTTGTCGGCCGACGCCAGTCTGGACACTCTGCACCGTACCCTGGAAGCACTAGGTACCTGGCTGGGGAAACCGGAAGAGGCCCAAAGGCAATTTACCCGCTACAGTGATACGTTGCACAGTCTGGAATCCCGCATTCATGCAGCTCAGGCGCATCACGCCAGCCCTGGCGTGCTTCTACTGATTGGAGGCACGGGAGATCGGCCGTTGATCGCAGGGCCCGGTACACTCGGCGATTGGCTGATCAAGCAGGCAGGAGGTATAAACCTGGCTACGCAGCCAGGATACAAGGCGCTCTCCAGCGAAGTGCTGGCTGGGCTTGACCCGGCGTATATCATTATTGCCGACCGCCGCCTTGAGGGCGCTGCTGCTGCGCAGGCGCTGTTAAAGCAGAATCCTGCCCTAGAGCAAAGTCAGGCCGTGCGTGAAGGACACTTACTGCCTATTGATGCCACCGTACTGGTAGGCGGACTGGGACCTCGTCTGCCGGAAGTAGCGGAGCACCTAGCCGGACAGTTTTACCTGCAAGATCTTCCAGAGCTGGCAGCTGGACAACCATGAGCCTGCGCGCGTCGCCTCGGTTATTGCTTATAGGGCTGATCGGCTTGACCCTGCTCAGCCTATGGCTGTCACTGGCGCTGGGGCCGCTTCGCCTCCCCCTGGGCGAAACGTTGCGCGCGCTGGCTCATCTTTCCGGTCTACCTGTTACCGCCAGTGACCAGGCTCTGTTGGTAGTTGGGCAGATTCGTTTGCCCCGTACCCTGATGGGTTTGATGGTTGGTGCGGTACTGGCATTGACAGGCGTTGCCATGCAAGGGCTTTTCCGCAATCCCCTTGCAGACCCTGGTCTGATTGGGGTGTCCAGTGGAGCGGCGTTGGGCGCAGCCCTGGCAATTGTCGGCGACGAGTACCTCTTCATCCTGCCGATTGGGCTCCAGCCTTATCTGCTGTCATTGTTTGCCTTCATGGGCGGCCTGGTGATCACTGCCATCGTTTACCGGCTGGGTTGCCGGCACGGTCAGGCACACGTCGCCACCATGCTCCTGGCAGGTATTGCGTTAACGGCCATGGCAGGTGCTGCCATAGGTCTGCTCACCTATCTGGCTGATGACACCACGCTGCGCCTGTTGACGTCCTGGAACCTGGGGAGCCTGAACGGTGCCAGCTATGCCCGGCTATGGCCGCTGGTGGGGATTGGCTTGGCCGTAGCGCTATGGTTGCCCCGGCGTGCCGACGCCCTGAATGCGTTGCTTCTTGGAGAGTCCGAGGCACGACACTTGGGTATCGATGTAGAGCGACTCAAGGGCGAACTGATCCTGTGTACTGCCTTGGGTGTAGGTGCCGCAGTCGCAGCAGCAGGCCTGATCGGCTTCGTAGGACTGGTCGTGCCCCACCTGCTGCGCTTGATTACAGGGCCCGACCATCGGGTACTCTTACCCAGCGCACTGTTTGGCGGCGCCAGCCTGTTGCTTCTGGCCGATATCATTGCACGCCTGTTGCTGGCGCCCGCCGAATTGCCAATAGGGATCGTGACTGCTTTTATCGGGGCGCCCTTCTTTTTGTTCCTGCTGTTGCGACGGGCCATGTAATGCTCAAGGCAACAGAATTAAGCGTTCAGCATGCCACCGGGTGGCGTATTCGTGACATTGATCTGGAGCTGCGCAGCGGCGAAATCCTGGGAGTTATCGGTCCCAACGGCGCGGGGAAAAGCACACTCTTTGGCGCGTTATGTGGAGACATACGTCCGACCTCAGGCGATATCATGCTTGGAGCAACGCCCCTGGCAGCATGGTCGTCCGAGGCGAGGGCTCTTAATCTGGCTGTACTGCCTCAAGCCTCGACGTTAAGTTTTGCGTTTACGGTAAGACAAGTTGCAGGTTTTGGCAGACTACCCCACGCAACAGGCCTCCATACCGATACCCGAATCGTCGATACGGTACTTGATCTTTGCGACCTGACCGAGCTTGCGCAACGCCACTATACTACCCTGTCCGGCGGGGAGCGCCAGCGAACCCATTTGGCCCGCATATTCGCGCAGCTATGGCCTGCCACCTCTGACAAGGTGCTCTTACTGGATGAGCCGACGTCAGCCCTCGACCCCCATCACCAGCACAGCATTCTGAAGGTGATCAGGCAGATGGCCAATCAAGGGTTAGCCGTAGCCGTCGTGCTGCACGACATGAACCTGGCGGCCCGCTACTGCGACAGGCTGCTTCTGCTCAAGCAGGGTCAAATGGAGGGCTTGGGCAGCCCTGAAGAAGTCTTATGCCCCGAGCGCCTCAAGGCAGTGTTTGACCTGGACGTCCTGATTCAGGAGCACCCAGTGCATGGCCATCCGTTGGTGATCTACCTGTAGCCTTGAGCGGAGCCGGCGAAAGGAGTGCCGGCTCGCTATTCGCAGTGTTAGATACCGTCTTTGGCCAGATCCATGGCGAAATAGGTAAAGATCAGATCGGCACCGGCACGCTTGATTGAACCCAGGCTTTCCCGTACCACACGGTGTTCGTCAATCGCCCCGGCGGCGGCCGCAAACTTGATCATAGCGTATTCACCGCTGACCTGATAGGCGCCCAGCGGTAGCCTCGAGGCCTCACGAATGTCTCGAATGATATCCAGGTAGGCACCAGCAGGCTTCACCATCAGCGCATCCGCGCCTTCCTGCTCATCCATCAGAGATTCACGGATCGCTTCACGGCGGTTCATGGGATTCATCTGGTAGGCATTGCGATTGCCCTTGAGCGCGCTACCACCGGCCTCGCGGAACGGGCCATACATTGCCGACGCAAATTTGGTGGAGTAGGACATGATTGAAGTATTAATAAAGCCTGCCTCATCCAAAGCGCTGCGGATCGCATGCACCTGTCCATCCATGGCTGCCGACGGCGCAATGAAGTCTGCACCGGCCTGAGCCGCAGCAACTGCTTGCTTGCCCAGATTGATCAGCGTGGCATCGTTATCGATGTGGTCATCATGAACGATGCCACAATGACCATGGGTGGTGTACTCGCAGAAACAGGTATCGGACATGACGATCATTTCCGGTACCGCGTCCTTGCAGATACGCGCCATACGTGAAACCAGGCCGTCCTCATGCCATGTATCGCTTCCGTCATGGGACAGGTGATGAGACACACCGAAGGTCATGACCGACTTGATACCGGCGCGGGCATAACGCTCGATTTCGCTGGCCAGCCTGGATTCGGGGATACGCATGACACCCGGCATGGCTTTGATCGGGACGAAATCATCGATTTCTTCCTCGACGAAGATCGGCAGTACCAGATCATTGAGGCTCAGCTCAGTTTCCTGAAACATCGAGCGAAGCTGATCGGACCGACGAAGACGGCGTGGGCGAGAAAGAGGGAAAGAACTGGGCACTTGAAACCTCGCAATAAACAAAATCTGTAGCAGATTCGACGTCTGACGAGCGGAGGGATGGCCACGGCAATAGGAAGGATTCTGAAAGTCGAGCCGAAGGACTCAGCGGATCGTCATTTCATTAGCATACTACTGAACAGACGTTTTATGTCGCCCCTTCAGCGCGTCACGTTGCCGCGCATCGTTTTCATCGTAGCAAGGTAGATGATGGGCACCACAAGGCTGTGCAGATATCACAAGACGGACGTTCCTCTATTGAACTCGCCCACCCACCACGTTTCAAAGAACGATAGCGAAACGCTTATTTGAACAACAACCCCAGCACTGGAGAACCTTCATGAAAGTGGCAGAATTGACCAAGCATGTGAAGGACGGAGATGTTAAGGAAATCCATTTCGTTTCCATGGAGGGCGGCTCTTTCGTCATACATGCGTTAATGAATAATGAATCCCATCCCGTTGTGAACGATCACGGTGAAACGCTACATATCGCCTCGGTCGAAGAAGGCCGAAAAACACTGGTTAATCTGAAGGGAGACGTTCAGCTGTTCCTGGTTCAGCCTGCAGTCTACGAAGAGATGGTCGGGCAAGACAGCACGCCCCAGGCTTCCAAGGAGCCCATTCCCCTGCATGGCAATTCAATGGGCCAAAGAAACAACTAGGACTGCTGAGCCTGATGTATTCAGGCTCTGTCGTTCCATCCTAGCGACGGACACCACCAGCCAAACAGTTCTTTACGGCCTTAGCATCACCCCTCTTAAATACACACATAGGGTTAAATATTCTTTTGGCTGCAATGCAGAAGTTCTAACCCGGACGCCTCATCTGTCAGGTTCATACATCACAGATATTGCTTGCGAAAGCGCTCATACAACTCATGCAGCTCTCGTGTACAGGCGTCTGCATCATCGAGTTGATATAGCTGCGTTCTGGCAGCGTCTACGGCAGCATCATGGAGCTTTCGTGCAAACGCCAGATAGTCCGCCCGCTCCATATCATCCGTCTTTTCCAACACATCACCAACCGCTCCGCTGGCGTTGTCCGTAGGCATCTGCGCTCCTTAATTTCACTACTTCATTGAATTAAGACACGCTGATTCTAACCATAGCACTTTGCTATTAAGCAACGTTTACGTGACCTTTACGAACGGATACATTGACGTAAGGCAAGGGATGCTGTGCTTAACCATAGAGAAGCCTTTGAGTAGGATTACACGTCACGGCATGGCATGCTCAACATGCCGTTAAGCATGAGCTGCGTATTGCTTCACGCATAATTGTCAGGAAACAGCCCCCGTTCCACTAGCTCAATCAAGATATGAACAACTTTGATGTGCAGCTCTTGAACACGGTCAGCATACCTCCCCCCAGGCGCACAGATTTCTATATCGGCTAGCGCTCCTAGTGGTGAGCCTTGCCGCCCCGTCAGAGCCACCAGCAATATGCCGTTTGCTTTGGCATATTCCGCCGCAGCCACCACGTTGGCACTTGTTCCGCTCGTACTAAAAGCCAGCAGACAGTCTCCGGCTCGTCCATGTGCCTCCAGATAGCGCGAAAAGACCTGGCTGTAGCCCATATCATTCGCAACGCAGCTCAGGTGGCTAGGATCACTGATTGAAACTGCCGGCAGACCTCTTCTATCTTCACGATAGCGGCCTGACAATTCTTCGGCAAAATGCATGGCATCACACATAGAACCACCATTGCCACAACTAAAGACGCGGCCGCCCTTAGTAAACGTATCAACCAGGAGCTGCCCGGCCTGGGCAATGGCCGAAACCGCAAGCTCATCCCGCATGAACGCGTCTAATGCCGAGCGGGACTCGGTCAGGCTTGCGACAACGTGCTTCTCCATTGTTACCTCTCTTGTCTATCTAAATTGTGTAATAGTGGCTTCTATAGGAGCACAAGAGATCTATCTTGACGGCGCTCCTTTAAAGAGAACTCAAGTAGTAAACCTACCCACATGGGTCATGCATTAAACCGGGGCGTTTAAATTTTTGATCAAGGATGGCATTTCGCTCATATCGCAAAAGACAGCGGAAGCGCCCGCGTCCAGCAACCGCTGTCGATGACCTGCGTCACAATGAGCGCCGCCTGCAAAACCGAGCACATGCATTCCAGCACGCACTCCAGCGGTTACACCCGCTACGCTATCTTCCAGAACCAGACACTTCTTCGGGCTGGTCTTCATCCACCCGGCGGCAAACAGAAAAACATCCGGCTCCGGCTTTCCGCGTGCAACTAAGGTTGCGCTGACTACATTGGGCATGAACCGCTCATACAGCCCAACCGTCTCCAACCCTAAACGGAGCTTTTCAGGAAAACTGCTCGAAGCGACACAGACTGGCAGATCGATCTGATCCAGGGCCTCCATAAGCCGCGGCATGATCTTGAGCTCTGTTGCATACGACTCAACCGTCCGCGCATTGACACTTTCGCGGTAGCCCTCCGGAATAGGCCTGCCCCACTCGTGCTCGATCTCAGCTCGCATTTCGTGGTCAGGCCGACCCGCGAAGCGTTGAATGACTTGCTCCGTTGTAATGGAATAGCCAAGTTTGGTCAGCTCCTCCGCCGCAATGCGGCACACCAATATTTCGCTATCGATCAGCACTCCATCACAATCAAAAATCAACGCCTCAAATTTCATTCCGCTAAGTCTCCTCTTCATGTTTGGTTCGAGGCTTCAAAGCGCCCCAGGTAAAAGGTTGGACTTCGACTAGCTGGCTTTGTCCTGCTCGACAGGGTGGGAATCGATATAAGTACCCGAGGCTTGCAGACGAAACAGGTTGAACAGCCCTTGTGATGCACTTTTAGCAGGTAGCCCCTTTTGCTCCTGATACGCCTGTAACGGCTCTTCGATGCGGTGCAGAAAGCGATCGATGAACTTCTGTACCGTTGTTACCTCATCAGGGCATGGGGCGCGAAAGCGGGCCAGAATCCGATTGATCGTGTCAGAGTTTGCCTCGAAACGGCTCAGGATGGATTTGGCGGCCCCATCCAGATATGCCGTCACGTCAACATCCCGGACAAAGTCGGCATACTTGGGTTTGGAGCGCAGCAACGCTTCAACCCCATCGCGCATCTCATTTATGACCTCCGAGGCGTAAAGCCGATGGTTATCGGTCTCTTGAATGAACTCGTTGAGCTTGATTTCCGGCCTGCCACCTGTTTCCTGAAAGGCTGTTAGTGCGATAAGCCAATGGGAGCCATTGAGCAGTGAATTTTTGATTTCCTTTTCGATATCGAGATAACGACTGAACTGTATCCGGCTACCCTCGAGAATCTGGGGCAACTGCTCGGTACGGGGGCACAGTTCAACTTTTAATGCGCCGTACTCTTCCGCTCGTACCACCAGCGTAGGTTCATTATCGAGTACGGCCTCCTCCAGCTCGACACACACGCGATCCACTAAAGCGGGTACACAGCGAACACACTGGCGAATATCGTCGGAAATAATCCCCTGCAGACTTTCATGATCCAGCACTTCGCAAGCACTTACGGTGTTTTCACAGGCAATAAGATAAATATTGCCTATCGAGCCCTCTTCATCAATCTTTGCCTTGCAGATCAGATTGAGTGCTTCGATAACCGGGCTATAGTTTTCTGCTGCCAATACGGACGCTGTGACAATGACGCCCTTGGACTTTCCCTCGGAACGATCGAGAATATCCCGAATCGGCCTCTCAATACTCTTATCTTCATAAGTGAAGAAATCGTTGTAGATTACTCGCTCTCTTGGCTTCATCTCGCCTTCTGGTGTCGCGATGACATATTCTTTTCGAGAGTGGGTGAGAAGGAGCTCATTACGGCGCTCGGGACTAACGGCCGTAGAGCCTGTTGCGCTACCCCCAGAAACGGCACGATTGAAGAGATAGAGTTCTGAGCCTGGAGCCTGAAAAAAAGGAGCGACCAGACCCAGCCCGAGTCGGCCCGTACCAAAATGAATATGCAGCATGATTATTCTGTACTCCGCTTATACATGAAGATCGTGTTTCAACCCTCCATGGCTACTAGCAGGAATCCACAGATAAATAATTGGTGAGACGCGAACCTACTTAAATAGCCACATAATGATGCAGCTATTCTTAAAAACTGATAATCCTCACAACATATACTTCAATGACCTTCACACTTTAATATAGTAATGCAACATTATTAAGTCTCGCCTCCTCTTTCTCAGGCAAAGCCATTCCTCTGCTATGGTTTTTTACCATGCACTTAAATCATGATTTGCGCAAATAAAGCAGTACCCGAGAAAAGATATAAAGTTACAGCAGAAAACCCAAAAGCTTGTATAGACTCACCGAAAGCGTAACCGTAGCGGAATAACCTCTATTATCATCCCTTTTTCGAAAGGCATTATAAGAACATCCCTCACACTATTCTGATATTAAGAAGTTGTAATAGTTTCACAATGCAGACGAACGGACAACAACAAAAACAACATACAGGTCTAACTTATAGTGCCGCCGGCTCGTTTGTATAACTTATTCGCAGCCAGGTTAACCGTTGCTAAAGGCCGATTACTTTGCTTTTGTACAACATACCAATACCTGTACAGTTTGTATGTAGGTTTATCAAAAACCTACAGTCGTCTATATTCAGGTCTCCACCGCTATGGACCTAGTGCCTAGGCAGCCAATGAATGCAAAAGCAACGGCCCTTCTAGTGGGTCAGTCTCGATAAAAGCAAATCGACTTGAATAAAGTGTGCTCCTCTGTAGCTGTACCTGCCGAATGGTCATCATGACAAGAAACCTCTTTATCAGAATACAATCCATATTTATGCAAGAGGTGCATTCCAAACACTCGACACTGCCAATCTAGCTTTTCATGATAACTCCTATGACTGCATCTTTTACTCCGACATTATTCGTAGTTCCTATATTGCCACAGGTTTTGAACTGTTGAGCGCACAAACCTAAAGCAATGTATTCACTTTTAAGAGGATTCAGACATGACTGTAAGCGAACTTATAAAAGAACTTGAAAAACTGAATCCTGATCTTTTTATCGTAGCAACCTGTGAAGACCGTGAGATCTTGGAGCCTGAGCAGACTATACGTATCCTGGGGCCTATTTCCGTATCCAGCGAGTTTGTTGAGATTTACAGAGATGCCAAAGGGAAAACCCGCATAACACATCAAACCATCGGCGAGGCGCAAGAAGTAGCATTTATTAAATTGACGACAACTCTTTAATAAGTAGTTGTATTAATTAATAACCTTATTAACGGGTAAGCCTGTAGTGCAAGGCTTACGCTTAATCTCGGATAATGGTTTACCTGGACGGCTGGATAAACGTTAAGTAGGTGCCTGAGGTTACCAGCATTTACTAGTAACCTCTTTGGGTCTCCTCTGTCACGACTTCATGAAGAGCTATTGCACCTACCATAGCGCTTATTTGGGATAACCTGCCCGTTTCATCTCGCGGGTCGCAACCTGTTGGGCTGCCTGCAAGGCCTGTTGAACTGGCATATGGCCGGTCAGCGCTCCCGAGAAGACAGTACCCACCTGGGTACCAAGCGATTGAAATTCCGGAATCAGGACATACTGTACACCGCGGTATGGCACTGTCTTCAACGTTGGGTGGGCCGGATCGGCTTGCTCCATCATCTCCAGTGTGACACCTGCAAAAGGCGCGGCTTTCAAATAGGCCTCGCTGTACGTTGATTTACGCGTCCCCGGCGGTACATTGGCAACGCCATCTTTTTTGGCTACCAATTGTATGTACTGCTTTGAGGTAGCCCAGGTTATAAAGCTCAATGCGCTCTGTTTGTGCTGTGAGCTGGTCGGGATCGCAAGAGACCACGCCCATAGCCATGAAGAGCCTTTGGTTGTGACTTGCTTCGGCGAAGCTGCAAAGCCCACGCTGTCTACAACAGTACTTTGGGTACGGTCCGTTACGGTGGAGCCCGCCACACTGGCATCCACCCATATTGCACATTTCCCCGTGCTAAACAGTGCGAGATTCTCATTGAAGCCGTTACTGGACACCCCTGGTGGACCGTATTTCTTCATCGTGTCCACATAGAAAGTGATGGCCTTGGTCCACTCTGGACCTGTAAATTCAGGCTGCCATTGCTCGTTGAACCAGCGCGCGCCGAATGAGTTGGCCATGGTTGTGATAATTCCCATGTTTTCTCCCCATCCTGCCTTACCGCGTAAACAGAGGCCATACTGGTCCTTATCGGGTTGATGCAGTTTGGAAGCCAGCTCCCCAAGCTGCTCCCAAGTAGGCTGTTCCGGCATCTGAAGACCCGCCTGTTTGAATAGGTCAGACCGGTAATAGGTAATGGAACTCTCTGCATAAAAGGGCAGCGCGTATAGGGTATTGTCGACGGACAGTCCTTCACGCACCGAGGGAAAAAGATCTTCCACATCGTAATCCGTCGGTAGGTCTTTGATGGGGGTCAACCAGCCCCTTGCTCCCCACAGCGATGCCTCGTACGCACCAATGCTGACAACATCAAACTGGGCACCCTGCGTAGCGATGTCGGTAGTCAGTCGCTGTCGAAGTGTATTCTCTTCCAGCAAAACCCAATCCAGCGTGATGTCAGGATTCCGCTCTTCGAAAACCTTCGACAGTTGCTGCATACGCACCAAATCATGGTTGTTGACGGCTGCAATCGTCAGGGTTTCGGCATGAGCTGTGATAGTCACACAGAGGCAGGCCGTAACCATCAGCACCTTAGGATATCTATTCATTGAAATGCCCTGCTCCCATGCCTTTTGCAGCACAGGTTTATTATTGTTGCCTAAAGGAATGAGAACGTGCCGGATCGATTGTTTCCAGCAACCAAGGTGTACGCCTTAACCGCCAGGAAACAGTAATGACTGGAGTCGTTTCCAGTAATTAGACCGACTATCAAAGAGAAGTTACGGCTTAGAGCAGTGCCGGCTGTCAGACCCAGCCAGTTTCAAAGCTCCTTCTGCGGGCACTGTGTAAGCAGCTCCCGCAGTGGGTAGACCATAACCGGATCGATTGCTCAACCGAGCATGAGTGGTATGGAAGGCCTTGCTAACGCTGGCAATCCAGGTGCCTCTATCAATGCTTACTGCTAATACGTAGTAGAGGTTGCCGTTGTTACCTGAGAGGTCTGTACACCAGGCTGGCCTAGCGTCGCAATCTCGACCGGCACGCCGCTCAAGGTTTTTACAGCCTCATCAATTCTGGTCCAGTCCACTTGGGCGTTCGGCCCCAGATCCGTACGCTGAATGAGCGTATTGACCAAGGCAGTTTTCTGATCGATCACCGCTGGCTGCCCTGTTTTTGTCAATAACGGCTGGTGGGCTTGGATATAGAGCTTTCCGCCGCTGACACCAAACTCATAGGGCTCATTGATGAAGCGCACTGGGGTTCCTACAGGAACTATGCCTACCAGTTCCGTTACGTCCTTGTTGAGCAAGTGAATGCACCCATGGCTGACCTGCATGCCAATCCCGAATTTCTGATTGGAACCATGGATGAGATAGCCCGGCAGGCCCAGGGTCAGCTTGTAGGGCCCCAGCGGGTTGTCCGGCCCGGGCGGTACAACCGTAGGCAGGATGTCGCCCTCCGCTGCGTGTTCCGCGCGGATGGACGCGGGCGGATACCAGCTCGGGTCCTTGATCTTGCCGGTGATCTTCGTTGTGGTTACGGGCGATCCCCATCCCTCGCGGCCGATACCAATAGGATAAGTAAAGACCGTATGACCGTCTTTGGGGAAGTAGTAAAGACGATACTCCGCCAGGTTTATTACGATGCCTTCACGAGGCCCCGGCGGCAGAATGAAACGGGTAGGCAGTACAATCTTGGTACCTGCCCCCGGCAGCCAGGCATCGACGCCCGGGTTGGCAGCGACCATTGCGTTGTAGCCCAGATCATAGGTGTCATCCAGATCAGCGAACGTGTCTTCGTACTTGGCCTCGATCACCTGAACCTGCCCGATGATGTCTTCACCCGGCGGAGGCAGAGGAAACTCAAGCGCCATAAGCGGGCTGGAAAACAGGCTGACCACCCACGTCATCCCGACCACAGACAAGGCACGTGTCCACATAGGAAGATCCTTCGATAGTACTCGATCAATGAGATGACTATTAGATTGAGCCGGCACGACTTAAGACACACTTAGTAAACAAACATTACTTGACGCTCTTCTACTAAGACCGTCCAGGTGCATCATTTGCACCCCTGTCATTTCATTAATCGGCTCGCGAAGCCGTTTCGCCGGTACACTAGGGCAGTTATTACGCCAGTACGCCTTCATCTTCTCACTCTGTGGCTGGCCGGTCTTAATTCTTTAGCTCAGCGTTTATTCATGTTCTCAAAAATTCCGCTTCAGGATCACGAGCGCAACGCCAAGATGGCGAACCGCCGCGTATTCATTTTTTCGGTAATCACGTTCTTTCTGTTTCTCGTCCTGATGGGCCGAATGTATTACCTGCAGGTCATCACCTATGGCTACAACACAACCCTTTCGGAAAATAACCGTGTTCATGTTCTTCCTATCCCTCCGGCTCGGGGCTTGATCTATGATCGCAACGGTGTCGTGATCGCGGACAACAAGCCAAGCTTTGACCTCACCCTGACCAAAGAGCGTGCCGGAAAGTTGGATGAGGTCCTGCATAACGTCATCAAGACGCTGGATCTTCCTGAGGAAGACCTGGAAGATTTCGAACACGTTGTGCATCAGGTTCATCGCCCCTACCAGCCCATCACGCTGATTTCCGATCTGTCGGAGGAGCAGATTGCCAAGCTGGCCGTCAATCAGTTCATGCTGCCCGGTACGGATGTCGAAGCGCACTTCATTCGCCATTACCCCTACGGTGATGACTTTGCCCATGTAATTGGTTATGTCGGGCGCATCAATGATGCAGAGCAGAAGAAACTCGACGAGACCAATTACAGCGGCACCGATATCATCGGCAAGACGGGTGTAGAACACTTCTATGAAGACGAACTGCACGGGCAGGTTGGCTACGAAGAGGTTGAAACCAATGCCCGTGGTCGCATCCTGCGTACCTTGAGCCGCACCAATCCAATACCGGGCAAAGACATCACGCTGAGTCTAGATATCAACCTGCAAAAGGCCGCTGAACACGCCCTGGGTGATCGCCGAGGCGCCATCGTGGCCCTCGACCCCAACACAGGCGAGGTTCTTGCCATGGTGAGCAAGCCCAGCTTCGACCCCAACCTGTTCGTCAAAGGCATCAGCTTCAAGGATTATGCCCAGCTGCGGGACTCCATCGACCGTCCCCTCTACAACCGGGTGCTGCGCGGACTTTATGCTCCCGGCTCGACCATCAAGCCGGAAGTCGCCATCGCAGGGCTGGATACAGGCGTAATCACACCGGCCACACGTATCTTCGATCCCGGTTATTACGAGTTGCCCAATTACGATCACAAATATCGGAACTGGAACCGTAATGGCGACGGCTGGGTGGATCTGGATGCCGCCATCATGCGCTCCAACGACACCTACTTTTATGAGGTGGCCCATCGTCTGGGTATCGATAACCTGCACGACTATCTGTCGCACTTTGGATTAGGACAGCGTGTGTCCATCGACATGGATAGCGAGGCGACTGGCCTGATGCCCTCCCGGGAATGGAAGCGCGCCACACGTCGGCAGATGTGGTATCCCGGTGAGACGCTTATCCTGGGAATTGGCCAGGGCTATATGCAGGTCACACCGCTTCAGCTCGCCCAGGCTACATCGCTGATTGCCAGCAAAGGCGTATGGCATCGACCTCACCTGGCCAAGCTCATAGGTGACTCGCCGATACAGGACCCAAACCCGATGCCCAACATCAAGCTGCATGACCCGCGCGAGTGGGATGCCGTGAACGAAGGCATGCAGATGGTGATGCATGCCCCTCGAGGCATCGCACGACAGGCTGCTCAGGGGGCGCAGTACCGTATCGCCGGCAAGAGTGGTACGGCGCAGGTGGTCGCCATACGGCAGGGTGAACGGTACGACCGCACCAAAGTCAAGGAACGTAACCGTGACAATGCGCTGTTTGTAGGGTTTGCCCCGGCAGAAGATCCGAAGATCGTGGTGGCGGTCATGATCGAGAACGGTGAGGCGGGAGGCCGTGTAGCAGGCCCTGTGGTGCGGGAGGTCATGGACGCCTGGCTTCTCAATGCAGACGGTCATCTGAAGGAGCAGTACGCGCACAGCCCCAAAAACTCCTCGGATGTTCACGGCTAAATCTGGAGTGACCGGGCCGGCTTACGGCCCGGTTTTCTTATTTAGCGTGAAAAACCGGCAGAACGTACTCTGCAATCTCCTCCATCGTCTGGGCTACAGGCCGCTGATTACGCCGGAAATGCAGGCCGATATGCTGCACACCGGCCGCCTTCATGGCCTCAAGCTCTTTGATCAGCTCCCGACGCCCCGCCGCAATACCGAAGCGATGTCGCACCAGGGAGGCGTTCGGGTCCGCCAGCAGGTCTAGATGGATAAAGCTTATGTATGGCTTGTCACCGGCAACGCTGCGCCAGAGTGCGCTGCGCTGTACATGCTCAACGGGTGTTCCAGGATAAGCCAGCAAGCCATCCATCTGCTCACCGATCCAGTCTGGCCGCTGCTGGGCCATACCGGCGACTAACAGCGGTAACGGCTCTGCCGGACGAGGTAGCAACCGTATACCCGCAGGCAGTTTGGTCGCGCCCCAATCGCGGAACATACCGATCTGGGTTCGAAACGCATGGCTGCGGCTGTCATAGCTTTTGCCAAACACCGGATACTCCACTGGCCTGTCGCCGCTGGCGACACCTAATAGCAGCCGTCCCTTGCTCAGTTGGTGAATGGTTGCGGCGGACTTCATGGTCAGCATCGGCTCACGCAGCGGCAACACAATGGCGGCCGTACCAAGCAGAATGCGCTCCGTAATACCGGCCAGATAACCCAGATAACTAAACGCCTCGAATACCTGGGCGGCATCGCCAAACTCCGGATCGTATAGCGGCACATCGCGTATCCACAGGGTCCGGTATCCTAGCCGATCCGCCAGCCTTGCCAGTTCAGCATGCGCCTCAAGGTCAGGCTCGCCGGGTAGGCGGCCGGCGTGCTGCCGTGCCAGCCCACCCGCTGCCGTCCAGTCATTATCCAGAGGAAGCTCGATCCCAATGCTGAAGCCTTCGGCAGTCAATGCTCTCAATGCAGACGACATACAAGACTCCTATCAGTGACTTGGCGTGAGTGTAGTGCGGGATGGCATCGCTGCACTCGAGTTACGCTGATCCAATCGGCCACTGAATAGGGTCAGCCCCAATGCAACCAAGACCACCAGCCCGCCGATCCAGGCAGTATGAATAAGCCCGACCTGCGCAACGATATGCCCACCCAACCAAGCGCCCCCGGCAATGCCTAGGTTGAACGCGGCAATGTTAAGACCGGAGGCCACATCCACCGCCTGCGGCGTATGCTGCTCCGCCTGCTGGACAACATATACCTGCAGACCCGGCACGTTGCCAAACGCCACCGCTCCCCAGACCAGCACGGTTGCCAATGCCAGCCAGATATGGCTTGCAGTAAAGGTCAATACGAACAACACCGCAGCCAACAGTGCAAAGATAATCATCAGCGCACGGATAGGACCACGTTTATCGGCCAGCTTACCGCCCCAGATATTACCGATAGCCACCGAAATACCGTATATCAGCAATACCAGGCTGACCGCATTCGCACCAAGCCCGGTGATGTCTTGCAGTATCGGCGCCAGGAACGTAAAGGCAATGAAGGAGCCACCGTAACCCACCGCGGTCATGGCATATACCAGCAATAGCCGAGGGGCTTTCAGTACTTGCAGCTGTTGTAGCAAAGACGCAGGCTTGCTGTGCTTGATGTCTGAAGGAACAAACATCAGGCTCCCAATAAAAGCCATTATTCCCAACGCCGAAACAGCCAGAAATGTTTCTCGCCAACCCACATGCTGACCAATGAATGTGCCCAGCGGGACACCTGTCACCAGCGCAACCGTAAGGCCGGTAAACATGATGGCAATGGCGCTTGCCGCTTTCTCTTTCGGCACCAGACTAGTCGCGATGGTCGAGCCGATGGAGAAGAACACACCGTGGGCCAGGCCCGTCACGATACGAGCCAGAATCAGCGACTCATATCCAGGTGCCCGCCACGCCAGAAGGTTACCCAGCGTGAATAACACCATCAGCGCCAGCAGGAGAAACTTACGTGGAACCCGGCCGGTCAGCGCAGTCAATACAGGCGCCCCTACCGCAACACCTAAAGCGTACAGACTGACCAGCAGCCCCGCTGACGGCAACGTAACCTGTAGATCAGCCGCAATGGTAGGAATAAGACCGACAATAACAAATTCAGTGGTCCCAATGGCAAAGGCGCTAAGCGTTAGCGCCAACAAGGCAATAGGCATGAAAAAGACTCCGTTGAAGTAGATGAAGCCAGTCTGCGCGTCTTATTCATGCCTAAAAATAGGGTTTCAAGCATATTATTTTTGATTAAAATTCACGAATGAAAACGACCCTCGATGAATTACTTGCGTTTACCACCGTAGTGGATACCGGTTCCATTACCGCAGCCGCCGACCATTTGGACCAAACGGCCTCTGGTGTCAGCCGGGCTCTCAGCCGACTCGAGGAAAAGCTCGACGTCACCCTGCTCAGGCGGACGACGCGCCGGCTTGAGTTGACGGAGGAAGGCGAGACGTTGCTGACTCAGGCGCGCAAGATCCTGGCGGCCGTTGAAGAAACCGAAGAGCAGATGGCCATACGGCGGCAACGCCCAGCGGGACGTTTGCGCGTGAATGCCGCCTCGCCCTTCATGCTGCATGCACTGGTCCCGCTTGTAGAAGGGTTTCACAAGCGTTATCCCGAAATCGAACTGGAGCTGCACAGCAGTGACCAAATCATCGACCTGATCGAACACCGTACGGACATCGCCATCCGGATTGGTACGTTGAAGGATTCAACTCTACATGCTCGACCGCTTGGCAGCAGCCGGTTGCGGATACTGGCCAGCCCAATTTACTTGAAAGCGAACGGCCAGCCTCATTCCGTTGACGAGCTGGATCATCACCAGCTGCTCGGCTTTACCCAACCCGAAAGTCTAAATCAGTGGCCCCTGCGTCACCCACTGGGAGACAGCCTCTCTGTTAACCCTGCGCTCAAGGCCTCCAGCGGCGAGACGCTCCGTCATATGGCCTTGCAAGGCATAGGGATCGTTTGCCTGTCCGATTTCATGACGCAGCGCGACCGAGTCTCCGGTGAGCTGATAGAGCTGCTCACCCGGGAAACGGTCGAGGTGCGACAACCGATTCATGCAGTTTATTATCGCAACACCGCCCTCGCCTCCCGCATCACATGCTTTCTGGATTACGTGACCACTGCGCTGGGCCAGGAGCCTTGGGCTCAGGTGGGCACACCGCCTTAGAAAGGCTCTAACTCCAGCTGGCAAAGCAGCACCCATAACCAAGAACACAAATCGTGTTCTTCTGGTCCCACATGTTCTAGAGCCAGGCACTTCCGCCATGGCCGTCCTAGAACAGCGATTATCGGATCAACGGTGTGCTTGCAGCGGGCACAAACCGCCGAGCCAGTGCTAACGTCGCTGTAAGCCCGGATCGTACTCCAATCTCTAGTCCTGGCTTCGGTAGGCGGGAAGCGCTTCGATAGATCAAGCTGCTTGAATATCATTCTTTGCGGTAGTTGCTATCTAACATGACCGATAAATACAGGACTGCGGTAGACGCGGCTGCCATTTTCTCCGAAACCGATCCAGACGGGACCATTACCTACGTCAACGATCAGTTCTGTGCCGTGTCGGGTTACAGCAAAGAGGAGCTTCTAGGCTCCAACCATCGTATTCTGAACTCGGGCCAGCATCCGCAGGAGTTCTACGATAGCATCTGGGCCACCATCACCCGGGGTGAGATCTGGAAGGGAGAGATCTGCAATCGCCGCAAGGATGGCTCCCTGTACTGGGTAAACAGCACTATCGTGCCGATTACGGACGACGAAACCCAGGAAGTCGTCAAATACATCTCAATCCGCTTCGATGTGACCGAGCATCAGGAGCTGCTTCAAGCACTGCAGTGGCGGGCGTCCCACGACGTGTTGACCGGCCTGCCTAATCGGGCATTGCTGCATGAACGCCTGGGTATGGCTATTTCCTCAGCTCGCCGCCATCACCGCCTACTCGCGCTGGGCATGCTTGATCTGGATGGGTTCAAAATCATCAATGATACCTACGGGCATGCCATCGGGGATCGCCTGCTGGTAGAAGTGGCCAATCGATTGCACGAAACGCTCCGTGAGGAGGATACATTGGCCCGAATGGGGGGCGACGAGTTTGTCCTGATCCTCAACGACATCCAACTGCAAACACTCCCCATCAGCCTGCGCCGCCTACTCGAAACGCTTTCCCAGCCCTACGAGATTGATGGCCAGAGTCTGGAGATTGCCGGCAGCATCGGCGTTACTATCTACCCCAATGATAACGAGGATCCAGATACCCTTTTGCGCCATGCCGACCAGGCCATGTATCAGGCCAAGCAAGACGGACGAAACCGCTTTCAGATTTTTGATGTGCCAACCAACAACGAAGCGCGGGCAGCCTCCCTGATGCTGGCACGCCTGGAGCAGGCCCTAATGAGGCAGGAACTGCGCTTGTATTACCAACCTAAGGTCAACTTGCAGACCGGCAAGGTTATCGGATTCGAAGCCCTGCTACGCTGGCAGAGCCCCTATGAGGGATTGGTTCCTCCGCTTCAATTCCTGCCTTTCGTCGAACGCAATGACCTCATTGTGGAGATTGGTGAATGGGTCATCGATCAAGCCCTGCGTCAAATCAAGCAGTGGAGTCTCCTGGGTCATAGCTGGCCGGTGAGTGTCAATATCGCTGCCCGGCACTTTCAGAAACCCAACTTTGTCGAGCGCCTGCGGACGATACTGGACCGGCATCCGGAAGTCTCACCAAACCTGCTAGATATCGAGATCGTTGAGTCGACTGCCATCGAGAACATGGAGCATGTCACGCATTGCCTGATGGCCTGCCAAGCCATGGGTGTGACATTCTCACTGGATGACTTTGGGACGGGCTACTCCTCCCTGAGCTACCTCAAGCGCTTGCCCGCCCAGACCATTAAAATTGATCAATCGTTCGTGCGCGACATTTTGACTGACAAGGAAGACCTGGCCCTTTCCGAAGCCATTATCGGTCTGTCCAAGGCCTTTGACCGAGAGGTACTGGCCGAGGGCGTCGAAACGCGCTCTCAAGGCAAAATGCTGCTTGAGATAGGATGCCAGCTGGCCCAGGGATATGGCATCGCCCGGCCCATGCCTGCCGATCAGGTCTTGAAATGGGTCGAACATTATTCCCGGTCGCCTTCCTGGGAAGGTGAGAGCCAGCAAGATTTGAGTCCATAAACAGACCGTACGCTTTTCCAGCAGTCAATGTATCGGAACGTGTTTCACCTCTATGACACACTTCATCAGAACAGCATGGCACACGCAGTTGAGATACTGGCTTGATAGTTTTCAAAATCGAAGCCCTACCGAAGGCGATCTGGTGTATCTGCACGTACATTCCACTAACGGGACGAATGATCGAGGCCAGGCGGTGGTAGATATATTCAAGGTCGAGAAAGGCAAGATCGTCGAGCATTGGGATGTCATTCAGGATGTCCCTGAGCAGGCTGCCAACGAAAACACCATGTTCTAGCGACCGCTAATAGCCGTTGATTCTTTTATCAACGGCCTGCTTGACGAAAAGGGCGCATTCTTGCCCTTTTCTACATCGCTGGCTCAGGAAAGATCAGGCTCGAACAGCTTGCGCTTCATGTAGACCCTTACCCAGAACGCCGCAACAAGGCTGACCACTAGCAGAATACCACCGGTAATCTTGTAGACCTGCTCGGTTATCTCTGGCGAAGGTGAGTTATGGAGCGCGACATAGCCCATCCCCAGAATGCCCAGCAATTGAGGCAACGGGTAAAACGGTGTCTTGTAAGGGCGAGCGTGCTCAGGCATGCGCCAGCGAAGAACGATCACATTGATATGAGCTACCATGTAAGCCAGCAACCAACTGGTAGAGGCAGCAATGACCAGGGTAATGAGCGATTCAATGCTGCCGAGTAATACTGGCAGGGAAACAATTGCAGAGAGAAAAAGAATCGCCACCCACGGCGTTCCAAAGCGCTTGCTCACACACTTGAACTGCGGAAAAACCTGGCCGTTCTCAGCCATCCCCTGCAGCATACGTGCAACCGCGGCAAGAACCGTGTTGATGGTACTGCACGTTGCGGCACAAGCCATGACTGTCGCAATCAGCAGACCTGCCTTGCCAAATACCGCATTCGCATAGTCAAGATAAGGCAGCGGTGAAGTAGTCAATGTCTCGACGCCGAGATAGTAGGACGCACCGATGGCAAAGGTCAGAAAGATCGCCAGCATTACCATCAGCGACAGGAACATTGCACGAGGAATATTGCGTTCAGGTCGATGGACTTCTGCAATCATGGGACAGATGAATTCGACGCCTACCATCAACCACATGGCCAGCGCGACTAATCCCAGAAAGCTTCCATCCCGGATAGAGATAAAGCTCCAATCCACTCCGGTTTCCGTAATATCCGGGTGCGGTGCCACAAAACCCGTTACGGCAGACAAGCCAATCAGGACCAGGGCGCCTACCAAAATAAAGGCCAGCATGTTCTGCACCCGAGCAAACACATCGGCCCCTACCAGATTGGTAACTGTCAGAATGATCAGAATGGCGATAGGCACTACCTTGGGCGGAAACAGGCCAGGCAGCAATTGACTGACAATGGCATCCACCAGAAACATCTCCACAGGCAGTGCCAGCATTGCAACCACGACATAACCAGCAAATACCGCCACGATAGCGGGAAAATGACCAATCGCCTTTTGCGTGTACGTAGCCAACGTCCCGGCCTGAGGATACATCAGGGACAATTCGGAGAACGTCATAGCATTGAATAGCGCAAGCGTAAATGCAATGAGCATGGCGGCAATGAACCCCATCCCGCCCAAGCCAATCCCCTGCGTCGCTGAAATCATCGAACCCTGCACGATGACCACACCGACGCAGATCGACATCATGGTGAGAAAGCCCAGCTTTTTCCTTATGGGTACTGTTGTTCCGGTAGAAACATTGGCGTTCGCAAGCACTGAAGCACTTTTCGAATTCATAGTGTCACCCTCTCCGCATCATGGCGTTGAGCATTAACTGCTGCGCTGCAGGACGATGTGCCTACAGATGCCTGCTACTGTGAGGCGCAGCCGCCAGGATTACTTGTCTCTGGATGCCGCCCTTTTTGCATGAGGGTGTCAGCTTGATCGTACAGCCGTTGACACGGCCATGAGCCATTACTACGCCTTCAGCGAATCGATGGTGAGCGCGCACGGGCAGCAATCTGAAAATGGCCTGGGAGATAGAAGATGCTAAAGAATCGACCTGCCTGTTACAGACTGGTCATGCAGCGTCTTGCGGCCGTTCTCATGCCGAACCTTATTTTGGTAAGTCACGGTCAGCACAAGTGCTATTGAAACATTTGCATTAAGGCCTAGAGCTAATTCTTTAAACCAGTAAACCGCATCGTTTCCACCCTTTAGAGCGATAGCCTGATCCTGGCTACGGGCAGAGAATCAGAATTCAGTTCGTCCCGGTCAACTTTCATGGAAAGGATGGAACGCGCTATGTTTGGCCATAAACCACTTGTCGTCACTGCCCTATTGTCAGTCAGCATTAGTGCTTTAGCGGAAATGAATACAGCAGAACTTACTCAGGAAGGGGATTATCTTTCTGCATCAATCGAACAAACGGCAACCAACAGCCAAGCCACTGTTTATCAGCAAGGCTCAGATAGCACTGTCACTCTTCGGCAATTACAAGGCGACGGCAATCAAGCCGTAATTGTGGCACAGCAGTTCTACTATAGTCAGGTCGACCTGCTTCAGAGTGGCGATAACAACCGGGCCAATATCCAAAACATCCGCTCTGACAATCGTTTAACTGCATCACAAGTAGGCGCTAATAACCAGCTCCTCATACCTTCAGCTAAATATATTTATGGATACGGGTCCACAATACGTAGCGATACTCAAGGCGATGACAACAACGTCACTATCGAGCAAGGTGCCGAACAAAGCAGTATCGACTACGATGTGATTGGCAATGCCAATACCGTTCATGTTGATCAAGCCACCATATCTGAGACCATTACCGGCACTATGATTGGCAATGGTAATGCTGCCGATATCCAGCAAAGCGGGCAATATAATGGATCGATAAGGCTGGACCAAGAGGGCGATTTCAATGCCGCCTTCATAAACCAGGCCTCGTACGAAGGCGCCAGCCACACAGTCGTGTCTCAAACCGGGACATTTAATGATGCCCACGTGGAACAGTTACGGCACTTTGCGGGCAGTAACACGACGCTGACCCAGACAGGAGTCGGCAATAGCGCCCGTGTCATTCAATAAGCTGGTCACCCAAGCAGACGCTCAAGTTACTACCGCTGAGCATGGCCATAAGCAAAACGGCCATGCTCATATTCATTCAATTAATACTCCCCTATCTGTGTCAGCAATTACCGATGCAGGGCGAGAAGTTCGCCCCACGCTGAAAACCCTGTTCATCACGGGATACGCCGAAAACGCAGCTATTGGTAACGGTCACCTTGATCCTGGCATGCAGATACTGACCAAACCTTTTGCAATCGACATGCTTGCTGCCCGGGTAAACGAACTGATGAACGCCTGACGTTTGCAGGTACTGATAGCGCACCGTTCAGTAGTGCTAGCCCCATCTCTCCAGGTTCTCTTCGCACGATGCAGGCGAACCCTTTCCTCTACAAAGCCGCTTTGAATAGCCGTCAGGTCTCAAGAGGAGCGCTCCAGGGATGATCTGTGTGGCAGCAGGCCTACACGCCACGAGATCTGATGACCATTACATTGAACGAGCATGCTGCGCTCACGATACGCTTCGCGGGAGGAAAGGGTTTCCGCCTCTTCCTCTGTGATGCCATCCAGACGGTTGCGGCTGATCACACGATAACTCTCATCTCCACACAGTAGCGCCGCTTCCGAATGGCAGGACGACCAATGACCTAACAAGCCGTTGCACTCCACGGCGTATCCAGCTGTTCCGTCCTGCAGATAAGCCGTCTGGGAAGTGGCACAGCCTGACAACAGGATCAGTCCGGACAGCAAGGCGCCCATGCTGGCGTTATGAAAGAGAGATGAGAGAGTCATGGCTGAGTGCTCAGGTGGGTATGAGCACTATGGTAGGAGGCAACCTGACACTCAAAAAATTGTTTGCCGAGATACCTTCTATTACGTTGAAAGATAGTTATCTCTCAAGTCCGGCCCCTGCGTCAGTCACCTCATTCAATCTGGCACCTGCTGAAGGAGTTGCTCAGAATAAACCGCAACAGCTCTCTTACTAAGCTAGCTGCTTACCGGACGAGCAAGCGTCGAAGCGGCCTGTCCACACATTGTTATAACGGCTATAAAGACGATATTTACTGGGCGCCCTGATTGAATGGAAGCGATATATAGTGTCGGCCCAGCTCCGTCAGCGTGCCGTCATTGGCCAGGAGACTCGAGTGATGCACATCATTATCGACTCGACCGGAAAACCAGGCATAACGAAATACATCGGAACGGGATTCTAACAGCGCGACCATTTCGGTCATCTGCTGCTTCTGTTTTTCTACGGAGTCGATCTGCGCTCCGTCAGGCAAGGAATGCCAATTCGCAAATTCAGTAACCCAGAACGGCCGACCATAGCGGGCAAGGCGATCAAGCATTCCAGGCAGCCCATAGTCGTACCAATGAAATGCCAGATAATCGATTTGCGGATCTCGACCCGCGTGGGCCGAACTGTACGCAGCAAAAAAGGCGTCGAGCCACGCAACCGGGTCTGAATAGCCTGAAAGAGTGCCCCAATTCATTGCCGGACCCACCAGCTTGACGCCCGTGTTGCGGGAGATAGCCTCGAGGCGAGGCCACAGGGCGGCTGCTGCCTGGGGCGTCAAATTAGCTTGATCCACTAGATTGGGTTCGTTGATCACAAGCAGATAACGTATAGTGGGATGAGCTGTCAGATACATCTGCAACTCTCCATCATTAAAGTTTCCATTCCATACCATGGGAATGAAATCCATTTTATATACGTCCGCATAGTTATAAGCACTTACGGCATCACTAGGACGGGGGCTCCAGTTGTACCACCAACTTATGCCCGAGGATAACGCACTCATATCCTTTCCAGAGGTTAGATCATATGCAATGCCCCGTTTAGGACTTTTACTAGATGGGTCCGCTTGAATCAATGGTGAACCTACAAGCGTAACGAGTATGCCCAGCGTTACCGCTAGTCGCCGTATAAAAGATCTCATCCCCTCTCCTTGTACAAATGCCTCAGGAGTGCCGTTTCAGACGGTATCTATGGAGCGTAGGCGACTATAATTCTCTGTCAACCTGACGCTCAACTGGTCAATTTCAGTAGATTACGGTGAGACTTTTATAGTCTAGTCACCTTACCTATCCAAAGTAGGTCCAAGTCTCGCTATAGCACAACCAAGTTTAATCATTACAACGGCATACCTGTATAAATAGTTGACTAAAGCCGCCATTCTATTAAATCAAGAATATATCAAGCAGTAGCCTTTATATATTTTATACCGATTGAATATACGCTCTTAAAAGATATGCCCTTAAACATCGATATACATGATCCTAAGCGAATACCGAGTCTATTCGTTGTATCCAGTACCGATGGGCAGGTATCTTGATCTTCGTTGACTTATGCTCGATTACTGCATCATGAAAGAGCAGATACGGTTTCATCATAAAGCTACTGTTCTGTCATACTCGGTTGAAACGCTTTAAAGCGGTTGAGTCAGTCTGATGCAGTCATACCCGCGGCTGTCCCTCAGTCAGGGCGTTGATTTCCAGCCATGCCGAGTGCCTCTGCTCTTTCGCTAGCCTATAGCCTGGCGCAACTGGAAACGTACTGCTGGTCAGGCGGTCCCATCATCACATTTGACGACCGCACTTTATTAGCTCCGGCCAAGGAAACTGTCATGAGTGATACCACTTACGTCCCACCCAAGATCTGGAAACCTACCACTGCCTCAGGTGGTACCTTTGCCAATATCAATCGCCCCGTAGCCGGGCCAACACATGAAAAGGCTCTTCCGGTTGGTAAGCACCCCCTGCAGTTGTATTCGCTGGCTACGCCAAACGGCGTAAAAGTCACCATCATGCTGGAGGAATTGCTTGCCTTGGGCCATACCGGCGCCGAATACGATGCCTGGCTGATCAAGATTGGCGAGGGCGACCAGTTCTCCAGCGGCTTTGTCGAGGTCAATCCTAATTCAAAAATTCCTGCTCTCGCCGATCACAGCGGTGACGCGCCTGTTCGAGTATTCGAATCGGGCTCCATTCTTGTGTATCTGGCCGAAAAGTTCGGTGCCTTTCTACCAACCGACACACTGGCACGCACCGAAACCCTGAACTGGCTGTTCTGGCAAATGGGTTCGGCCCCTTTCGTAGGCGGCGGCTTCGGGCATTTTTATGCCTATGCTCCAGAAAAGCTCGAATATCCTATCAACCGTTATGCCATGGAAACCAAGCGCCAGCTCGACGTGCTGGATCGGCAGCTGGCCGAACGTCGTTACATTGCGGGCGATGAGTACACCATTGCCGACATGGCCATTTGGCCCTGGTACGGCGTTCTTGTACAGGGTGGTCTATACAATGCCGCCGAGTTTCTCTCGGTGCAGGACTACACTCATGTACAGCGCTGGGCAGCTGACATTGCCAAACGCCCCGCCGTGATTCGCGGACGTAAGGTCAATCGCACATGGGGTGAAGAGACAGACCAAGTACCCGAGCGGCACGACGCGTCGGATCTGGACTGATCGTCAGCAGCGTCGGCCATCTGATGGCCGACGCCACACGCAAGCAAACGGCTCTGCTTTCAGTCACCGTCCTGCTTGTTTTGCGTTAAACACCGCTCGCCGAAATGTTGCACAGTTAAGCCCAACACATTATCAAGTGCTTCTGCTAGAGCTGCATCCCTACCGCCAGTCGGTTGAACGCATTCATCAGCGAAATGGCAAAGGTTAGATCGGAAATTTGCGCATCGCTAAAATGTTCTTTCAGCGGCTGGTATACAGCATCGGGCGCGCCCTGGCTGGAGACATGGGTAAGGATCTCCGCCCAGGCAAGGGCGGCCTTTTCCCGCGCATCAAAGTGCTCGCTGATACGCCACCCGGCCAGGCAATCAAGCTTGGCCTGAGCCATGCCTGCTTCACGTAGCGCTTTGGCATGTTTACCTAGGCAATAGGCGCAGCCGTTAATCTGTGAAACACGTAAATAGACAAGCTCCACCAGCGAAATGCCAAGTGAACCCTTGACCAGGGCATTATTGGTAGTCAGTAAACCTTCATAGGCGGCTGGCGATAAGGTAGCGAAAGGAAGACGCATCTGGCTCATGAAACTCTCCTGCCATGAACTATAGATCGAGTTAATTTTCAATTGGCGATGACGCTAACGTGTGAAACAAAGGCTCCCGAGCTAGCTGCTGGCGCGCGTTGATCAAGGCTTCACGTGCAGTGTCAGCACCCGATGCCAGCCCCTCGAGATAATAAAGTGCACATCGAATAAGCCAATGGTATTCAGGACGTGACGCAGATAAGGACTCAGAAAATCTGGCTGACGCGCCCGGGAGCCTTGATGAAAGCCTCCAGAGCTGACCCATCCTCCCCCTACGTCAGCTGCATCGCCGCCCCAGGACAGGCCTGCCCAGATTCTTTGACCAACCCGCCTATCGTAAGCGTAATGCTATCGAGCAGCTCTTTAACTGGCTTAAGAAGCATTGTCGAACAGTCACCCTTTTCGAGAAGCTCACCAGCAGCTTCTAGGCCATGATTTCTCTGGCTTGCTTATGGATTTGCTTGAGAAAATCTTTTTCAGACAGAGCCTACAAGCCACATGGTTTGCTCACGCCTGAATTCGACCCGTTCACTGGTTCCAAATACATGCGATAACTGCATCAAACAGCTATTCATCAGTTGTTTTTTACCTTTGAGAACCCAGGAGTAGATTTAAAGCACGCCTGGAATAATGTGACATCTATCACATTATATATTGACTACATCGAGCTTATCCATTTTCGTTCAATCAGCCTCCTGGTTAGTTGCGCCTTTCTTGGCTGTATCTAACTGGCTTCGCAAGGTCAGACTGCCATGCCACTTTTACGACCCAGGCCCTTAGACACAACAGGCAAGCCCTCGGATATAAAAACTATGAAAACTCCTCAACTTCACCCTGTTGAAAAGGAACGCCTAGAGGCGCTTCATTCACTTGGCCTGCTCGATAGTCAAAAGGATGAGCGTTTTGAGCGGTTTGTTCGGCTTGCCAAAGCCTTGTGCGATGTGCCTATCGCAGCGGTGTCGCTGGTAGATGTAAATCGGCAGTGGTTCTTAGGGTGCGCTGGACTTGGAGTCAGTGAAACGTCTCGCGAAATTTCATTTTGTGGCCACGCAATTTTAGAAAAGTCAGTTCTTTATATCCCTGATACCAAAGCCGACTTGCGTTTCGCCGATAATCCCTTGGTCACCGGAGACCCCTACATTCGGTTTTATGCAGGTTGTCCCTTGTATATGCCAGGTTATCTACCTATCGGCACGCTCTGCATTATTGATACTCATGCCAGAACATTAAAACACGACCAAATGATGCGCTTACGGGATCTGGCTAACTGTCTCCAGCGTGAAATTATAATGCACAAGCTCATACAAGACATTAGTCTACTAACCAATAGTCCGGCGTTGGCTGCATTGAGCGAGCCTGCTTATAACTTGAATGATGCGAGATATTAGCTGCGCGTTCGACCAGCGCCAATACACCTGTTCCGCCCTGGCCGTGTCATTGGCCAGCTGCACGGCTCGGGCTGCGGAAAGGCTCAGGGCGCAACAGTTACTCTGCCAGATCCTAAGCAGACCGGCATGCATGGCCCCGCCAGAGCACCGTTACTCGAAAAGGGCCATTTTGAACCTGCCCTATTCCATCGATGACACGCGCGTGCTGATCCAGTACGCCCTGCACGGACTGAAGCACATCTATCAGGATGGGCTATGCCTACGCCAAGTTTGAAATCCTCCTGACAGGCCTTAAGCAACGTGACGAATATTCCATGGGGTTATTCCAGCCCGAGCAGTCAGCAGGTGCCGACCGGCTCGAAGCGAGTTACGGCTGATCCCGGCTGAGCCATGCGGCACCAGCTGATAAGCCAGAACTACACCACACGGCTGGATCAATCATGGACGGTGCGCAGCTAGGTGATGTTTATACATAGGTGATCACTTTGAATCGAGCCGCAGAGAAACCGAGAGGGCTTCAGATCACCCCTCCTGCGGAACGGTCCAAAAAATCTGGACGTTCCCATCATCACGAAAAGCCAAGGTTACGTTGTCGGTTTCCTCAAGCTCCGCCATGATCTGCTCCCACACCTCATCCGGATCGCTTTCGAGCCGCTCAAGCAGGGCTGTTTTTGCGCGCTGTGCGGCTGGACTGTTGATAACCCGCTGAAGACGCAGAGCAAGTAAGTCATAGGGTTTTGGGGTAGGTGGAGAGGACGTGGTTTTCTTAGCCATACGCATAGCTCAATACTGTATGCATTTACAGTATTATATCTGTGGTGTGGAGATCAAGCCGTTTCATGAACCAGCTTCCGAGCGTATGTAGTTACGCGACTGATGCTCATCCTGTATGTGGCTGTCCTCTCACAGGACGTTCGGCCCTCCAGGAAGTTATTAACTTAAGGAGTGATTACACACTTTCGGGTGTACTGATATACGGCGCAAGCGAATTTCGCCTCATTGGCAGTTGCTCCGGTGCAGCAAGAGCCGCCTTTACCAATTCATGCACAGCATCCTGCGCCATGACGCCGAGCGGATGCGACAATACCGCCTGGACGAGACCATCCTTCAAGGCAGCCTGGGTAAGAGGCGTCAGATCATGACAGACCACTACGGGTAAGCATCCTTGCCGCTCGCGTACCTCCCCGAGCGCACGCAGTACCCCTTCTATCCCTCCTCCCGCCACGTACAGCCCTGCCAGATCAGGCTGGCCTCTTAATAAATCCAAGGTGTTCTCATAAGCGAACATTTCATCTTCCAGCGTAAGCCTGGGTACCAGAAGTTCCCACTCCCCGGCCCGCTCGCTCAAATAACTTCGAAAGCTCATTTCACACAGCTCCTGACACTGGAAGCGCTGAGTGCCGATCAATAGCGCTACCGCCCCTGGCTGGCGAGCCAGCTGGGTAATGAACCAGCCGGCTGTACGTCCCGCCCGGCGGCTATCAAGCCCTACATAACCTGCACCCGCTGAGGCTGCCAAATCAGACACTAGAGCGATTACAGGCATACCCTCTGCACGCAAGGAGGCCACCGCTTCGCATACCTCACGGTGATCGGCTGCAACGACACCTAGTGCATCTACCTGACCACGCAACGCTAGAATCCGCTGCGCCGTGGTAGAAGGGTCAAAGTCATCCAGATAGGTAATCACAACCCTTACCTGTGCCTTGAGCGTGGTGGCGGCTGCCTCGGCCAGCGCTTCGGCTAACCCTTGGTAAAACGCCACGCCCTGCTTCATGAGCAGAAAGCCCAGCCGCACGATGGGCCGCTGCCCTGCCAGATGCTGTTCGATAATGCCCCGTGCATGAAAACCCAGTTGAGATGCGGCATCGGCGATACGCCGCGCTGTGTCTGCACGCACTCTGGCTCTCAGATTGATGACCCGGTCCACTGTTGACAGGCTGACCCCTGCCAGACGGGCTACATCTTCCATAGTAGGGCGACGCGACGCGACACTAGAAGGCTCTGACATGCGTGGATTACCTAAGCCGCTTGTTTGACAGGTTTTGATAGGTTCCGTCGCGACTATAGCACCTGCTACTAGCAAAGAGGCCCTGCGCTGCAGGCTACTCCATTACAAATGGATTGGCTTACAGGCTATTTGTAGCATAGCTGTCTTAAGACTTATGCGTTCTCTTTTCGATAGTTAAGTCCACCAGAAAAACTTCAACGTCTTCCTAAATGGCATGCGTGCGCTTTTGACAGGAAATGAAAGTCTGTTTTACCTGTTTGAAAGGTTTTGACAGATAACGCCATCCCTTCTCTAGCTTTACTTTTCTAAGCCTTCTAGCCTTTCGATCACGTGCTACAGCCCCGTTATAACAACAAGCCTCGGAGCGCAACATGGCCATAAAAATATCCACTGCCCCTTGCTGTTGGGGTGTTGATGACGTCAACAATCCTTTTCTTCCCCCTTGGCAGCATGTACTGCACGAAGCCTCGCAGGCCGGTTACCGTGGGATTGAACTAGGTCCTTATGGATATCTTCCGCTAGACGTTCACACAGTCGGTGATGTTCTGACCGCACATGATCTGCATGTGGTTGCCGGAACTATCTTCGATAACCTTGTCGACCCTCGAAACCTGTCAACTCTTCTGGAGCAGACGCACTCTATTTGCTCCTTACTTACGCACCTACCCATTATCGAGCAGGAGCCCGGCCAACGTTTCCGTATGCCCTATCTGGTTGTAATCGACTGGGGACATGAAGAACGCGACTATAACGCCGGCCATTCTGACCGGGCTCCGCGTCTCCCCCAGCAGGACTGGCAGCACATGATGAGTCACATCCGTACCATAGCCGACCTCAGCTGGAAGGAATACGGCGTGCGAACAGTGATTCACCCGCACGCCGGTGGCTATATCGAGTTCGCCGATGAGTTGGCGCAGCTGGTGGAAGATATTTCCGACGATGTTGCGGGTCTGTGCCTGGATACAGGCCATTTGTATTACGCCGGCATGGACCCGGTAACGACGCTCCGCCAGTACGGAAGTCGCCTTGACTACCTGCATTTCAAAGATATCGACCAGGCGATATTCGATCAGGTCATGGATGAACGCATTAGCTTCTTTGATGCCTGTGCCAAAGGCGTCATGTGCCCAATTGGACGCGGCGTCATCAACTACCCCGCCCTATACGACCTCATTCAAACACTGGGTTATCAGGGCTACATCACCGTCGAACAGGAGCGCGACCCACGCAACGCCAAGGGCACCCTGCACGATGTTGCGGCCAGCCGCAGCTACCTCTCTACGATCGGTTTCTAACCCACTCTGCTAAAGGACAATAACAATGATTAATGGCAGCAAGCGTATCCCCCACCCCATCCGCTGGGCCATGGTAGGAGGCGGTCGTGATAGCCAGATCGGCTATATTCATCGTTCGGCCGCCTTGCGTGATCAGAACTTTGCCTTGGTAGCTGGTGCATTCGATATCAATCCTGAACGCGGCCTCGAATTTGGCATAACACTAGGTGTCGATCCTGAACGCTGTTACCCGGACTACCTCAGTCTGTTTGAACAGGAGGCCCAGCGACCAGATGGTATTCAGGCGGTATCCATCGCCACACCCAATGGCACGCATTACGCTATTACCAAGGCGGCTCTGGAGGCAGGCTTGCACGTAATCTGCGAAAAGCCCCTGTGCTTTACAGTGGCGGAAGCTGAAACATTGCGTGAAGTAGCTTTGGCGAAAAACAGGATCGTAGGCGTGACCTATGGTTACGCCGGCCATCAACTGATCGAGCAGGCCCGCCAAATGATTGCCCAAGGCGAACTGGGCGAAATTCGGATGGTACACATGCAATTTGCCCACGGTTTTCACAGTGACTCCGTAGAGTCACAAAACGGGGCCGCCCTATGGCGTATGGACCCGCGCATAGCGGGCCCTAGCTACGTACTAGGCGATATAGGTACCCATCCGCTGTATATTTCAGAAGTTGTGCTGCCTGATCTGAAGATCAAGCGCTTGATGTGCTCGCGCCAGAGCTTTGTCAAAAGCCGTGCCCCGCTGGAGGACAATGCCTATACTCTCATGGAATATGACAGTGGTGCCATGGGCATGGTCTGGTCCAGTGCTGTAAACGCAGGTTCCATGCATGGTCAGAAGGTCCGCGTGATCGGCTCCAGGGCCAGTCTTGAATGGTGGGATGAACGTCCTAACCAGCTTTCATTCGAAATCCAGGGTCAACCAGCTCAAGTGCTGGAGCGCGGCATGGCCTACCTCCACGCCAACGCCCTGATCGACGACCGCATCGGCGCAGGTCACCCCGAGGGGCTCTTCGAGGCGTGGGCCAATCTCTACTACCGCTTCGCCCTGGCTATGGACGCGACGGACCGTAACGATAGCACGCTATTAAAAACGCTTCGTTACCCAGACATCCATGCTGGCGTCGAGGGAGTGCGTTGGGTTGAGCGCTGCGTACAGTCTGCAGATCAGGGCGGCGCATGGGTTGACTATTGACGGTAAATTGCCGTCCTCCTTGCCTTGTAAAGGACGGGGAGAACGGCTACTCCCAATCCAGGCCACAGCATGGACACCGCGCCACTGGCTTTATAAGGCACGCTTCAACCAGTGCCGCTATTATTAGCAGGTCCATAGCCTGGGTCACAGCCACCACAGTACTAGCAACCGCAAAAACCACCCCTACCCATGCAGACACGTCTGGACGGATTTCTCTTGGCTTGGTCCTTAGCTGCAAGCAGGAGCTCTTATGTCACCACTTATTAGCCAGCCTTCATGGATGTGGCACAGGTTCTTTTTTATATTTCCTTCAGGCTTACTGTTCTGCAGACATAGAATCACCCTATTAAAGGCTGCTAATAGATTGATCACGAACAAAGTAGTAGGAACGCTTTTACTTACTGGCACCATCATAACTGTCAGTGGCTGCTTCGAAGGGAAAGAGGTGCTGAAACCAAAATATAGGGATGGCGAGTACAACCTGCGCTGAGTGGCGTGATTCCAGCTAACCCCGCTGCAACGTGCGAGGTCAAGAACTTCGTAGATGTGTTTGTGCTGACCAACACGTGTCACCAACTCGGTCACCTCAAACCTGCTTACGCTGCTTCAGCATTAAGGGGCTCTGCTTGCAGCCTAGCCTGCATCTATGCTCATGCTGCTGCGCGTGAAGCGATTATCTGCAAGGTAAGCAGCTCGCTTGGAGACGAGGTTGTTAAGTGGCGGCAAAACCACTCTCGATTACCTCACTAACTGGAGCCGGGGGCTTGTCCTGGTGCAGTTAGTTGACTGTAGTCAGACAAACCAAAGTACTGCTGACAACACTCAGATTCCTTTATTTATCTCAGTAGCCCGTATTAGCCAGCGCTGCCTTGGGTGGGTTTGTATTTAATGAAATTGTCGCGCCTTGCCCTAACCTCAAAGGACCATCCCTTACGGCTGAGTCTGCTTTTAGGCTTCCTCTTTTTTCAACCACTCTAATGAGTCTTCAAAAGAAACTGGGCGGCTGAATAGATAGCCCTGCACCAGGGTTCCTCCTAGATCGGCAAGCACCGCCATCTCCTCTTGTGTCTCGACACCTTCGATAATGCAATCCAGCTGCATATCCTGGCTTAGGCCAATCAGAGATTTCACTATTTTGTAACCCGCAGGATTGTCCTGGATGTTGGTCACAAAGCTGCGATCAATCTTCAGCTTCGTAAAGGGAAGCGCATGAAGCTGGCTCAGGCTCGAATAGCCTGTACCGAAGTCATCCATAGAGATCCCGCAACCCAATCTGCGAAACTGCTCAATGGCCTGCTTCATTTGAACGACATCCTGCACGATTGCCGTTTCAGTAATCTCCAGATCAAGTCTGGATGGATTAAAACCGCTTCCCCTAATTACATCTATGATGCGTTGGACACTCTCACAGGTTCCACAGTCATGAGCTGACAGGTTGAATGACAAGCGTATCTCACCAGGCCATGAACATGCCTTATGCAATGCCTGGTTTAACAGCGCCAGGGTCAAACGGTTGATCAAGCCAGTGCGCTCAGCAACTGGAATGAACCGGTTGGGCGGCACAAAACCGAGTTCTGGACTTTGCCATCTGGCCAATGCTTCAAAGGCTACGGTCGTGCGAGTGGACCAGTCGATAATCGGCTGAAACAGCACGTATATTTCAAGGTCGAAATTAGCTCTCCGTAACGCCTGCTCCACCTCAACTGCAGAGTGCAGCTCTTCATAGTGGCTCTCTGAAAAGAGGCATACCGTGCCAGGGCTATGGCGCTTGCCTTGATACAGCGCATAGTCTGCAAACTCGTATAACTGAATTGCGCTACCAGCCATTCGTGGAAAGGTGGCGATACCAACCGTTGCTCCTATCTGGATAGACACATCGGCCAGCATGAACTCGGCGCGTAATGCCTGACAGACCCTCTGACCAAACGTGTTTAACTCCTCATCGCTTAGCGGATCATTAATCACTGCCGCAAACTCATCCCCTCCCAAACGCGCAATATGTACCGTCTCGCTGGCTAAGCCTTGAAGCCGCTGTGCAACCATCGCCAGAAGCCTGTCGCCTGTGCTGTGACCATACAGATCATTAACTGGCTTAAACCCATCAAGATCGATAATGCCTACTGCAAGGGATCTCCGCTTACGGGTTGCCTCGGCTAGCGCACTCTCAAGCGTGTTGAAAAACTGACGGCGATTGGGTAGTCCGGTCAGACTATCCTTATTGGCCAGGCGCAGGTTTTCATTGCTTAGCTCTTCAGTCTTTTCCTGAACATCAATCAGGTTGGTGAAATCCCGGTAATTGTTTTGCAGCACCACCAACATGGCTATGGATACGAGCAGAATGTTTATGGAGGTGGCAACAAAGGTAGGATTACCGGTCGCTGCAAAAAAAATGATGAAAGCAAGATCCACCACTGCCGTCACGATGAGCGCTGAGGAGCGCAGATGCATCAGACAAAAGATACAGACAATCACGGTAATACCCATGAAGAAGGCAACATGTGCCTGGCTGTAGGCATCACCATAGGGATACAGAGCCAACGACCAGAGCGTGAACCCTCCAGCGATCAAAGGTGCTAGCCGGTTCGTTCGCCTGAGCGTCGCTACGATAGCTTCGGTTGGGGGGATGGCTTTGACGCGCCACCAGTTTATGGCCCGTATTCCACATATAACTGTCAGAAGTGTCGGCACAAGAAGAGTCAGCCAGTAGGGCGCAGCCGCAACGTGAGTGATAGCCAAGACCCAAGAGTTGACCAACAGTACGAAATACATGAGTGGTAACTGCCGGGCTAACGCAACGTATTGGGCCTTTAGTAACCCTGGGTGGTGCTCTGGAACAGACAGGAGCTTAACCAGATAACCCATTAAGGATTTATTCATCACATGGTTCTCTGACGCGACAGTGACATCAAGATGATCTATTCAACACCAATATCTGGCGTAAGCGGATCTGCCATGAGCAGATCTCTAAGGGAGCAAAAAACCTCTTGTCTGCAGGTTGGACAGCTGCTAACCGGCAGGAGTTACCGATCAATTCATAAGACGGTTTTCAGGCGTCAGGTATAGGCCGGCGAGGAAAATGTCAAATATATGGCCTCAATTATTTGACTGACCAGCCAGCTCTTTTTCTTTGGTGCGCCACGCTGCCACGAAGAATAGCTAGCCGATAGATATTGAAAACTCTTTAGCAGGCAAATACTTAGCGAACCCAAAAAATAATGAGTTTGCCACGCCTCACTTGAGCATGTCTTGGCACGCTAGTTGTATTAGGTACTGCATGCCCGGAAGCGCTTCAGCCGTAACCCACACGACTGAAACACTTATTTTTCAAGTTCTGGCCTCACGGATACGGATAGAAGACGCCTTTACCTGACTACTTGCAGTATGGTGAATATCAGTATGTCCGTTCGTTTCTCCAAGCGTCTTTTAAAAAGTCTTCCCTTCATCGCTGCCCTGGCTTTTGGCAGTGCAGCGGCCCAAGCCGAACCGGTCGATCTGGTTAGTCTGAATCTGTCCGGTGCGGGATTTGCTCCCCATGTTCTACCTGGAATCAATGGCACCAACTATATTTTTCCAGTGGAATCCTACTTCCAGCAGTGGAGCGCCAGGGGTATCAAGACATTCCGCTTCCCCATCATCTGGGAGCGCCTGCAACCCAAGCTGGGTGGCCCGCTGGATCCTACCTATGTAGCCCTGATAGACCGCACCTTTGGTTATGCGCAAAAGCACAACATCAAGATCATTCTGGACCTGCATAACTATGCACGCTATCGCGGCCAGGTGATTGGGACCAGTGGCGTTCCGTATGCGCGCTACCAGGAAATCA